>NZ_JBLWBA010000009.1:20628-20879 GCF_048285585.1 Sulfitobacter sp. SBS6 | reverse complement strand
CCTGCAGCGCGACATCCGCGACATCCGCGAGATCCAGATTGAGCATGACCTGCTCAAGACTGCGAGTGAAATGATAAAAAAGGAACTTGGCGGCGATCTGCAGGGCCTGAGCAATCGGGAAAAGACCATGCTGATCGTCGTCCTAAAAAAACGGTATAAGACACCAGCGCTGTTGGCTCGGCTGGGTCTCGCGCGCAGCTCTTACTTTTACCACCGCGCTCGCATGAAACTGGAAGATAAGTATCTTCCCA
>NZ_JBLWBA010000009.1:0-20554 GCF_048285585.1 Sulfitobacter sp. SBS6 | reverse complement strand
GGTGAGATTAGCCCTGCGCCGGAGAATATCATCAACCGAAAATTCCAGGCGGCTGCGCCAAATGAGAAATGGCTAACGGACATCACGGAGTTCCACATCCGAGCGGGAAAAGTTTATCTTTCCCCGATCATTGATTGCTTCGACGGCCGCGTCATAAGTTGGACCATTGGGACCAGACCGGACGCCGATCTTGTGAACACCATGCTTGATGCAGCGGTAGAAACCATCGCTGACAGCGAAGCGCGGCCCGTAGTCCATAGCGATCGCGGAGGCCACTATCGCTGGCCT
Organism: Sulfitobacter sp. SBS6; assembly: GCF_048285585.1. Lineage (NCBI taxonomy): Bacteria > Pseudomonadati > Pseudomonadota > Alphaproteobacteria > Rhodobacterales > Roseobacteraceae > Sulfitobacter > Sulfitobacter sp. SBS6. Next base: position 20,266 of record NZ_JBLWBA010000009.1, on the reverse strand, counting down.
GGCTGGCTGGAACGTATAGACGCGGCAAAGCTGGTTCGGTCGATGTCGCGAAAGGCGAGCTCGCAAGACAATGCCGCCTGTGAAGGCTTCTTTGGACGCCTCAAGACTGAGTTCTTCTATCCTCGTGATTGGCGGGCCTTCACCGCGGCCCAGTTTGTTGACGAGGTTGACGCCTACATCCGCTGGTATAACGAAACACGCATCAAGATGTCCCTTGGTGGCAGAAGCCCAATCGAATATCGTAAAAGCCTCGGCCTTATGCCGTGAAAACAGTCCAAGTTTTTGTCCGCACCCCCGCCGGGTCAGTTCTCGGTGACAATCAACAGCCGAACTCTGAACCGCGCGAGGCGCAGTGTCGCGTGCAAGGTTGTGGAGCCGGTATTGATAGACCGCCGCACCCCTATGGCTGCGGCGGTCTAAAGGGTCGTCAGGCGAAATCCACACCGTTTTCGATCATCGGCAGGTGGGTCACCAGATCACGCCCGGAGGCTGCGATTGCGTTGGCGAGCGCTGGACCCGCCGGCGGTGTGCCCGGCTCACCAATGCCTGAGGGTGCTTCGTTTGTGTTGAGGATATGCACCTCAATGGCCTTGATGTCGCGCATCCGCAGCGGTTCGTAGTCGGGAAAGTTTTGCTGCACTACGACGCCGCCATCCAGCGTGATCTGATCGCGCATGATGTGACCGACGCCAAAGCCGATCGCCCCTTCGACCTGGGCTTTGATGACATCGGGGTTCACCGCGACGCCACAGTCGACGGCTGCGGTGTATTTCTCGATCTGAACATAGTCATCTTCGTCGATCGAGATTTCGCAGATCTGCGCACAGTAGGTACCAAAGGATTTGTGCACAGCCACACCGTGGAAATGCCCGTCCGGCAACGGCTTGCCAAACCCGGCGTTCTCGGCAGCCAGTTTAAGGACGTTAGCTTTGCGTATTTGATCGGCTGTGTCGCCGGGCAAATACGCAAGACGGAAGCTGACGGGATCCTGACCGGCTGCGGCGGCGGCCACATCCATCATGGTTTCCATGACATAGGCGTTATGGCTGTGACCGACGGAGCGCCAATAGTTAACGGTTGTTGCCGGGGCCGCATCTGTCAAGCCGATGTGCATTCCGGGGATCGCATAGGGATTTTCTGCCGTCCCTTCCACCGAAGAAATGTCCACACCGTCTTTGACATAGAAAGCGTCAAATGGCCCATCTTTTGCAATGGATTGACCCGCCACGCGGTGATCCCAGCCAACAATCTTGCCCGCATCGTCCAGACCGACACGCACCTTGTGCGCATAGGCCGGGCGGTACCAGCCGCCAGACAGGTCATCTTCGCGGGACCAGACCAGTTTAACCGGGCGGGTCTGGTCGGTCATCGAAAAGGCGAGTGTCGTTTCTACGATATAGTCCGCACCCGCGTTGAAGCGACGGCCAAAGAACCCGCCTGCATACAGGGTTTTGACCTGAATCTTGTCCATCGGGATGCCAAGGATCTGGTGCATCGTGGCGTGGTTCATGGTGGGCCCCTGCGCGCCGTCATACATGATCACGCCGCCGTCTTCGGTGGCTGCGATGGTGGCCGACAGGGGCTCCATCGTTGCGTGGGCCAGCATTGGCAGGAAGAATTCCCGCTCTACGACTTGGGCGGCACCTTGCAGCGCTTCCGTCGCTGCATCCAACGTCGTCTCGGATGCCTGCCACTGCGGATCAGTGTTCACAGCTGCCAGTAGCTGTTGCTTGATCTCGTCGCTGCTGCGGGTTTCGGCCTTGCTCAGATCCCACTCCACCTCGATCGCGTCACGCGCTTGAAACGCGGCCCAGGTGTTTTCGGCATAGGCCACCACACCCGCGCCATTGGGCAGGGCCTTGGCCATGATGAAGCCCGTGACGTCCTTGGCGGCGCTATCGTCGAACGACGCGACCGTCGCGCCGTATTGCGGAATGCGTTTGATTGCGGCAACCATCTGGTTATCCAGTTGGATATCCATGCCATAGATGCCTTCGCCGTTGACCTTGTCATGGCTGTCGCGGCGCGCTTTTTGGGTGTTGCCGATCTGGGTCCAGTCTTCGGGGGCCTTCAGGACAGGCTCGGCCGGCACCACGATCTGCGCAGCGGTGGAGATAAACTCACCGATCTGGCCCTCTTTGCCCGCGCCTGAAATGACGCCATTGGCAAGTGTCAGCTCAGAAGTGTCCACGTCCCAATCCTTGGCCGCGGCTTGCAACAATACGTCACGCGCGGCCGCGCCTGCGGTGCGATATTGCATGAACGAATTGGCCATCGCGGTCGATCCGCCCGTGCCCTGCAGCGCGCCAAAGAACAGGTTGTTGTAAACGGCGGTATCCGACGGGGCCATTTCGAAGGTGATATCGCTAAGCTCCATGTTCAGCTCTTCCGCGATCAGCGTGGACAGGCCCGTAGAGGTGCCTTGCCCGCCTTCAAAGTGCTTGATGACGGCTGCAACCGTACCATCGGCATAGATTTTCACGAAGGGCGTGATGGCTGTGCCGGCCTCCGACGTCGAAGCGGCAAGCGCGCCCTTGGGGTCAATCCCAACGGCCAGAACGGCAACGGCCGCACCTGCACCTTTGAGGAAACTGCGGCGGGATGTGTTGATGGTCATGGCTTAACCCTCCACGATGTCTGCGGCGCGCTGGATACCGGCGCGGATACGTTGATAGGTGGCACAGCGGCAGGCATTGCCGTCCATGTAGGCGTCAATCTCTTCCAGCGTTGGCTTTGGCGTTTCTTTCAACAGGCCCACCGCAGACATGATCTGACCAGACTGGCAGTACCCGCATTGCACCACGTCGAGTTCTTTCCAGGCTTGCTGTACCGCGGCACCGATCTTGTCATCGCCAATCGCTTCGATGGTGGAAACCTCGGCACCTTCGACGTCTTCGATATAGGTCTGGCAGGACCGGGTCGGTTCGCCGTCGACATGCACGGTGCAAGCGCCGCACGACGCGACGCCGCAGCCGAATTTGGTGCCGGTCAGCTTCAGTTCGTCCCGGATCACCCACAGCAATGGTGTGCCCGGTTCTGCTTCGACAGAGCGTTCGGCCCCGTTAATCTTTAGCTTGATAGTCATGGTCAATCTCCATCTGGCAATACGATTGGAATGTGGGTAAACTGGTGGGTGTACTTATATGGCGTAAAGGGCCACAGGTAAACCCGCAAGTTTACCGAGCCGAAAAAATTGGCAATTCCTGGATGTGGTGTGTAGACCGACAGAATGAGTGAAGTGGCTGAAAATTCGGTAGATAAACGTGACTCGATCCTGCAAGGCGCGTTTGATGAATTCTGCGAGAATGGGTTCCTTGCGGCCAGCATGGACCGAATCTCCAAGCGGGCCGGTGCGTCCAAGCGCACCGTGTACCGGTATTTTGAAAGCAAGGAAGTGCTCTTCCAAACCCTGATGCTGCGCCAATGGAGGGTCATCGCGGACAACCTGAAGGTCAGCTACCAGCCCGGCATGGATATCCGAGAGCAACTGATTGAGATGGGCCGCGCGCAGGCGCGACTTTACACGTCGCCCGAAGTCATGAACGCCAACAAGATGCTGATGACTGAGATCCTGCGGGATCCGGAACTTGTCAGGGAAATCCAGAATGAAGTCGACTATACGGCGTCATTTGAACAGTTGTTCAAAGAGGCCGCCGCCGACGGGGTGCTGACCATCCCAAACCCCCGACAAGCGGCAGAAGAGTTCATATCGTTGTTGAAGGGCAAGGCTTTTTGGCCGTTCATGCTGGGGGCGCCCTTGGTCAAACCTGACGAAATGGACGCCATGATTGACCAGTCGGTTGATATGATGATGAATCAATACGGCGCCTGAGAAATCACTGCCTATGCGATCCGCCACAGCAGGAAATCGAGCATCGTACGACCTGTGACGCGAAGAGACCCAAAGATATAGATCACACTGACCAAGCCGTCGAACACCACAAAGGCGTATTGCGACGGATCAGCCAACCCGTTTGGCACGGCGTAGAGCACAGCCGTGATTGCAGCCAAACGCGATATAGCGCTCCAGAACACAACGGGTGCGCGCGCGACAAGATCGCGGGTTGCCCAGATCAACAATGATGCGGCCATGATGAAGAAACCCGCAAGCGTGACGGAAAACACAAAATTCGCAGGGTTGGGCATTTGCACAGCCTGCCCGATGATCATTGGCGCAAAGAGAAAGTTCAGCAACGCAGTGCCGATGATAAATTTTTTGAACATGCCAGTGGCCCTTCGTGTCGTTCAGTTATTTGGAAAAAACTGCGGATGATTTTGGCAAATCAGCCGCGAGAGTTGCAGCGGCAAGCTCGGCCGCCGCTGCAGGCTCATCCGAGCCATTGCCTTGAAAGCCGACTGTTGCGGCGGTCGATTGGGATCCGCGCGCGGCGCTTCTGGTGTGGGTTACAGGTTGGCGTGCCAATCACGGACGGCTGCACCGATCTCGTCAGGGAAGTCTTCCTGAATGAAGTGCAATCCGGGCACTGTGACTTCGGTGATATTGGGCCAACTGCGCACACGGTCGCGTACCGCCCCCGTGATCAACACGCCGGGGTCCGCATTGACGAAGAGCTTGGGAATTGATGTCTTGCTGAGCCAGTCGAGATAGGCATCGACGATTTCGGTCACATCCGCTGGCTGCCCTTCAATCGGGATCTGACGCGGCCATGTCAATGTGGGGCGGCGATCTTCGCCCGCGTTGGCGAAGGGGCGACGGTATTCGTTCATTTCTTCTTCGGTCAAATCCCGCAGGATGGAACCCGGAACCAGCGCTTCGACAAAGAGGTTCTTTTCAAGAACCATCTCCTCGCCAGCAGGCGAGCGTAGGGCTTGGAACATTTCGCGGGCGCGGTCGGGAAACTGGTCCCAGCTATCGCGGGTTTCTACGATAGCTTCCATGAAGGCAATGCCTTTGACGGCCTCGGGATGCGTATGTGCCCAATGGAAACCCAAACCGGAACCCCAGTCATGGATGACCAGTGTGACGTTGTCGGTGACGCCCAATTGTTCAAGGAAAGCAAACAGATATTTGCGGTGTTCGACGAAGGTATAGCTGTCCGGGCCAGAATTATCGAGCTTGTCACTATCGCCCATGCCAATCAGGTCTGGCGCGATCAAGCGTCCCTTGCCTGCAAGGTGGGGCATCACATTGCGCCACAGATAGGACGACATCGGGTTGCCATGCAGGAAGACAATCGGATCGCCGGTCCCTTCTTCGATATAGGCCATCTGCTTACCATGGACGGTGGCAAATTTCTTTTTGTCGCGGAAAGACGTAGTCATGCGAGCACCTCAGGCTTGTGTTTGAGTCGGGGAAGATGTAGAAGAACGATCATTCTAAAACAAGGTCAAAAATGCCAAGAACGAAATCTCAATCCCGCGAAAACCTGTTGGATAGTGCGCTCAATACGTTCTGGAAGACTGGTTTTCACGTTGTTTCCATGGGCGATCTGGTGCGCGAAACCGGCGTGAGCCGAGCCGGAATCTACAGCGATTTTGGCGGCAAGGAGGATCTGTTCCATGCCTGTCTCGACAGATACCAAGACACCGTCGTCACTCCAGCCTTTGCACCGGTCGAGGCCGAAGGCGCGGGAATCGAGGGCATTCAAAAGTATTTCGATAACCTGCTGGCGCGTTTCGAGGACTCGGGCGGCTTTGGTAAGGGATGCCTTGTGGGCAATACGCTGTCCCAGATCCCCGAAGATGCGCTGGACACCCGCCAAAAGCTGCGCGCGCATAGCGATCGCCTGACGGCAGGCTTTCGCAAGGTGCTGGCCCATGAGAATGGGGATCATGGCTCATTGAGTGATGCCGAAATCGAGGCGCTTGCGCGCTATACCATGATCTCGGTGCAGGGCATTTGGTCTTACTCCCGTCTGACAGGGGATGTCGCGGAATTGCGCGCGGCGTCTGACATGCTCATCGCTGTGTTGAAAGCCCGGCTTCGGGGAACACCGGATTGATGCTGCCTCTGCCCGTAGGTGATTTCCAGTTCATTGCACTGGATGTCGAAACCGCCTGTGGTGACAGCGCCAGTATTTGCCAGATCGGGATCGCCTGCGTTGGCTTTGATGACAGCATTCTTACATGGTCTACCTATGTCGACCCGCTTATGCCGTTCGCGCCCTTCAATGTTGACCTGCACGGGATTGGGCCGGAGACTGTGCGCGGCGCCGGAAGCTTTGCGCAGGTCTGGCCCCAAATCTGGCCGTTGCTGTCACGCCACCCGATGGTGCAGCACAGCAGGTTCGATGAATATGCGATCAACGCCGCGTGCAAAGCGCAGGGCCTTCCGCGGCCACACCTGACATGGCACGACAGTGTGACCATTGCGCGCAAGGCTTGGCCCGAATTGAGGGGCAACGGCGGCCACGGTCTGGGCAACCTGAAACAGGTGCTAAACCTTGACTTTCACCACCATGACGCAGGCGAAGACGCCCGCGCCGCTGCGATGGTAGTTCTGCGGGCGCAGGCCACGACCAAAGACCACCGGCTGTTCAAACCCGTGCAACTGTCACTGCCTTTGTAAGGGCGGCCCACCCGCCGTTTGCCTCAGCCCCGGCCATAGCTTCCGATCATTTCGGGTCCGCCAAGGCGACGCTCAGCGGAACCGAAACCATTTGAACTACCATCCAAGGCCCGGCTCCTCACGAGCATCCGGGTGTCGGAGAGGAGATCCAGTTTAAGTGGCTACGTGGCAGCTTTGCCCCGCGTTGGGTCAGTTCGGCCCGCATCACGTTTTGCTCTTGCAGCATAGGTCGGCAATGTCGGCTGCGACCGCAGCATCGAAGGACTGGGACGGATGTGGGCTTTGGGCCGGAGCCAGCAGCCTTCACGAACGGCGGAAAGCGGCCTTTCACTGCGTTTATTCCAATCGACTGGCTCAATGATGAAACTGCGATCCCCTGATTGGGCGGCTGCTTTAGTAGACCGTGGCACATCTACTTGGCGATGCGTGGGGTTTCATTGCCTGGATGGTGGATTCTTGCCTTCATGATTGTGAACCGCGGCAAGCAGTGGCTCTGCCCGCCGCAGTTTCAACATCGCGACCTTTAGCCTCGGTCCGGGGTTACTGTGCTGCAAACGTCAGCGATAGGACCGTCGCTGGATCATCTCCCCCTTCGTAGAGGTTGCCATCATTGATGATTACGAATGTGGTGTCTTGTCCTAATGGAAAGGGCGCCAAAGCGGTGCAGCCGTCGCATCCAATGGAAATCACATCTTCAACATCACCGTCCACAGACAGCGATCTCAACTCATCGCTGTGGGTGGTGAACAGTATCGAGCCGCTATCTCGGATCCAGAAGTCGTCTATGCGTCCGACGTGAGCGATCATCTGTGGCGCTCCGAGAGCTGAGCCATCCTGCCCAACTTTTATAGAGAGTAAGGTTCCTTTCGATGTATTCGATACGACCAAGCCGTCGGCGCCCATCTTCAGGCCATTCGCGCCCGGGAGGAAAATTGGCTGGTCGGGTAGGACACCCAAAGCGCTGTCCACCATCCAGGGCGCGACCGTCAAGGATGACGTATTCACTTCCCAGATTGTTTCCGCCAGAGAATCTGCCACCAAGACGGTGTCTTCATCCAAACGAACCATCCCATTGAGGTACAGGGCCTGAGGCGCTGAGAATTTGTCGATTTCTGTTCCGCTTTTATCAAGCAGCAGGAATTGTTGTGTTCCGGTTACATCCTCTCCCGCGAGCAGCGATTTTCCGGATGCGGCGACGAGATAGCCTTCTGCTGTTGAGATAATGCTCAGCGGATAGGCAGACAGTTCAGCGAATGTGGCGACCGTGCCATCCGGATGCAGCACCTCAATTGTCTTCGTTGGATAATTGGTAATCAGAACGCGCCCGTCGGACTGCACTTCGAGATTTTCGAGGAAATTTCCGTGCGGGTAAGAGGCCAAGATACGGAGTTCTGGCATCTGTGCGACGACAGGCGCCGCCATTGAAAGCAGGGCTGCGACGATGGTCACGGCGAGGGTCAACCCTACGTCGAGTGATCTTCGGATGACGGGAAATGTCATGGTGTTCTCCAAGATGAGTTGGGCCGCGAGATAGAGTTTGAGAGCCAGACCTGACAGGCTGTGCGGTGTATTCCGGGTTCTCATAGGCTAAAACCCGAGCCACCCTTGATTAGGCTGGATCGCGCGGCCCTTTGTGGTGTGTTACTGTCCGAGGCTCAGACGGCGATACCAATCGTGGATGGCACGGCCGATCGCATAGGGCTGGTCCTCTTGGACGTAGTGGATACCGGCGCCGATATAGGTGATCTGAATGTTCTGAGCGCGTTCTTCCCAATAATCAGCCGCTTCGGGCGGGTTCTGAGAGCCGGGTGTGGCGTACAAAAAGAGCCAGGGCGTATCGGTTTCCTCGAGCCAGGCATTGTAGTCACTGATGATCTTATCCGTCGCGGCAGGTTCGCCCGCGATTGGCAGCTCTTTCGGCCATTGATAGACTTGGATGCGCGACTTTTCGGTTGGGAAAGGTTCCAAGTATACGTCGTGTGCGGCTTTATCCAATGGACGGACGATGGCGCTTGGGACGGCGACCTCAAGGAACCAGTTGTCCTCAATGACCATCTTGCGCCCTTCAATCGGGCTCCGGACCAATTGCGAGAACTTTCGTTTATGCTCGGGGTAGTCCTCCCAGCTTTTTGCGGGAAGAAGGGGCGCCATCAGGGCTTCCATCGTGACGATGGCTTTGACGTTCTCGGGGTGCTGACGCGCATAGTGCAGCCCCATGCCAGAGCCCCAATCATGCATCACCAATGTGATGTTTTTGAGGTCCAGTTCTTCGATAAACGCCTCCAAGTACGGGTATTGATCGCCGAAGGTATAATCCATTTCGGGCTGATCCGATTTACCAAACCCAATATTGTCAGGTGCGATCAGACGGCCTTGCCCCTCGAGGTGCGACATAACATTGCGCCACAGATAGGAGGACGTGGGTTGACCATGTAGAAACAGGATCGGGTCTCCTTCACCAACGTCGACATAGGCCATTTTCGACCCAAGGACGTTGACGTAATCCAGCGTGTACCGGGTCTCGGATGGTACCTCGAGCGGAGGGACCTTGAAGCCAGCGTAAGGGTTGGCGGGCTCAACGGTTTCGGCATTTGCGCCGGCAACGCTTGAGATCGTCGCGAGGGCGACAGCGGCTTTTCTAAGCATGAGAATTTCCATTGATTTGAAGTTGGGGCGGCCGGTAGTAGGGCAGCTCAAAGTTGTGTCGGTTGGCGTCTCCAGCGGGCGCCTATGCCTTTTCCCAGGCAAATTTCTCAAACACTGAATCGAGCGGCGTGTCGGCAAGGTGATTGGTGTAGTTCGACATGATTTTCTGGCTGTAGCCGAGGATCACTTCGAAGATGTTGCGTTTTGTGAAACCGGCATCAAGGAAGGCCTGAACCTTCGCATCATCGACCTGACCGCGGTCGCGCACGATGCTGAGGGTGAAGTCCCGCAACGCTTCCAGCCGCGCATTTGGCAGGGACGTTTCATTGCGCAAAGCGTCAATGATTGCGTCGTCGACCTTCATGCCTTTGGCAATCAGGGTGTGCGCGGGAACGCAATAGTGGCAGTTGTTTTCGACGTTGATCGTCTGCCAGACCACGGTGATTTCGTCCTTGTCCAAACTTGATGCGATGAACAGATCATTGAGTTGGCGGTATGCAACCAGAAGCTCAGGCGCCTCGGCCATAATGCCGTGAAGATTGGCGATCATTCCGTTGCGTTTTTTTGAATCCAGCAACAGGGCCTCGCTCCCTTTCGGGGCGTTTGTCTCGGAGTAGATTGTAAAGTCGACCATCGGGTTTCCAGTCTCTGATTTTAGAATGAGGAGCCACGCTCCGTGGGATGAGACGTATATGGAGGATGTTGCGGTATCTGTGAAATCGATATATCATCTAACCATTATCAAGGATATGGATAATGAACCTACGCTCACTTGACTTGAACCTGCTGGTCGTCTTTGACGCCATCTACCAAGAAGGAAATGTTACGCGGGCGGCTGCCAAAGTCGGGCTATCACAGCCGGCAACTTCTGGCGCATTGTCGCGGTTGCGCGGGCATTTGGGAGATGAGCTGTTTTTGCGCAGCGCCGAAGGGCTGCGGCCAACGCCCCGCGCGATCGAATTGGCAGACCGTCTGCCCGGGATATTGGTCGAGTTGGAAAATGCGCTCGAGCCGCCGACCTTTGATCCAGCGACGTCAGAACATGTTTTGAGAATTGCATCGCTGGACTATTTTACGGTCGTGGTCATCCCCGCGCTCTTGCGTCTGTTCGAAACGGAGGCCCCCAAGGTTCGCGTGCATTTAGTTCCGACTGTGGGTCAACCGTTTCCAATGCTGGACAAGGGTGAAATCGACTTTGCCTTTGCCACATTGTTCGACGTCGATGATCGTTTTGGGCAAGAACGTCTGATCACGGACACCTATTCCTGCCTCGTTCGCAGGGGCCACCCTCTCACCCATCGCATGTTTGATATCCATCGCTTCGCGGCAGCCCAGCATGTCTTGGTCAGCCCCGCGGGGGACCCTCATGGTTTTGTCGATGACGAACTGGAGAAGGCCGGCCTGTCGCGCCAAGTCAGCCTGATGCTTAATCATTTCTCTGCCGCGCCGGCTGTTGTGGCGCAAAGCAATCTTATTCTCACTGCTCCCACGCTGGTTCTGAACAAGCTAAAAACACCTGAGCACGAGCTGCTCGACTGCCCCGTCAACGTCCCTGACATCTACCGGAACCTCGACTTGATTTGGCACGAACGATTAAGCGGCCATCCTGCGAAGATATGGTTTAGAAAGGCGATTATTCGTGCGGCAGAACTGGCCTCTCACAGCACGTAGGCTCGAGTTTGCTGATATATCAGCCCTACTGTCACGCCTATTTGAGAAATCTCTTGGATCATCCACAAAAGTCCACATCGTAGGCAGTAAAGCTGAAGGTCTAAACATTGCCACAACGTTTCTCGGGGTTTGGCAAGAAGGTCAGAAAACCAACATCAACAGCACACCTCTTATGGGTTGTTTGTGCGTTCAACGGAATCCAGCGAAAATCGCAGTATTGGTTGTGTTGAGTTAAAAGCAGACGTTGGTTGTACTCCTCTTCAATGACCGCTTTGGGCCGTTCGTGCCGCAAGGATGTACCTACCGGAAGGGTAGTAACCTGACCTTCGCTGCGTATCGTGCTAAGGTCAGGAATGCGAGCAAAGTTGCCGCTTTTTGCCCGCTACTTTAACAAGCATTTCGAACATGCAGCTGATCAAGCTGCGACGTCCGGCTATGGGGCTGTCAACGACCCGACGAGAGTAGTGAAAAACCTAATCGTTTGGCCGCATCAAGCGCGGCCACCTTATGCAGGGGCCATGCTTGCGTCAGCCCTTCGATGATCAACAACAGCGCGATATCGGCTTCCTTCAACGCGGTCGCCTCTGCGGCCTTTGCCGCGACCTCTGCCTTGTGACGTTCCAATAACGCGCGGAGAGGCTGACTTCTGGGTTCGGCGGCCACCGCAGCATGAAAGAGGCAGCCATGCGAGCTCTCGGTCGCCATCCAGTTCCCGACGCGGGTCAGTATCGTATCGAGCGCCTCGCTCGGGTCTTCTGGCAGGTCATCAAAAACGCGGGCGAGATAGCGCTGGTGCCGGTTCTCCAACGCAGCAAGCACCATTTCCGCCCGCGACGGCGTGTATTTGTAAAGCGTGCGAAGGCTCACGCCCGCAGCATCCCGCAGGTCTTCGACGCTAGGCTCGGCAAAGCCCCGATTGGCAAAGGCGCGTTCAAGCCCTGCGGATATCTTGTTCATCATATCGCTCATACTTGACGATGTAGAATGATCTCTCTACCTACGCAAGTAGAGTAATTATTCTACACCGGAGCATGCCACAATGACACTTCCTGAAACGATGAAAGCTGTAATCCTCACAGGCCATGGCGGGTTGGACAAGCTTGAATGGCGCGACGACGTTTTGGTTCCGCAACCGGAAGCTGGCGAGGTATTGATCCGTGTGGGCGCCTCGGCGGTGAACAACACCGACGTCAACACCCGAACCGGCTGGTATTCGAAAGCGGTGCGGGGCGACACAGGGTCGGCCGCGACAGAGGGCTACGCGGGGGCGTCTGATGCCGACGGCGGCTGGTCCGGTGCGCTCAGCTTTCCGCGCATCCAGGGCGCGGATTGCTGCGGAGAGATCGTTGCGGTCGGGGGCGGTGTGGACGCTGCGCGGATCGGTCAGCGCGTGCTGGTGCGGCCGATGCATCGTCCTGCTGGTGCCGGACCAGATGCGCTTGTGACCTTCGGCTCGGAGCGCAATGGCGGCTTCGCGGAATACACCACCGTGGGCGAGGAAAACGCATTGCGGATCGAGAGCCCGCTTTCGGATGTCGAGCTCGCGTCCTTTCCTTGCGCATTCTCCACCGCCGAAGGCATGATCCAACGCGCCGGATTGGGGGACGAGCGCGTCTTGATCACCGGCGCATCCGGCGGCGTCGGGTCGGCGGCGGTGCAACTGGCCAAGCGGCGCGGTGCCCATGTCACGGCCTCTACCAGCCCGGCGAAAATGGACGCGCTGAAAACCCTCGGCGCGGATGCGGTGATCGACCGCAATGAGCCTTATCCGGATGGTGCCTTCGACGTCGTGCTCGACCTTGTAGGTGGGCAGGGCTGGCCCGAACTGCTCAATGCGTTGGTGCCACGGGGGCGCTATGTGACATCGGGCGCTATTGCAGGACCGATCGTCGAGCTTGATCTGCGGACGCTTTACCTCAAAGACCTGACCCTCATCGGGAGCACCCGGCAGGACCCACGCGTGTTCACTGATTTGGTCAGCTACATTGAAGCGGACGAGATCAGGCCCGTGGTCGCCGAAACCTATCCATTAGCCGACTTGCACGCGGCGCAGAAGGCATTTCTGGAAAAGTCGCACATGGGCAAAATCGGTGTGGTGATCGGGGGCTGACAGCCACGAGGATGAAATCGGAGCCTATCACAAGAGTTAGCGTCTGGGAAAAAAATCCGAGCCGGACCTTCGCAGCTTACTGCGGTGTGGTCCGGTTTGGGCCGTCCATGTTCAGGCTGGCAAGGTGTGCAATCACCGAGCCGGCCCTAACCGACACCTGAGCAGCATACCCAGGAATGGCTATGGCCCGGCTAACATGCAGTGTGCGGGTCGTGCAACTGCACATAGAGAGTTGCTTGTAGATGGAGAAATTAGAAGACCAGTTAATGTCTGCTCCAAGGAAGCTGCAGCGCGGCATGCGATGACCGGTCAAAATCCGGAAAGGGCCGTTCGTGACAAACGGCCCTAATGATCAGATTTCAATAGCTTCTGAAATTGCCAAAGCATCTTCAAGCTCGACGCCAAGATATCGCACTGTGCTGTCCATCTTGGTGTGACCCAGCAAAAGCTGAACAGCGCGCAGATTGCCCGTCTTCTTGTAAATCTGTGTGACCTTCGTCCGTCGCATTGAATGCGTACCATAAGCAGTAGCTTCCAAACCGATGGACCGGACCCAGTCCCGCACGATACGGGCATATTGGCGCGTTGAAATGTGAGGGCGCTCGTGGAAGCGCCCCGGCCAGAGAAATTCGGACCCGACCATCAGCGGATTTTCCATCCGTGTACAGGAGTTCGATTCTCCTCCTCGCCTCCAATAAAATCAATGACTTGCGTCACCCTTACTCTCCTTCACTGCCATTTTTGAAACAACCGTTGAAACTTTCACGTTTCGGCCTTGCTTCGTTCCATTTGGTTCCTTGCCTCTTGAGCGCGCTTCGCGAGCTCTCTTTGCCGGATCGGCCCACCGTACTTTTTCAGCATTTCAACGCCTGAATGGCCGGTGACCGCCTTGACCATTTCGTCATCACATCCAGCCAGATAAAGCTCGATCGTCGCATTTTTCCTGAGCCCGTGCGTTTTGTAGTAGCTCGCCTTCTCGTGCTTCATCTTCTTTTTGATAGTGCGCATTTCCTCCGCAACGATCCGGTAACTCACTGGTCGCCCCTTGGCGTCGGTTACAACAGTGCCGTCCGTTCGTGCGAGCCCGTCGAGATGGGTTTTCAGGCGGTCTGTAAGCGGAATCCACAGCGGCTTGTCGGTTTTACCCTGCGTGAAATCGAAACCTTCATCGGAAAAGTGCGCCCACTTCATCTTCACGACATCGCCGATCCGCTGGCCAGTTCCAACGCAAAGTTCATAGACCAGCCGAGCACGATTTGAAGCCAGCGCTTCGAACTCGGCACGAACGTCATCGGGCCAAGGTTCCCAGCCATCGCTTTGCTGCTTGAAAAGCGGTATGCCCTTTGCCGGATTGCCGTGCTCTTTCTTGATGAAGCCGATCAACCGGGCGTGATTCATCAAGACGACCATGACCTGGACAAGATAGTTGGCTTGCCGCCAATGATCCGCATTTGCCCGGTGCAATTCATAAATGTGATGGGTTTCGATCCTGGCCGGGTCTTTGTCGGCCCAGATCTCGCGAATGTGGCTGATATACCGCCGATAGTCGGATCTCGTCCGAGGCTTCAGCTTCTTGTAGGCGTCGCTCTCGTAGTAGCTAAGGATCAACGCCTCAAAATTGCGCTTCACCGGCGCTGGAGCAGGCTTTCCTTTCAGCAGGCGATTGTAGTGATCCCAAAATTCCGGCGTGCCCGCGTCCTCGTGCATCATGACCGAGATACCGCGCGAACGCCGGATGAACCGGAGATACCCCCGGTCATTGTAGACGTATTTGGGCAAGCTCTTGCGAGTCATTCGCCCATTCTCAGATTACTGTTGAGAAAGTCGTCTGCCGCCTCTGGCGCGACCATGTTGGCATCTACAATGACGCTGCCATCAGGCTTGATCTCGAACTTCGCGCGCTGCCAGCCAGCCTCCCGCGCCTCGCGAATGAAGGCGGAGGCTGCCTGTCTCGCCTTTGTCTGCACACTTGCTTTCGTCATCGTATCGGCACCTCTCTCACCTCGTTAACAACGCGGATTATCACCCTGATCCATAGTGATTTTTCCAAATGCACTAGGTGCAGAACGTCTGTCCTTTGCCGCGCGAATGGCACGGATCACTTCTGAATTTTGGGAATTTCCATTGCGATCTGACTCCGCCTTTATCCACTCCTTGAGCTCTTGCGGAAGCCGAAGCTGCATTGGTTTTCGACTGTTCATGAAACGCCTCCAGGTTGAAACCATACCCCGTTAGTGGCATTTAGCCACTATTGCGTCAAATGCTTTTTATGGCACAGTGCCACTATGCCAGAACAAAGCTCTCAAAATCAGGATAAGTTCATCGTGCGGCTACCCGACGGCCTGCGCGATCGAATACGCCTCGCGGCCGAGGCCAACCATCGCAGCATGAATGCTGAGGTCGTTGCCCTACTCGAAGAAAACTATCCGGCTCCTGTGCCGGAAAACGTCACCGATCCTGCTGCAAGGCTTCTGTATTGGCTTGCCAAGAGAATTCGACGCAGAACGCCGAAACCGGGTTCAGCGAGGGAGCGCCAAGCGGCGCTCTACGAAACAATTGCCAACGAGATAGTAACGCGGATGGTCGCTATTGAACGCGGCGATGCGAAGAACGAGCGCGGTTAAGTACGCAGGAAAGAGCTCGAATTGATTGAGTGGATTATTGGAACGGCCGTACTCGGCGGCTTGCTATTTGGTGGCAAAGGGCAATCGAAAGACCCCGGCCCC
The DNA here is from genome assembly GCF_048285585.1 of Sulfitobacter sp. SBS6. Lineage (NCBI taxonomy): Bacteria > Pseudomonadati > Pseudomonadota > Alphaproteobacteria > Rhodobacterales > Roseobacteraceae > Sulfitobacter > Sulfitobacter sp. SBS6. Next base: position 4,584 of record NZ_JBLWBA010000009.1, on the reverse strand, counting down.
AAATTGGCACGCGCTAGCTTAAAGCTAATTGAGCCAACGCTTTCAATAACCAAAGACTCTGAATACTCCGCTTGGCGAGCAAAGTGGGAAGGCGAAGTTGACCCAGATAGGTGGGTGCCTAAAGGTGCGGCCGAGAGCATTATCCGACGCTTTCCACCATTTAAGAACGGGAGCGAAGAAGCTGAACCCACTTCGCAGCATCCACGTTTTCAGAAGGCGCTTTCGAAAGAGTTCAATGCGGCCAACGCCGCCTTTATCAAAAAACAGAAAGACCGATTGAGCAATTTTTTTTCGTCAGTTGAGCGGAACCCTCTTACCGATGAGCAATTGGATTGCTGCATATGCATGGACAACGCGCTCCAAATCGTTGCTGCTGCAGGATCCGGGAAAACATCAACGATCGTTGCGCGTGTTGGGTACGCGCTAAAAGAAGGCCTAGTCCCACCTGAGGAGATTTTGATTCTTGCGTTCAACCGATCTGTAAAGGACGAACTGGAAGCTCGTATCAAAGAACGCCTTGGTGATTTTCCCAATGTTCAACGCATTAATGTAAAGACATTCAATGCTTTCGGCCTGGAGGTAATCGGAAAGAGCACCGGACGAAAGCCAAGGTTGGCTGACTGGGTTGAACCAGGCAAAGACGTTCAAGCCATCTCAGAAATTGTAGAAGATCTTCGCCAACGCGATCCCCGCTTCCGGCTTGACTGGGATCTGTTCAGAACGGTCTACGGTCGCGGCATTGATGAGTGGGACAACCTCAAACAACCGCAAACCGACGTCATAGGTAAAGGCAGCATTCCAACTGCAGACGGGAAACTGGTTAAGAGCCAAGAAGAGCGCATGATCTGCGATTTTCTCTTCTACCACGGCGTGCCATATGAGTACGAACGAGCATACGAACACGACACTGCCACAGAAGCGCACTCCCAATACCATCCTGACTTTTATTACCCCCGCTTGCACCTCTACCACGAGCATTTTGCGCTAGACGCGGATGGCAAGGCACCGGCCCATTTTTCCGGCGATTATGTTTCGGGTGTCCTCTGGAAAAGGGAGTTACACGACGAAAAAGGAACCCAGCTATTCGAAACCACCTCGCATGGCTTGCGAAACGGTAACGACCTAGATCGGCTGAAATCCGAACTGGAGAAACAAGGCGAAGTTCTGGAATTCGACGAAAACCGCAAATCCACCGGCCAAGAGCCAATTCCAACCAAGCAACTAGCCTCGACGATCCGTGCTTTCCAGCAGCATGTCAAAAGCAATGGACTGCGCCCGAGGGACTTGCACCAGAAGATTGCTGATCATGAGCGTGGCCACCGCGACCGGCTAACGCGCTTCGTTAAGCTATACGAAAGGGTCGCCGAGGAATGGCAGCGGCGTCTTGCTGTCGAAAACTGCATCGATTTCGATGACATGTTGCTCGATGCAATCAAGCACTTGAAAGAAGGGACATATCAAAGCCCCTTCAACATGGTTCTTGCGGACGAGTTTCAGGATGTTTCTCAGGCTAAGTTGCGTTTACTCAAAGCCCTCATAGAAAGCGCAGGGACTTCCGCAAGCTTGTGCGTTGTTGGCGACGACTGGCAAGGGATCAATCGTTTCGCTGGTGCCGATATTTCTGTTATGACCGGTTTCGCCCGAACATTCCCGAACGCCACACAGCTCACACTAAGCAAAACGTTCCGATGCCCTCAGGTTTTGTGCGAAGCATCCAGCGACTTCATCCAGAAGAATCCGATCCAAATAAAAAAGTCTGTTGAAACCACCAACACTTATGAAAGAGCCGGGCTTCATACATTTGCAGCTGAGACGATGAGTGGCGCTCTTGAGCGCATCGAGAAAGATCTTAGGCAGCTGCATGGTGCCGCCAAAAATGGCCAGCTTGACGTTCCCGACGGCAACAAAATCACCATCATGCTCTTGGGCCGCTATCACAAGGATAAGCCCGCCAGCTTCAACAGTTGGAAGCGCGCCTATGGCGATCAACTTGAGCTCAGTTATTCTACTGCCCATGCCGCAAAAGGCCTCGAGGCTGACTATGTGATGCTTCTCAACGTCACCGAAGGCTTGATGGGTTTTCCAAGCCAAATCGTTGACGACCCTGCATTGCAGCTCGCGATGCCAGAGCCCGATGACTTCCCACTGGCTGAGGAGCGCCGCCTTTTCTATGTTGCCCTGACACGCGCCCGCCGACAAACGCGTATCTATACATTGCAGGACAAGCCTTCGCGGTTTGTAGTCGAGCTCGCCAAAGACGGGCACACCGAGATCAAAAGCGAAAAGGCTACGTTGAAGGTCTGCCCAAAATGCGGGGCTGGCACACTCAGCCAAAAGAACGGACGATTTGGACCTTTTGAAGCGTGCAGCGCGCATCCAGAATGTGATTACACCAAGCGACTACTTTCGGTTGGTAGAGGCGGCGCTTCTGCGGCGAAAGCCATTCGACTAAAAGACCCCATAGCTGAAGGGGCGAAATGTCCAACATGCAGTCAAGGCACCATGGTTCTCCGAATGGGGCCAGACGACAAACCGTTCCTTGGGTGCTCTTCCTTCCCTCGTTGTCGAACAACAGCGCAAGTCACCAAACGGCAAAACGGGAACGGAAAAAGGGGTACTAGGCATTAGTAGGCCACCCACTCATATCCGTGGTTGCCTTCGTGATCTTCCCATTCGACGCCGACGCCACGCCGCCAATTTGATGACGAACAGCGCCGTGACGGCAGAACCCATTGCGGGGCAGCAGCTGGTGTCGTGCGCTGCCAACCGAATTCGCCCTGCGTGCCATAGGTCCCGAGGCGCATATTGTAGCTCTCAGAACAATCATCGTCGCGACCACGTTCGCGATGGCTGTAGTGCCGAACATCCCAGACACGGATCGAGCGCACGAAATCGAATTCCAAGCTACTGATGTCGATATCGGCACCGCCTTCGACCACCTTTGCCAGAATGACTTGGCCAAGTGTCTGGCCGATTTGGTTGCTGGCCTCCCAGATTTTAGGGGCTCTGCTTTGCAGGGGCGCACGTTCAGAAACACCCATCGGGCAACGCCAGATTTGCAACGGCGGCTCAATCGGCCAGGGCGTGATCCGACGGATAAACACGGCGCGGGCATGGGCACATTCTACGGACGCGGGCCACCCACCAGCCAAGCAAAGCAGAATGGCGCAGTCAACCTGATAGGCCTTTGCCGCTTGTGGAGCCACGGTTGAAAGCAGAGCCAAAGCAACTCCGGCAGTCCAATTCCTGATAAGTTTGTACCGCATATCAATCAATGCCTTTTGATTACATTATTGCATTATTGATACACTACCTCCAATCCCGACCTTCACACCATATGCGAGCATTGCGTTTGTGATGCTCGCGTGCGTTTTGTGGAATATATTCCGTAGAGCGGTTCCTATGATCTGGCCGAATACAGGCCATGAAATTGAGGGAACAAGTAGGGCTAAACATCCGGAATCTAAGAAATTCCAAAGGTATGAGCCAAGAACAACTAGCTTTGGCTGCGGACGTGGACCGCAGCTACATCAGCGAGATCGAACTCGCCAAGAATTCAGCATCAATCGATATTCTGGAGCAGAGTGCGCTTGCCCTCGATGTTGCCCCAAAGGAATTGTTTAACGAGAGGGGCTAGTTTTGCCCGAACTTGAGAGTGTTCGCACGACGGCCGACGCCATCGGCCGTATTTCATGCATCAAAACAGGTGAAGAAATCGGCCTATTGTACCAGTGGGACAACGGTGAAACTCAGGCTGCATTATACGATGACAGCAATCCCATGACACCACACTGCTCAGATCCCCCCCTTGAACCGGACATAGGCGTAAAACGAGGATAGAGGCCGGAGTTATTTGCACAGTATCCCAAGTGGCGATCCTAGAGCCCGAAGCATCTCGGCTATCCGCAGAATTGCCAACCTTGAACTTGTTGCTTTGTTACGAGTAGCGTCGCGACTAGGCGGGAGGTGCTGACGTGCATAAAAATAAATACCAAAGCCACGAAGAAAAGTCTGGAAATGTCTGGCTGAACATCTGGGATGAGACCGGCTCCCATCCACAAGGCAGTATTGAAGTCGAAGGTGACACAGCTTCAGGCTATCGGATAATTAGACGAGGAAGCCTTCTTGGTAAGGGCCTCACCGGCTTAAGTAGAATTGTTCTCGGTGACGCAGGCGTCTATTTTGAGAAACGAAAAGATGCTGAAAACTTCTCTCTTGTTCTTGCAATGCATTTCAGTGGCGATTTGCCGTCTAAAGAACTTTTGGATCCGGCGACTTTCAATGGCTTTCAATCTGGTCGGCTTAAATTTTCGAAAGCTCGAACCGACCTATTTTGGAGCGGGGTATCTCATGTAGACCCAACGCAGGGGTGGAAAGAGCTTGACCCGGAGCAATTTCTTGAAAAGCTTCCCTACGCTAGCGAACCATTGCCGCGAGACGACGAAGACGAACTCGACATGCGTGGCTACGATATTTCCGAGGCTGCAGAAGCCGTTTTAGACTTCTATGAACGCTCGTTTCTCACCGAAAACGTTGAGCTTCCGCTTCATCAGGTGGTGGCCGATGGACCTGTCACGGTTTGAT
>NZ_JBLWBA010000008.1:137779-504353 GCF_048285585.1 Sulfitobacter sp. SBS6 | reverse complement strand
AAAACCGTGACAGGTCCAGAATGGCTGGCGAATAATCTGAGGAGCTTAATGCGGTAGCTGGACCCGGCCAGCGGTAGCGAATTTCCCTAAGACACGCTTCAACGCAAACGGCGAATTGCAATCTACGGAAAAGTGCTCGCAACTCAGCGTTCGCGACCTTCGCCGCTGCTTTAGTGAACGACAGCTTTCTCTACATGAGGGCTGATTTCAATTCCTCATGTCGTCCAGGAACTCCAGAACGCGCGCATAGTCTCCACTGACCTCGCGCGCTTGTTCGAAGACCTCTCGCCGCTGCTGATCCAGGCAACGGAAGTAGCGCTCGACATCGGTAAAATACGTCTCCGCATCGTGCCTCAACAGGTCAGCATAGGCCCGCACGTCGTCGGCATTGGTCGGCATCCAAGGCGGCGTAGGCGGCACACAAGTGCCCGCAATCGCGGCAGATCCCCAGCTCACAACGACCATAACCGCCCATGTTCGTTTCAAAAGCGCCATATTATCTTGGCTCAGCCACTCCGTTGCAGTAAATTTGTTTCAACGCATGAAGGGCGCAATATCGCAAATTGCACATATTGATTGCAAGATTATAATATTGTATCGGTTCGGTAGTCCATGAGGGACTGCCGGGCTAATGCACAATTCTGCAAGGCTCGATCCTATGAATTTGATGCAAGACGCCCCCAATGTTGTCAGTGAAGATGGGCTGCGCACGCTGCTTGCCGAGGGTCATTCGGCGGATGTTGTGTGCCGGGTTACGCCCAAACGTACAGGTGCTCAGTGGTCCGGAGTTTGGACCGTGCATTGCGTCTCGCCAGATGGCGAGACGCGTCGCCTGCTTGTCACGGCACGCAACAACATGGCTGCGCGAGAGTTCAAGACAATCAACGGCCTATCCAGCTTCCTTGCCGGGCTTGGTGTTTCGATCGTCTCAATCCCAATGGTCGAAGGCAAGATCGCCTCGCACAACCTGTACGACGAAGGCTAAACGACTTGCCGTACTTGCAGCATTCTTTGCTGCCCCCGCCTATTCTGAAGGCTTCGTGCTTTCCATGCGGGCCGATGGCCAGCTGGAGACCAAAGCACCCCAATCAGGTTTTGCGCAAAGTTATGTCGACGGGATTGGCGCAAACCCACCTGAGCTGATCGTTTTCGCAGGGCCTGAGCCTGAAGCTCGCCTTCCTGCACCCGCCCGCGCAGTTCCCCGCCCCGAAATCCTTGTAGCCCTTGAAAGCACCGCGCATCGCTATGGCGGGCACCCCGCACTGCGCCGTGCCGGGCTGTCGGTGACGGAATGGCAGGCCCTCTTCCAAGCCAATATCGAGATCGAAAGCGCTTATCGCCCCAATGCGCGCAGCTCCGCAGGCGCGATAGGCCTCGGACAATTGATGCCTGCGACGGCCGCGCAGCTCGGCGTCGATCCGCATAATTGGCAGGCCAATCTAGATGGCTCTGCACGCTACCTTCTGATGATGTTGGCGCAGTTCGGCACGCCCGAACTCGCGCTCGCTGCCTATAACGCGGGACCAGACGCGGTCGCGCGCTATGGCGGCATTCCTCCGTACCGAGAAACCCAAAACCACGTGCGCCGTGTCATGGCTGTGCGTGATCGACTGACTGGAGCCTCCTGATGCACATACATTTCCGCACGATCCTGTCGCTGGCTCTGGCCAGTTTGATGATTGCCAATCCCGCCCTTGCGCAGAGCATCGACCTCTCGCCAGTGCAGAACCTGTTGCAGGGCATCGTCGACACGATCACCGGCCCCCTGGGCATTGTCATCGGCACCTTGGCCTTGATCGGCGTGTTCCTCTCCTGGCTCTTTGGCATTCTGGATTTCCGCCAAGCCCATTGGGTGCTGGTGGCCATTGCGGGCATTGCAGCTGCGCCGACCATCGTGACCGCCATCTGGGGCGCGTAAATCCGGTATGGCAACGCAATCCCGCCTCTTCCTCGGCCTGATCCGACCGCCAAAGCTCATCGGCTTGCCGATCATGTATGCCATGGTCTGGCTCTTCGGGTTTGTATTGCTGTTTCTGTGGGTCCAGAGCTGGCCGGTGATCATCATTGCCGCTCTGGCCTATCCCGCACTGTGGAAAGCGGCGGATTGGGATCCGGCCTTTCTTGAAGTGATGGTCAGTACGCTGCAGGAAACGCCACCGACCCCGAACCGCAAAATCCATTCGGGGGACAGCTATGCCCCGTGATCCTTCGGATGATCTTGCCGTGCTGCCGGACTGGGCGCGCAAAGAGCGCCCGATGGCCAGCATCCTACCCTACGTCAGCCTGGTGAATGACGTGACGATCCGCACGCGCGGCAATGCTTTGTTCCAGTGCATCCGTCTTGATGGCGTCAACAGCATGACCAGCGATGACGCGCATTTGGAGAAGATCCGCGCGCTCTTCGCGGCGATCATTGCGCAGATCGGGCCAGAGTACGGTTTCTACGTTCACAAGGTCTCCAAGGCGATTGAGACCGCTTTGCCACCGGTGCCCTACGAAGGGTTTGCGCAAGCGCTGGACACCCGCTGGCAGCTGGCCATGGCGCAGGCGGGTCTGCGGGACAAGACTCTCACGCTCACAGTACTGAAACGTCCGCCCCTCGGCGCACGGCTGCGCCTGAAACGTTCAGACTCAATCTCACACCTGAAAGACCAGACAGCCAAGCAGCTGCGCAAGCTCGAGGAGGTCGTTGGTTTTCTGCTCTCGTCTTTTGCAGAGATGAACCCGCGCCTTCTTGGAGCCGAATGCGGCGAACTTCTGGGTTTCCTAGGCGCGCTCAATATTGGCCAGGAGCGACCGCTCTTCGCAAAATCCCGCTTTGGCATCATTGCCGAGGATGTGGCCAACACGCGCGTCACGTTTCAGGGGCGCGGCTTTTCGCTCGACGATGGGACGGCGGGCAAGCGATTTGGCACCAGCTTTGCGATTAAGACCTACCCGGCCAAAACCAGCTGCACCATGTTCGATGAGCTGAACCTGCCCGTCGACTTGGTGGTCACGCATTCCTTCACGCCGATCAACAGCAACATTATGGCCAGCCGGATCAAGCGCCAACAGCGTTTGATGAAGGCCAGCGATGACGGCGCGATTTCCGTTGCTGAAGAACTGGTCGATGCGCTGGATGATCTGGAATCCAAGCGGCTCAGCTTTGGTGATCATCACTTGACGGTGACGGTTTTCGCCGAAACCGAGGAAAAGTTGGAAGCGATAGCCGCCGAAATACGCAACATCGCGGCCAGTGAAGGCGTCAATCTGGTGAACGAGAGTTTCGCGGCTCGGACCCATTATTTCGCGCAGCATCCGGGCAATGGGCAGATGCGCAGCCGCAAGGCCGCAATCACGAACACGAACTTTGCCGACCTCGCAGCGCTGCATCGCGGTCAACTGGGCAAACCCGGACAAAAAGTACCTTGGGGCAAACCGATCACCCTCTTCCCGACGCCAGAGCGTGCGGGCTTTCTCTTTAACTACCATGAGACAGGTCAGCCGGACAAAGAGCCGACAGGCGGGCACACCTTGATCCTCGGCCGCCCTGGCTCTGGCAAATCTGTGTTGTCGGCCTTCCTCATGACCCAAGCCCGTCGCTGCGAAACGCGCGTCTTCGTTTTCGACTATCGCGCGGGCATGGAAATGGCCGTGCGGGCCAATGGCGGGCGCTACAGCGCCATCAAGGCCGGTGAAGCCACTGGCCTCAACCCACTGCGCACTGAAATCGACGGGCGCGGGCAAGCCTGGCTCTCCGATTGGTTGGCCACCCTTTTGCATCGCTCCGACAAGCCGCTGAGCCCAGTTCAAATTAATCGCATCCAAGAAGTGGTGCGCCAGAACGCCGGGGCGAGCGATGCCGACTTGCGCAACTGGCAGGACTTGGCCTCACTCTTTGTGGCGGGAGCTGACGAAGGGGATCTGTTCGAACGGATTCAGGAATGGACCGCTGATGGCCGCTACGGTTGGATTTTTGGGCAAAGCTCTGAGGATACCTTCTCACTCGATGGTGATGTCGTGGGCTTCGACCTGACCGGCATTCTCGACAGCGAAAGCGAGAAGGAACGCATGGCGGTCCTGTCCTACCTGTTTCGGCGGGTGGAGCGGGTGATCGAGGACCGCAAACCGACGCTGATCATTATCGATGAAGCCTGGAAGGCGCTCGACAACCCGTATTTTGCCGACCGGCTCAGCAACTGGCTGGTCACGGCGCGGAAACAGAATGCCGTCGTTGTCATGATGACCCAATACGCAAGCCAGCTTGAGAAAACCCGCACCGGCAAAACGATTGTCGAGGCCGTTCCGACGCAGCTTCTGCTACCCAACATCCGCGCCTCGGCCAGCGACTACACCATGCTGGGCCTCACTGAAAAAGAGCTCAGCGTTCTGCTTGGCACCGGCAGCAACTCTCGCCTGGCGTTGGTGCGCGACGATCAAGGCTCCGTCGTGATCGATGCCGATCTAAGCGCCCTTGGCCCTTACCTCACGATCCTTGGCGGCATGGAAAAAGGCGAAGCGCTGGTCGGCGCGGATTATCGCCAGAACCCAGATTTTTGGAGACAAATTGATGCTTAGACTTTGCGTGCTGACCCTCACCCTTTTGACCCTGACAGCCTGTGCGGAATATCGGCCATCCGAAGCCAAATGCTTTAACTCCTTTGCCGAAGTCAGCCGCAGCAACTGTAATTTCGAGCTGCTTGGCCCAATTGGTGGTCTCGGTGGGTAGGCACCGCCTGTATATCTTTGCGGGCTTGGTGTGGTTCGCCGCGCCAGTGGCCTATGCTCAAGGCGTGCCGACCTTTGATGCGGGCATGTTCCTGCAGCGCGAGCGCGTGTTGCAGCAAAGCGAACAAGATCTGGCGCTGCAACGGGATCGGTTAACCAAAGAAGAAGAGCTTGAAGCGCTCGAGCAGGAACAACTCCAGGCGCTGGAAGACATCCTTGATGCCACGACGCTTGCTAGCGGAAATTCGGGCACGCTGGTCGCGAGTTTGGAAGCTGGTTCATCACCAGAGAGTGCCGCAGACACGCTTTATGGTCCGGTCGACCCAAACCCCGGCGCGGGCCAGATGTTCGGCGATGCGTCCGGCTCAATCGAGCAGCTGATCATTCGTGCGTCTCAGGAAACGCATCATATGTCAGGTGTGCGCGCGGCGGGCTTATCGCCCAAGCAATGGCGCTGCCTGTTGCAGGCGCTGATCTGGCAAGAGAGCCGTTTCACCATCGGGGCGCGTTCCCCGGTCGGCGCGTTTGGCCTCACCCAGATCATGCCCGGCACCGCACAGGATCTGGGTATCTACCCAGCCTACTACGAAAACCCCTACATCCAGGTCACCGGAGGTGCACGGTATCTGGCCCAGATGCTCGCTATGTTTGACGGCAACATCATACACGGGCTCGCGGCCTACAATGCCGGTCCCGGCAATGTGCAGCGCTACGGCGGCGTGCCGCCCTTTGCTGAGACCCAACACTACGTTCAGGTGATCCCCGAGCGCTACAATCTCTACCTTGCCCGCGTGGGCGGCGTTGACGCGCTCGGCACCATTGATCCCGTCTTGCTTGCCAACTCGACCATGAGCCTCACCTCTTTCAGCGCAGGGGTCTATGGCGACTACTCCTTGGTCTCCGTGCAAGCGGCCGCGCTGCGCGTGCAGGACATCGTCACCCGCATTGGCGAGACAGATGACATTCACGCGGCCATGTCGCTCAACACCTATGCGCGGGCCGAACTCGCTCGCCTGATCGCGATCCGCACGCGCCTCAAGGCCACCCATACCCGCCCGCTTAGCGCAGCAGAGCTGGCCATGGTGGCCGCGCAGGCCCGCGAACAAAACTTCATGCAATTCGATCTGGAGGCACTCCGATGATCCGCTTTCTTTCTGCCGTTGCCACTTGCGCATTGATGACTGCCTCACCCCTGTCTGCCCAAGGCGTGCCAACGGTCGACACACGCAACATTGCTCAGGAAATTCGCCAGCTGCAGCAGATGCTGGAGGATTTCGGGATCCAGACCGACCAGCTCGACACGCTTCTCGAACAGCTCGATCTGGTGCAGCAGCAACTCGACACGCTTAACGAGACCTACGCCGCCCTGACCGGCGCGACAGATGTCATTGAAATGGCCATGGGTGATGATCTCGATGGGCTTCTCGATCAGGAATTCGGCGATCTTCTGGGCACCATCAGGCAAATCCAGAGCGGCGATTTCACCGGCCTCGTCGGCAACGCGGCCTCTCAGATGGAAGGCCGCATGACGCAAGCCTTGGAGGACGCAGGCTTTGACCAAGACAGCCTGTCCGACATGGCGAGCAGCGGCAATCCGGGGGCGGAGCGCATTGCCAGCCAGGCGAGCACCGGGGCGGTGATGTCAGCAGCCGCTGAGAACAGCTACGAAGAGGCGGCGCAATCCCTCGAACGGGTCGAACAGCTGGTCTCGCTGATCCCCGACATGGAAACGCTCAAAGAAGCCGTCGATCACAACACCCGTGTCACGGCAGAGTTGGCCATTGCCATGACGCGCATGTGGGAGCTTGAAGCCATCCAGACCGTTGGCGCGGGCCAATCAGGCGTGGTCGATGCCGCGACGCTGGCCGAAGAGCGCCGCTACATGGACTTCACCTTGCCAGACCTGCGCGCGGATTGATCCCATGAACAGCGAGGCAGAAATCATCGAAGAAGAGCTCGTCTACGGCGCACAGCGACGCGAGCTCATGTGGCAGAAGCTGGGACTGACAGGCATGGGGTTTGGCATGGCAGGTTGCCTCGCCGCTGCTCTTGTCGCCCTGTTCGAGGTGGACCCGCCGCCCATGATCGTGCCCTTTGATAGCGAAACCGGCATGGCCCTCCTCAATGCCATGGTTGAAGCGGTCTCACTCACGGAACGCCCCGCTATCATCGAGGCACAGGTCTACCGCTATGTGATTGATCGAGAGACTTACAATCAGCTCGACAATGATGTGCGGGTGCGGCGGGTCCTGGACCAGTCGGACGGCGCGGCCGCCGCAGGGCTGCGCGCGCTTTGGACTAGCGGCCATGAGGCCTATCCGCCGGATAGCTACGGTACAGAGGCCCGGCTTGATGTAGAGGTTTTGTCGATCACCCATGTCAGCGCCAACCGTGCCCAGGTGCGTCTGCGCAAGCGCTTGAACTCGCCGCGCGGCACTCAAAACGGGCTCTTCACCGCAACCCTGATGTTTGAGTTTCGGCCCGAGAATAGCCGGTCGATCGATGATGTCTGGCAGAACCCTTTCGGCTTCACTGTCACCGAATACGCGATCCGCTCAGATCGTCTGGAGTAACCAATGCGCCGCCTATTCCTGATCCTCGCTTTAATTGTTCCGCTTGCTGGCACCGCCTATGCCGAAACGCAGCCGCGCCAAGGCCCCTTTGATGCCCGCGTCCGGCTGGCCACCTATCAAGACGGGCAGGTCTACCGTATCCGCACCAGCCTGACCCATGTGACCAGCATTGAGTTTGGCCAGGGCGAGACCATCCGCTCGATCATTGCGGGCGACACTGAAGGGTTCCTTTTGGACGGCGTGCCCGGTGGCCAGGCCTTCGCGATCAAACCGGTTTCGCGCGGCGCGCATACCAATATCACCGTCTACACCAACCGGCGCAGCTATTATTTCAACGTGACCGAGGCGAGTTCGCCGACGTTCTATGTCATTCGCTTTTCCTATCCCGAGCCCGCTCCACAGCAATCGCGTGTGGCAGCAAGCCAACCTGCAAATCACGCCTATGGCGTCAGCGCGCGATCCGAGATCACGCCGCGCGAGATTTGGGATGACGGCAACTTCACCTATTTCCGCTTTTCCACAAATGCGCCTTTACCCGCGATCTTTCGCTGGTCCGGTGGCAACGAGCGCAGCGTGAATGCTCTGGCCCGACCTGATGGCGTTATCCGCGTGTCAGGCGTCAGCGATCGATGGGTTCTCAGGCTTGGTGAGGACGAGATCTGCGTCCAAGAGATGAGCGAGGCAAATCAGGATGAGTGAGACAGCTGAGCTTAAGAAGCGCCTCGAAGCGCTTGAAGGTAAACCACAAAACCCAACGGCGCGCCCATCTTTGATCACCTTTGCGCTCGGCATTGGGGCAATCGCTGCCCTTGGCGGTCTCTTGCTGTTGTTCTCTGGCGGTTCTGAACCCGAAAGCTTGGAAACCGCATCATCAGATGAATTCCAAGCGGCGGGTCCGGGGTTTGGTGCGCTTGAGCCACCCCCTGCGCCAATTGACACTTCTCCGCCGCCAGCGGTGTCAGAGCCAGACAGCGACACAGACGAGCTGCGCGCGCAAATGGACGCCATGCGCACCGAGCTTGAAGCCCTGCGCAACGCGCCGATACCTGAAGCGCCAACCGTCGACCTCGAGGCATTGGGTACCCTGGGCGCAGAAATCGATGCCCTGCGCAGTGAGGCCGCTGCTACGCAAGCCGCCTTGCGCGAAGAGTTGGAAGAACGCGCACGTCAGATACAGCGCCTGCAGAACGATCTGGAGCTTGCGCGCCTGGAAGCCCCGCGCACGCCCGCACCAACCGGCCCCACGGCCGAGGAGCTGCGTCTGCAAGAGCTCGAGCGGCGGCGGCAAGCCGAGCTTGAGGAACTGCAAGCGCGTATTGCCAGCCCAATTATCGCCTTTGGCGGCACTGGAAGCGGCAACAATGATACCGCCGCGCAACAGCGGCGGCTTGATGGTGACACAGACTTTGTCCGCAATGGCGCTGAACCCGCTGAGGTGACGCAAGCCCAGTTGATTGTGAACCCGTCAAACACCGTCGTTCAGGGCACGATGATCCAGGCCGTGCTCGAGACAGCAATCGACAGCTCGCTCGCCGGTCAGGTCCGCGCATTGGTTTCTGAAGATGTCTATGCTTACGACGGCTCACGGATCCTGATCCCGCGCGGCGCACGCCTGATCGGGCGCTATCAATCTGGCCTCGATATCGCACAACAACGCGTGACGATCGCTTGGGACAGGATCATTCTGCCCAGCAACCAGACCGTCGAAATCAGCGCTTTCGGTGGTGATGAACTGGGGCGGTCCGGCACAACTGGCTTTGTCGACAGCCGTTTTGGCACGCGGTTTGGGTCCGCCGCCCTGATATCGCTGATCGGAGCCTTGCCAGCTTTGGCAGCCCAGAACACCGAAGACGAGATCGCGTCAGATGTCCTCGAGGGCATTGGCGAAGACCTCCAAGACAGCGCGCAAACCGTGATTGGCGAATACCTCTCCGTCTCGCCCGTGATCTATGTCGATCAAGGTGCCCGCGTCACCGTGATGGTCGACCGCGATCTGGAGATGTTCTGATCATGGCGGCCAGCTATCTGCAAAGCTCGATGGACAAGATCCCCGAGGCGCATGATCCAAAGCTAATCGAGCTTTGCATCAACCCTGACGGCACGCTGTGGGCCGAGTTTGAAGGCGATCATTTCATGCGGCCAATCAATCGACCGCTCTCCCAAAATGAGATCAAAGACCTTGGCAATCAGATTGCTTCCGCCGCGAACACCACGCTCAGCCGGACCAAGCCGATCGTGTCGGTCAGCATCATCTATCGCGGCCGCCCGATCCGCGCGCAAGTCATCCAGCCCCCAGCCGTTGATGGCGGTTACGCAATATCCCTGCGGTTCTTTACGGACCTGCCATTGGACCAGATCAAGCTGTCCTACTTGTTCGGCAAAGAACGCAGCAACGAGGGAGCAAGACGTAAGCGCAATGCCGAGCTGCGCGATGTTGTGGCGACTGGCGACATCGACGCCGCGATCAAGTTTTGCGTCAACCACAAGCTCAACATGATCGTCTCCGGCGGCACCTCGACCGGCAAGACCGTCACGGCGCGAAAAATCCTCTCCTTCGTGCCCGCCGACGAGCGCATCATCACGATCGAAGAAGCCGCCGAGTTGCGTCCGGCGCAGCCTAATGTCGTCACGCTGATGTCTGACCGCGATGAGGCCTCGCGCAGCGCTGATGTCCTTCTGACCTCCACCCTGCGCATGCGGCCGGACCGCATCGTCTTGGGCGAAGTGCGCGGCAAAGAGGCCATGACCTTCCTTGAGGCTATAAACACCGGCCATGGCGGCTCACTCACCACACTGCATGCTGAAACACCTCAGTTGGCAGTTCAGCGTCTCGCCATCGCAGCCCTGAAAACCGATGTGCCCATGACCTACCAGGACATGAACGGCTATATCACCCGCTCGATCGATGTGATCATTCAAGCCGGTCGCCATGAAGGCGCGCGCGGCATCACCGAATTCTACCTGCCGGTTGATCCGGCCCATTCAAAGGAAACAGCCCATGTTTGAATACAAGATCGAACTCATCAACACTGCCAAGACAAAGCCACCGAAGATCGAAGCGCAGCTGACCGCCCTTGGTCAGGATGGCTGGGAACTGGTCTCCGTCGTGCCGGACTTTGACGGCGAGCATATCCTGAAGGCCTTCTTGAAGCGTTGCACCGGCTCTAGCGCCTAAACCTAACCGAGGAGGATCCGATGGGCGTCGTCACCTGGATGGTTGAGACAACCGACAACTTTCTAGATGACGCAGCCCAAACCACCTTTGGCAACGTCGCTGGTCAGCTTGGCGGCGTCATTGCCCTGGCGTCGACGCTCGCCGTGATCGGCGTCTTTCTCAACATGGTGTTTCAGTACAAATCCGTGGATGGGCGAACCGCGTTCTGGTTCGCTTTCAAGCTCATGCTCATCTCTCTATTTGCGATGAACTGGGTCCAATTTAACGCGGTGGCCAGCGCGCTCATTGACGGGCTCGACCAGCTCGCGGGTGGCATGGTGGCCGGGCTCGGCGGCGGCGGTGCAGGCGCGTCTTACTTTGCTGGGGCCTTTGACGATCTCATCGAAGAGTTCGGCGACTACCTGAATGCGGCCGGAGACAACATGCATTGGATGGCCGGAGCCCTGATCGGCGCGATTGGTGCGTTCCTTTTGGGCGTCATCGGCGCGCTCTGCGGGCTTGTTCTGATTTTCGCGAAGATCATGCTGGCGTTCCTGATCGGCATCGCCCCAATCATGATCGCGCTGTCGCTGTTCGACGTCAGCAAGGACTACTTCCACCGCTGGCTGTCCAGCACGGTATCCTACGCGCTCTACCCCCTCGTGATCGCAGGAGTGTTTTCCACTGTCGTCGGCATGTCGCGCTCGCTCATGGCCGAACTCGGAGATCCCTCCGGCGCGAGCAACATCGGCGCTCTGGTCCCATTCTTCATGATGATGTTCCTCGCAGGCGGCATGATCATCGCCACCCCGCTGATCGTGCGCTCTATCTCAGGCAATTTCATGATGGCCGGACCACCGAGCATTCCCGGTCCCGGCGGGTTCGCAAAGGGCTTGATTGGCACCAAAGGGTCACGGGCGCGGGCGAGGTTTGGGACGCGGTCAAATGCTGAGATCGCCGGGGCTGGACTACGCCAGGCAGGTGGCGCGACCGTTTCGATGGTTCAGCGGGTGGCTGAGCGTGCGAAGCGGTTGGAGTAAGATCGTTACTTTGCCGTCATCCTCAGACCGGAATTCATTGTCGATGCAAAGATTTGAAGCAGTTCTTATTGCAGACGCAAACTCGCCAACAAAGCACGCACCACTTTTGGCTGCACTTTTCTTACTTCGTAAAGGAGGCGGTCAACCTGCGCCCTTACATCATTAAAGAAGTAGGTCAAACCCTATTGCCAAAGCAGTCTTCAACCGCTATCTGGGGCGTAGTTACCAAAATGGTAATCAATAAGTGATAACCAAACAGGTAACTTTGAGATGAAGGTTGTATCAAAAGAAAGGATCGAACACTTCATCACGACACACAAGCGAGGGAACGAGGCGGCTGGCGCTCTCCGGGCATGGCACCAAGAAGCAATCGTAGCAAAGTGGCAGAACCCTGGCGAACTAAAGGCTCAATACCCTAATGCAAGACCGATCGGGAAAGGCAACGGGGCAACGATCTTCAAAATAAAGGGGAACCATTTCAGACTAGTAGTTCGGATCAACTACCAAGCTGGAGTCATAAAGATTGAGTTCATCGGAACCCATAAAGAGTACGATGAGATCGACGTAGGAACAGTTACATGGAAAAGCTAGACATCAGACCAATCAAAACCGAAACTGACCATGCATGGGCTATGGAGCAGATCGACGCGCTGATGTTGGAGGATGAGCTTTCTGAAGAGGGCGTTCGCAACCTCGAAGTTCTGGCGATTTTGGTCGAAAAATATGAGAGCGAACATTTCCCAGTTCAGCTTCCGACACCCGCAGAAGCGATTGAGTTTCGCATTGATCAACTAGGGATCAACCGCAGCCAACTTGCCACCGTTATCAATTTCCCCAAATCGCGTGTTTCAGAAGTCCTAAATGGAAAGCGCAAGCCTTCCTTGGATATGATGCGGGCACTTCATGAGAAGTTAGGGATTCCGGCGGACGTGCTTCTTGGAAAAGTTGAAGCAACCCTGCCCGAACCTTGCCCAAACGTTGACTGGAAGTCTTTTCCAATCACGGAAATGTTCAAGCTAGGCTGGCTAGGACACATAAGGCCTAAAGCTGATGAGATCGAAAGCCGCATTCGAAACCTTATGTCGGCAGCTCGAGTATCCACTCCTCAATTTGCCGGTGTTCGCTTCCGTGGCGCAGATAACAAAGAGCCCAATCCTTATTCTGTAAACGCATGGCTTATGAAAGCTATGGGTGATGCAATTAATTGTGAGAGCGCCAATGACTTTAACACGGATGATGTGGGGCACCAATTTAGGCGCGAGATCGCCAAGCTGAGTTTATACTCCGACGGCCCCAAACGTGCATTTCGCAGGCTCGACGAAGTAGGCATCACGCCAGTCTATGTGCCTTGCTTAAAGAAAACACACATCGACGGCGCATGCTTCAGTCTGCCGAGTGGCAAACCGGCAATCGCTGTTAGCCTGCGCCACCACAGACTAGATAACTTCTGGTTCACACTGCTGCATGAATGTGTGCACGTGGAGCGGCATTTGGCTGACGAAGGCATGATAATTGACGAGACAGAGGGATCAACCGGAGCATTCGGCAATGATCCAACTATGGAAGATGAAGCAAACAGATTGGCACGTAGTGCGCTAGTGCCGGACGACATTCATGATGAGCTCAGCCGAGCTCTTGGGAATATTTCCAAAGCAAAGATACAAGCTTACGCTCGAAAAGCAGATGTTCATGAATCGATCATCGCAGGCCAAGTGCGTGTGATGACAGGTCGATACACGCATTTTGCCGGGTTGGTAGGTCAAGGCGAGGTTGCCAAAGGCCTTGGATGCGTCCGCCAATAAAGGTCTCTCAGACAAACTCATTGGAAAGCTTCCGATCCGTTATTGCATATCGGTCTGGTTCATACTTCACTGAAGCAATCACGAACGATTGCCATTCAGCGTCACAATCAGAACTGTCGATATTTCAGCGCATGCAGGGAAAACACTCTTCAAAGCTGAGCCGCCTCCGCCGTGAACCGTTCCACCCGATCTGTTCCCGCCTGATATTCGCCCCGACTAGGCTTGTTGCCTGAAGTCACCTCCGGCTCTTCGCTGGCCAAATCATCGATCTCTTCACGTCGCCTCCCGCTACTTTGAGATCCCTCTAAGGGCACCACCTTAGGCACTTCCAACGCACCAATCTTAGCCTCCAGCGCCTTGATTTGCCCCTGCAGGCCGCGCATTTGATCCCCTGCAGAGGGATATGGCAAATCGCCAGCCTGCTTGTCGAAGATCAGCTTAAAGAACCGATCCTCATAGTATTTGATCCGCTTGGCGCGCACGGGCATTTGCGCGTCGACCACCAGAACGATGTCATCAAGATCCATGCGCCGAGCCTCATCCTCGGGTAGCAACGCGGTTTCTTCGGTCCGCTCAGACATGCTGCGACCGGCGAAAGGGTTGCGGCCGACCGACCGTTAGCGGGTCACAACGCGCTTGGTGGTTTTGCCGACTGCCTTGCTCAGCTCCTCGATGGTCTTCTCATCTGAGGGGGTCAGATAGAGCTTGATGCCCGCGTTGCCCTGCAAGGCACGTCGGGCATTCTCGCCATAAATCTCGTCCAAAGCCGGGATCGTCTGTGTGACGATCGCAAGGTTGGCCCGGTAGGACCGCAGGGTTTCGATGCTATCGAGAACGATCGGCATTTTGCCAAGGCGATTGAATTCATCGAGCATGATCATCACAGGCCAAGGCTCGTCCTTGCCAGGTTCATGGTCCTGCAGCGACGCAAGCAAATCCGAGAAGAACAAGCGGATCAACCGCGCGAGCGGTTTTACCATCAGCGGTTCAACCACAAGATAGACCGAAAACGGTTCCTTTCGGATATCACGAAAATCGAAGTCTGACGTTGCGGTCGCACGGTCGATCGCTGGGTTTGACCACTGCTTGAGGCCAGATGTCATCAAGAGCGACAGGTAGGACGTTAACGTGTCGTTGTTGGTTGAGGCCATGCGCATGAAGATCAGCTTGGCGGCTGGGTTGACCACTTCATCGGCGCGGCGGCGGTATTCCTTCTGCTTGTCCCCGCCAGACGCGGTGATGCGGTAAATCTCACCCAGGGTCGGCCGCTTGCGCTCGAACGCCAAAAGTCCTGCCGCCACGAATAAGTCAATGCCGCCATCAAGAAGCCCCTGAACCCGATCATTGTCAGCTTGCAGGAACAGCGAAGCCAAGAGTTGCAACTCCATCTGCTGGCGGTCGACGTTTGCGAGCGCCGATATACGCAGCAAAGGATTGTAGCGATGCGAGCGGCCGTCTTTCCAATCAGTGGGCGCAAACCGGAACACCTTGTCTCCCTGCGCTGACCGGTGGCGTGCCGTCGCCTCGAAATTTTCGCCCTTCACGTCCAGCACTACTGCACTGCCCTGGTAGGTCAGAAGGTTCGGGATGACGAAACCTGTGGTCTTGCCGCGTCCGGTCGGGGCCACGATCAGGGCATGGGGGAAGACTTTGGACATGACATAGGGTTTTCGGCTCTTCGGCTTGCCCATTTTGCCCAGGACAAAGCCGTGGCCAGGCTTGCCGAAAAAGCCGTTCCGTTTCATCTCGGACATGTGCTGCCAGTGGGTTTCACCGAACTTCGTCAGCGCGTCGTTCATCAAGACAGCGCTGAGCAAAACACCGGCACCAGTGCCGATCCCGACGATCAAGTAAACGATTTTTGTATCGGCCGGATGGGTCGTGCGAAAATCTCCATAGCCACGCGCCAGCATCAGGAAGTCGATATCCGCCCCGCCCCCGAACCAGCGGAACGTGAGAAACGCCGACGCCAGAACATACCCGAGCACCGCGCCGAGAAGAGCAAAGCTCGTGACGCCGAGTGCGATCCGCGCCTTACCCATGCGTCACACCCTTTTCGCCATCGGCATCGACGTACCGCTCGCGTTGAACATCAATTTCTTCATTGGCAATCTCGTCGAGGACGTGCTCCATCGCCACGCTGTTCGCCAGAGGGGCATCGCTCTGCAGGTAGGCCTTGGCCGCATAGAGCCGGTCCAGGCGGTCTTCGATATGTTCCTCCAGCGTGGTCTCATCGCCAATCGCCAAGTCGGGTGCCTGCTCTTCACCGACCAGTTCCTCCATCTCAGCACGCAAAGTCTCGCGTTCCTGATCGTTTCGGAATGGATCTGCGGTTGGGTCGTCCGTCATACGGCTCAGGATTTCAGCAGTGGTCGGCGGCAGCCGGTCGATGATGGCTTCCTGCCGGTCGGTCTCCACCGTCCCACTGTCTTTAAGAACCTCAGCATCTGCCAACACACGGCCCAGATCACTGTGCACCTGGTCAAGGCGGTCGATCGCCTTCTCCAGCTCATCGGCGCGTGACAGGTCAAAGCCTTGCTTCTCGGCATTCGCCTTCAAATCCTGTCCAAGCCATTGCCGCTCAAGCGCGGCATTGCCTGCGCCGATTTCAACGCGGCGCGTCACCTCTTGCGCGTCAATTCCGGTGCCTTTCAAAGCCTGCTGAAGACGTTCGGAAAGAGCTGAATCCTGCAAAACGCCTTGGGCCTCGGCCCGTATATTCGCAGCGGAATAGATCCCACTTTGGGACGCGTCTTCGAGCAAGGTATGGGACTGCGTTCCCATTGGGCTGAGATGCGACAGTGAACGATAGATGTCGTTCAGCTCATGCTCAAGCGCCGCGCGCCGCTCTACCGGGGCGTCCGCCACAACGCGTTCGGCTTGGTTGATCTTGTCGTTAAAGGCATCCACGACCTCATCAAACGAATGCTGTTCTTCGGCCATGCCATATACCTTTCCATCTGCTTCAATCGGTTTGCCCTGCGCCAAAAGCGTCGCGGCCTTGTCCAAGGCAGCTGCAATGTCATGCTGGTTCTCGCGCGAGGCCTCGGCAGCCAGGCCGCGATAAAGCCGCGCGTTCTGCGTCACCTCAGCCAAGGCACGGTCAAGCTCCGGCCCCACACGCTCACGCTCGGTCGGCTTCTGCCCCGTAGCTTCTGCACGACGTTGGTCCACGTCGCTTGGCCTCTTCGTCGTGATGCCACGCTCGAGCTTTCGCGTTGCCTCAAGGCGCAACCCATAGCGGTCCGACACCTCAACCATCGCCTCGCGGGAACTGTCGTAGTTGAAGTGGTGCCCACCTTTCAGAAAGAAGAATTCACCGTCCTTGCTGCGTCGGTTCAGGACGACATGGGCGTGCGGGTGATCCCGGTCCTCATGCACGGCCGCGATATAGTCGAAGTGGCCGCCTTCGCCTTGAAAGAACCGCTCGCAGATCTCGCGCGTGATCTCGGCAACATCCTCGCCGCGCGTGCCAATTGGGAAGGCCATCAAGAGATGCGAGGTATGCCCCAGTTTGGGATGGAATCCCTCATTCCACTGCGCTGAAAACCGACGCGTGACCTGTTCGATTTCTTTGGCTGACAGAACGCTTTGGCCGTCATAGGTGCCACGGCTGTCGATGATGAAGCTCGACTTGGTGGTCAGGTACTCCAGCTGGTTGCGCAGCTGCGTTTTGTTGTGCGTTCCGCCGTCGCGAATGGCTTTGAAGATCGCGGGTGAATGCCCCATGGCGGCGCGGGCCATTTGCTTTGCACGAGCGCGTGGAACGCTGCCGCGAATGCGGCTCCAGTCGCGATCGAAAAAGGCCTCCTGCGCGGCGGCAACGGCACTATTCCGGGCCATCGGCAAAGCCTCCCAGAACGCGGGCAACCTCGGCGGACAGCACGCTGCGGCGGCGCTGCGCCATGTCCTGCACCTGGTCCGCGATGTCGAAGATCAGCCCGGCCAAAGCGCGGACCTGGCCGTGGGCAGAATTGCCATAAGGCGGTGTCTTGCCCTGGCGCTTTGCCTCGTTCAGGCGCTGCGCGATCTGGTTAATATTGTTGCCGGTGCGATTGAGCGAGGCCGATAACCCCTGCATCTGGTTGGCCAGTTCATCGTCAGGAACGAAGAGATCGTTCGATGCATAGATCAGCCGCCGCAGCCCCTCGGCACGGCTGGCGATATCATGCCGCGTCAGCACCGCATCGAAGCTCGCAAGCTCCTTTGGCGTGAGCCGGACATTCACCAGTTCGGAGCGTACGCGCGCATCAAGCTTGCGGCTTTGATCAGCCTTCAAGGTGTAGAAGATACTGCGGGTCGTTACGCCGAATTCGCGGGCCAGATCCTCGATCGGCACCCCTTCGGCACGCTTGCGCACGATCGCAAAACGTTGGTTTTGCGTCAGTCGCTTGTGCCGTGGTACGCGCGGTCGGCCCATGTGAAGTAATCACCCCTATTTCTTGCCAGCATCATACAGGTAGCCCTGTTATGGCACTTCGCCATAATTGATTCAATATTATAATATTGAATCAACTGCCTGTATTCCGTTTGGAGCAGCCAAAGGCTGCAACCGCCGGGCAAAGCCCGGCCACATGCGCAAGGCATGGCACCACTAGTCGTGGTTCCACGCCTCAGCATCGCCAAGCAATTGCAGCGCTATTGCGCAGGCCGCGCCTTCGGCGCTGGCATAGGTTTGATGATCGGGCAGCTCGTGCAGATCAAAGGGCTGTTGCGGGTCGTCCGGGGTCTCAACCCTGACATAGATCGCCCAGCCATCGATCAGTGCTGGATCATCACAGTACTCCTGCCCGCCATCGGGCAGATTGCAGAACCCATGCAGATGCACGCTGGCGCGGCCCTCTCGGGCCCCTTGGCTGACTTCAGAATACTTCATGGCAAACTTCTGCGCTTTCACTGATGAAAAATTCGTCAGGCTTGCCGTTCAGGCAGTTGCCATCCCGACTGGTCAAACCGATAGCTGACCCGTTCCGCGTGAAGGTGATGAGGTATTGCCCGAGCCCATCACGCGTCACCACATACCCGCTGTTGATCCAGTGAACGCGGTTGCCCGCGTCCACTGCTGCTTTGATCTCTTCCACAGTCATCGCAACGCCTCCTCAAGGATAGCGAGAGCCCCAAGACAATCGTCGATATAGGGTTGCTCCTCGCCGTCCAGATCGTTCAGCTCCAGCCGGTTCAAGACCGCGTATAGCGTGGCGCGCGCTTCACGGGCCGCGCTTCGCAAGCTGACAGTGTCTTCCAGACGTGCGGTCGAAAAATCATCGCTGTGATAGTCCGAGATCATGCTGCCACCTCCTTGCTCTGACCTGCTGCTTGCAAAACAAAATCAGCAGCCTTTTGCGCCTCGGACGCCGCGCGAAAAATCGCCTTTTTGTCCTCTTTGAGCGCTTTCAACCAGCCTTCAACATAGGCGGCGCTTTGGTCGAATTCCGGCGCGACGCCAATCTGAGCCCCAAGGAAACACGCGCCGATCTCGGCCACCAGCTCTTCAAATGCATAGGCCTCGCGGTTCGCAAATTTCTTGATCCGCTCCAGACGTTTTTCGCTGCCAGTCCAGTGAATCACCTCATGGGCCAAGGTCCCATAGTAGCCTGCCGCATTGTGAAACGTGGCAATTGGCGGCATGTGGATGTGATCTTTGGCGGGGCTGTAATAGGCGCGCGGGTCATCGCTGGTGATGATCTCCGCCCCTGTCCGGCTAAAAATCCCCTCAAGTTCCGGATCTTCGGCCGTCCCAAGGTCGCGCGGGGCCTCGGGCCTGATGTAGTAATCCTCCGGCAAACCCTCGATCTGATCCGCATTGAACACACGATAGGCGCGCGCATAGGGAAGCTCTTCCTCAATGCCCAGCTCGTTCTCTCGGGTGAATGTGCCGTACTTCACCACAGTCGACGACTTTTCGCCTTTGCGAACTTGGCCGCTCAGCTCCTGCGCCTGTTTGTAGGTCATCCAGCGGCCGGACACATAACCATGCTTGGCCGCCATGACCCAGAGCATCAGGATATTAATCCCGCGATACTCCTCCCCGTTGTGTCGGGTCGGCAGGGCAATGCCGGACGCACTTCCGGTCCAAGGCTTGCGCCATGGCGGCGTGCCTGCCTCGATCTCTGCAATAATGGTGTTGGTGACATGGGCATAAACATCAAACTTCGGTGCCATTTGTGGCCTCCTCGATCAAAGTGACGCGGTTGAGGCTTCGCGCCCCCTTCCGCCGATGGGCTGCGCCTCGGCCACCTGATCTGACCGAATACGCATGTATTCGGCGGAACAGAGTGGGAGAGGGCAAAGCCCGACCCACGGCCCTGAATGGGGCTGTCAATCGGCCACATTTGCGAAGAAAATGTCTGCGCCAAAATCAGACGCCAATTTGCTCCGCGAGGAATGGCTCGCGCGCGAGACAGGGGAAATTGGTGTTTGATTTTGGGGATGGACTAAGGTTGACCGCCACTGTCAGGGATGTTGGGCGGACCAAACCAATAGAAGGATGTCTGGATTGGGGAGAGCGGGCCTGTGGCCCGTTGAGCCCCGGTGCAGTCTATTGGAATTAGTCGCCCGCGCGCAGAAGCGCGGGCTCCACACCTGATGAACGCCATATGCTGCGCACTCGACGCTGTTTGTCGAGCCGTTTCTGACCGAGGTGGAGTCGCAGATAAGCGCGCACGGACAATCCGCTTACAACGGTGGAATTTGGGCTGTGAACACAGGCCGTTACGCGTTACGTTTACAAAAACACCACTCGAATTCGGGGTTAACTTTTGAAAATTATTGACAATATTTCTGTCGTCTTAGGAGATGAGCTGAAAGCAGGGACTGAAGCGGGAGCTAAAATCCGAGTGGCGGCCAGTTGCTTTTCGATCTTTGCATATGAAGCGCTGAGAGATGAATTAGAAAGCGTCCAGGAGCTCGAGTTCGTCCTGACGGATCCGACGTTCATTCCGAATGATGCTTTGGGTCGGTCGAAGAAAGAAAAGCGGGAGTTTTTCATCCCTAAGCAGCTCAGGGAAACTGCGATCTACGGTACCGAGTTCGAAATCCATCTTCGGAACAAGTTGACCCAAAAAGCAATTGCAAGACAATGCGCGGATTGGATCCGAAGGAAAGTCACCTTCAAATCAAACGCCACTGACGCCCCAATGCAGCAGTTTGCGCATATCGAAGCGCGGAAAGGTAACACGGTTTTCTCGCCGATCAGTGGATTTTCAGCTGTAGATTTGGGCTACCAACCAGGTAACGCCGTTTCGAACTTCACGCATGCTTTTGAAGACGAACTGTCTGCAAAGACTTATCTTTCCTTATTTGATCAGGTCTGGGCCAACCCTGACAACGTTCAAGACGTGACGGAGCAAGTCCTTCAGCACATTGAAGCCGTTTACCAGGAGAACTCGCCGGAACGAATTTACTTCCTAATCCTATACAACATCTTCAGGGAATTCCTTGAGGAGGTTGACGACGATGTGCTGCCTAACGACCAGACGGGGTATCTGGATAGCCTCGTATGGAACAAGTTGTTCAACTATCAAAGAGATGCCGCCACGGGTGTCATCAACAAGCTGGAGACGTACAATGGATGTATTCTGGCGGACAGCGTCGGCTTGGGCAAAACGTTCACAGCGCTTGCGGTAGTCAAATATTATGAACTGCGGAACAAATCTGTTCTGGTTCTCTGCCCCAAAAAGCTCGCCGACAATTGGCGGAACTACAATACGAACCTCAAAACGAACCTTTTTGCAGCTGACCGCTTCAATTACGATGTGCTTTGCCACACCGACCTTTCGAGAACATCGGGAGAGTCTTTGGGCATACCTCTGGATAGGGTCAATTGGGGCAACTATGATCTTGTCGTCATTGATGAATCGCACAATTTCCGGAACAACGACGTCTACAAGGATCGGGAAACCCGATATCAAAAGCTGATGAACAAGGTCATCAGGTCCGGTGTGAAGACGAAAGTCCTGATGCTTTCCGCGACCCCAGTGAACAACAGGTTCACTGACCTTCGCAATCAGCTGGCACTGGCCTATGAGGGCCATTCGGATACGTTGAGCCGAAACCTTAAAACCAAATCCAGTGTTGAAGAGATTTTCCGGAAGGCCCAAACGGCCTTCAACACTTGGTCTGAGCTTCCTCCAGCAGAACGCACGGCACAATCCATTCTCAGAGCGCTGGATCTTGATTTCTTTGAGCTCTTGGACTCGGTGACGATTGCGCGTTCTCGGAAGCACATCGAGCAATTCTACGACACTGCCGAAATCGGGCAATTCCCCGAGCGTAAGAAGCCCATTTCCCATCATCTCCCGATCACATTCCGCGAGGATGTCGTGGGCTTTGATGAGATTTATGGCGACTTGTCCCTTCTCAAAATGGCCGTTTACGCGCCGGTGAACTACATCCAACCGAGCCGTCTCAGAAAATATGAAGAGCTCTACGACACCAAAACCGAGGGCTCCAAAGGAACATTGCGCCAGGCCGACCGTGAGCGAAGCCTGCAGGCGCTGATGACGACGAACCTTCTAAAGCGCCTTGAAAGCTCAGTCGAGGCATTCCGCCTCACACTGGGTGCGCTCGACCGAAACATCGGCGCGATGCTGGAAGCCATCGATCGCTTCGAGACGAGTGGCGGCAACGGGAGGGTCGAGGACGTTTTCAACGACGTGGACAGCTTAGATACCGACGATGATGACCTG
The DNA here is from genome assembly GCF_048285585.1 of Sulfitobacter sp. SBS6. Classification (NCBI taxonomy): domain Bacteria; kingdom Pseudomonadati; phylum Pseudomonadota; class Alphaproteobacteria; order Rhodobacterales; family Roseobacteraceae; genus Sulfitobacter; species Sulfitobacter sp. SBS6. The sequence goes on along the minus strand of NZ_JBLWBA010000008.1, from coordinate 482,387 downwards.
TCGGGACTTGGCGAATTCACCATCGGCAAGAAGATCCAGATCGACCTTGCTGATATGGATATCCCAACGTGGAAAGCCGACCTGGGCGGTGACCGCGAGATCATCCAAGGCCTGCTGACCGAAATGGAAAAGGTTGGCGTTGAAGAGGACGCCAAGCTTCAGCACCTGATTGACGTCATCAAGCAGAAGATGGCCGCCCCCTTGAACCCCGGAAACCGCAAGGTTCTCGTCTTCACCGCTTATGCAGATACTGCCGAATATCTTTACCGGCACGTCGCGCCTGCCCTGAAGGGCGCAATGGGTTCCGAAACAGGCATTGTCACAGGTTCCGGCAACCCCAAAACGACCTTGAAGCCTCACTATGACTTCCAGTCGGTTCTGACGCTCTTCGCCCCCAAGGCGAAAGAGAAGGCGCTGATCTTACCAGAGGTGCCAGAAGAGCTGGACATCCTCATCGGCACCGACTGCATTTCCGAAGGGCAAAACCTGCAGGATTGCGATTATCTTATCAACTACGACATCCACTGGAACCCGGTCAGGATCGTTCAGCGGTTCGGCCGCGTGGATCGCATTGGATCGCCCAACTCTGCTATCCAGCTGGTCAACTACTGGCCGGACATCTCGCTGGACGAATACATCAACCTCAAAGAACGCGTTGAAAACCGAATGCACATCGTCGACCTCGCGGGCACCGGTGAAGACAACGTTCTGACAGCTAAAAGCAGTGATACCGCCTATCGCAAGGACCAGCTGCAGCGCCTTCAGGACGAGGTGATAGAGCTGGAAGACGTCAAAACTGGCGTTTCGATCACGGACCTCGGCCTGAATGATTTCCGCATGGACCTGCTGAACTACACCAAAGATAACGGTGATCTATCCGGCCAACCCAAGGGCCTGCATGCAATCGTTCCAGCCAACCCTGCAAAAGGATTGCGTCCTGGCGTGATCTTCGCCCTGCGCAACATTCATCCAGATGTAAACGTTAACCAACAGAACCGTCTTCACCCTTACTATCTGGTCTATCTCGACAACGACGCAAACGTCATCGCCGACCATACCGAGGTAAAACGCCTGCTCGATTTGATCCGTGCAAGCTGCAAGGGGCTGGATAAACCGCTCAAAACCCTCTGTGACGCTTTCAACGCTGAAACCCGCGACGGGCGCGAGATGGGCAAATACTCTGAACTGCTAAGCGACGCGATCAAATCCATGATCGAGGTGAAAGAAGAACGTGACCTCGACAGCCTCTTCTCGGGCGGGCACACCACCGCGCTGACACACACAATCGCGGGGCTCGATGATTTTGAGCTTCTTGCCTTCATCGTCATGAGGGAGGAGGCATGACGGCACTGTTTGACTACCCCAAAGCCACGCTTCTGAAACGCGTTGTGCCCAAGACGCGGATTTATGACCGCGAGCGTGCCAGCACCGCGCTGAAGGACAAATTCATCGCGCAAGTCGACCAAATCACATGGCGCGCCAAGCTGGCCCCGGAAACCATCAACCTGCCCGCCACCAAATCTGTGCCGGAAATTCAGGTTTTCCGCGTCACGCTGAAATCCGGCGCGGTGCACGACGACGTGCTCAAGACCATCGATCGTGCCATCCCCTTTCCGATCTTGTTCGAACTGGAACATGAGGGCCAAATCCAAATCGCGGCGGCCCATAAACGCCCGTCTGCGGCGGAGGCGGATAAATGGGTCATCTCGGTTTACCTGCGCTCGGACTGGTTGCCTACGGACACCCCGCGCGGTGCATTGCCTGTGGCGCTAAACCTTGGCGTGCTTTATGAACAAATCTTAACGGCGCTCATGCCGATCGTGCCCCAAACGGCCGAATCCTTAAGCGCACGGATGGACCGGACTCACGCCCTCAAAACCAAAGAGCGTGAGATCAGCCAGCTAAAATCCAAGTTGAAACGCGAGACGCAATTCAACATCAAAATGACACTGCACGGTCAGCTGCGTGAGGCGCAGGCGGACTTCGAGCATTTGAAAAAGCCGGAATAGGCAGAGGGACGACTATGAGTGACGAGATTGAAAAGCTGAAAATGCACAGCCCTGACCTAACACAGGACAACATCGCCAGGATCCGCGCGGTTTTCCCCGGCTGCGTGACCGAGGCGGCGAGTGAAGACGGCAAGCTGCGACTGGCAGTGGATTTTGACCAGCTGCGCCAAGAGCTGTCGGACAGCATCGTCGAGGGGCCGCAGGAACGCTATCATCTGAACTGGCCGGGCAAGCGCGAGGCTCTGATCACAGCCAACGCCCCCATCGCCAAAACCCTGCGCCCCACGCGGGACGAAAGCGTGGACTTCGACACCACCCAGAACCTGTTCATCGAAGGCGACAACCTAGAGGCGCTAAAGCTGCTGCAAGAGACTTATCTGGGCAAGGTCAAGATGATCTATATCGACCCGCCGTATAACACAGGACGAAATTTGATCTATAAGAACGATTTTTCGGAAAAGTCAGGTGAGTTCTTGGCGCGTTCCAATCAGAAAGACGAAGACGGTGGCAAATTAATTGCCAATGCCGAGACTAACGGACGGTTTCACTCGGACTGGCTTTCAATGATGTATCCTAGGTTGCGTATCGCGAAATCTCTCCTGAAAACCGACGGGGTATTGGTGTGCGCAATTGATGAAAATGAATTGGCTACTTTGTCGACTGTGCTGAAAGAAATTTTCAGCGGTAGCGCTTGGGAACATGCATATGTGTCTGTTGTGCATAACCCTCGCGGCCAGCAGGGAGCAAACTTCTCTTATATCAATGAGTATCTTCTGTTCGTTTATCCATCCGGAATTAAGGCCATCGGCAATCGAAAGATTTCGGATGACGAGGTCAAGTGGTCACAATTCAGAAATTGGGGCGGTGAGTCAGAGCGGTCCGATGCTAAAAACTGCTTCTACCCAGTAAAAGTCCAAGACGGCGAAATTATAGGCTTTGGCGAAGTATGTGGAGAAGACGAGCATCCCGAGCAAACGGAATGGCATGGTGAAATCGCATACGTCTATCCCATTGACCGAGATGGAATCGAAAGGAAGTGGCGCTATGCACGGCAGAGCGTGGATGCCATCGCAGGCCTGTTGAAAGCTAGAAAAGATGCCAACGGGTTTCAGATCGAGATTGGAAAAAACTTTGGCCTCTACAAATCGGTCTGGAACGATACACGATACGACTCGAATGAATACGGGACAAAAATCGTAAATGACCTTGTTGCAGGCGGGGGATTTACATATCCAAAAAGCCTGTGGGCGGTCTACGATCCCGTCGAAGCGGTGACTGAGGACGATCCTGACGCGATTATTTTGGACTTCTTTGCAGGCTCTGCCACTACCGCACATGCTGTTGCTCAGCTTAACTCCAAAGTCGGTGGGAACCGACGATCCTTTATGGTGCAGGTGCCTCAGCCTGTGGACCCAGATTTGGAGTCATACAAGAACGGTTTTCACACAATCGCGGAAATCTCCAAAGAACGCATCCGCCGCGCAGGCCAGAAAATCCTCGAAGGCGAGTGCCACCCCGATTGGAACAAGGATGTCGGCTTTCGCGTGCTCAAGATCGACAGCTCCAACATGGCCGATGTGTTCTACACGCCGGATCAAACCTCACAGGCCGATCTGCTGTCCCGCGTGGACAACATCAAACCGGACCGCACGGCCGAGGATTTGCTGTTCCAGGTCCTGCTCGACTGGGGCGTTGACCTAACCCTGCCCATCCGCCGCGAGACAGTTCAAAGCAAAACTGTCTTCTTCGTCGATGACACCGCCCTGATGGCCTGTTTCGACGATGGTGTCTCCGAGGACTTGGTCAAAGAGCTGGCAGGCTACGCCCCGATGCGGATCGTATTCAAGGACACCGGCTTTGCCGACGACCAGACCAAGATCAACGTGCGCCAGATCTTCAAGGCCATGTCGCCCGAAACCGAAGTAAAGGCGATTTGACCCCATGAAGATCAAGTTCAAGTCGCAAGACTATCAAACCGCTGCGGTCGAGGCCGTGGTTGATTGCTTTGAGGGCCAGCCCAATACATCCGGCCAAGTCTACCGCATCGATCCGGGCCACCGCGCGCAGATGCGGGCCGAAGAAGACGGCTTTCGCAACGCCGATCTGGCAATGCCTGTTTCCACGGTGCTGGAGAACATCCGCAAAGTGCAGCAGCGCCAGAACCTGCCCCTGTCCGAAAGACTCAGCGTGTTTGCCGATCACAATGGCAGACCGAAACCGACCAGCTACAAACCCGGCGCAGCGATCAACCTTGATATAGAGATGGAGACCGGCACGGGTAAAACCTATTGCTATATCAAATCCATCTTCGAGATGAACAAACGCTACGGCTGGTCCAAATTCATCATAATGGTCCCCTCGATTGCGATCCGCGAAGGTGCTGCCAAGTCGCTGGAGATGACGGCAGAGCATTTCCTTGAGGCCTACGGCAAGAAGGCGCGTTTCTTCATCTACAACTCCAAGCGATTGCACGAGCTGGAAAGCTTTTCCTCGGATGCGGGCATCAACGTGATGGTGATCAACGTGCAGGCGTTCAACGCCTCGGGCGCTGATAACCGGCGGATTTATGAGGAGCTGGATGATTTCCAGTCGCGTAGGCCCATCGACGTGATTGCCAAGAACCGCCCCATCCTGATCCTGGACGAGCCGCAAAAGATGGAAGGCACGGCAACCCAGAACGCCCTGCCCAAGTTCAACCCGCTGTTCATCCTGCGCTATTCCGCGACCCATAAGACGATCCACAACAAGGTGCATCGTCTGGATGCGGTCGATGCGTTCAGCCAGAAGCTGGTTAAGAAGATCGAGGTGCGCGGTATTCAGGCGAAGGGTCTGACGGGTACGAATGCCTATCTCTATTTGGAGGGCATCCAAATCTCCAAAAGCGACCCAGTGGCGCGGGTTGAGATGGAGGTGAAGACCAACTCGGGCATTAAGCGGGTACTGCGCAAGGTTGAGAAAGGCCGCAACCTGTTCGATCTGTCCAAGGGGCTCGATCAATACCGGGACTTCGTCGTCTCGGACATCGACGCCCGCGTGGACGAGGTCCATTTCACGAACGGTGCCGTTCTGAAGGCTGGTGAAGCCAGCGGCGACATCACTGAACGTGACATCCGCCGCATTCAGATCCGCGAGACCATTGCAGCCCATCTCGAACGCGAAAAGCAGTTGTTCGCCAAGGGTATCAAGGTTCTGTCCCTGTTCTTCATCGACGAAGTGGCAAAGTATCGGGACTACGATGCTGAGGACGAGAAAGGCGAATATGCCCGTGTGTTCGAAGAGGAATACGAAGCGCTGAAAGCTGAATATCTTGGCGAGTTGCCCCTCGAAGATGAGGCCTATCGGAAGCACCTAGACAGCATCGACGTCGGTGCGACCCACAAAGGTTATTTCTCGATCGACAAGAAAGGCAAGCTCGTTGATCCAAAGGTCAAAGCGCGTGGTGAGTTCGCCGGATTGACCGATGATGTTTCAGCGTATGACCTTATCCTCAAGGACAAGGAGCGCTTGCTTTCGTTCGAAGAGCCGACGCGGTTCATTTTCTCCCACTCCGCGCTGCGAGAGGGCTGGGACAATCCGAACGTCTTTGTGATGTGCATGCTCAAGCACAGCGACAACACCATCTCTCGTCGTCAGGAAGTTGGCCGGGGCCTGCGCATTTCCGTCAACAAGAATGGCGAACGCATGGACCACGCAGCAACTGTGCACGACATCAACGTTCTGACCGTTGTGGCCAGCGAAAGCTACAAAGACTTTGTTGGCGGCCTTCAGAAAGAAATTGCCGAAAACCTGTCGGAGCGCCCCCGTCAGGCGAATGCTGAGTACTTTGAAGGCAAGTCGATTACGGTGAACGGTAATGAAACCACCGTTTCAAAAGACATGGCCAAACGCATCGAAAGGTATCTCGTCAAGAACGACTACATCGATGACAATGATGGAGTCACACAAGCCTACCATGACGCGCGTGAGGCGGGTACGCTTGCCGCGTTGCCCGGCGAGTTTCTCGACCAGCAGGAACAAATACTGCAGCTGATCGATACCGTCTTCAACGGAAGCCAGCTCGAAAACATGATGGGCGATGGCCGCAAGCCCAAAGCGATGCCTCGAAACAAGAACTTCGAAAAGAAGGAGTTTCAGGAACTTTGGCAGCGCATCAACCGGAAGGCTGTCTATCAGGTCGAATTTGACTCCCAGGATCTCGTCAAACGCTGCGTCGATGCTTTGGATCGGGATCTGGTTGTCTCGCCCCTGCAATACGTCGTCACCGAAGGCCAACTTTCAGATGAGCTAACCGAGGCCCAGCTGCGAACAGGTGCTGCGTTTAAGCAATCCGGCATACGCAGCGAGGAAAGCCGCTCTTCACACTCTCTCGTTTCATATGACGTTATCGGGAAACTTGCCGAAGGCGCGGACCTGACACGCGGGACGATCGGGAAAATTCTGACTGGGATGAGCACGGCAAAATTCTCAACTTTCCAAGCAAACCCAGAACAGTTCATCGCCGAAGCCTCACGCATAATCAAAGAGCAGAAGGCCACGACTGTGATTGAGCATCTGACCTATGATGCAACTGCCGACAGATACGATACTGATATTTTCCCCGCGACCCAAAGCGGGACCGACCTGTCAAAAGCCGTCGGGAAGCTGCGAAACCACATCTACGACTATGCAGTGGTCGACTCTGGGGTCGAACGCAAGTTTGTCGAAGACCTGGACACAAGTGATGAGATCGTCGTCTATTCCAAGCTGCCGCAAGGGTTTCTCATCCCTACGCCTGTCGGTGATTACAACCCCGACTGGGCGATAGCTTTCAAAGAAGAATCGGTGCAACATATTTATTTTGTTGCAGAAACAAAGGGTTCTCAGCCGTCCCTTAAATTCCGCGAGTTGGAGCGAGAGAAAATCAAGTGTGCCAGAAAGTTCTTTGAGGAAATCGCGAACAGCGTCCCGAATGACCGGGTTAAGTACGATGTGGTGTCAGACTTTTCTGAGCTCATGTCCGCAGTTCGGGGTACCTAGCAATGCTTGAGGGGTAGCCTATGTTCCGTGTTGATTTAAACCAAAACCGTTTGTCCCGCCTGTCCCAGAAGCGCTTTTCTGATTTGAACCTGCGCGAACGCGACCATTTGCAGGAGTGGTTGGCCAACCAGCCTGACGCCCTCGGTGAGGAATTGCTGATCATCCAGAAAGAGTTCGATGGGTTTGATGAAACGCGCGAACGCCTGGATCTATTGGCCCTCGATAAGGATGGCAACCTCGTTGTGATCGAGAACAAGCTTGATGACAGCGGGAGAGATGTGACCTGGCAAGCGCTGAAGTACACCGCCTACGTCTCGGGGCTGACCAAGACACAAATCGTCGATATCTATCAGCAATACCTCGACCGCTATGCGGGCGGCGGAAATGCGGCCGTGCGGATCTGCGAGTTCATGGAGGTTGAGGAATTGGAAGAAACCGTTCTGAACCCCGGCAATGACCAGCGGATGATATTTATCGCAGCCAATTTTCGGCGCGAGGTCACAGCGACGGTCCTATGGCTCCTTAGCCGCGGAATTCGCGCGCAGTGCTTCAAGGTGACCCCGTATTCGTTCGGCGACGAGCTGATGGTTGACATTCTGCAGATCATACCCACGCCTGAGGCTGCTGACTTCATGATCGGAATGGCGGCGAAAGACATTCAGGAAAACTCAGAAAAGACTGCCCAAAGGCGTAGCCATCAGGTCCGTCGCGAATTCTGGACCAGCCTCAAGGAGGCATTCGCGCAAACACCTTGCCCAGTGTTCCCAACGATAACGGTAACCAAGGACAACTGGAACATATCTCCAGTTGTTGCTGGCACACACTACGATATCGTGCTGACCCAGAAAGCTGCCTTTGTGAAACTAAGTATCGAAAGGCCCGCTGCTGCTGAAAACAAGGCGATTTTCGATCACATTCACTCGCATCGAGAAGAAATTGAAGCGGACTTTGGAGCTGCGTTTGATTGGCGCAGGCTTCCACAGAACAAGGTAAGTCGGATTGAAGCATCACTGCCCTGCGATGGTTTTAACTCTGATAGCTGGCCAGAGGTCCATGATTGGATTCGCGAGACATCATCGAAAATGGCCGCCGCTATGGAAAAACGCCTCAATGAAGCCATCGGCTTGGCGCGGTCTCATGACGAATATCGGTCGTGAACCGCGCATCATGATAAGATTGCCAGAGCGGGAAACCCGCCCTGTCGCTGAACTCACTCGATGACCGGATCTTCATCGCGGCGCGGGAAGGCGACCATTTCGACGTCGGGAAACATGCTGTGCTTGACATTGATCGACGTGATGTTGCCGCTGTCGTCGGTGTTGACGAAGAGGACGCCGCAGCGGTCCCAGAAGTTCTTGCCGTCTTTTTCGCCGGATTTGACGTTCAGTTTCAGAGTTTGAGTAGCCATTTTTTGATCCTCACTTTGAGTGTTTCGATGAACATGACCAAAGCTGGCACCAAGGGGCTGTCAGCGAGAAACTTGCCTCGCGAGGAATGCGCTTGCGCAGGGGAATTTTCTTGTTGAAGCGGGGCCTGCACCGCGTCCGGCACGGGTGCCCGCTTATGTTCAGCAATCAGAAACACCGCAGTGAGGATCTGAGTATGGCTATCAGTCTCTGGGCAGCGCCCCGAATTCATCCGCCTGCTCGATAAGACGGAGCTCGGAGATGTGTTGACTGTGACTAAGCTAGGCCGGCTAGGTCGTGATGTGATTGGCGATACGCAAACTGTCGACGTCGCTCTCTTAGCTCATCCGCCCTTTACGATTGCACAGATCGAATACTCCAAGCTCGCCCCCGCTAAAACCGCACAACGTCCTACATCCTGTAGGTTTTGTTATCGAGATGTTTTTTGGGAAGGGATTTGCTCCCTTAGACCCTAGTCTTTGAATGCATAGTTTTGGGACATGGAGGCCATTTCATATGATTGACTTTGAACAACGCCTCGTTACTACTCAGTGTCGATTTAAGTGGAAAAACGAGCTGTTAAGAAGGTTGCACAGATGAGATCGAAGGAATGGTTCTATGGTCAGTGTATTGCCTTAGTACGAGAAACTAGCGACCTAGAAGGAATTGCATGGCGGGCACTTGAGTTGGGTGTGGAAGGTGTCGACAACACACGCGGACACATGAATCATTCGGTTGGCGTTGCTCAGAAATTTCTCGAAGATCGTCCTGCCGCCAAAGATGCTATAAACGAGTTAAATATGGAAGCTGTTGACCTCGGAGACGATATCAATGCTGACCTGCGTACTGATTTTGTTGACTGGATCGCTGACAAGGCTGGAGCTTTTGGACAGGTCGGAGTGCATAACTTCGGATTTAACTTTGATACCTTCAAATCGGTCGCCACACCTCGCTTGGGTGGTCACCGCCAGGACGGAGGTGGAGCAGACAATGAGCTTCATATTGCGCTGCGGTTGGCTGCGTATTTTACGGAGTGACAGTGGACCTTTCACGCTTTAGTGCCGCCCTAAGTACTCGTTTAGGCCACTTTCCTTTCGAAGGCGACAGGGCTTTTCCAACCTAGTGCTGAGTGGCGGAGACGCGGATTGTAGAAGCCATTGATTTATTCGAAGATCGTCTTCTCGGCCTGTCTGCGCGTTTCCCATGACCGCCACCAGATCAGTTCCTCCTTGATGGAGTTGAAGAAGGTCTCTACTGCCGAATTGTCATAGCAATTTTCTTTTCCGCTCATGGTCATTTTGAAGCCATACTGTCGCAAAATCTTCTGGTAGTCGTGTGAACAATATTGCGCCCGGCGATCCGTATGATTGATGCAGCCCTTCGGCGGTTCCCTGAATGCAATAGCCATCCACTCCTTTGAGGAACCGCCGATGGCTACGGCGACCTAACCTGAGATCGTTTTATCCGGAAAAGACGCCTATTCGCCTCAGACAAGCGTGACCAGCTTCAAATCAACAGCTGCAACCTTGCCTTCAGCGCGCCGTCAATCGAAGCAAGCAACGACTCAGGGAAACCCTCTGGAAGCTGGTTGAACGTGGCCTCAACGATCGCGGACGAAGTCTCCTGCAGCTCATCGAACAGGCCCTGCACGACAGCGCGGGATAAGCCAGACTGAATTCCGGTCTCCACGATGTGGCGGCCCACGATATTCGCCACCTTATAGTGGTTCGAGTTGCCGAAATTCATGGCCAGTTTGAAGTACTTTCGCTCGATTTGTCGCGCATTGACAGTCGGCTGCACCGTCAGAACGTCGTATAGCGGTGTCATGCGGAAGCGGCCGCCGGGTAAGAGGCTGACGCTGAAGTTCTTACCATGCCCGTCTGTCGCGCCCAGCAACCAGAACAAGACGTTCGCTTTGAAAAAGTCGTACCGGTCTTTGTTGGGGTCATCACTTCCCAACAAAAGATCCATAATATCTGAGATCCCTGGGCCGCCCTCGTTCTGGTACTTCTGGGTGGGCACAACGGATAATGCTTGGCAGCAATCCTCTTGCGGCAGACGGATCAAGCGGCCATCCGATGTCCAGCGCCGATCAAAACGTTCAACAACTAAGGCTTTCTTTTCGCCAAACTGCGCCATTTCGACATTCGTCGCCCGAAGCCCAAACGCTTCCATCAGCTTGAGGCACAAGTATTCATTCTCAACGCTGTCGGACAGATCCATGCCGTTGGGCAGTCTGCCGATTTGCGGCTTGATGATGTGCGTGGTTGGCGTCGTGCCGGTTGGCTCAATCCACTGGCCATCTTTACGAAGCAGCGCCGTTTTTTCCTGCGCGCCCGCGACAGAAATGCGGAAGTCATTCTCGCGGCGAATACCCAGTGGCGCGAGATCGAGGTCGCTCAGAATTGCCCCAATCTGAGCCTCATTCACAACTTCTCCAGTCAGCTCGGAGATTGGCTGTGGCTCTTGCCCGTCGGGCAGAAACTGAAGCGCGCCGATGCAGTCCCGCCCAATTTGTGACAGCAAGCTAAAGGCATCGACGCCTTCGGCCCCGACGCGTTCTGCGACCCTTCGCCTGATGAGGTCACTGTCGGGCAAGAGGTTGTCAAAGACTGCCATCACAGGCGCGCCGCTGTAGCGATTCTCCTGCAATGGCAACGATAACGACACCGGCATCCGGTGCTCCCAGTCGTGCCAGTCTCGTGCATAGGCGAAACTGACGCCGCCTGATGGCTCACGCACCAATTGACCCACGAGCCGCGAATTCAGGAAAACGTTCAGCGGTGTGTAGCTGCGCTTGCGACCCATGTCAGAAAATGTCCTCAAGCCCGTCTGATGTGCCTTTGCTGCGCTCGGTCACCGTGATTTCGAGGTCCAAGGCCGCGATCAAATCAAATAGCGTTTCCAGCTTGGTGCCACCGCTGCCGTTCTCGATCTTTGAGATCGTCTCTTGCCAGACACCGCTCATCGAGGCGAGCTCCTTCTGGGTGAGGTTCTTGGCCTTCCGAACCTGGCGAATTGCGTGACCCAAGTTTTTTGATGTTCGAACGAGGTGCTTCATGGTGGTTCTCCTGCCACCCCATATGACCTCCGGATCATAAATTGTCAATATGACCTCCAAACCATAAGTCCGCAATATGATCCGAGCGCCATATCATGCAACTCCATCATGAGCCTTATCTCAAGAAACGATGCGGTTTCTGAGATAACGAAAGACATATCTCAGATTGCGTCACAACTCTCACGCCTCCAGCCCCGCAGCGCGCACCTGCTCAGGCGTCACCAGCTTTGACAAAATCAGATCCTCGACCTGCCGGTTGGTGATGTGACGACACAGGGGATGGCGCTCGTGGATCCACTCGGCAAGGCTCGCACGGCCTTTGGCTTCGGCCTCTCGCGCCTTCTCGCGGTCGGCCTGTATTTGGGTAAGCCCCTTCTCCCATCGGCGCATCTTGAACCAGTTGTCCGAGAAACAAACCTTGCTGCGCGTGTAGCCCACGCTTTCCTTGGCATAGGCTTTGACCGCCTGCTTTAGATCATCAGGCTTTACCCCGGCTTTCAGGGCGGCTGCGATCAGGCACAGACTGGTTCCCCGGTCTCGGATCCTGTCCTCAGGATAGGCCGCTAAGATCTTCTCAGCCTCAAGATCTTCAACCTCCGCCGCCTCGTGCCTGCGCGTAGGTGGTTTATGGATGGTTTTAGGATGGTTTGGGGTCCACCGTGAACCCCGTACCCCGTTCACCGTGGACCCCGTACCGGGTTCAGGCTGGACGGGGTTCACAGTGACACCCGTCTCAATGTCGGGCTCGGCCGTGGGTTCGAGCGCGGCCACGCACTCCAGAACGATGCGGTAAATGACGGTGTAGCCATTCTTGCATTGTCGCCGCCCTGTCTCGATCAGAATGCCTTCTCGAAGGAAGTCGATGATGGTGCGCTTCACCGTGCTCTCGCTGAGCTCTGTGTGGCGCTGGATCGTCCCCTTGGAACACCAGATGCCCGAGCCGTCATCGCTCGCCTTGTCGGCCAGGAACATGATGATCTGTTTGCGCGCGGCACTGCCAAAGCGACGCTCTGCGCATTCGTTTGCGATGCGCCAACTCATTGGACCACCTCGCCGCTCAGAGACCACAAAAAAGCCGACTGCGCATTTGCGGTGCAGCACTGGCCCATGCTAATGTGCTTCGAAAGCTGACAGGCTTTTTCTATTTGGCCCCGGTTCACAGTTGCCGCTGTGACGGGGCCTTTTTCGTTTTGAACCGGCGAATTTGGCTTTGAAACTTTCGCTTTTTGTTCACTTTTTGTCAGGGGGCATTTTGCACCCCTAAACCGTTGTTTTTGCTTTATCTCTTTCTGGATTGCAAATCCACTTCGCGACCGATGCCCGTATGCCCTCTGAAATTTCAAACCAAACCGGTTTTTGGGTTTTGCTTTGCAGAACGGATGCGCGAGCTTTGATCTGCCCTGAAGCCATTACATCCACGACTTTCATCTGGACGAGATCACAGCCGCGCAATTTACTGTCGAAAGCCAAATTGAACAAAGCAAGGTCGCGATGGTTCTCCGCCAATTCGAGGCGCACCCGGATCGCCCAGACATGTTTGGGCTTTAGTGGGAGTTTTTGACCGACGATACGTCCTTTGTTCCAAGCGGGCCGAAGCGCGCGAATGGCCGGTAAGTTTGGTGTCTGCATGATGGATCCTCCGATCCGCCATACCCTCCCACAGCGACAACCGGACGTTGACGGCGCAGCATATCACATGATGCGCAAATGCAGCTAATGGCGGCTTGGAGCCCGAAGGGACCGATGCTGCGCGACGCATGTATGACCGTTTTTCTGGATGTCGCTTTGAGGTATCGGCTTAACCATTCGACTTCGCGACCCCCGGTGTTACCCACTCGTTCAGGTTGGCTTTTGTCCGTCGGGCTTGTTTCATTGAAGCGATGTTCTTTTGGTCACAACAGCCGGTCAAAAGCCTGCTTCAGGTTGGCATCGAACCGCTGCGTCAACTCTGTACCAGGAACGATGTCGAACCCGTGGATCGCACCAGGATAGATGGTGAAATCGACCGGGACGCCATCACGGCTGAGGCGGAGTGCATAGGCCGCGTTTTCTTCCATGAACAGGTCCAGCGCGCCCACGACCATGAAACATGGTGGCAATCCCTCCAGCGTGGCGGCGTGGCTGGGTGAGAAATGCCCGACCCGGTCATCATCCAGCCCATAGTCGCCGCGCAGAGAAGTCCAGCCGAAACGGTTTGCGGCCCGGCCCCAGACGAATTCCCCGGTGGTCGGGTTGTCTACGGGTGCGGCTTGGGTACCGGTGCGATAGTCCAGCATCGGATAGATTGGGAATTGCGCCTTCACCGGGATCTGTCCGCGGTCGCGCGCCAGAAGCGCCAATGCCGCCGTCAGACCACCGCCTGCGCTGGCACCCATGATGCTGATTCGGTCAGGGTCGATGCCAAGTCGTGCCGCAGTCCGGAACACATAAGAAAGGACGTCATAACAGTCTTCGACCGGCCCGGGGAACGGCGTTTCCGGGGCGAGCCGATATTCGACACTGGCCACAACGGCGCCAGATTTCTGCGCAAGATCATAGCAATAGGCATGATAGCTGACCGCGCTGCCCAGGATATAGCCGCCGCCATGGATATAGACGATTGCGGGCGTTGGCGTGGCGCGCGGAGTGTCGGGCCGATAGAGGAAAAAGCTGGCGGGGCTGTCAGGCAGCTCAAAGCTCTCGAATACCGGATTCTCCGACCCCGGAACCGTAGTGGCATCTTGCGCCGCCCTGATATCCGGCAGGATGTCCGGCGTAAAAAGCATGGCGGGCATCGCCTGCGCCATCTCGCGATATTGCGGGTCGACCAGATGAAGTGTGCTGTCCTCAGGGTCCGCTGCCGGAGTAGAAATCTGCGCTCGCGCGCTTCCGGGCTTCAATGCAAGTGCTGCAGTACTGGCAATACCTGCTGCCAGGAACGCTCGACGGGTAGGAATGAGGGGCATGGGGTGTTCCATTCTTTAAGGGAGATAATTCAATTCTGGCGACCAAAGTTTTTAGTGTTGATGCACGCCACCCGTTGGTTGGCGCGTCTCGGCGCTGCTACACGTCTTTTGGCACCACCTGGTCTGAGATGAACTGGGACATCTCCTGTTCTGACAGCGACTTCTTCATCTGCAGAAACGATTCCGCATCACGGCCGCAAACATTGTGGGTGGGCGTATCTTCGGTCGCGCATTCATAGACTTTTTCGGCCACCTCACGCGGGTCAGATGGCTCACCACCCTGTTGGGCCATCTGGGTCACGTTATCGTTCATTTTCGTAGCGAGTTTGGCCGAATACGCCCTTATCTGGTCGTCACCGTTTGCCAGTATCCCTTCGTCCATCGACGTATAGAGGCTCGTCTCATATGACCCGGGCGCAATGGCCTTCACAGAGATGTTGAACGGCGCGTATTCAAGCGCCAGAGCCTCGGTCAGGCCCTCTACGGCGAATTTCGCGGAGCTGTATACGGAAGCAAACGGAAAAGCGATCAAGGCCGCGAGCGACGAGATGTTAATTATCGTCCCCTCGCGCTGCCGCCGCATGACGGGAAGGACCGCTTTCGTCACGCGCATCAGGCCAAACACATTGGTGTCAAACAGGTCGTGGATCGAGTCCTCATCCCATTGCTCGAAAACCCCAACACCGGATATCCCTGCGTTGTTGACCAGAACGTCAATCCGTCCGAAGGCATCAAGGCTCTTGTCGACGACCTCCCTGATGCTCTGCGGATCGGTCACATCGAGCCGGCACAGAAGCGTGTTTTCCAACTCACCCAGATCGGCCTCCTTCTCGGGAGAGCGCATCGTTGCAACGACATTCCAGCCTTTGGATTGAAACAGCTTCGCGGACTGCTTGCCAAAGCCGGAGCTGCATCCGGTGATGAGGACTGTTTTGCTGTTCATCTTGTTATCCCAAGTTTCAGGCATTCGGTGCCAATGGATGTCAACTGAGGAGGTTCTCGTGTTCGGGATCTGTTTTTGCGGACGGGCTGCGGAGCCGGGCATGGTGCCCATCCGGCCCTCATGAGCCCGCGCCTTTGGGAGGAAAGCCTGCCCAGTGCTTGGTCCCTGGAAGGGCCGGATCAATCTGGCCCGCCAAAGAAAACGTCGTTGGCGTGCATTGTATCCATGTATTCCTTCCATTCCTGGACCTTGCCGTCCCGGATCACCATCAGGATATGGAAATGGTTGTTATAGATCTTGCCGCTGACATGCTTGCCCAATGACACGGCCTCAACCGCAACACGCTCACCTTCCGCTGTCAGTGCCTTGGGCGTAAGACTCATGCCCTCCGGAAAGAACGCCTTGGTTCGCCCTCCCGAGGCCAGAACGAACGCCTTGCCGTGATCTCCAGAGATCGGCATTGATCCCGCCACCCAGACCTTTGCATCCTCAGCAAAGGCTTCTTCGACGAACGTCCAGTCGCCAGCGCCGATTGCTTGGACGACCTTATTCGCAAGGGCCTTGTTTTCTTGGGTATCCATAGTGTTTCTCCTTTGTGATCCTTGATCGCGTCTTTTCAGGCCAGTTTGGCCAGGGTGTTGATTTCGGCTGAGCCGAGGCGGATTCTTGCAGGCTGTTCTGGACCCTTTCCCAGAACCGCAGCGATGAACGCGCGTCCTATTTCTTCCGTTGATGTTGCCATCCCGAACGGGCGCATTAGCGGGGCCAGCCAGGCCGCCAGGCCGTACACTGGAACGTTGTGTTTGATGCCCCGCCGGGGCGCGATCGTACCCGGCCGAAAGATCAGCGCCTGCTTGAAGCCCAAACCCAGAACGGCGTTTTCGGCCCGCCCTTTGACACGGGCCCAAAGCTGCCGAGAGGTCTCGGTTTCGTCGGCACCTGCGCCGGACCCGAAGACGAAGCAGCATTGCGGACTTTGCTTGTGCAAGGCTCGGGCAGCGGCGGCGACGTAATCATGCTCCACCCGGATATAGGCTTGCTCATCAGCGCCGGAACTGGGTGTTCCGACCGCCCAGAAGCATCCGTCGATGTCGTGCATGTCACTGGCAATCGTCGCGAAGTCCAGGAAATCACGATGAATGATCTCTCGCAGCTTCGGGTGCGATCTTCCTGTCGGGCGTCTGACAATGCAGAGGACCTCGCCGATTTCCGGATGGTCCAGACATTCGAGAAGGGCTCCGGCACCCACTGTGCCAGTGGCACCAAAGATCAGGACGCGCTTTTTCATGGCAGCACCGCTTCTCCGGACGCAGGCTCATCTGCCGGGAGCCAGTTTTTCAGGGCTCGTTCTGTGATCCGAGAGAGCTGCTTCCTCTGCGACGCATTCTGCGCTTCGGGATGCGCCGGGCGGATAGTGTCTTCGACAAGATAGGCCCCGGTGATGCCGTCAAATTCGGAACAGGCCGCAAGGCGCACAATCCTGTCGGCCCCCACCTCGGTGGGTGAGGCTGCGACACGTATGACGTATCCCATGATCCGTTTGGCTCCGGTCAGGTGTCGCAGCAGGTTGGACCGGATATTGCCGGGATGCAGGTAATTCACGGTGACGCCCTTGCTCTCAAGCTCTTGCGCCAGATCGATCATGAACATCGACCCCGAAAGTTTGGATTCCACATAAGCCTCGCTCGTGGCGAAGTCTGGCTTGGCGGCGATCTCGTCCATGTTGATCCGGTCGAGAAAGGCCAGATTGGTTACCAGATAGACGATACGCGCAGGAGCCGAAGCAGTGATCCGGTCGGTCAGCAAACGGGTCAACAGGATCGGCGCCAGATAGTTTATCGCCCAATTCATCTCGAACCCATCCTCGGTGAAGGTCGGCCTGGTTGCGTTGACCCCTGCGCCATTGATCAGAACGTCGATCCGATCATGCGCGGCGAGTATCCGTTCGGCACAGGCTTTGACGCTGTCCATCGAGGCCAGATCGCAGACCTGAAAACTGGCTGTTCCCGCGCCGCCACGCGCCGCCAGTTCCCGTATCACGCGATCACCTACGGCCTGCTTGCGCCCCAGAAGGACAAGATTGGCCCCCATGTCACATAGCATCCCGGCGGCTACGCGACCTATACCGTCTGTGCCGCCGGTCATAACGATGGTCTTGCCCGTCAGATCACGGTCGGCTTGGGGAATTGCGTGGCGTGGATCGGGCGTCCGGCGCTGCGGCAGGAACAGGTTGATCGTGATGCGGGTGCGGTCGCTGATCAGGGGCATGTCAGTCTCAATTTCCGAGGTTTTTCTTGAAGAATGCGCTCAGCGCGTCGGCGCCCTGCACCACGAGGTCTGGCGTGTCGTAGGTGCGCAGATGGCTGCCGCCTTCAAGGACCACCATCTCGGCCGCCTTGCGTTTTGGCTGCGATAAAGCGTTCGGTGAACGGTTTGGTGAAGGCCTGTTCACCCACGATGCCCAGATACGGACAGGTGATCTGACCGGCGTAGTCCAGCCCGTGCGAGCGCGCGAGTTGCTGATACGAAAACGGCACCATGTGGTTGCTGTAGTTTGGCCATTCGGCGGCCACCCGGCAAAAGTAGTAATCATACTGCTCGGCCAGGAACGGATCGGCCCCGGCTGGGGGCACTTCGGTCATGTCAGGGATGAGCATGTCATCCGGCTCGGCCTCACCTGTCTCGAAATAGCGCTGCCGCGCCGTGTTGGACCTGTCATACATGACACGCTTCTGTTCGTCGGTCGCAAGCGGGTTCGAGACCAACGCCTCACGCAGGCTGAAATGACCGCTGACTGTGCCAAAGGCCTTGACCCGCCGGTCGCCTTGCAGGGCGTCGGCAGTGTAGGACGCGCCCGCGCAGATCCCCAATGCACCCACGCTCCCCACGTTTTCATGAGCGCATAGGAAGCAAATCGCGTTCTGGATGTCCTCGGTCTTGGAATTCGGGTCTTCGTATTGACGCGGCTGCCCGCCGCTTTCCCCGAAGGTCCGGTGATCGAAGGCGAGCGCGATCAGACCCCGTTCGGCCAGCGCCTTGGCGAAGACGCCCTGTGATTGCTCCTTGACGGTCGCCATCGGGCCAGCAACGGCGATCGTGGGGTATTTCTGACCGGCGTCGAAATTTTCGGGGAGGTAGAGATGTCCCCGAATGACCTCTCCATGGCTTTTGAAACTCACGTTCTGTCGCATGTCGTGCCCCCTGTCGAATGGGCATTTTTCGTATGATTGTCTATATTGACATTATTCGTCCAAATGTCAATATGCGCAGCATGACCGACAGAGATAAGTATATCCTCGACGCTGCGGTGCGCCTGTTCTCGCGTTATGGCGTCAAGCGCACCAGCATGGGCGACCTGGCTGAAGAGGCCGGGGTGGCGCGCCAGACGCTCTACAATGCCTACAAGAACAAGGATGACGTTCTGAGGGCTCTGATCCGCTACCACACAGATATGGCGATCGACGAGATCGAGGCCGGACTGGATGGTGTCCAGGCTCTTGGCGACCAACTCGACATTATCTTCAACAGGATGTCCGTCGCTGGCTTCGACTTGGTTCAAGCCACACCGAATGCCCAAGACATCATCGAAGGGTTCAACGCAATCGGTCAGAGGGAATTGGAGGCCTCGGCGGAGAAATTCCGGAGCGTGATCGAAAGGATCCTGTCCCCTTACGAAACGGTACTGGCGGGTTCGGGGCTGTCCTCGGCTGATCTGTCAGATTTTGTTCAACAGTCGGCCAAGGCAGCCAGCAGCGAAGCACGTGACAGAGACCATCTGATCGGGCAACTCAACACTCTCAAGAAACTCTGTCTGGTGGCAATCGCAACTGATACGTCACGGTAGCAAACAATCACGAAATTATGCGTCACGGGACAAATCTTTCCCGAGACATTGGGGTGTAAGCGAATGCCCGCATCCTGTAGTGGTGCGGGCATTCAGCTTTCATGGACTTTGGCCCGTCCCGTCAGTCGTTCTGGAACCGCGAGAAGAGGCCCTCGCCGCGTTGCATCGGCGGGAAATACGCGGGGTATTCGGGTTTCAGGGCGCTCACTTCATCCAGTGCCTTGACCTCGTCGTCGCTCAACGCAATGTCCGCAACTCCAAGGTTGTCGACCAGCTGTTCTTCCTTGCGTGCCCCCACGATGACGCTGGTGACACCCGGCTTGTGCAGCAGCCAAGCCAGCGACACCTGTGCGACCGAGGTGTTGATTGTCACTGAGAACTGACCCGGCGGGTCAGTTCTCAGTGACAATCAACAGGACGGGATACAGGATTGATCTTCCCGTTGTGTCTGTCGAAAAGGTGGTCAGTCGTGGTGCTCGGGTATCGGTTGCCCCACCCGGTCAGGACATCGTCAGCGCCACGACTTACGGCGCATATGGCACCCGAAAACATTACGACGCGGTTGCTACACGCGGAGCTCGAACCGTCGTACCTCTCGCAAGAACGCCAAACCGTAGAAACCCTCGAGCGCAGGCGCAATCATTCGGAACGAGGCCGCAAATGCCTCAAGATATCTGGTTGTTACCATCTGGCGGCGATGAAGCGGATACCATCGCCGAAGCCGCCCCGAAACAAAGACGCACTGTGTGAAGCTGCTGAAAGAAAGACACATTGCGAGGAGCTCTGCCCCGTAGGTCACAGAAACCCAACTCTGCATCGCCACTCTGAACCGCCCTCGGCATAGCTGGCCCCGAAGCTGTTGAAACAGGATACTTAACTTAGGACAAAGGAGAGCAAGCCCCCAACTGCTTCGCGCAAAATTGGAGATGGCCAAGTGCGCCGTTGGATGGGTCTACTCGGCAAGCGATCAACTCCTTTTATTGCAAGCCTTGGACCACATGGAATGTCCTATGGCTATTGCGAGCCACGGAGTTGGGTCCATGGCCCTTCCCAGATGAATAAAACATCCAAGAGAAATGTTATCTTTATTCTGCAGGCTACACTGAAAGGTTCAAAGCTGAAGAACTCATTCACTGTAGCAATTTCCGTAGCAAATGCTGTAGCAATTCTGAGACCACCCACACCGAAAACCCTTCTATGCTTATATTTTTAAGGGAAATTGCATATATCCGCTTGGGATAAATGGTGCCCAGGGGCGGAATCGAACCACCGACACGAGGATTTTCAATCCACTGCTCTACCCCTGAGCTACCCGGGCACCGGAGACCACCGTAGTGGTCGGGTGTGCGGGTTCTAGGAGTTTGCGGCGGGGGTGTCCAGAGGGTTTTGCCATGTTTGGCAAAGGTTTTTTCGGAAAATTCTAATGCGGCTTGTCGGGGGTGTGCAAAGCGGCCTCGGTGGCTTCGATTGCGGCCTCGATATCCTCGGGGTCGCGGCTGGGGGTCGCGTAGCTGCCGTTCAGCCACTTGGCCAGATCCACGTCAGCGCAGCGCCCGGAACAGAAGGGGCGATACTTGGGAGAGGTTTCACGGTCGCAGATCGGGCAGGTCACTTCAACACCTCGGCCAAAGGCATACGGGCGCGTTTGCGTTGCAGTTCGTAGTGGCCCAGCGGGGTCCAGCCGACCAGCGTCGTTTCCACGTCGTCGGCGCGGAAGGCCTGGCGCAACGCGGTCTCGAACGGGCGGCGATCTTTTTTGGGCATGGGCGCAAGGTCAAGCGTGATCTGCCCGCCCAACCCGCGCAGACGCAGGGCACGGGGCAAGGCGCGGGCACAGGCCATATTCGCTTTGATCCCGGCAGCAAGGGACACGTCCGCACCGGTGTTCACATCAACGGCCACCAACGCACGGGTAGGTTCCACAAACATAAAGGCACCGCCGTCAAGCGCGACGCGCGGCTGCGAGAGGCTGTCGACAGTGTCCAACACGCCATGGGTTTCAAAACCACCGGGGTCGGTTACGACGTCGGCGGGCTCGACCCAGTCGCGCCAGGCCAGAATATGCGGACCATCGCCTTCGGACAGGACCTCCATGTCGGTGGATGGGTCGTCCAATACCTTGTCCGCCAGCGCCAGCATCGCGTCGATATCATCGGCGATGTCATCGGCATCCGCGCCGGCGCAAGAGGACCGGAGAATCAGGCCATGTGCGGCCCCGTCGGACGCTTCATGCGCGATTTCGAGCAGCCGGTCCCGTTCTTCCTCGTCGCGGATACTACGCGAGATATTGGTGCCGGGTGCGCCTGGCGTCACGATAGCATAGCGGCTTTTGAACAGCAGCTTCTGGGTGACGGGAACGGCCTTGCCGGGTTCAGCATAGCCGGACACCTGCACGAGAATGGGTTGCCCCGGTGCGAGCCCCTTGATCTGGCGCAGAAACGCAGAGCCGTCGGGCGTTTTCAAAAACATTCCCCCCTGCCCCTTGACCGGACGATCCGCGATGGCGCGGTAGATCGTGCCGGGGCGCGGGCCGTCGCTGTCGATCAGAAGGTCATCCAGCTTGCCGTCCACGATCAGCGCGGCGGCTTCGATGTCGCCAAAATGGTCCAGAACGATCGTACGGCCCTTCATGAGGTCTCTCCTGCGAAAACATATCCTGCAGCACGCAGCAGGTTTGCGGTTTCGGCCAGTGGCAGGCCGACAATGCCGGTGAATGATCCGCTGATCCACGGGATAAGGGCACCAGCCGGCCCCTGAATACCATAGCCGCCGGCTTTGCCCTGCCAGTCGCCGGTTGCCAGATAGGCCGAGATCTCGGTGTCCGACAGTCGTTTCATGCGGACGGTGCTGACCACATCGCGCTGCCACAGCTTGTCGCCGCGCTTGACCGCGACGGCCGTGATAACCTTGTGGCGACGCCCCGACATGAGGCGCAGGAAATGGATCGTCTCTGCTTCATCCGCGGGCTTGCCCAGGATTCGTCGCCCCACCGCAACGGTGGTATCGGCACATAGCACGATATCAGCGGCCCCCGCCTGCACCGCGGCGGCTTTTTCACGGGCCATACGCGCACAATAGGGGCGCGGCAGCTCGGCGGTATGGGGGGTTTCGTCGATATCGGGCGCGCGGATATCGTCAGGCACAACGCCGATTTGCGCCAGCAATTCCTTGCGGCGCGGACTTCCTGATCCGAGGATAAAACTCATATGCGATCCTAGATCGCTGCCCGAAAACCACTAGGTGATTCTCGGAAAAGCGTATTATTTAAAGCGGTAATTGATCCGGCCTTTGCTCAGATCATAGGGGGTCATTTCCACCTGTACCTTATCGCCAGCCAGAACACGGATGCGGTTCTTGCGCATCTTTCCTGCCGTATGTGCGATGATCTCATGGCCGTTTTCAAGCTCGACCCGGAACGTCGCGTTCGGCAGAAGTTCTTTCACGATACCGGGGAATTCGAGCGTGTCTTCCTTGGCCATGGTCTCTCCTTGAACACTTTGCCCTGCAATTTCAGGACGCAGGCTTAAATGGGCGCAATTTTCCCTTTTTTCAAGGGGTATTCACATCAAAGGCACGTTTATGGCCGTTGCGTCACGCCCGAACTGATCCTCCCAGTGGTTTCGGTTCAAAACCACCCCGTCTGCACGCACGCGGCTGATCTGGGCGATGTCGACCTCAGCGAAGGTCCAGCCGGGCACGTTGATCTCGGCGGCCGCAAGGACTCCGGTGGATGGAAAGCCCACATCCGGCGGGCAAAAGATGCCGCCCGCCCCGTAAGATGTGCCAAGCGCCTCTGACCAATCCGCAGGGCCGATGCAGGATGACATGGCCGTAACGCATTGATTTTCAAGTGCCCGCGCCATGGATCCGATGCGGACACGCCAGTAGCCCGCCAGCGCCTCAGTCACGCTCGGCACGGCGATGATGTCACAATCGGCAAGGGCACGGCCCAGCAGGGGAAACTCGCTATCGTAGCAGATGAGGATGCTGATCTTGCCCAATGTGGTCTCGAAGATACGCAGAGGCTCCCCGCCGACCACGCCCCAGACCTCGCGTTCGAATCGGGTCATGATCTGCTTGTCCTGCACCCCGACTTGACCTGAAGGGGTGATCAGACGCGCGCGGTTCACCGGACGCGCGGCGGCAAGCGTCACCGCAGGCCCCGATGCCGCAACGATATGCACGCCATATTCCGCCGCCAGTTTATGATGCGCCGCATCCGCATCCGCCAACCGGTCAGAGACTGCAAACAGCGACGCCTCAAGATTGCCCGCCACATTAAGGCCAGCGAGCGTCGCAAGCTCCATCGCGCCGTATTCGGGAAAAACCAACAGCTCCGCCCCGCTGGCGGCCGCCGTTGCGACCCAGCCTGCAAGCTTGTCTTCATATTGCGCCCAGCTGGTCAGGACATCCAGCGGGTATGCGGCGGTTGCGATTTTCATGAGGCCTCCGGGTGCGTGGTTTCCCTTATGGTGCGCCGCGCGCGGCCAAGCTTCAAGTACCACCACCCCACCCCGGGGCTCATTTCACTTTTGTGAAACTATGGGCGCATGATCCGCGACAAGCTTGCCAATTTATCGGGCATGCTTCACAAAATTGGAAAGAACGAAGGGGGCGAGGACCATGATCAAAAAGGGCATCACCCTGCGCGGTATAGAGGTATTCGAGGCTTTGGCCAGCCGGGGATCGGTCGCACAGGCCGCCGCGCTGACAGGGTTAAGCCAACCCGCCGTGAGCCAGCAGATCAGCAACCTCGAAGCCGCCATGGGCACCGCCCTGATCGACCATAGCACACGCCCCATGCGTCTGACCGCGGCGGGCGAAAGCTTTCTGCGGCACAGCGGCGCGGCGCTGACCCATATCCGGCTGGCGCAATCCGAGCTGACGGTCATGGATTTTGCCAATCTCAGCGATCTGAGCCTTGGCGTGATCGACGACTTTGACAACGATGTCACGCCGCGTCTGGCGACCCTACTGGCCGACAGTATGGCGGGCTGTCGCTTTCGCATGGTAACCGACGGCAGCAAGGGGCTGATCCAGTCGGTGCAGGACAAATCGCTTCATGTCGCCATTGCGGCCACCAGTGGGGATGCAAAAAGCGGGCTGATCGAGATTCCGCTGGCCCGCGATCCCTTTGTTATCGTCACCCCGGCAAGCTTTGACGGCGACAGCGCCGCGCTGATGACGGGGCGATCCGCCCTGCCCTTTGTTAAATACGCGGCGGACCAGTTGATCGCAGACCAGATCAACAACCACCTGACGCGCAGCAATATCACCCTGCCCTCGCAATTCGAGATCGGCAGCCATCTCGCCCTGATGGCGATGGTGGCACGGGGCATCGGCTGGGCCATCACGACGCCCTTCGGCTATTGCCGCGCAGAGCGGTTTCACCAGCAGCTTGCGGTGCACCCGCTCCCCACGCCCGGATTAACGCGACAGATCTCGCTGTTTGCGGGGTCAGACTGGACGGGGCCGGTGCCCCAGAATATTGCCGACACGATGCGGCAACTGCTTCGGTCCCACATGATCGCGCCAACGGTGGCGCAGTTGCCGTGGCTTTCTTCCAGCTTCGAGGCGTTAGAGGGCTGACCGCTTGCGCAAAAGCTGCGCGGCTGGTTCACTTGGCGCGTAAAACAAAGGGGCTGACATGAGCAAGATCGTCATTCTGACCGGCGCGGGCATTTCTGCGGAAAGCGGCATTGATACCTTCCGCGCCGAAGACGGGCTTTGGGCGCAGCACCGGGTCGAGGACGTCGCCACTCCCGAAGGCTTTGCCCGCGACCCGCAACTGGTCGTCGATTTCTATAACGGTCGCCGCAAACAGGCGGCAGAGGTATCGCCGAACGCGGCGCATCAAGCGCTGGCCAGACTGCAGGCGAATTATGCCGGACAGGTGGTGATTGTGACGCAGAATGTCGATGATCTGCACGAACAGGGCGGCGCGCGGGCGATCCATATGCACGGCGCGCTGAATTCGGCGCTCTGCGCTGCCTGCGACCACCGTTGGCCCGCACCTATGGTCATGGCCGTCGGTGATCCCTGCCCCGCCTGCAATGCTCCAGCCGCGCGGCCCGACATCGTTTGGTTCGGCGAAATGCCCTATGACATGGACGAGATTTTTGACCATCTGGCCGAGGCCGATATCTTTGCAGCCATCGGTACCTCTGGCAACGTCTACCCCGCCGCCGGTTTCGTGGCAGAGGCGCGGCGCAACGGGGCCCATACGGTAGAGCTGAACCTCGAACGTTCTGCCGTGGGGAACCAGTTCGCCGAGCACCGCACCGGTCCGGCGACACGTGTGGTCACCGATTGGGTGGAGCAACTCTTGGGCAGCCCACCCCAGCAGCGGCCCGCGTTTTAACACAGATCGGGCCGCTACCATTCATGGGGGCGAAAAGGCTCAGTCTTTCGGCATCTCGTGACCGGTGTGATCCATATCACCGTGGTCATGCTTCATCTTGCCATGGTTCGGCTTGCGGTCCTGATCGACCATCACCTCGATCTCGACCGCACCGGCCTTTTCGAACTCAAGTGTGACGGGCACCATCGCGCCCTGCTCCAGCGGGCCTTTCAGGCCCATGAACATCAGGTGGTCGCCGCCGCGTTTGAAGGCGTGCATGTCATCCGCCGCAATGGCCACGCCGCCTTCGATCTCGCCCATCCGCATGACGCCATTGTCGTCAGAGGTGTGGGTATGCAATTCGACCTTGTCAGCCACGTCGGAGGACGCCCCGATCAAACGGTCATCCGCGCCAGAGTGGTTCATCACCACCATAAACGCCGCACCGGAGGTGGATTTCGCGGTCGAGCTGCGGATGTAGGCGTCATCCACCATGATGCCTTCGGCAGCGAGAGGGGCGGAAAAGAGAAACAATGCGCAGACAGCGCGGGTCAGCAAAGCAGGTGTCATTGGTATATCCTGTCGTCATATTCAAAATGTCTGTGAAGGGTGTGGCTCAGACAGCGACAGGCGGGGCCCTTGGGTCGTGGCGCGTTTTACGTCGCGGCACATCGGCAGTCAGGACATGCACCGCCGGCGCGACAAAGGTCACGATCCGCATCGGTGCGGCCGCCAGAACCACCGTGCCTGCCATTGCAACGTTAAGCGCCGAATCGGGACAGATATGCGGGGCCGAGGTCGGCTTGCCCTGCGCATCCACATAAATCGCCACAGGGCCCGCACCGGTGCACAGCACCATCTGCCCCGTAGCCGCAGAGGCCCCGCGCGCGACAGCCATGCTTTGACCCGTGAGGGCCAGCATCAACGCCAGAACCAAAGCTGAAAGGGAACGCAGGGTCATGGGCCGCACCCTAGACGAAGCGCTTGAAAAAGCACCAGCCCAAAACGACGCAGCCCCGGCCAAAGGCCAGGGCTACAACATCGTAACGATTGGAAAGTCTTACGACAGCGCTTCGGCTGTGGCGCTGGACTTTGCAATTGCTTTCTTAACTTTCAACGCGTTGACGGACAGTTCAGTGTCCTTTGCCTTCGCCATGAACTTGTCCAAGCCACCGCGGTGGTCAACAGTGCGCAAAGCAGCTGCCGAGATGCGGAACTTGAAACCGCGGCCCAGTGCTTCGGACTGCAGGGTGACATCGTTCAGGTTTGGCAAGAACCGACGACGTGTACGGTTCTTGGCGTGGCTTACGTTGTTGCCCGTCATCGGGCCTTTTCCGGTCAATTCGCAAACGCGCGACATGGGTCTATCCTTTTGCTGCGGGGCATTTCCGGCGATCCGGTGCAATACCCATATGGGCCGCGCTACGGCAAACCCTGAAATTGGTTTGCTGGCTTTAGGCGGAATCGCGAGCGGGGTCAACCCAAGCCTGCGCGGCAACACACGCTTTTCCTTTTGCATCCGTCGAAAAGATTTGTCATCTGTCGCATATGAATATTCATTCCCGTGCCCTTCTTGTCCATCTGTTCACTGCGACGGGTGCGATTTTCGCCATGCTGGCCATGCTCGCTGCCGCCGACGAACGCTGGGATATGATGTTCCTCTGGCTGGTTGTCGCCTTCTTTGTCGACGGCATCGACGGACCCCTGGCGCGTAAATACGACGTAAAGACCAACGCGCCGGAATTCGACGGCGTGCTGCTTGATCTGATCATCGATTATCTCACCTATGTGTTCATTCCGGCCTTTGCGCTATTCCATTCCGGCCTCATGGACGGGTGGAGCGGTTGGGTCATGATCATCATCGTCACCTTCGCCAGCGCCATGTATTTTTGCGACACACGCATGAAAACCAAGGATAACTCGTTCTGGGGCTTCCCCGGATGCTGGAACATGCTGGTACTGGTGCTCTTTGCCCTGTCGCCGCCATGGTGGGTGTCGCTGGTGCTTGTCACGGTCTTGGCCATTACCATGTTCGCCCCGCTGAAATTCGTGCACCCCGTCCGGACAGAGCGTTGGCGCGTGGTCACCCTGCCCATGGCATTGGGCTGGACCTTCTTTGCCGGTTGGGCCGCGTGGGTCGATTTTCACCCGCAAAGCTGGGCCCATTGGGGCCTGATCATCACCAGCGTCTATCTGATGTTTGCCGGTGTCGCGCAGCAGTATCTTTACGACCGCGAGGCCTGATAGAGGCGCGCGGGGCCAAGGCAGCGGCACGAGACCGCTAAACTAGATCAGCAGTCCCGCCGCCCCTTCGTGGCGTAGCAGGGCGACCTTGGTCTCTACCCCGCCAGCACCCGAGTATCCGGTCAGCCCCTTGGCCCCCATCACACGGTGGCACGGTACAATGACAGGGACAGGATTCTGCCCGCAGGCCTGCCCCACCACTTGCGCCGGGATCGCCAGTTTGGTCGCGATGTCACCGTAGGTCACTGTATCGCCAAAGGGGATCGCCGACATCTCGGCGCAGACCGCTTGCAACGTGGCACTTCCGCCAATGCGCAGTGGCAGAGTGAACTGTGTCAGCCGCCCCGCATCATAGGCACGCAGCTGCGCCTCCGCCTCATCCAGCAGCGCGCTTTTGTCTTGGTGAAGGGTATCCTGCCCCCAATGCAGGTGGGTAATCGCGCCCGCATCCTCGGTCACGACCAAGGTGCCAAAGCGCGTGGGGATGCTGCGCCGCTTCACCCGAGCTTCCGGATCAAGCGGCGCGGCGTCATCTTAGGACACGGCCTCGTCACACCGGGCACAAACGCCCGCGTGATCATGGGTGCCGACATCCGGCAGTACCTTCCAGCAACGTGCGCATTTTTCGCCCGACGCTTTCTCGAACACCACGGCAACGCCGTCGGTCTCTGGCATACGGAACGCCTCTGCCGGGGCGTCATCGCCGCTGATGGCGATCTGCGAGGTGATGCAAACGTCTTCGAACGCAACGCTTTCAAGCGCCGCCCGCTGAGCGTCATCGGCAACAAACACCATAGGTGCGGCCTCAAGCGAGGCCCCGATGACCTTCTCGACCCGCTGCACTTCCAAAGCCGAGGTCACAACCCGCCGCGCGGCACGCACCTTGGCCCATTTCGCCGCCAGATCAGAATCCAGCCACGCCTTGGGCGTTTCAGGGATATCCGTCAGGTGCACCGAGCTTTCGTCGCCGGGGAACCGTTCAAGCCAGACTTCCTCCATGGTGAACACCAGCACAGGGGCCAGCCATGTCGTCAGACGGTGGAACAGGATATCCAGCACCGTGCGCGCAGCACGGCGGCGCAACGTGTCGCCGTCGCAATACAGCGCATCCTTACGCACGTCGAAATAGAACGCGGACAGATCAACCGTGGCAAAGGTGAACACCGCCTGGAACACGCCTTGGAAGTCGTAGCGCGCATAGCCTTCCCGCACGATCTGATCCAGCTCTGCCACACGGTGCAGCACCCAGCGTTCAAGCTCTGGCATCTCCGCGGGGTCGGTCCGGTCAGCATCGGTAAAGTCCGACAGCGCGCCCAGCATATAGCGCATGGTGTTGCGCAGACGGCGGTAGCTGTCGGCGGTGCCTTTCAGGATTTCCGGCCCGATCCGCTGGTCCGCAGTGTAATCGGTCTGCGCCACCCACAGACGCAGGATATCCGCGCCATATTGCTGCACGACCTTTTCGGGAACGATGGTGTTGCCGATGGATTTGGACATCTTCATGCCCTTCTCATCCAGCGTGAACCCATGCGTCACCACGTTACGATAAGGCGCGCGGCCCGTGGTGCCCACGGATTGCAGCAGCGACGAATGGAACCAACCGCGGTGCTGGTCTGTGCCTTCCATATAGACATCCGCGATACCGTCTTCCGAGCCATCCTCGCGGTCGCGCAGCACAAACGCATGGGTCGAACCGGAATCGAACCACACGTCCAGAATGTCGAACACTTGGGTATAGTCGTCGGGGTTCACGATGCCGCCAAGGAACCGCTCTTTCGCGCCGTCTTCGTACCAGACATCCGCACCGTCAGCCTCGAACGCCTCGACGATGCGCTGGTTGACCTCTGGGTTACGCAGCAAGAAGTCTTCATCCGTTGGCAGCGCGCCATTCTTGGTAAAGCAGGTCAGCGGCACACCCCAGGCCCGTTGACGCGACAGCACCCAGTCGGGGCGTGCTTCCATCATCGAGTGCAGACGGTTGCGGCCCTTTTTGGGCACCCAGTTGACGTTGTCGATCTCGGTCAGGGCGCGTTCACGGATGGTCTTGCCGAATGTGTCCTGCCCGTCACCAACGGGCCGGTCGATCGCGGCGAACCACTGCGGCGTGTTGCGGTAGATGACCGGCGCCTTGGAGCGCCAGGAATGCGGATAGCTGTGCTTGATCTTGCCGCGCGCCAGCAGCCCGCCGACCTCGACCAGCTTGTTGATCACGGCCGTGTTGGCGTCGCCTTCCTTGCCGTTGGGTTTGAGGATCTTCTTGCCGCCAAAGAACGGCAGATCGGCGCGGAAAGACCCGTCTTCGACCACGTTATAGGTGATCACCTGATCCAGCATCCCCAGACCGCGGTAGAGTTCATATTCTTCAAGACCATGCGACGGCGCACAATGGACAAAGCCCGTGCCTTCAGTGTCGGTCACGAAATCAGCGGCGCGGAAGTCGCGCAGATCGTCCCATTCGCCATTGCTGCCTTCGGCCCCCGCCAGCGGGTGCTGCAGCTTGATCTTTGCCAGCTCGTCCTGCGTCACATCCCGCAAACGGCGCACCATGGTGTCATCCAGACGCGCACGCCCGAACACATCCATCGCCATGCTGTCCGACAGCAGATAGCGATCACCGATAGTGACCCAGGATTCCTCGGGGCGGCCGGTGACTTCGTACAGACCGTAAGAGATATCTTCGCCATAGACGACGGCCTTGTTGGACGGCATGGTCCAGGGCGTCGTGGTCCAGATCACGACGTGAGCGCCGTCAAGGGTGGCGTCATCCGTGCCAACAACCTTGAACTTCACCCAGATCGTAAAGCTTTCCTTGTCGTGGTATTCCACCTCGGCCTCGGCCAGCGCGGTCTTTTCAACCGGCGACCACATCACGGGTTTGGAGCCTTGATAGAGCGTGCCGTTCATCAGGAACTTCATGAACTCTTCGGCGATCACACGTTCCGCGTGGAAATCCATCGTCAGATAGGGATCAGCCCAGTTGCCGGTGATGCCCAGACGTTTGAATTCCTCGCGCTGGACATCGACCCAGCCGGCGGCGAACTTGCGGCATTCGGCGCGGAAATCGTTGATCGGCACATCGTCCTTGTCGCGGCCCTTCTGGCGGTACTGTTCCTCGATCTTCCATTCGATGGGCAGACCGTGGCAATCCCAACCGGGGATATAGCGCGCGTCAAAGCCCATCATCTGGTGCGACCGCACGATCATGTCCTTGATCGTCTTGTTCAGCGCGTGGCCGATATGCAGGTTGCCATTCGCATAGGGCGGGCCGTCGTGCAGCGTGAAGGGCTTGCGACGCTGCTTTTCGCGCAGGCGGTCATAGACGCCGATCTTTTCCCACCGCTCCAGCCATTCGGGTTCGCGTTTGGGCAGGCCCGCGCGCATCGGGAAATCGGTTTTTGGCAGGTTCAGCGTGGATTTATAATCAAGCGTTTCGGGGGTGTCGGCGCACATGGCGGGCGTCCTTTGGCAACGGTATTTCGGAATGGTGAATGTTCGGATGCGGTGCGAAAAACTCAAGCACCTCTGCCCGGCGTCTCGTCAATCAGAGCGCCGGGAAAATAATTCGAATAATGATCGCGGAGTTCCGGGTCATATGCAGCCTTATAGGCCGCAGCAGATCGACCGACAAGCCCCCTCGCCCCGGCATCTAGCTGCCTTTGGAAAACAGCCCCGACAGCGCGCGTTTGATGATGCTGCGCACCTTGGGGCGGCGGGGTTCAGAGAACGGCATGGGGCGACAAACCTCCATCGCGGCGACCCCAACGCGGGCGGTCAACGCACCGTTCACCAGCCCTTCGCCAAAGCGGCGTGACAGTTTCGCCAGCATCGTTCCGCCAAGGATCGGCTCCAGCATGTCGTCGCCCACAGCCACGGCCCCTGTCGCCACCAGATGCGACAGCACCACCCGCGTCAGACGCCACGATCCAAAGAAGCCCGAGCGCCCGCCGTAGATCTCGGCGACGCGGCGGATCATGCGCAGGTTGCTGGTCATCGCCGCGACCACATCGGCCAGCGCCAGGGGCACCAGCGCCGTCACCGTCGCGACCTGACGGGCCGCCGCCTCGACCTCGCGGCTGGCGGCGATGTCGAGCGGGCCCAACAGCTCTGCCTCGGTCAGCGCCAGCAGGGTCTGCGCATCCAACTGATCGCCGCGCAGCTCTGCCAGACGGTCGCGGCCCCAACGGGTATCCTCGCGGCCCTGATACAGTCCGACCAGCCGGTCCGTCACAGCCCGCGCCGCAGTCAGATCATTCTGCGCCAGCGCCTCGCCCACATCGTGATGCAAGCCGTCAAGCCGCGCCAGACGGCTAAAGGCCGCCAATTCACGCAGACAGAGCAGTACAAGAACCAGCAGCACCGCACCAATAAGCACGGTCATCGCCATCCCCAACAGCGGATAGCTGGCCAGCAGCCCCATGATAAAGTTCCACGCGGCAATCGATACCAGCGCGCCAATGAGCGTGGTCAGCAGCCACCAGAACAGGCGTACCAGCTTTGACGGCTTGCGCGCGGCCAGCCGTGCCGCGATCTGCATCGCCTGCCCTTGCGGCGCGGGTGTCCCAACATCGGGCACCGGCGGCGCATCCGATACCGAAGGCCGCGCGGTTGTGTCTTCTTCAAGATCAAATAGCACCGGACCCTTGGCCATCACGCCGCCCCTTTCATCCACTCAAACCGCACATCGGGTAGCCCGAAATCATTGCCTGCCCCGTCGCTGCGCGCCACCTCGATAAAGCCCGCGGCACGGTAGAACCGCGACGCACGCAGGTTCGCCTCGAAACTCCACAGCGCGAGCCGATCGCTTTGCGCCTTGGCCCCGTTCAGCAAACGCTGCGCGATGCCTTTGCCTTGGGCCTTGGGGTGCAGATACAGCCCGTGAATCTCGGCCGCACGCCGTGCCAGAAAGCCCACAACATGCCCCTCGGTCCGCGCCACCTGCACCCAGCCCACGTCGATCATGTCGCCCAGGGTGCCGATCTCTTCTGCGCGGCTGTGGGCCTGAGGCAGCCAATCGTGATCTGCATTGGCGCAAGCCATCACCTCTGACAGGCGACCGGCATCCAGCACCCGCGCGGGTGCGATGGTCACATCATCACTGGTCACAGACGATCCCCGATCAGGAATTCCGCCGCGCGGTCCAGACGGATATGCGGCGGCCCGTCACCGGGGCGCAGGTTCAGCCGAGCAGGCGCGAAACGCATGATCTGATAATCCTGATCCAGCCATTTTTCCGCCCCCGCCCGCGCCGGACTTAGAAGATGTGCCGGGTCTTTGGGTAGTTCACCGGGATAGAACGCGGCCTCTTTGCCGTTATCCAGCAGGCTGCCGCGCACGACCTCTAGGGTTTCGCCGTTGTGCGTCATCGTGGCTTCGGTCGTGGCACGCAAAGACGCCAGCGACATGGCCGATGTCTGAGCCCCCGCAAAGCGCGCGCGGTCGCGGGCATCCCGTGTCAGCGCCTCCATGATCGCGGTGAGGCTGGCGTGCTGACTGTGGTGCAAATGGTCTGCCTTGGTCGCGGCAAAGAGGATTTTCTCGACCCGTTTGCCGCGCAAAAGCTGCGTCAGAAATCCGTTGCGTCCGGGTCTGAAGCTGCCAAGGATATCGCTCATGGCAGCGCGCAAGTCTTCGACCGCGCGGGGGCCCTGATTGATCGCGCCAAGCGCATCCACCAGCACGACCTGCCGGTCGATCCGCGCAAAGTGATCGCGAAAGAACGGTTTGACCACCTGCCGCTTATACGCCTCGAACCGCCGCGCCATCTCGCGTAGCAGTGACCCGCGCGACCCCTCGCCGCTCGGCAGGGGCGCAAAGGTCAGCACTGGCGATCCGGCCAGATCACCGGGCAGCAGGAACCGCCCCGGTGTGCAGTCGGAATAGCCATTCGCACGTGCCGTTTGCAGATACTCGGCAAAGCTGGCGGCCAGCGCTTGGGCCACGGGTTCGTCCAACGCCGCCTCGGGGTCGGTTCCCTCCACCAGCGCGCGGTAGCCCGCGGCCTCTTCGCGGTTGGCGATCCGCGCCAGCACCTGCGCCGACCACGTGGCATAATCCACATCCATCAGCGCCAAATCCAGCAGCCATTCGCCGGGGTAATCCACGATATCCAGATGCACCGTGCGCGGCCCCTGAAACCCCGCAAGCAAGCCGTTTGGCCGCACCCGCAAGGACAAGCGCAGTTCCGATATGGCGCGGGTGCTGTCGGGCCAATGCGGCGTAGGACCAGTCAGCGCAGCAAGGTGGTTTTCATATTCGAACCGCGGCACGGTATCGTCGGGCTGCGGCTGCAAGAACGCCGCCTCGATCCGCCCTTCGGAGGCAGCAAGCAGCCCCGGCATCCGCCCGCGATCCAGCAAGTTCGCCACAAGCGAGGTGATAAAGACGGTCTTGCCGGAGCGCGCCAAACCGGTCACGCCCAGACGGATCACAGGCTCGAAAAACGTCTCGGACACCCCGTCCTGCACATTTTCCACCTGCCGCCAAATGCCATCGGCAATTCTTGAGAGTACCAAAGCCCGTGCCCGCCTTCACCTGTCGTTACGCTCTAACATAGGCACGCGGGTCAGGGATTGCCAGATGGGCACCCTCAGGGTAAACGCCCGCCATGCAACGCTATGCCCTGAAAATCGAATACCACGGCGCACCTTTTGTCGGCTGGCAACGCCAGATCGACCTTGCGTCGGTCCAAGGCGCGATAGAGGACGCTTTGGCCAAGATCGAACCGCGCGCCCATAACATCGCCGCCGCAGGGCGCACCGACGCCGGTGTCCACGCGCTGGCGCAGGTCGCCCATTGCGATATGGAACGTGACTGGACCCCGTTCCGCCTGTCCGAGGCGATCAACTATCATCTGAAACCACTGCCCATTGCGATCGTCGATTGCGTCGCGGTGGATGATGATTTTCACGCCCGCTTTTCCGCGCTTGAACGCCGGTATCTGTTTCGTGTGCTGGTACGTCGTCCTCCGGCGACACATCAGGCGGGGCTGGTCTGGCAGGTCAAGAAGCCGCTGGACATCGACCGCATGCGCGAGGCCGCGACCCATCTGATCGGCGAGCATGATTTCACCACCTTCCGCTCGACCATCTGTCAGGCGCAAACGCCGGTCAAAACGCTGGACCGCGTGGATATGACAGAGCATCCCGTCGGCGGCGGTGTCGAGGTGCAGTTCGACGTGCGCGCGCGGTCATTCCTGCACAATCAGGTGCGCAGCATCGTGGGCACGCTTGAACGCGTCGGGGCCGGATCATTCGCGCCCGACGATGTGAAACACATGCTCGCTGCGCGGGACCGTCAAGCCTGCGGCCCCGTCGCCCCGCCGCAGGGTCTGTATCTGTCGCATGTCACCTACGAGACAGACCCTTTCGCGCAATCGCCCCTGCGCCGCGGTTAAACCAGCGCCCTAGTCGCGCCGGATCGCGTTCCACGTCCCGTGGTGCGCCCCCGCGATATCGCCGCGTTCAAACCCATGCGCGCCGAAAAAGTCGCGCTGCGCCTGAATCAAATTCGCGGACCCGCGTGCGGTTCGGATGCTGTCATACCACGCCAGTGACGCGCTTAGCGCGGGCATGGGCACGCCCAGGCTCACCCCGGCGGCGACGGTCTTGCGCAGGCCAGCAAGGTGATCGCCCAGCATATCGCGGATGGCGGGGGCGAGGATCAAGGCCCCCTCGGGCAATCCTGCGTGGAACGCATCGGCCAGATCGTCCAGCAAGGCTGACCGGATGATACAGCCCGCGCGCCAGATCTCTGCAATGCGGGCCATATCCAGCTGCCAGCCAAATTCGTCAGAGGCGGCGGACAACACACGGAACCCCTGCGCGTGACCCAGAATGCGCGCGGCCAGCAGCGCCGATTTCATCTCATCCTCGGTGGGCAGCGTGCCGCCGGTCACCGCATCCGGCAAGAGCGGCGCCGCCGCGACCCGCAAGGCTTTCTCGCTGGACCAGCCACGGGCGCCGACGGCCGCCTCGATCGTGCTGGCCGACTGGCCAAGCTTCAGCGCCTCGATCAGGGTCCAGCGGCCCGTGCCTTTCTGACCCGCCTTATCAAGGATCAAATCCACCATTGGCGTCCCGCTCTCGGCATCCACGGTTTGCAGCGCGGCGGCAGACACCTCGATCAGGTAAGAGCTGAGCGGCCCTTTCTGCCAGCTTTCAAACAGCGCCCCGATCTGCGGTGCCGTTTGCCCACCGGCGTCGCGCAACAGCCCGTAGACTTCGGCGATCATCTGCATGTCGGCATATTCGATCCCGTTGTGCACGGTCTTGACGAAATGCCCCGCCCCGTCCGGCCCCAGATGATCGACGCAAGGCGCGCCCTGAAACTTGGCCGCAATCTCGCTGAGCATGGGGCGCAGCTGGGTCCAGCTGTGATCGGTACCACCCACCATCATAGACGGGCCGTGGCGCGCGCCCTCTTCACCGCCCGACACGCCCATGCCGACAAAATGCCGCCCCGTACCGTCAAAGGCGGCGGCGCGGCGTCGGGTGTCGTGGAAATCGGCGTTGCCGCCATCAATGATGGTGTCGCCCTCATCCAGCAGCGGCATCACCGCGTCGATCATCGCATCCATCGGTGCGCCCGACGGGATCATGAACAAGATGCTGCGGGGCTGCGCGATACTGTCGACAAAATCCTCAAGCGTCGCGTGGCCCGAGAGGTGACCCGCCAGCGGTCCGGCCTCCTCCAGAAAGGGCGCGATCCAATCGGCTTCGCGGTTGCTGACCGCCACACGGAACCCCTGCTCGGCCAGATTAAGCGCCAGCGCACTGCCCATCGTCCCCAGACCATAAACGCCAATATCTGCGGTCTTTAAATCTGCGGCCATCGCGCTAAATCTCCTATAAGGTCCATCAAACAGTGGGATGCACACCGCCGCTGCACAAGGGTTTGCGGGGGTGAAATTGATTCTCGTCTCTTTTTCAGCTACGATGACCGGATAAAAGCAAGAACAACGAAGTTACAGGTTAACGTTTTAATTATGATACATGAACTCAAACGCGCGTGGGAGGGTATGATCCTCCCCATCTGGCGCCGCCCCAAACGTATTCAGGTCGCCGCATTGTGCTACCGTGAAACCCCCGAAGGTAAAGAAGTCCTGATGATCACCAGCCGTGACACCGGCCGATGGATCGTGCCAAAAGGCTGGCCGATTGACGGGCTGGACGGGGCCGGTGCCGCCCTGCGCGAAGCATGGGAAGAGGCAGGCGTGTCCAAGGCCGATATCGAAAGCGAACCGATCGGGTATTATGACTATGACAAGGGCCTGTCCGAAGGGATGACCACGCCCGTCATCGCACAGGTCTACCTGACCCGCGTCCGTCACATCGAGGATGAATACCCCGAGGTTGACATGCGCACCCGCCGCTGGATGCCCCCGAAGGAAGCCGCCGAACTGGTGGCAGAGCCCGATTTGCGCGAAATCCTTCTGAACCTCTAGTCGCCACGCCCCGATAGCCCCCCGTGCGGCCTTGCGAAACCGTTTTCACTGTGCCACGAGCGCATGGTTTTAGAAAATGAGGCAGCAATGACCGACGGACCCAAAGGCCAACAGTGGAAAACACTGGATTCTGACCTGAACCGCATCTCGCGGGTGGAACAGGCCGCGACCTATGTGGCGCGGCCTATGGTCGGATTTGGCATTGCCCTTGCCTTCATCGTATTGGCCGCGCTGGTCGCCGGTCTGTTCTTTGGCGCGCAGCCTTCCAACTATGTGGTGATCGCTGCTGCGGCCTTCGGGGCCTATATGGCGGTGAACATCGGGGCCAATGACGTTGCCAACAATATGGGCCCCGCCGTCGGGGCCAAGGCGCTGAGCATGGGCGGTGCGATCATCATCGCTGCCATTTGCGAAAGTGCCGGTGCCCTTCTGGCTGGCGGCGACGTGGTATCGACCATCTCGAAAGGGATCATCGACCCCGCGTCGGTCGCAGATTCCCAAGTGTTCATCTGGGCCATGATGGCCGCGCTGATCTCGTCGGCCCTGTGGGTCAATCTGGCCACATGGGTGGGCGCGCCGGTATCGACCACACACTCGGTCGTGGGCGGCGTCATGGGGGCCGGCATCGCGGCTGCGGGGATGGCGGCAGTGAACTGGCCTTCGATGAGTATGATCGCCCTTAGCTGGATCATCTCGCCCGTCTTGGGCGGCGCTGTCGCAGCGATGTTCCTTGCGCTGATCAAGTCGCAAATCCTCTACCAAGAGGACAAGATCGCAGCTTCGCGTCGCTGGGTGCCAATCCTGATTGGCGTCATGTCCGGTGTCTTTGCCACCTATCTGGCGCTCAAGGGGCTCAAGAAGATCGTCGAGATCAACATGGGCTCTGCCCTGTTAATCGGTTTGGCCTGTGGCGTTCTGGCCTATGCCATTTCCTACCCCGCCATCCGCCGCGCGTCGGTCGGGATGGAGAACCGTAACAAATCCGTCAAAGTGTTGTTCGGCCTGCCGCTGGTCTTTTCCGCAGCGCTGCTCAGCTTTGCCCATGGGGCCAATGATGTCGCCAACGCGGTTGGGCCCCTTGCCGCGATCGTCCACGCCTCGGAGTTCGGCGGGTTCGAGGCCAAAGTCTCTATCCCTATGTGGGTGATGGTGATCGGGGCCTTCGGCATTTCCTTCGGGCTGTTCCTTTTCGGGCCGAAACTGATCCGCATGGTGGGCAGCCAGATCACCAAGCTGAACCCGATGCGCGCCTATTGCGTCGCCCTCTCTGCGGCGATCACCGTGATCATCGCCTCGTGGCTGGGCCTGCCCGTCAGCTCTACCCATATCGCTGTGGGGGGCGTTTTTGGCGTTGGCTTCTACCGCGAATGGCATATGGAGCGCCGCCTGCGTCGCCCCGGTGCCAAAGCCGGTCAGGTCAAACGCATCGCGGTAGAGGAACGCCGCCGCCGAAAACTCGTGCGCCGGTCGCACTTCATGACCATCGTCGCGGCCTGGGTCATCACTGTCCCCGCGGCAGCAACCATGTCAGCGATGATCTTTCTGGGGCTGAACGCGCTGGTCAACTAAGCGCTGCGGCGCATGGCCTTGCCGTCTAGCGAAGGTCCGAGGGGTCCATATCGGGCAACCCCGGACCGCGCGCCTGCGCCTCTTTCACCAGATCAGAGACCCGCTGACACAGCGGCGTGGCGACGCCTTCCTGCGCCCCCATCGCGATGATCCGCCCTTGAAGCGCGTCAATCTCGGTCGGTTTACCCGCCTCTAGGTCATAGGACATCGAGGTCCGCGCCATCGGGTCAATCGTCAGCATCTTGGCCGCGACACGTGAGAACAGCGGCGTCGGCAGGCGCAGCACCCAAGGGATCAGCTGTGCGGGCAGTGGCGTAGAGGATGCAGGGTGGATACCATGAGCCTTCAGCACGGCAAGCGCCTCGGCCATCTGGGCGGCCATCACGCGCCGCCAGCGCCGGTCAAGCAGTTGTTGCTGCAAGGTCAGCCCTGACAGGGCGTTCAGCGCGTTGTTCAGGTTCAGCAACAGCTTGCCCCATTGAACGCCGATGATCGCCCCCGTCCCCGTCACCTGCAACCCCGGCACCGACAGATAGCCCGCCAGTGGCATCCGGCCCGTTTCGACGAAAATATCCCCGCTGGTCGCGCGGTGATACCGCCCGTCGCCATGGGGGACGACATTGAAAGGCACCATGCCCCCGCGTACATCATGCAGCGGCAAGGCCTCGTGCAGGATCTCGGCCGCGTCGAGGCCGTTTTGCAGGCTGACAATGGTCGAAAGCGCAGGCGTGTGCTGCGCCACCAGCCGCGCGATGTCGGCGGTGTCGTCGGTCTTGACCGTGACCAGCACGATCCCCGCCTCGGCAAGACAGGCAGGGTCCTGGGAGAGGGTCAGGCTTGCGGCAGGCACCTGCTGGTCGAGCCCGTCAAACCCCGTCAGCCGCAAACCATGCTTGCGGATCTGCTCTGCCACGCGGGGACGTACCAACAGCGTGACATCCCGACCGTGGGCGGCAAGCATGCCACCCACAAAGCAGCCGATCGCCCCCGCACCCGCGACAACGATGGGCCGCCGGTCGCTCATTTCCCCAAGCACCAGCGCATGACCGACTTTTGCGCGTGCAGCCGGTTTTCAGCCTCGTCAAAAATGACCGAGCTTGGGCCGTCCATAACAGAGCTTGTCACCTCGTCGTCGCGGTGCGCAGGCAAACAGTGCATAAACAGCGCGTCGGGTTTTGCCTTGGCCATCAGCGCGTCATTCACCTGATAGCCGCGCAGCTGGTTGTGCCGACGTTCGCGCGCCGATTGCGGATCATGCATCGACACCCATGTGTCTGTCACGACCAGATCCGCGCCCTCTACCGCTTTGTTCGGGTCACGCTCGGTTGTGTACAGGCCATTCAGCGCGGCCTCGGGGTCCAGTGTCTGTGGGCCGGTAAACACAAGTTCGAAATCAAAGGCTTTGGCTGCATGGGCGAAGCTGGCAAAGACGTTGTTACCGTCACCGGACCAGACCACCTTTTTGCCCTTGATCGGGCCGCTATGCTCTTCAAAGGTCATGATATCGGCCATGATCTGGCAGGGGTGGGTGCGGTTGGTCAGCCCGTTGATCACCGGGACAGAGGCATATTCCGCCATCTCCAGCAGGGTCGCCTCTTCGAAGGTGCGGATCATGATCAGATCGACATAGCGGCTGAGCACCCGTGCCGTGTCGGCGATGGTCTCGCCGTGGCCGAGTTGCATATCTGCGCCAGACAGCACCATCGTCTGCCCGCCCATCTGACGTACGCCCAGGTCAAAGCTGACCCGCGTCCGTGTCGAGGGCTTTTCAAAGATCAGCGCGACCATGTGATCCTTGAGCGGCTGTTCATCATCCGGCGCACCACGGGGGCGGCCCAGACGGGACGATTTCATCGTGGCGGCATTGTCGATGATGCTGCGCAGGTCAGCCGGATCGGTTTGGTGAATGTCGAGAAAATGTTTCATGGGGTATTCTTTTAATTTTAGGGAGTTGGGGGGCCAGCCCCCCGGCCCCCCGGAGTTTATAGGGCAAAATGAAGGTCAGCTGGCAGCAAGGCTGCTGGCGGCTTGATCAAGGCGGGAGACGGCCTCGGCGATGTCTTCATCGGTGATATTGAGAGGGGGCAGCAGGCGGATTACGTTATCCGCCGCCGGTACTGTGATAACCTCGTGACGGTAACCCGCAGAGACGACATCGCTGTTGGTGGCTTTGCA
This sequence comes from Sulfitobacter sp. SBS6, assembly GCF_048285585.1. NCBI lineage: Bacteria > Pseudomonadati > Pseudomonadota > Alphaproteobacteria > Rhodobacterales > Roseobacteraceae > Sulfitobacter > Sulfitobacter sp. SBS6. The sequence goes on along the minus strand of NZ_JBLWBA010000008.1, from coordinate 441,393 downwards.
TTTCAGCCCCAGCATCAGCCCGCTGCCGCGCACGCTTTCGAACACGTCAGGGTGGCTGGCGACCAACCCTTCGAGCTTTTGGCGCATCAGGCCGGCCTTGCGGTTCACATCCTCAAGAAAGGCGTCTGTGCCGATGATATTGACCACAGCATTGCCCACGGCACAGCCCAGCGGGTTGCCGCCATAGGTCGACCCGTGGGTGCCCGCCGTCATGCCAGAGGCAGCATTCTCTGTAGCCAGCACGGCGCCCAGGGGGAAACCGCCGCCGATGCCTTTGGCGACCATCATGATGTCGGGGGTGACGCCGGCCCATTCATGGGCGAACATCTTGCCGGTGCGGCCCACGCCGCATTGCACCTCGTCAAAGATCAGCAGCAGCCCGTGTGTTTCGCACAGCGCGCGCATCTGTTTGAGGTCCGCATCCGGCACGGGACGGATGCCGCCTTCGCCCTGCACCGGTTCGATCATGATGGCGGCTGTGGTATCGGTGATCGCCGCGCCAAGCGCCTCCATATCACCAAATTCGATATGTTTGAAACCGGGGAGCAGCGGGCCGAAGCCTTTGGTCATTTTCTCGGATCCTGCCGCCGCGATCCCGGCAGAAGATCGCCCGTGGAACGAACCCGAGAAGGTGATGATCTCGGTCCGGTCGGGCTGGCCCTTGTCGTAGAAATACTTGCGCGCCATCTTGACCGCCAGCTCGCATGCCTCGGTGCCGGAGTTGGTGAAAAACACCGTATCGGCAAAGCTGAGCGCGACCAGCCGGTCGGCCAGTTCCTGTTGCTGGGGGATCTCGTAGAGGTTCGAGGTATGCCAAAGTTGCCCCGCCTGTTCGGTCAGCGCCGCCACCAGCGCGGGGTGCGCATGGCCAAGCGCGTTCACCGCAATGCCTGCGCCCAGATCCAGAAATCGGCGGCCGTCTTGCTCAATCAACCAGGACCCTTCGCCTTTGACAAAGCTCAGGGGGGCGCGTGAATAGGTCGGCAGAACAGATGGGATCATCAGGATCATCCTTATGGGTTGGCCGCATCAAAGGCACAAAAGGCCATGTGTGACGGAGAGGGTCAATAAGATTTGAAGGGGTGCGACGCAATTTATGTCGCAAAAGATCAATGCCGTGCCCCCCGTGTCAGGGGCCGGTGTCGCCAATTAGCCTTGGCGTCGTCGCAAAGAGGATATCGAACGGTTGATCATGCCGTTTGCATAAGCAGCTTTTCGCGGCTTGCAAAGCAAAAATTGGCGCGCGATCGCCGCAATCTGTCGCACGAACGGTGCCGGGGCTGCTTTGCTGTGGTTTTAAGGGAGCGTTTGCCGCCGCTGCCGCCCCAATCGCCCGTTCGCGCCTTGCACCCAAGCTGTCAGTGATTAGTATAGGGGCTTGAGATTTTTCCACGGCGGTCCTGAGAAGGGCCGCTTGTTAGCTAAGGACGCCAAATGTCTTGGACCGATGACCGCGTAGAGATCCTGAAGAAAATGTGGGGCGAGGGCCAATCCGCAAGCCAGATTGCAAAGGAGTTGGGCGGTGTGACCCGCAATGCCGTGATCGGCAAGGTGCATCGTCTGGGGCTGTCCAACCGGACCGCAACCGCAGCGCCCGCCGCCGCCCCTGCTGCGGCGGCCAAACCGGAAGCCAAGGCCAAGCCCGCCGCGAAACCCGCCGCAGCCGCCAAGCCCAAGGCTGAACCCGCCCCCGAAGCCGCAGAGCCGGAACCGGCAGAGGCCGCGCCAGCGCCCCGCCCCAACCTGCCCGCGCGCGCCAAGATCATTCCCGCCGGTCAGCCGCTGCCGCCGCAGCCCTCCGCGAACGAGATCAGCCCGGAAGCGCTTGCCAAGGTGAGCGAGGTCGAGAAAAAGTCGAAGAAGATCGGCCTGATGGACCTGACAGAGCGGACCTGCAAATGGCCCGTCGGTGACCCTGCAACGGATGATTTCTGGTTCTGCGGTCTGCCCGTACAGCAGGGCAAGCCCTATTGCGAGGCACACGTCGGCGTCGCCTTCCAACCGATGAGCGCGCGGCGCGACCGCCGCCGCTAAGCTGCCAGTCAGCCGCTGCGGACATCAGAGTAACGAAAGGCCAGACAGCGATGTCTGGCCTTTTTCATATCAACGCGTCGGCGCAGGGGGGGGATCGTCCCTGCCCGGCTCTGCCGGATTATCACAGAACAACGCGATCTTGTTGCCTTGGGGGTCGCGCAGGTAGCTGACGTAGAAGCGCGGACCATAGGTGGCGCGAAACCCCGGCTGGCCCTCATCGCTGCCGCCCGCGGCCAGCGCTGCGGCGTGTAGCACGCGCACCTGTGCCTGGTTGGTTGCTTCGAACGCGATCATCGACCCGTTGCCAGCAGAAGCCGGCGCGCCATCAAAGGTCGGTTTGACGTAGAAATCTGGCAAGGCCACGGGGTGCCCCGCAGCCTGTGGCAACACAAAGCTCAAGCCCTCGGGACCTTCGGTCAAGGCATAACCCAAGGCTGGCAGGAAAGCCGTATAGAAGCGTTTGGCACGTGCAAGGTCGTCTGCCCCGACAGTAACATAAGCGATCATAAGAAACCCCTACCCCGCTGCGGTCTTGCCCCGTCGGTCCCCGCGCAACTGCGCATAAAGCACATGGGTCCGCCAGCGCCCGTCGATTTGCAGATAGCTTTGCGCGACGCCTTCGTATTTGAAACCGGTCTTTTCCAGCAACCCGCGCGAGGCGATGTTCTCGGGCAGGCAGGCGGCCTCAACGCGGCTGATGTCCAGGCGGGTGAAGGCGTGGTGCACCGTCGCCTCGATCGCTTCGCGCATATAGCCGCGGCGGGCGAATTGTTCACCGGTCCAATACCCCAAGGTGCCCGCCTGTGCCGGGCCGCGGCGGATATTATCCAGCGTGATCGCCCCGATCAGCATGTTATCCTTGCGGCGGATCAGGAACAGCGGCAGCGCCGTCCCCGCAGAGACCGACCGGTTGGCCCAGTAGACCCGATTGGTAAAGGCTTTGCGCGACAGGTGATCCGGTGCCCAAGATGGCTCCCACGGGGTGAGGTAGGTGATGCTGTCCGACCGCAGGGTGGCCCAGGGGCGGAAGTCAGCATGCACCGGAGGGCGCAACGTCAGCCTTTCGGTTTCAATGGCAAGCTTTCGTTTCAGCAGTTGCATCAGGCAGCGCGACGCTCCTGCAGTTCTTCCAATGTGGGGGCGCCGTCTACCGGACCATAAAGCGCCAATGCCGCAGGGGCGCTGGCGGCGATATTCTGGGCAAAGTCGCGCACGTCGCCTGTGGTGACCGCGTCGATCTGCGCGATGGTCTCTTCCAGCGGGGGTACGCGGTCCCAGATCTGGATCAATCGCGCCAGACGTTCGGCACGGTTCGACGGGCTTTCCAGCCCCATCAGCAGCCCAGCCTTCATCTGCGCCCGTGCCCTTGCAACCTCGGCCGGGGACATGTCGGAGGCGGCGCGCTTCATCTCGTCAATGGTGATGCCCGCCAGTTCGGGCAGCTGTTCACCGCTGGTGCCAGCATAGATCGTCATCATGCCCGTATCGGCATAGGCCCCCGCCTGCGCGAAGATCGTATAGCACAGGCCGCGGTTCTCGCGGACCTCCTGGAACAGGCGGCTCGACATGCCGCCCCCCAGGGCAGAGGCATAGATCTGCGCGACGTAGATATCATCGGCGCGGTAGCCGGGCGCTTCGAACCCGAGCGCGAAATGCGCTTGCTCAAGCGGTTTCAACTGGCGCACTTCACCGCCGCTGAATTTGGCAGCATCCACGTCGAAGAGAGGCTTGGGGGGCATGTCGCCGAACAGCTGTTCAGCAAGGCGCACGATTTCGTCATGGTCCACCGCCCCTGCGGCGGCGAGGATCATCTGGTCGGGGCCGTAGTGCTGGCTGATAAAGCCCGACAGGTCTTCGCGGCTGAAATTCGACACGCGTTCGGACGGGCCCAGAATGGTGCGCCCGATGGGTTGGTTGGGGTATGCCTTTTCCTGCAACCAGTCAAAGATCACATCATCCGGCGTATCCAGCGCCTGACCGATCTCTTGCAGGATCACGCCGCGCTCTACCTCGATCTCGCCATTATCAAGGACGGGATTGCGCAAGATATCCGCGATCACATCCAGCCCCAGCGACACGTCATTTTCCAGCACGCGCACGTAGTATGCCGTCACTTCACGCGAGGTATAGGCGTTGATATAGCCGCCCACATCCTCGATCGCTTCGGCGATTTGCAACGAGGTGCGCTTGGCCGTGCCCTTGAACGCCATATGCTCAAGGAAATGCGCGATACCGTTTTGCGTGGCCGTCTCATGCCGCGCGCCCGCCGAAACCCAGACCCCGATAGATGCCGATGCAAGCCCCGGCATATGCTCGGTTACGATACGAAAGCCGTTGGACAGGCGGTGTTGTTGCAAGCTCACTGAGCGATGCCCCCTTTAATGATATCCTTGAGCGCCTCAAGGTCGTTCGGCACGCGGGTCACGCGTTCTTCGCGGTCGAAAAGATCGGCCATGTGGTCAGGCAGCGGCGGGCGCTGGCCTGTGGCGGCTTCGACCGCGTCGGGGAACTTGGCCGGATGCGCGGTGGCCAGCGTGATCATCGGCGTCGCCGGATCACGCAAGGCCGCCCCCACGCGGACCCCGATGGCAGAATGCGGGCACAGCAGTTCGTTTGTGTCGGCGTAGAAGGCCTTGATCGTCTCGCTGGTTTCCTCTTCGGACACGCGGCCGGATTTATAGGTGTTTTGTAGGTCGCGCAGGGCATTGTCGCCCACGTCAAACCCACCCTTCGCCAGATCACCCATCAGCGCATTGATCGCGTCGCTGTCTTGGCCGTAGGCGAAATACAAGGCGCGTTCAAAGTTGGAGCTGACCTGAATATCCATCGATGGGCTGATAGAGGCATGAACCTCGCCCTTGTGGTAGCCGCCTGTGGTCAGGCAGCGGTGCAGGATGTCATTCTGGTTCGTCGCAACCACCAGATCGGCAATCGGCAGGCCCATTTCGCGCGCGATATAGCCCGCGAAGATGTCGCCGAAGTTGCCCGTGGGTACGGTAAAGCTGACCTTGCGGTCCAGCGCGCCCATAGCGAGCCCTGCGGTGAAGTAATAGACCACCTGCGCCAGCACGCGGCCCCAGTTGATGCTGTTGACCCCTGCCAGTTGCACCCCGTCGCGGAAAGCGTGGTCGTTGAACATGTCTTTCAGGCGCGCCTGACAGTCGTCGAAATCACCGTCCAGCGCCAGCGCGTGCACGTTGCTTTCCGATGGTGTGGTCATCTGGCGGCGTTGCACTTCGGACACGCGACCGTGGGGGAAGAGGATGAAGACATCGACGTTATCCAGCCCGCGGAAGGCTTCGATCGCGGCCGATCCGGTATCGCCCGAGGTCGCACCGACGATGGTCACCCGTTCCCCCTTGCGCGACAGAACGGCCTGGAACATGTGGCCGATCAACTGCATGGCAAAGTCTTTGAACGCCAGCGTGGGACCGTGGAACAGTTCGAGCAGGAAGTGCCCCTGTTCAAGCTGCACCAGCGGCGCGCGCACCTTGTGGTTGAAGCCCGCATAGGCCTTGGCGATCAGTGCCTTGAATTCATCGTCGCTGAATGTGTCGCCGACAAAGGGTTTCATCACACGAAAGGCGACATCCTCGTAGGACATCGTGGCCATCTCGCGCAGCTCATCGGTGCCAAGCGTCGGGATCGTTTCGGGCACATACAGACCGCCGTCACGGGCGAGGCCGGTCAGCAGCGCCTCTTCGAACGACAAAACGGGGGCGGAACCACGGGTGGAGACATAACGCATAAGGGTCAGCTTTCGGTTTTGGGCGCGCGGCGGCGGCGCAAGAAGAACAGGCTCATCCCAAGCCAGATCGCGGCAAGAGAGAACCAAGTGATGGCATATTGCAAGTGGTCGTTGGGAATACGGGCGGTATCAACGGGCAACGGGCTGATCCCCGCTGGCTGAGGCGTGCTGCTGCGCGCAACCAGAAGAACCGGTTCGGTGCCAAGCGTTTGCGCCATATCCGGCACATCGCGGGCGAACCAGATGTTGCCCTTCAGGTCGGCCTCGGGGGTGAAGCTATCGGTTTCGCGCGGCCATTGCAGATTGCCCGTCACCGTCGCGGGGCCCAAAGCGCGGGGGGCGTCCTTGTCCGTCGTCAGGACAAAGCCGCGGTCGACCATGATGCGGCGGCCATCCTCTAGCGTGAAAGGCGCGATGACGCGGTAGCCTGCGCCGACGTCTTTCTGGGACACAAGCACATGCACCTCGCCTGCCCGATAGGCACCGGTCACCGCGACGGGCAAATAGGCGTCATCCTCGGCGTTGACGGTAGGGGGCAGGTCGACGGGGGCGGCGGCGATGCGGGTGTTGATGTCGGCGATGATCGCCTCTTTCCACGCCAGCCGCTGGATCTGCCAAACGCCCAGCCAGATCAGGATAGCAGCCCCGCCAAGGCCGACAATCAGCAGGAATAGCGTACGACGCATAAAGCTCTCTTGAGGTTGGCACCCGTGAACGGGTGGCGGCAATGCAAAGGCGCGCAAGGTCCCCCTCGCGCGCCTGTTGCTTTTAGTGATTGCGGCCCGGTTTGCAAGCCGACTGCGGGCTTAGATGCCCCACATGTAGACGGCGAAGAAGAGGAACAGCCAGACCACATCAACAAAGTGCCAGTACCAGGCAGCGGCTTCGAAGCCGACGTGCTGCTCTTGGGTAAAGTGGCCTTTCATCGCGCGGAACAGGCAGACCGCAAGGAAGATCGTGCCGATCACAACGTGGAAACCGTGGAAGCCTGTCGCCATGAAGAAGCTGGAGAAGAACAGGTCGCCGCCGAAGGTCCAGTCGTCATGGGCCAGCAGTTCATAATATTCATAGGCCTGGAACGCGGTGAACAGCATGCCCAGAACGATCGCGATGGACAGGCCGGCGATCAGGTCTTTGCGGTTGTTTTCATGTACCAGCGCGTGGTGTGCCCACGTGACAGCACAGCCCGACAGCAGCAGGATCAGTGTGTTGATCAGCGGCAGGTGGAAGGCGTCAACGGGAATGATATCCGGCTGCACATATGTGGAGCCCGGGAATTCATCCATCGGGTACAGCGCTTCTTTGAAGAAGGTCCAGAACCACGCCACAAAGAACATCACTTCGGACATGATGAACAGGATGAAGCCATAGCGCAGACCGATGCGCACGACGTTGGTGTGATCGCCGACGTGGCTTTCAGCAACAACCTCGGACCACCATCCGAACATGCAGTACAGAACGGCAACCAGACCACCCAAGAAGACGAAGGGGGTTACATCGTGCATCCAGAAGACACCACCAACCAGCATGACACAGCCGGCGATGGAGCTGAGCAATGGCCATGTGGACGGCGGCAGAATGTGATAGTCATGGTTCTTTTCATGGGCCATTGGTTCAGTCCCTCACCTTTTTCTTAATTCAGGTTTGTCTCGCTGTCCTGATCGGGGGCTTCATAGTCCTCGGGCAGGTCGATTTCATAGAACGTATAAGACAGTGTGATCGTATGTACATACTTGCCATCACGGTCTTCGACGATTTCGGGGTCAACAAAGAAGCTGACGGGCATTTGAACACGCTCACCGGGGGCGAGCACCTGCTCAGTAAAGCAGAAACATTCGATCTTTTCAAAGAAGGCCCCGGCGGCATAGGGTGTCACGTTGTAGGACGCCTGCCCCGCGACGGGGTGATCGGTTGGGTTATAGGCCTCGTAGAACGCCAGCCCGGTCTCGCCGATGCGCAGTTCCATTTCGTTGACGACGGGTTTGAATTCCCACGGCATGTCTTCGTTCAAGCTGCCGTCGAAACGCACCTTGATCGTCTGATCCAGCACCTCGCCCTCGGCTCCGGCGACCTGTCCCGGCGTCCCGCCAAAGCCGGTGACGCGGCAGAACCAGTCGTAGAACGGCACCGATGCCCAAGCCAGCCCCCCCATCAGGATGACGACAGAGACGGTTTGCACCACAGTCTTCGCGGGTCCGGACAGGGCCATCAGTTGCTCTCCTGTGTTTGAAGCTCACCACCGGGCAGATCGTTGAAATCGATATTGGTGATTTTGACAAAGGTCAGTGCCATGACCAGCACGACGAAGGCGGCCAGCAGCAGACCGACGCCAAGGTTGCGCCCGCGGCGGCGTGTGTGAATCTCGTGTTCAGCGCGAATGCCCATTACCAGCCTCCCAAGCCGTAGCCCCGCAGGGTGGCCTCAAGCAAAATGGCACCGAAGTGCAGGAAGAGATACCATAGCGACAGGCGGAAGAACTTGCGTTCAACGCGGAAATCATCGGCTTCGCTGTCATCTTCATCACGCTGCCAGATGCGGAAGGCCCCGATCAGGAACAACAGGTTCAGCACACCCGCGGTCGCCAGATAGATTGGCCCGCCGATCGAGGTGAAGCCGGTGCCGACTGCCAGAATGACCAGCAAAACAGTATAGGCCAGAATGTGACGACGGGTGGAGCGGCGGCCGTGGGTCACGGTCAGCATCGGCACCTTCGCGTCGTCATAGTCATTGCGCATGAACAGCGCCAAGGCCCAGAAGTGCGGCGGGGTCCACATGAAAATCAGCGCGAACATCAGCCATGCCTCGACCGAGAAGCTACCGGTGGCGATGATCCAGCCGATCACGGGCGGGAACGCCCCCGCAGCACCGCCGATGACGATGTTCTGCGGCGTCGCACGCTTAAGCCACATGGAATAGAAAACGGCGTAGAAGAGGATGGTGAACAGCAGCATACCCGCGGCCAGCAGGTTGGCCGCCAGCCCCAGCATGACAACAGACATGCCCGACAGCGCCACACCGATCGCCAGCGCTTCGCCCGGCTGGACGCGCCCCGACGGGATCGGGCGGCCTTGGGTCCGGCGCATGATCGCGTCGATGTCGGCGTCCCACCACATGTTCAGCGCGCCCGAGGCCCCTGCCCCGATGGCGACAAACAGGATCGAGGCAAAGCCGATCACGGGGTGCACAGACACCGGCGCGGCGAGCATGCCAACAAGTGCGGTAAATACCACCAACTGCATGACGCGCGGCTTCATCAGGGCGAAATAATCGCCGAACTGCGCCTCATACTCGCCCGCAGGTGTCGTGCTGGTATCTGTCATGCGATCTCTCATACAAAAGGAACCCGGGGCGCGCCTCGCGCACCCCGCATCAGCAATTGTGCCTTACTTGGACGCAACGGTCAGAGTCTGCGGGATGCCCGCATACTCTTCTTTCGCGTTGCCAAGCCACTCGGCATAGGCCTCTTCCGAGACGACTTTCACAGTGATCGGCATATAGGCGTGGGCGTTGCCGCACAGCTCGGAACACTGACCGAAGTACACGCCTTCTTTCTCGGCGGTGAACCATGTTTCCGCCAGACGGCCGGGCACGGCGTCCTGTTTCACACCGAAGGCAGGCATCGCCCAGGAGTGGATCACGTCGGAACCGGTGACCTGAACAACGATGGTCTGACCGACAGGGATCACAACGGCGGTATCGGTCGCCAGCAGGAACTGCTGTTCGGTATAGCCGGCCGCTTCAAGCTGCGCGATCACTTCAGGTGTTTTGCGGTTTTCGCCGCCAACAGCCGGTGCACCGATCATATAGCTGTCGAAGCCAAAGCCCTCGTCGACATATTCATAGGACCAGTACCACTGGTTGCCGGTCGCTTTGATGGTCAGGTCGGCCTGCGGGATTTCCTGCTGACGGAACAGGATCGGCAGCGAATAGGCCCCGATCAGCACCAGAATCACGATCGGTGCGACGGTCCAGAGGATTTCAACCGGCGTGTGGTGTGTGAAGGATGCGGCAACGGGGTTGCGCTTGCGGTTATAGCGGATCGCCACCCAAAGGATCAGACCGGTCACGAAGATGGTGATCAAGGTGATGATGATCAGGATCAGGTGGTCCAGATCGTGGATGTCTTGCGCGACGCGGGTCACGGCTGGCTGAAAGCCCATCTTGCCGTCTACCGGCTCACCAATGATTTCCAGCCCGTCGATGCGAAGGTTTTCCTGCGCCATTACTGGCACGGCGGAAAAAGCGGCCATGAGACCCGAAAAAGAGAGAAGATGTTTCATATGTCGTCCTGATCTTGTGACCATTGATAAGCGAATCCCAGCAGCACCCCGCAATTGGAGGCAGCTGTCCCGTTGTAATCTGTACGCTTACAATCATATTCTAACTTCAAGATAAAGACTTCTGCTTGCGTCAAACGGACGCGAAGCGATTTTTATGACACGATTCAGGGAACATTTTTATGAGCCAGCCGCCTTTCAACCCCTTTGAGGCGCAGCTTGACCGTGACGCCGCGCTGTCCATCCTGCGCGACGCTGTGGCAGGTGCCGACGACGGGGAACTGTTTTTCGAACGCCGGCGGTCTGAAGGGTTGGTGTTTGACGACGGGCGGCTGAAAACGGCCAGCTACGATGCCTCCGAAGGCTTTGGCCTGCGGGCGGTGCGGGGCGATGTCTCTGGCTATGCCCACTCGACCGAGATCACCGAAGCCGCCCTGCGCCGCGCAAGCGAAACGGCACGGCTGGCCGTGGGTGCGGGGGGCGGCACATGGGCGGATGCGCCAGCCGCGACCAATCAAAAGCTCTATACCGACGAAGATCCGATCGCGGGCGCGGCCTTTCCCGTCAAGGTCGACACCCTGCGCGAGATCGACGATTTCGCCCGCAGCCTTGATGCGCGTGTCGTGCAGGTTTCTGCCTCTATCTCTGCTTCTATCCAGGAGGTCGAGATTCTGCGCCCCGAGGGCACCTCTGTCCGCGATGTGCGCCCGATGACGCGGGTGAACGTGTCGGTGATCGTCGAACAGGATGGCCGCCGCGAAAGCGGGACCGCCGGTGGCGGCGGGCGTGTCGGGCTGGACGGACTGTTGGACCCCGCCGACTGGCAGGCCAAAACGCGCGAAGCCCTGCGCATCGCCTGCGTCAACCTGCGTGCCGTGCCTGCGCCTGCGGGCGTCATGGATGTTGTGCTTGGCCCCGGCTGGCCCGGCATCCTGCTGCACGAGGCCATCGGTCACGGATTGGAAGGAGATTTCAACCGCAAGGGCTCAAGCGCCTTTGCCGGCCTCATGGGCCAACGCATCGCCGCCAAAGGCGTGACGGTGCTGGATGATGGCACCCTCCCCGACCGGCGCGGGTCTATCTCTGTTGATGACGAAGGCACGCCCTCGGCCAAGAATGTGCTGATCGAGGACGGTGTGCTGGTAGGCTATATGCAGGACCGGCAGAACGCCCGGCTGATGGGCGTGGCCCCAACCGGCAATGGCCGCCGCGAATCCTATGCCCACACCCCGATGCCGCGCATGACCAACACCTATATGCTGGGCGGTGACGTGGCCCCCGGTGATATCGTCGCGGACCTCAAGGACGGCATCTATGCGGTCGGTTTTGGCGGCGGGCAGGTGGATATCACCAACGGCAAGTTCGTTTTCTCCTGCACCGAAGCTTACCGTGTGCGCAATGGCGTGGTCGGCGACCCCGTCAAAGGGGCCACGCTGATCGGAGACGGGGCCACGGCGCTGCAACAGATCCGCGCCATCGGCAATGATCCCGCGCTGGATCCGGGCATGGGCAACTGCGGCAAGGCGGGCCAATGGGTGCCCGTGGGCGTTGGACAGCCCACATTGATGATCGGCGGCCTGACCGTCGGCGGTGCCGCTGCCGCCTAAGTGAAAACGGATTACCGGAATGCACTTAGGTGCTTCGGTGATCCGAGACAGCTTGGCACGTAGAAGAAGATTATTACTTCGGATTATACCTTCGCCGTTCACGTTTCGTTAAGCAGCTTTGCCTAAAGCTGGTGATGCAACGGACGGAGACGCGGGATGACTGACAGGAACAACACTCCTTCCTCTTCCACGCCCCCCTTGGTCCCACCCACCCTGGAAGACGACAGCTTTGCGCGGCTTCGTCTGTTGCGCTCGCGCCGTGTCGGCGTTGTCACCTATTACCGCATGCTGCGCGACTACGGCACAGCGCGTGCCGCGCTTGCGGCATTGCCCGACGTCGCCCGCGCCGCAGGTGTGAAAGACTATCGCATCTGCCCCGAGAATGTCGTGCACGCAGAGCTGCGCGCGGCAAAGGCCGCGAACGCGCGCTTGATTGCCCATGATTGCGCAGCCTACCCCCCTCATCTGGCAGAGCTTGACGACGCCCCCCCGTTTCTATGGGCAATCGGAGATATCGAGCTGCTGCACCGCCCCTTGGTGTCGATTGTGGGCGCGCGAAACGCCTCATCGCTCGGGACGCGCATGGCCCGCGCCTTGGCATCCGGCTTGGGAGAGGCGGGGTTTACCGTCGTCTCCGGATTGGCGCGGGGGATTGATGCCGCGGCACATCTGGCGACGCTCGACACCGGCACAATCGCGGTGCAAGCGGGGGGCGTCGATGTGATCTATCCGGTAGAGAATACGACGCTTGCCCAAGATATCGCGGCCCAAGGGCTGCGCATTTCGGAACAACCGATGGGGCTGCAACCGATGGCGCGGCATTTCCCCAGCCGCAACAGGATCATCGCAGGGCTAAGCCGCGCAACGGTCGTGGTCGAAGCGGCGGCAAAATCCGGCAGCCTGATTACCGCCCGTGACGCGCTGGATCAGGGGCGAGAGGTGCTTGCCGTGCCCGGCCATCCCTTCGATGCCCGTGCCGCGGGCTGCAACATGCTGATCCGTGACGGGGCGGCGCTGGTGCGCAATGCCGCAGATGTGATTGATCAACTGGGACCGGCAAAAGCTCCCGCCGCCAGCCCGCCCATTTCCCAAGCAGCCGCTCCCGCGCCCCAGCGCGACATTGCAGCGCTGCACACCGATATATTGTCACGCCTTGGCCCCAGCCCCGTTGCCGAAGACCAGCTGCTGCGCGATCTGGCGGTCGCACCGGGGATCGCCACACCTGTTCTGGTGGAGCTTGAGTTGAACGGGCATATCCTGCGCCATGCAGGCGGGCTGGTATCCCGCGCGGACTGAGCGTGACGCGGCCGCAGATCGGGGGCCAGCCCCCGCTTTGGAGACCCTCCAAAGCGCCCCCGGGATTTAGACCATCTGGAAGCCGGAACCCCGGCCGGATTACACCGTGAAACACCCCCTAAAAGGCGCTTTATAGCCCGTGTATCAAAGGGGGCGCGCTGTTCTGCGGATTGACAAACTTCGCTTCACGCCACATGTCACAGCATAAGCCACGCGAATTAATTTGATCCAAGGTGCCGAATTTTATGCCAGTTGTCGTCGTCGAATCACCTGCCAAAGCTAAAACGATCAACTCGTATCTCGGCAGTGATTACACCGTGCTTGCGTCCTACGGCCACGTCCGCGATCTGCCGCCCAAAGACGGATCGGTCGACCCGGAAAACGGGTTCGACATGACCTGGGAAGTCGCCGCCGCAAGCAAGAAACACGTCAAAGCCATCGCTGATGCGCTGAAAGACGACAACGCATTGATCCTCGCGACTGACCCTGATCGCGAAGGCGAAGCGATTAGCTGGCACCTGCAAGAGGCGCTCACCAAGCGCAAGTCGATCAAGAAGGATACGCCGGTCAGCCGCGTGGTGTTCAACCAGATCACCAAAAAGGCCGTGACCGAGGCGATGGCGAACCCGCGTCAGGTCGATATGCCACTGGTCGAGGCCTATCTGGCACGGCGCGCGCTGGATTATCTGGTGGGCTTCAACCTGTCGCCCGTCCTATGGCGCAAATTGCCCGGCGCGAAATCGGCGGGGCGGGTACAGTCGGTCACCTTGCGGCTGATCGTCGAGCGCGAGATGGAGATCGAGGCCTTCCGCAACCGCGAATACTGGAGCGTCAAGGCACTGGTCGCCACCCCGCGCGGGCAAGAGTTCGAGGCCCGTCTGGTGACGCTTGCCGGTAAGAAGCTGGACCGTTTTGATCTTGGCAATGAAACGCAAGCCGAGATGGCGGTGCAGGCGATCACCAGCCGTGATCTGACGGTTACCAGCGTCGAAGCGAAACCCGCGAGCCGCAACCCCTCGGCCCCGTTCATGACCTCGACCCTGCAGCAGGAAGCCAGCCGCAAGTTCGGCATGGGCGCACGCCAGACCATGAGCACAGCGCAGCGGCTCTATGAAGCCGGTCACATCACCTATATGCGGACCGACGGCATCGACATGGCCCCCGAAGCGATCACGATGGCACGGGACGCTATCTCGGACCGGTTCGGGGCGGAGTATGTCCCGTCCGAGCCGCGCATTTACAAGAACAAGGCCAAGAACGCGCAAGAGGCGCACGAATGTGTGCGCCCCACCGACATGACCAAAGATGCCGACGCGCTGAAACTGACCGAACCGGATCAACGCAAGCTTTACGACCTGATCTGGAAGCGCACGCTGGCCTGCCAGATGGAAAGCGCGCGTCTGGAACGCACCACGGTAGAGATCGGCAGCAAGGACGAACAGGTCGGGCTGCGCGCCACCGGTCAGGTGGTGAAATTCGACGGCTTCCTGCGCGTCTACGAAGAAGGCCGCGACGATGTCGTGGACGAGGATGACAAGCGCCTGCCGCAGATCACCCAAGGCGACAAGATGGACAAACGCGCCGTCACGCCAGAGCAGCACTTTACCCAGCCGCCCCCCCGCTACACCGAAGCGACATTGGTCAAGCGCATGGAAGAGCTGGGAATCGGGCGCCCGTCGACCTATGCCAGCGTTGTCACCACCATTCAGGATCGCGAATACGTTCGCAAGGAAGGCAACCGTCTGTTCCCCGAGGACAAGGGCCGTTTGGTGACGGCCTTCCTCGAGAATTACTTCCGCAAATATGTGGGCTATGATTTCACCGCCGATCTGGAAAACCAGCTTGATAAGGTGAGCGCGGCGGATGCCGACTATAAGGATGTGCTGGGCAGGTTCTGGCAGGATTTTTCGGCTGCGATTGCCGAAACCGCCGATTTGCGCATCACCGAGGTGCTGGAGAAGATCAACGAGGTACTCGAGCCGCATCTCTTCCCGCCCAATGAGGATGGCAGCGATCCGCGCCTGTGCCCCAACTGCGAGATCGGGCGTTTGTCCATGCGCACCGCACGGTCCGGCGGCGCGTTCATCGGCTGTTCTAACTACCCTGAATGCCGCTATACCCGCCCCTTCGGCCCGCCCGACCCCGAGGCCGAAGCCTCGGCTATTCCGCCCGACGGCAAACTGCTGGGCGAGGATATGGGCGACGAGATTCGCGTGTTCAAAGGGCGCTTCGGCCCCTATGTGCAGCGCGGCCCCGTCACCGAAGAGAACAAAAAACCGCCGCGTCAATCGGTGCCCAAGGACTGGCCAGCCGAAGAGCTGGAGCTGGAACGCGCTGTCATGCTGCTGTCGCTGCCGCGAGAGATCGGCCCGCACCCGGAAGATGGGGTGATGGTCTGGGCAAATATCGGGCGCTACGGCCCCTATATCAAACACGCCGACAGCACGTCGAACCGTGGCGGGACCAATGCCAACCTCGAAACACTGGACGAGGTGTTCACCGTTGGGATGAACCGCGCCGTGCAGCTTCTGGCCGAGAAAGTCGCCAGCCGTGGCGGGCGTGGCAAAGCGGCAAAACCGATCCGCGAGATGGGCGAACACCCTGATCTGGGTGGCGAGGTCAACATCATGGAAGGCAAATACGGGCCTTATGTGAAGTGGGAAAAAGTCAACGCTACCATCCCCAAAGAGGTTGAGCCTGCCGATCTGACCATGGAACGTGCGGTTGAGCTGATCGAGGAAAAGCTGGCGAAATCCCCTGCCAAGCGCAAAGCCGCAACCAAGAAGCCCGCAGCAAAGAAAACCGCTGCGAAAAAGGCTCCGGCCAAGAAAACGGCTGCCAAGAAGGCTCCCGCAAAGAAACCAGCGGCCAAAAAGGCACCCGCAAAATCGGCCACCGCACCGGAAGATTGAGAGCGCAACTCACATATTCATGAAATGACATATATGTGAGTTGCCCCGCCCTGCCCTTGCTGCTTTTACCTGTGACAATCGCCACGGTAGAAGGACATAAAGATGGCAGAGCAGACATTCTCAAGACGCGGGTTGATCCTGACAGCCGGCGCGGCGCTTTTCACGCCGGCCCTATTGCGCGCACAGACGCCGGTGCCAGAGATCGCGGCACCGGTACGTCATAACACCAACGGATTTTCCAGCCAGAACTGGCAGGACCACTTTGATACATTGGGCAAAGCCGCGATCGTGGCTGATACCTCTTCCCGCGCGCTGCACTATTGGGGCGGCGATGGCGAGACCTACAAGATTTACCCGACCTCCGTGCCCCGCAGCGACGAACTGACCAAACGCGGCTACACCCGCATTGTGCGCAAACGTGTCGGGCCCGACTGGACACCGACACCCAGCATGATCGAACGCGACCCCGATCTGAAGTATATGCCGCCCAGTCCGGACAACCCGCTTGGCACCCATGCGATGTACCTCAGCTGGCCCGCCTATCTGATCCACGGCACCCATGACACGCGCAAGATCGGGCGGCAAAGCTCTGACGGGTGCATCGGGCTTTACAACCACATGATCGAGGCGCTGTACCAGATTGCCCCCATCGGCACGCAGGTACGCATCGTCTGACCTCGCTGCGGGCTGCACTGACCCCGCGACGACAGCTGCCCACCCGACGCAGGGTGGGCGCACATTCCCCCGAATTTTCCGGCAAGCACCACTGGTACCGCTGACATTAGCGTCGGCGGTTTGACACGTTGGTTACGCCGCGTCATAGAAGTCGTATAACGATAATACGACAGGGCCGTGAGCCTCTCTTGAAAGGAGCCGGAATGAAGAAAATCTATGGAAGCGCTGCCGAGGCGCTGGAAGGCGTGCTGCACGATGGCATGCTGATCGCAGCGGGAGGCTTTGGCCTTTGCGGTATTCCCGAACTGCTGCTGAACGCGATCCGGGACGCGGGCACCAAGGATTTGACCTTTGCCTCGAACAATGCGGGCGTAGATGATTTCGGCATCGGTATCTTGTTGCAGACCAAGCAGGTCAAGAAAATGATCAGCTCTTACGTCGGCGAGAACAAGGAATTCATGCGCCAGTATCTCGGCGGCGAGCTTGAGCTGGAATTCAACCCGCAAGGCACCTTGGCCGAACGTATGCGTGCGGGTGGCGCGGGCATCCCCGGTTTCTATACCAAAACCGGCGTTGGCACCGTGATCGCCGAAGGCAAAGAGCACAAGGATTTCGACGGCGAGACCTATATCCTTGAGCGCGGCATCGTTGCGGATCTGGCGATCGTGAAAGCCTGGAAAGCGGATGACACTGGCAATCTGGTGTTCCGCAAAACTGCGCGCAACTTCAACCCGCCAGCGGCCATGTGTGGCAAGATCTGCATCGCCGAGGTCGAAGAGATCGTTCCCCGTGGCAGCCTTGGCGGCGACGCGATCCACCTGCCCGGCATCTATGTGCACCGCATCATTCAGGGTGATCACGAGAAACGTATCGAACAGCGCACAGTGAGGACGGCATAATGGCTTGGGATCGCAATCAAATGGCGGCACGCGCCGCGCAGGAACTGCAAGACGGTTGGTATGTGAACCTTGGCATCGGGATTCCGACGCTGGTGTCCAACTACATCCCCGAGGGGATGGATGTGACGTTGCAGTCGGAAAACGGCATGTTGGGCATGGGGGCTTTCCCCATCGACGGCGAAGAAGACGCCGACCTGATCAACGCGGGCAAGCAGACCATCACCGAGCTGGATCGCACCTCGTATTTCGACAGCTCGACCTCCTTCGGGATGATCCGCGGCGGCAAGATCGCCATGGCCATTCTGGGCGCGATGGAAGTGGCTGAAAACGGCGACCTCGCCAACTGGATGATCCCCGGCAAGCTGGTCAAAGGCATGGGCGGCGCGATGGATCTGGTCGCGGGTGTGGGCCGCGTTGTGGTGGTCATGGACCACGCCAGCAAGCATGGCGACAGCAAGGTGCTGAAAGAATGTACCCTGCCGCTCACCGGTAAGAACGTTGTCGACCGCATCATCACCAATCTGGGTGTGCTGGATGTCGTTGAGGGCGGGCTGAAGATCGTTGAATGCGCCGATGGCGTCACGGAAGACGAACTGCGCGCCGCGACCGAAGCGACAATCGTCTAATCTGCTGGCACGATGAACAACAAGGGGCGCAGCCAGCGATGGCCGCGCCCCTTTTAACATCCGGCCCCGAACTGGTGTCAGTTCATCGCCGCAAAGACACATCCGTCCGAGATCAGCTCGGGCGGGGTCTGGCACAGGCCCTTGGCGACCTGAAAAGCGGCCAGCACCTTGGGCACATAGTCACGGGTTTCGGCAAAAGGCGGCACGCCCGCGTGCTTGTGCACGGACCCTTCGCCCGCGTTATAGCCCGCCAGCACCAAGATCGGATCGCGGTCAAATTCGCCCATCAGCCAATCCAGGTATTTTACGCCGCCCGCGATATTCTGCGTCGGGACCATACTATCGGTTACCCCAAAGCGCGTCGCTGTATCAGGCATCAGCTGCATCAACCCCTGCGCCCCCGCCCCGCTGATGGCATCGGGCCGTCCTGCAGATTCAACCGTGATCACCGCGAGCACAAGCGCAGGTGACACCTGTGTCCCGATGGTAGAGCGGAGGATGTCGATCCCGTTGGCCTTGGCGATCTCTTGCATCTGTTGCATGCGTGGCGCGGGGATTTTGCTGCTGGCCGTTGCCAGCGTGACCATCGCGGCCTCCAGCCGGCCCGGGCCAGATTTCTCGACCGCCGGAGAGACACGATCCCAGAACCAATCATATTGCCCCGGTGACGCTGGCACGATGGCACCGGAGTCGGTTGCGACAACCTCGGGTACGTCGTCGGCCTTGGGTTCGATAAAGACATTGATCCGATTGGTACTGCCCGGCTTGGGCGGCTTCACACGTTTTGCCTCGAACTTCGGAAACGGCTTGGGCGCGTCTGCCCAGACAGCCGAGGCCGCCAGCATCCCCACCATCAAAGATACGGTCATTCGTCGAAACATCGCTGCCTGCACTGATTATTTAATGCTCTTTTTCAGCAATCTCGCACGGAAACCTTCGCCAAACCAACCAAACATGGCAGGGAACATGGCGATTTCGCCATAATTGATGCAATCCTGCCCCGCTTCACATCAAGGATAACAAAAAATGAAGACGGAAAATCTTTTCGTATCAGCGGGCTACAATAATTCTGCCAAAAACCGGCCCTGAAAAACGAAATGTCACAATTGCCGCCAAATTCGTGCCCCATTCACAAGGCTATATAGGCTCATACCAAGTCAGCCAGATGCGGAATTGAGAGAGAAGCATCGAAACGGACGACAGGGTTGAGATTGAAAACTTTATGATCCTTGGAGGGACATACCATGATGAACTTTATCAAGAACTTCAAAAACGACGAATCCGGCGCTGTGACTGTTGACTGGGTTGTTCTGACCGCCGCCGTTGTTGGCCTGGCCGTCGCAGCTTACACCTCGATCGAAACAGGCGCAAAAGATCTGACAGCGAAAACAAGCACGTATATGGGAACCCAAGATCCGGCGACGAAAAAGTAATATAGCGCCCTTGCGGCAACGATGCCTGCACCCGAGGTGGCCGCATTCCGCAAAACGGAATGCGGCCTAACGTGTACTTAAACTTTCATCAAGCAAGGCAACACAATGATCACAAAGCTTCTTAAATTCTGGCAAAGCCCAAGCGGTGCGGTCACAGTTGACTGGGTTGTTCTTTCTGCCGCCGTCGTATCTCTGGCTGTTCTCATTGTCGTCAGCATGACCACCGGAACTGTAGACTTGGCAGACAAAGTGATGACACAGACGCCGGGCGACATCTAACCCAATCCAGCACTATAATGACCCAGCTTGGTCGCGGATTATCCATAGTCTGAACACAATCACCGCCTATCCATTGGTATAAGTTTCGCGCCGCGTCTTGGGACCGGCACACACTCAAGAGAGGTAAGTAACATGCGGATGGTTTTTGGACTGGTCCTGCTCGCCGGTATCGCTTTGGCAGGTGGTGCTGTGTATCTGGCAAAGGGCCGCATCAGTGAATATCAACGCGCCAACCAACAGGCCCAAGAGGCTTTGGCGCAGATCGTGCCAACGGTTGGTGTATATGTGGCCAACGGGCCGCTAAAATACGGGCAGCGCCTGACCCGCGAAGATGTGCGGCAGGTAAAATGGCCCGAGGATGCGATCCCCGAAGGCACGTTTATAGAAGAAGCAGCGCTTTTCCCCGAAAACAGCGATGACCTGCGTGTCGTGCTGCGTGCGATGGAAAAAGACGAAGCCATTATGGCGGTGAAGGTGACCGAACCCGGTGCCGATACCGGCCTCACCTCGCAGCTGGAACGGGGCAGCCGTGCTTTCGCGATCCGCGTCGATGTATCAAGTGGCGTCTCGGGCTTCCTGCGCCCCGGTGACCGTGTCGATGTCTACTGGACCGGCCGCATCAACCGAGGCGGCAACGATCGCGCCGATACCGGAGACGTGACCAAACTGATCGAGGCAGGCGTCAAGATCATCGCGATCGACCAAAGCGCCGGCGGCGAACGCAGCGAAGCCGCCATTGCGAATACTGTGACTGTTGCCGTTCAGCCCTATCAAGTTGCCGCATTGGCACAGGCTCAATCGACGGGTGACCTATCCCTCTCGCTCGTCGGGGCAGAGGATGACACCGTCGCCGGCGAGATCGAAGTCGACCAGCGCCGCCTGCTCGGCCTGACGGAAGAAACGGTCAAAGTCGAAACAACTACAGAAAAAGTCTGCACCATCCGGACCCGTCGTGGTGCCGAAGTGGTCGAAATCCCGATCCCCTGCACCAACTGATCTGCTTGTCAGGCAGGGCAAATACGGACCTCAACACCGCCGCGCATCACTTTGCGCGGCGTTTTGCCATTTCGGATATGTTGCTGTTAATCCACATATACCCGCCACCCCCTGTCATTGATTCTTGCAAAAAAACGCAAAGGACCGCACAGTGTCGCAAACGGCGGGCGCAAAGACCCTATTTTGAGGCGTGATCACAAAGGCAGGTCACATGAAAATCGATAAGTTTATTAAAGCAGCCCTATTGGGACTGACCATTGGCGCGATGCCATTTGCATTGACTGCGCCGATCGACGCGCAGGCCAACACACTCCGTGTGGTCAAAAAGGGCACCAACCGTGTGTTGGAAGTCCCGATGAACCGCGCGGTTGTGGTTGAAAGCGACATCCCCTTTGCCGAGCTTAGCATCGCCAACCCGGGGATCGCGGATATCTCATCCCTCTCCGATCGCACCATCTATGTGCTGGGCAAATCCCCTGGCCTGACCACGCTGACCCTGCTGGATGCGGCCGGTCAGCTGATCACCAACGTGGATGTGCGCGTCGCGGCGGATGTCTCTGAATTCAAGGAACGCCTGCGGCAGATCCTGCCCGGCGAAAAGATCGAAGTGCGCACAGCCAACGACGGTATCGTTCTGTCGGGCATCGTGTCGTCGACCCAACGCCTGCAGCGCGCCCTTGATCTGGCCGAACGCTACGCGCCAGAACGCGTCTCCAACCTGATGAGCGTCGGCGGCATCCAGCAGGTGATGATGAAAGTCCGCTTTGCCGAGATGAGCCGATCTGTCTCCAAATCCTTAAGCGCGTCGCTCGCGTTGAACGGGCTGGTGGGCAATGATCTTGCGATCAACGGCGGGACCAATACGACAAATACATCAGGCGCGATTGCAAACTCTCTTGGCGGCACGACACCTGCGTCCAATAGCAACGCAGGCGCGGTACTGTTCGGCTTTAACGCAGGGTCCACCCAAGTCGGCCTGCTGCTTGAAGCCCTGGAGCAGAAGGGCGCCGTACGCTTCCTTGCCGAACCGAACCTCGTCGCGCTGTCCGGGCAAGAGGCGACGTTCCTTGCCGGTGGCGAATACCCCGTGCCTGTCGCCCAGACCGGCGACCAGATTTCGGTGCAGTACAAACCCTTCGGCGTAGAGATGAGCTTTATCCCCCGTGTCGTGGATAAAGACCTGATTAACCTCGAACTTAAAGCCGCTGTATCGGCGATTGATGCCAGCAACAGCGTGTCCTTGGGCAATGGTTTCGACATCTCGGCCTTTACCCGCCGCGAAACCTCGACCACGGTTGAAATGCGCGACGGCGAAAGCTTTGCGATCGCGGGTCTGCTGACCGACGATTTCACCGATAACTCCAGCCAGCTACCCTGGATCGGCGATGTGCCTGTATTGGGCGCGTTGTTCCGCAGCGCGAACTATCAGCGCAGCCAGTCCGAACTGGTGATCATTATCACGGCCCATCTCGTGACCCCCACCCGCGGCGAGGCTTTGGCCCTGCCCACCGACCGGATCAAACCGCCCACGGAAAGCGAATTGTTCCTGTCAGGTCGCACGTCCAAAGGCAGCACAGCGCCCACCAAAGGGGCGGCTGGCGAGGTTGCCAAACAGGACTTTAGCGGGTCATATGGCTATGTATTGGATTGATCAGATGACTTCAGCGATCCCTTCGACAGGCAAAATCACCGGGTTATGCGCCGCTTTGGCGATGACCGTAGCAGGCTGCGTCAGCAGCCCTGATCCGGTCTATACCCAGTTCCACCGCGAAGCAGGATCCCTGACCGATCTGGGCACCTTCGGAAACGCCACGCTGAACAACCGTTTGGTGATGACAGGCGAACGCCAGTACACCTTCGATCTGGCCAACCGCTTTGCCGGCGAAGTCGAATCCACGGTGACCTTTGCCTTTAACTCGGCCCAGCTGGACGGGGCCGCGCAGGCTGTGCTGCGGCGCCAAGCGGGATGGATCCGCCAGTTCCCCGAGGTCCGGTTCCGCGTGTATGGCCATACCGATGCCGTCGGTTCGAACAGCTACAACAAGGCGTTGGGCCTGCGCCGAGCACAATCCGTTGTTGCGTTTCTGTCAACGCAAGGCATCAGCCGCAGCCGTCTTGAGGCCGTTGTTTCCTTTGGCGAAACACAGCCGTTGATCGTGACACAAGGCCGCGAACGGGCGAACCGTCGCACCGTGACCGAAGTCAGCGGCTTTGTCGGGCGACATCCCACCGTACTGGACGGCAAATACGCGCAGATCATCTATCGCGATTACGTTGCCAGCGCCGTGCCACCGACTCAGCTATCGGGCGGCGCAACATCGACCGGTACCACGACGGAATAACCGGATAAAAGATACCTCGTGAAAGGCCTGATCGTCGCTGACGGTCGGGCCTTTTGCGTTTCAATCCGGCAAATCCCTGCGGATCGTTTCAAAAGACCAAACAATAGAAACTATTTAGCCCCAATCTTGCCCAACTTGGCAGGGATATTCACTGCAATAGGACAGTTGCGCCCGGCCACCGTGGTCTGACGCAGGGGACCGCAAGGCAAAGAACAGGGCGACGCCCGATCAGCCCTTGCCGCGCCCCAAAGAGAAGAAGGGGAAGTTTAGGTATGAGCAGCAGTATGCCACAGATTGACGCACCACAGATCATCGCCTGCACTGTCAGCCGTGATGTACAGAACTTTGACCTGCTGATCGAGGATATGGAATCAGCTTTGGGCGAAGCCTGGGGTGATCTCGGCTTTTCTGAAAGCCTCGCTTTTTTCAGCCAGCCCGAAGCGGCGACGCTCGAGCTGATTGCACTGGCGCTTGATTCCGAGGACGAAGAGAACCTGCCGATGATGTCCGAAATCATCTCGCAGGCGAAATCCCGTCATATCAAGGTGATCCTGATCGCCGAAGACATGTCCCCGGCCTCGCTCCATTCCCTGTTGCGTCAAGGTGCGGATGAATTCGTCCCCTACCCGCTGCCCGAAGGCGAATTGGCGGCGACCATCGAACGTCTGCGCGCAGGCCCCGAGCCCACAGCCGAACATATCGAGGCAGGCCCCAAGCTGAAACCCGGTGCCGATAAAGACGGCGCGGTGATCGTGGTACATGGTTTGGCCGGTGGCACCGGTGCGACCAGCATGGCCGTTAATATGGCGTGGGAACTGGCGACCTCCGACAAAAAGAACCCGCCAAAGGTCTGCCTGCTGGATTTCGATCTGCAGTTCGGGGCCGTGGCGACCTATCTGGACCTGCCGCGCCGCGAAGTCGTCTATGACATGCTGATCGAGACAGACGAGATGGACGAGGAAAGCTTTGGTCAGGCTCTGCTGACCTATGAAGACACGCTTCAGGTGCTGACCGCCCCCGCCGATATGCTGCCGCTTGATCTGATCACCTCGGAAGATGTGACGCGGATTCTGGATATGGCGCGCAACCAGTTCGACTACGTTGTTGTCGATATGCCGTCGACGCTGGTGCAATGGACCGAAACCGTGCTGAGCAATGCGCATGTCTATTTTGCCATGCTCGAACTGGATATGCGCTGCGCGCAAAACGCCCTGCGTTTCAAACGCGCGCTGCAATCCGAAGAGCTGCCGGTCGAAAAGCTGCGCTATGTCATGAACCGCGCGCCGAAATTTACCGACCTTAACGCCAAAGCGCGGGTCAAACGGATGGCAGAAAGCCTTGGTATTTCCATCGACGTGCAGCTGCCTGATGGCGGCAAGCAGGTGACGCAGGCCAACGACCACGGTCTGCCGCTCGCCAATACCGCCGCCAAGAACCCGCTACGTCGCGAGATCGCAAAGCTCGCGTCTTCTATCCACGACCTCAAGGCTGACGAAGCCAAAGCCGCCTGATCCGGCCCAAGCGCCAGATAATTTAGAAAGAGTATTCAGATGTTCTCGAAGTATAAAAAGCCAGGTGACGTTGCCGTAGCCACACCCGCCCCAAAGGCGAAGGCTCCCGCGCCCCAGCAACAGCCAGAGGAAGCGGTCGCGCCCAAACCCGCCAGCATGCGCCGCGTGGCTCAAGCCGCAACCGTCGCCCCGCAGGACCGCGACGTGAAGCGCAAGCAACGCATGAGCGACATCAAGCTCGAACTGCACCGTGCCCTGCTTGAGAACCTGAACCTCGCCGCCCTTGAACACGCCTCGGAGCAGGATCTGCGCAGCGAGATCAACGAAATCTCGACCGAGATTCTGGCCGAGAAATCCATCGTGTTGAACCGCGAGGACCGCGTTCAACTGAACTCCGAACTGTATGACGAGGTGACCGGCCTTGGTCCGCTGGAAACGCTGCTGAAAGACGACAGCGTCAACGATATTCTGGTCAACGGCCCGCAACAGATCTTTGTGGAACGCGCGGGTAAACTGCAGCTGACCGACGTGACCTTCAAAGACGAAAAGCACCTGCTGCGGATCATCGACAAGATCGTTTCCGCCGTTGGCCGTCGCGTCGATGAAAGCAACCCTTATGTCGATGCGCGCTTGAAAGACGGCTCGCGTTTCAACGCTATGGTCCCGCCGATTGCCGTGGACGGCAGCCTTGTCTCCATTCGTAAGTTTAAGAAAGACAAACTGGGCATTGATGATCTGGTAAGCTTTGGGGCCTTCTCGGAAGAGATGGCAGCCTATCTGCAAGCCGCCGTCGCCACCCGTCTGAATATCATCGTCTCGGGCGGTACAGGTTCTGGTAAAACCACCACGCTGAACGCGCTGTCATCGTTTATTGCCAACGATGAACGTATCCTGACCATCGAAGACACCGCCGAACTGCAACTGCAACAGACCCATGTGGGCCGCATGGAAAGCCGCCCGCCCAACGTTGAAGGCAAGGGCGAGGTATCCCCGCGCGACTGTCTGAAAAACGCCCTGCGGATGCGGCCTGACCGGATCATCGTCGGCGAGACGCGCGGCGAGGAAGTGATCGACATGCTGCAGGCGATGAACACCGGCCACGACGGGTCGATGACCACGATCCACGCCAACTCTGCCCGCGATGGTGTCAGCCGTCTGGAAAACATGATCGCCATGGCCGGTATCGAAATGCCGCTGAAAGCGGTCCGCAGCCAGATCTCGTCGGCTGTGAACCTGATCGTACAAGCGTCGCGCTTGCAGGACGGGTCGCGCCGCATGACGTCGATCACCGAAATCACCGGGATGGAGGGCGACGTGATCTCTATGCAGGAAATCTTCCGCTTTCAGCGCGTCGGCCTGACCCCCGAAAACAAGATCATCGGCCACTTCACCGGCACCGGCGTGCGCAGCCACTTCTCTGAACGTTTCAAGATGTGGGGCTATGACCTGCCATCGTCGATCTATGAACCCGTTGTGGTCAAGTAAGGATTATCAATCATGAGTGCAGAACCCATTATCTATGGCCTGATCTTCGTCGGTGTCCTTGTGCTGGTCGAAGGGCTGTATCTGGTCGCTTTCGGTAAATCCATCAGCCTCAACAGCAAGGTCAACCGCCGGCTTGAAATGCTGGAAAAAGGGGCCCGCCGCGAAGAGGTTCTGGACAAGCTGCGCAAGGAAATGCAGCAGCACATGGATAATAAATCCATTCCGGTCTATTCCCTGCTCGCCGAGAAAGCACAAAAGGCCGCGATCGCCTTTGCGCCGAAACAGCTGATCATGATCATGGCCGGCCTTTCGGTCGTCGCCTTTCTGGGGCTGACCATCGGCACCAATACCGAAGTGCCCGTGCGCATCCTGATCTCTGTCGGGATCGGTGTCGGTGCCGTATTCTTCTGGATCTCGTCTAAAGCGAAAAAGCGTATGGACATGATCGAAGAGCAGCTGCCTGACGCGGTGGAACTGATGGTGCGGTCGTTGCGCGTGGGCCACCCTTTTACCAGCGCGATCTCTATCGTGTCCAAGGAAATCCAGGACCCGCTGGCGTCGGAATTCGGCGTGATCGCCGATGAAACCGCCTACGGCCGCGACATTGGCGAGGCGCTCAAAGATATGGCCGAACGGCTTGATATGCAGGATTTGCGCTTCCTCGCCGTGGCCGTGACCATCCAGCAGCAATCGGGCGGTAACCTTGCTGAAATCCTTGCGGGGTTGGCCAAGGTCATCCGCGCCCGCTTCCGCCTGTTCCGCCGCGTGCGCGCCATCACCGCCGAAGCGAAATGGTCCGGCAAGTTCCTGTCCGCCTTCCCGATCCTCGCGCTGATCGTGATCAAACTCGGTGACCCGCATTACTATGACGAAGTCATGACCCACCCGCTGTTCATCCCCGGCTGTATCGCGGTTGTCCTGTTCCTATCGCTTAACCTCATCGTCATGCGCAAGCTGACCGATATCAAAGTCTAAGGGGGCCTCACTGTGAATTTCCTCAACTCACTCGACACCGCACTTGGTCCCATGGGCTGGATCGCCATTCTGGGCGCATTGGGCTTGACCATGGTGGGCGCAACGCTTGTCATGATCCTGCGCCAGCCCGAAGACCCTTTGGCCAAGCTCAAGCGTAGCCAGACCGAGGCTGCCGATGCAGGCAAGCAACAGCGCCTGCGCCAGTCGGACCGCAACGAGAAGCTGCAAAAATTCGCCAAGTTCCTCGAACCTGAAGACGTGGAAGAGCTAAGCGCCAAGGCGCTGCTGCTGCGTCAGGCGGGCTATAGCTCGCGCGATGCGGTACGGTTCTTTCACTTTGCCCAGATGGCGCTTGGCATTGCCGGGCTGGTGATCGGCACCGTCTACATCAACTTCCTTGGCGGCGGCGAAGGCATGACCACCAACAAGATGATGCTGTATACCGTGGGGCCCGGCGGCATCGGATATTTCCTGCCACGCTATTGGGTGACCCGCCGCGTCGCCGAGCGGAAAGAGGAAATCACACGCGGTTTTCCCGATGCGCTGGACATGATGCTCGTCTGCGTCGAAGCTGGCCAGTCGCTTGATCAATGTATCGTCCGTGTGGCCCGCGAATTGCGCGCCTCCTACCCTGCGCTGGCGGAAGAGTTCGAAATCGTCGCCTATGAGATGAAGGCCGGTAAAGACAAGGTCAGCGTGCTGAACGCCATGGGCGAACGCTGCGGTGTGCAAGATGTGTCGTCCTTTGTGACGGTGCTGGTACAATCCGCCGCCTTCGGCACATCCATCGCCGATGCGCTGCGGGTCTATGCCGCCGAGATGCGCGACAAACGCGTGATGCGCGCCGAAGAGGCCGCAAACAAGTTGCCAACCAAGATGACACTTGCCACAATGATGCTGACCGTTCCTCCGCTGCTGATCATCCTGGTCGCGCCATCGGTGATGAACATTACCAAACTAGGTCAGTAAGGCTCTGCATGATCCACATTCCCAAGCGCGCGTTACCCTTCAGGCTCGCGCTTTGTATGACCCTGATCGCCGGATTGGCCGCTTGCTCTGCAGGCGGTCTTTCCGCGTTTGGGGGCAAGCGCGCCAGCCCTGACAACCCCTTTGCCCCCGGTGTCAACACCCGCAAGGACGCCGAAGACGGGGTAGAGGTCGCCCATCGTCTGATGCGCGCGGGCGAATATGAACTGGCCATCCGCGCCTTCAACCGCGCCGCGCTCGCCTCCCAGTTGGACGCCGAAATCCTGTCGGGACTGGGCAGCGCCAACCTTGGGCTGGGGCGATTGGGTCA
The DNA here is from genome assembly GCF_048285585.1 of Sulfitobacter sp. SBS6. Lineage (NCBI taxonomy): Bacteria > Pseudomonadati > Pseudomonadota > Alphaproteobacteria > Rhodobacterales > Roseobacteraceae > Sulfitobacter > Sulfitobacter sp. SBS6. The sequence continues at coordinate 413,001 of NZ_JBLWBA010000008.1, read as the reverse complement.
GGCGGAAAAGCTGCTGCGCGACGCTGTAGAAAAGGACGAAACCCACCCCGAGGTCTGGAATAATCTCGGCGTTGTGTTGATGGAACGCGGCAAACTCGCCGAAGCCCAGCTGACCTTTCGCAAGGCCTATGCGCTCGATAATGGCGAAAGTGACGCAATCCGTGACAATTTGCGCTTAGCACTCGCAAAATCGGAAAACTCTGTTACGATCCCGGATCAAGAAGACAGTTATAAATTGGTGCGGCGCGGCTCGGGCGACTATCTGGTTCGGCCAGCATCATAACGAGGCAGAGCAGTAAAAGGACGCAAAAATGCGCCACCCTATCCTATTGGCCGCCTGCATTGCAGGCGTCGTCGCAGTAGCAGGCTGCGGCAAGAAATCCGGCGAGGATACCGTCACCCGTGCCTTCCAGGACGTGAACGTCGTGGATGAAAGCAACCTCAACGATGTGATGCTGACAGTGGCCGACCCGAACGAGGCGGTCAGCTATTTCACCCGCACCGCGCAGGAAAACCCCGACCGCATCGACATCCAGCGCAGCTTGGGCAAGTCCCTGATCCGCGCCAAACGCAACCAAGAGGCCGCATCCGTCTGGGGCAAAGTTGCCGCTTCCAAGGATGCCACCCCCGACGACAAGGTTGACTACGCCGATGCGCTGATCCGCGCGGGCGATTGGGCCAAAGCGGAAAAGACGCTGGATTCCGTCCCCCCCACCCATGAAACCTACAACCGTTACCGGCTTGAGGCGATCGTCGCTGACAGCAAGCAGGAATGGGACAAGGCCGACAGTTTTTACGAGATCGCCATTGGTCTGACCACCAAGCCCGGGTCGGTCATGAACAACTGGGGCTACTCCAAACTGACGCGCGGCGACTATCAGGCTGCCGAACGCCTTTTCGGCGAGGCTGTGAAACAGGATTCAACGCTGTTTACCGCCAAGAACAACCTGATCCTCGCCCGTGGCGCGCAACGTGAATACAGCCTCCCCCCGATCGAGATGGACCAGACCGAGCGCGCGCAACTGCTGCACACCCTCGCCCTCTCCGCGATCAAGAAGGGCGACGTTGAAACCGGCAAAGGGCTGCTGCGCGACGCCATCAGCACCCACCCGCAGCACTTCGAGGCCGCCGTCCGGTCGCTGCGCGCGCTGGAAAACGCGGGCTAACGCGTGGAGATCACCAGCTACGCAGCGCTGTGGTTCCTGCCCTTCGCGCTGCCCCTTTGTGCCTATACGATCTACACCGATCTGGCCTTTATGCGGATCACCAATGTCACGGTGATCGCATTGGCCGCCGTGTTTGTGCTGATCGGCCCGATTACCCTGCCCTTTGACAGCTACCTCTGGCACCTGCTGGCGATGGTGGTGGCGCTTGTTGTGGGCATCTTCATGAACGCAGGCGGGCTGATGGGCGCGGGGGATGCGAAATTCATCGCCGCCGCCACACCCTTTATCGCGCTCGGGGATGTGCGCTTTGTCTTGGCGCTGTTCATGGCGACGCTGGTTGCCGCCTATATCATTCACCGCGCCGCCAAATATTCTCCCCTGCGCAAGCTTGCCCCGCAATGGGTCAGCTGGCACGAAGCCAAGAAATTCCCCATGGGCCTCGCCCTTGGAACTGTGCTTGCCGCATATTTAATGCTCGGTGCCTACTTCGGGGCCTGATTTTGCCATATTCAACCGCTACGCCTTGGGGCACGCCCGTGTCCCCATGAAAGAAGTCTTCATGAATATGCAAACCAGCGCCGTCATGGCCCCCCCTCCGCCGCGCACCATCCAAGAGATGAAGCTGCCCGTGGTGATGATGCGCGACATCATGATCAAGACAATGTTCCGCAAGAATGTCACCATGGTCAGCGAGCTCGCAGCGGCGATCTGCCTGCCGCTTCAGGTCACGCAGGAACTGGTGGATCTGTCGCGCGAACAGCGCCTTCTCGAAGCGACGGGCACGCTTAACGCGAATAACGGCAATGAAATGGGCTACCAGTTGACCGACCTGGGCAAGGCCCGCGCGCTGGATGCCTTGGCGCAATCGGAATACTTCGGCCCGATGCCCGTGCCGCTTGATGTCTACCGCGAACAGATCAAGCGCCAGTCCGTGCGCAACATGCAAATCACCCGCGCAAAGCTCGAAGCGGCGATGGGCCATCTGGTGCTCCCGTCCGAGCTGATCGGCAACCTTGGCCCAGCCGTGACGGCCGGTCGCTCCATCCTGATGTACGGCCCCCCCGGCAATGGTAAATCAAGCATCTCCAATGGGATTCGCGACGCGCTTGGTGACCGGATCTATGTCCCCCGTGCGATTGAATATGCCGGTCAGGTGATCACGGTCTATGACCCCATCGTGCACACCGCCATTTCCGAAGAGAAACAAGACCCGAAATCCCTGCGCCGCGTGACGCGCTTTGACACCCGCTATGTCAAATGCGAACGCCCCACGGTGATCACCGGGGGCGAACTGACGCTCGATATGCTTGATCTGGTCTACAACCCCACCGCACGGACCTATCAGGCCCCGCTGCAGCTGAAATCCACCGGCGGCATCTTCATCGTCGACGACCTTGGCCGACAGGCAGAATCGCCACAGGCGCTGGTCAACCGCTGGATCGTGCCGCTGGAAGAAAACAAAGACATCCTCGCCCTGCAATCCGGCGAGAAGTTCGAAGTTCCCTTCGACACGCTGGTGGTCTTCTCCACCAACTTCCACCCCAATGAGATCTTCGACCAGGCCGCCCTGCGCCGGATCTTCTTCAAGATCAAGATCGACGGGCCCAATCAGGAAAACTTCCTCAAGATCTTTGCCATGGTCGCCAAGAAAAGAAACATCAAACTGGACGAGGCGACGCTGATCCATTTGCTGAAAACAAAATACCCCACGATCAACAATGTCTTCGCCAACTATCAGCCGATCTTCCTGATCGACCAGATGATTTCCATCTGCGATTTCGAAGGTATCCCGCACCAGATGCGCCCTGATCTGATTGACCGTGCTTGGGCCAATATGTTCGTCGAGGATGAAACCATCGTCAGGTAGCACCGCGCTCGACACCGGCGCGGGCATCCGCTTCATTTTGCCAGATAAACTCCGGGGGTGCGGGGGCTGGCCACCGCGTGCAAACAGCCTATCTTGCACCCCATGCAGACCCTGCCCCCCAAGTTCTCCGACTGGTTCGCCACCAAAGGCTGGTCCATCCACCCCCACCAGCAAGACATGCTGGACCGCGCCGACGCGCCCGCGCTGCTGTTGATCGCGCCGACGGGGGGCGGCAAGACGCTGTCGGGTTTTCTGCCCACGCTGGTCGATCTGGCCGAGGGCGATCACGACGGCATGCACACGCTCTATATCTCGCCGCTCAAGGCGCTGGCCGCGGATATCAAGCGCAACCTCACCACCCCGGTGACGGAAATGAGCCTCCCCATCCGGATCGAGGACCGCACCGGCGACACCTCGCAAACGCGCAAACGCCGGCAACGCGCCGACCCGCCTCATATCCTGCTGACCACCCCCGAAAGCCTTGCGCTGTTGACCTCCTACGAGGATGCACCGCGCATGTTCAAAGGGCTCAAACGTGTCGTGATCGACGAGATCCACGCGCTGGCCGACAGCAAGCGGGGCGACCAGCTGATGCTGGCACTGGCGCGGCTGCAACGCCTGTGTCCGGGGCTGAAACGGGTGGGCCTGTCCGCCTCCGTCGAAGATCCCGCCGCCATCGCGCATTTCATGGCGCGTCACCCCGACCCCTGCCCGATCCTGCTGGCTGATCCCGGCCCGCCGCCCGACATCCGGATGCTGCGCACGGACGCGGCCCCGCCGTGGTCCGGCAATGGAGCTGCCTATGCGATTCCGGCGGTGCTCGACCAGATACGCCAGCATAAAACCACCCTGATCTTCCACAATACCCGCGCTCAGGCCGAGATTTTCTTTCACAATCTCTGGCTCGCCAACGAAGACAGCCTACCCATCGGCATCCACCACGGCTCGCTCGATCGGCAGCAACGCGAACGGGTCGAAGCCGCGATGGTGCGCGGTGATCTACGCGCGATTGTCTGTACCGGCAGCCTTGATCTGGGGATCGACTGGGGCGATGTCGATCTCGTGATCCAGATCGGTGCCCCGAAGAATGTCAAACGGCTGGTCCAGCGCATCGGGCGGGCCAACCACCGCTATAACGCGCCCTCCAAAGCGCTGCTGGTGCCTGCAAACCGGTTCGAGGTGGTCGAATGTGTCGCCGCCCTCGACGCCGTATTGGCAGGCGATCTTGACGGCGACCCGCGCGGCCCCGGCCCTCGCGATGTGTTATGCCAGCATATCCTGATCACCGCCTGCGCCGGCCCCTTCGACGCCGACGCGCTCTATGCCGAGGTGACCTCGGCCGGGGCCTATGCCAGCCTCAGCCGGGCCGCCTTTGACGCCTGCCTCGATTTCTGTGCCACAGGCGGCTACGCCCTGCGCGCCTACGACAGATGGCAACGTCTGATGTGCACCAACGGCAAATGGCACCTGCGCGACCCCCGCAGCAGCCAACGTATCCGTATGAACATCGGTACCATTCAGGACACGGACACGCTGAAGGTCCGCATGAAACGCAACCGCGGCGGTGCCCCTTTGGGCGAAATCGAGGAAGGTTTCGCCGCCTCGCTCAGCGCGGGCGACACCTTCCTGATCGGCGGCCAGATCGTCAAATACGAAGGGCTGCGGGAAATGACCGTAGAGGTCAGCCGCTCCGCCGCCAAGAAACCACGCGTCGCCACGTTCATGGGCACTAAATTCGCCACCTCGACCCAGCTCTCCGCCCGCGTGCAACGCATGTTCACCCAAGACAGCTGGCCCGAGCTGCCGCGCCACACGGCCGAATGGCTGACCCTGCAACGCGAGGTCAGCCAACTGCCGCAACCGGGCCGACTGCTGATCGAAAGCTTCCCCCATGAGGGCCGCGCCCAGACGGTCTTCTACGGCTTTGCCGGTCGCAACGCGCAGCAAACGCTCGGCCTGCTGCTGACAAAACGGATGGAGGAACTGGGCCTCAACCCCCTGGGCTTCGTCGCCACCGATTATGCCACGCTGATCTGGGGGCTGGATCCGGTCGACAACCCCGCCCCGCTCGTTGATGCCACAGCCCTGCATGACGGGTTGGACCATTGGCTGGCCGGCAATGCGGTGATGAAACGCACGTTCCGCGCCGCCGCCACCATCGCAGGGCTGATCGAACGGAACACTCCCCAAGCCCGTAAGTCTGGCCGGCAGGCGACCTTCAGCTCTGATATCATGTATGACACCTTGCAGAAATACGAACCCGATCACCTCCTGCTCGATATCACCCGCGAAGAGGCCCTGCGCGGGCTGGTCGACTTTGGCCGGATCGAGGAAATGCTGCATCGTATCAAGGGCCGGATCGACCACCGTATCCTCGACCGTGTCAGCCCCCTGTCCGCACCGCTGTTTTTGGAAATGGGTCGCGTGCCGGTCAAGGGGCAGGCAGAAGAGCGCCTGCTGGCCGAGGAATCCGCGCGGTTGATGCAAGCCTCCGGCCTCGCACAGATCACACCCGCGCCGGATAACATCCCCCTCAAACGGCGCTAGACGTGGCAATCGCTGCGCAGCTGAGTATTTTTGAAAGGGTGAATTAACCTTCGCTTAGCTATTTTGCCCCATGATCACCCCGCGGTACAGGCTGGAGAGCCGATGACCGCAAAGGGTGAAGACGCCCCCACGCCCCTCGGGATCAGGCGGGGGCGTCTTCCGCTTCACCCTTTTTCAAATACTCCTGCGCCCCGCCATAGGCGCGTCCATCGGCCAGCGCCCCTTGCGCCCGCGGGCAAACTTGGTGATGAACGCAGCATGAACATCGGGTATGAATTCGACTTTTGCGGCGCGCGGCTGACGGCGCTTGGCTCTGGTGCTTTGTGGTGGGCAGATCACGGGTTGCTCTGCGTGTCCGACCTGCATCTTGGCAAAGCCGAACGGATTGCGCGGCGCGGCGGCACGGCGCTTCCCCCTTACGAGACGATGGACACGTTGACCCGGCTTGCGGCGGCGCTTGACCGTGTACCCGCGCGCGTCGTGATGTGTCTGGGCGACAGTTTCGACGATCTTCACGCGGCCCATGCCCTGCCCGAGCCAGCGCGGCTGACGCTGGCGCGGCTGCAGGCGGGCCGGCAGTGGCTGTGGGTAGAGGGCAACCACGACCCCGGCCCCGTCGAACTGGGGGGGGAGCATCTGGCCGAGCTTGTGATCGGCCCCTTGCAGTTCCGGCATATCGCGCAGGAAAGCGCGCAGGCCGAGGTTTCGGGGCATTATCACCCCAAGGCTCGGCTGCGGCTGCGCGGGCGGTCGGTGACGCGTCCGGCCTTCCTGTATGACGACCGACGGCTGATCATGCCCGCCTTTGGCACCTATACCGGCGGGTTGTACAGTGACGCGCCGGTGCTACAGGCATTGATGGGTCCGCAGGCCTGCGCCATACTTACCGGACCGCAGCCCACCGCGATCCCCATGCCGCGCTAGTCGCAGCCACGGGGACGGCTATCCATGTTGAAAGAGCCCCTATGACCTCGCAAGAAATCGCCCGCATCCGCGACAGCTTTGCCGCACAATCGATGATGCAGACCCTCGGCGCTGAACTTAGTGATGTATCAAAGGGGCTCATCCGGATCGAGGCACCGATTCTGCCCGGCACGCGCCAGCAGCAGGGGTTTGGCCACGCGGGGCTGACGTTCTCTATCGGGGACAGCGCTGCGGGCTATGCCGCGCTGACGGCACTACCCTTAGAGTCCGAGGTCGTCACCGCAGAGATCAAGATCAACCTGCTGGCCCCCGCCCGCGGAGACCGGCTGATCGCGATTGGCAAGGTGGTGAAACCGGGAAAGCGGCTTTGTGTGGTCACGGCCGAGGTCTTTGCCCAGACCGGCGACCAGCAGGTGCTGATCGCCTTGCTTCAGGGCACGATGGTGCCGGTTCCGGCAACCGCCGCTTAGGCGGTCAGCCCTTCGGGTTCGGGCAGGTCATGGGCACGGCAGCAGGCCGTGACCGTATTGGCCAGCAGGCAGGCGATCGTCATCGGGCCCACGCCCCCCGGCACCGGGGTGATCGCACCGGCCACCTTGGCGCAGCTGTCAAAATCCACATCCCCGACCAGACGGGTCTTGCCCTCACCCCGCTCTGGCGCGTCGAGACGGTTGATGCCCACGTCGATGATTGTGGCCCCCGGTTTGATCCAGTCGCCCGGCACCATCTCGGGGCGGCCCACGGCGGCGATCACGATATCAGCGCGGCGCACAACAGCGGCAAGGTCTTTGGTCCGCGAATGGGCGATTGTCACGGTGCAGCTGTCGTTGAGCAGAAGCTGGGCCATCGGTTTGCCAACGATATTGCTGCGCCCGATCACGACGGCATCCATCCCCGACAGGGTGCCGTGGTGGTCGCGCAGCATCATCAGACAGCCAAGCGGCGTGCAGGGCACCATGGATTTCTGCCCCGTGCCCAACAGACCGACGTTCGAGATGTGAAACCCGTCGACATCCTTGGCCGGATCAATCGCGCTGATCACAAGGTCTTCGTTCAGGTGATCGGGCAAGGGGAGCTGTACGAGGATACCGTGGATCGTATCATCCTTGTTCAGCGTGTCGATCAGGGTCAGAAGCTCCGCCTCTGATGTGGTGTCTGCCAGCCGGTGTTCGACCGATTTCATGCCCACTTCCTTGGTCATCTTGCCCTTGGATTTGACATAAACCTCGGAGGCGGGATCGGCCCCGACAAGCACCACAGCCAGCCCCGGCGTGATCCCGTGATCGTCCTTCAGCCGCGTGACATGCTGGGCGACCTGCCCCCGCACCTGTGCTGCAAATGCCTTGCCGTCAATGATCGTCGCTGTCATGGGGACCGTCCTTTGTCTGTTGTGGCGCTGCTATCACCTGCCACAGCAGGCGAAGGCGCGAAGGGGCGACCCTCCGCGCCCTGTTCATACGCGCTTAGAACAGACCTTCAACATCGCCGATGTCATTGAGACGAATATTTTCGGCAGAAGGCACCCGTGGCAGGCCCGGCATAGTCATAATCTCACCGCAGATGGCCACGACAAAGCCCGCGCCAGCAGACAGACGCACCTCGCGCACGGGGATGGTAAAGCCGGTTGGCGCGCCGCGGGCTTCGGGATCGGTGGTAAAGCTGTATTGCGTTTTGGCCATACAGACCGGCAGATCGCCATATCCCTGCTCTTCCCAGTCTTTCAACTGGTTGAGGATCTTCTGATCCATCACCGCCCCATCCGCGCGGTAGATCTTTGTGGCGATGGTGTTGATCTTATCGGCCAGCGGCATCGCGTCGGGGTAGAGCGTGGCGAAATCCGCCTGACCCTTATCAATCGTCTCGACCACTTTCTCGGCAAGTTCGGCAGATCCAGCGCTGCCCAATTCCCAGTGGCGGGACAGCACGGCCTCGGCCCCTTGCGAGGCGACATAGTCTTTGACCGCTTGCACCTCTGCGTCGGTGTCGGTGACGAAATGGTTGATCGCGACGACGACGGGCACGCCAAAGGATTTCAGGTTCTCGATGTGGCGGCCAAGGTTGGGGCAACCGGCCTGCACGGCGTCGACGTTTTCAGCGCCCAGATCGGCCTTGGCCACGCCGCCGTTCATCTTCATCGCGCGCACGGTGGCCACAACCACGACGCAGGACGGTGCCAACCCCGCCTTGCGGCATTTGATGTTCAGGAACTTCTCTGCCCCCAGATCGGCACCAAAGCCCGCTTCGGTCACCACATAATCGGCCAGTTTCAGCGCGGTGGTGGTCGCGATGACAGAGTTGCAGCCATGCGCGATATTGGCGAAAGGCCCGCCGTGGACGAAAGCGGGGTTGTTTTCCAGCGTCTGCACAAGGTTCGGCTGCATCGCGTCTTTCAACAGCACGGTCATCGCACCATCCGCTTTGATATCGCGCGCATAGATCGGTTTACGCTCGCGGGTATAGGCGACGATCATGTCGCCAAGGCGCTTTTGCAGGTCGTTCAGGTCTTTGGCCAAACACAAGATCGCCATGACTTCGGACGCGACCGTGATGTCGAACCCGGCCTCGCGGGGGAAACCGTTCGACACACCGCCCAAGGACGCCGTGATCTGGCGCAGGGCGCGGTCGTTCATGTCGACGACGCGGCGCCAGACGACGCGTCGCAGATCAATCTCCAGCGCGTTGCCCCAATAGATGTGGTTGTCGATCATCGCGCTGAGCAGATTGTGCGCCGAGGTGATGGCGTGGAAGTCACCGGTGAAATGCAGGTTCATCTCTTCCATGGGCACGATTTGCGCATAGCCGCCCCCCGCGGCCCCGCCCTTCATGCCGAAATTCGGACCAAGAGACGCCTCGCGGATACAGACGGCCGCGTTCTTGCCGATGCGGTTCAACCCGTCGCCCAGACCAACGGTGGTCGTGGTTTTCCCCTCGCCCGCGGGGGTGGGGTTGATCGCGGTGACGAGGATCAGCTTGCCATCGGGACGGTCCTGCACCGAGTTGATGAACTTTTGCGACACCTTCGCCTTGTCATGGCCGTAGGGCAGCAGATCATCGCTGCTGATGCCCAGCTTTTGCCCGATCTCCTGAATGGGGCGTTTGCTGGCTTCGCGTGCGATTTGGATGTCGGATTTAAAGGTCATATGTCCTCCCTGATGCGCCGTCGGCGTTCTATGTTTCTTATGTCCTCAATACGCCTGTGAGGGCATGGGCAGAGGGGGCAATTCCGACATATCCGGCGCTTGATGCGGCGATCCGGCGGGTGTGTCGCTGATTTGAGCATGGCGGGTCGCCGTGAGCCCGCGCCCCATTGGGTCTAGCCGTGCTGCCAGGCTGGCTGGTCGGGGATGAACAGGCGCAGCGTATCCCCGACGCGTAATAGCCCCTCGCGTTCGATCCAGGCGGTCACGCCGCGACGGTTCTCGGCGGCGGATTTGAACTTGGGACCGTGGCCGGGGCTGTCTTGTTCGATCTCGCGACCGGGCAATACGCAGGGGCGGTTTTCGGTATCAATCGTGATCGTCGCACCCGAGGCAGCCTGAAGCCGCGCATTGGGCGGCACATGCGTGAAATCGGGGATGCCCTTGATCACCATCGACGTGCCAAGGTGCACGGGGTCCAGTGCCTCCATCCCCATGTCGGCCGCGATCAGGGTCATTTCTTCCGCAGACAGGATCGACAGCTGGCGCACGTTCCGGATCTCGGTGCCCTTGGGATAGAGGTTCGTGACCCGCACACAGGACGCGCGGGTCAGCCCCGCATGCACGTCATCCTCGAAACCGGCGTAGCTGGCGAAAGCTTCGCTTCGGGGTTCGGCGCGGATGCCCTTGGCCAGCTTGGGCACCACACCAAGCCATGTGATCGTTGCGGTAAACTCGGTTTCTTTCATCGTCGGCATGACCGGCATCCTTTCGCGCTGCGTTGTCCGTAACCTGCGCAAAGCCGCGACAAAAGAAAAGGCCCCGCGGGTGCAGGGCCTTTGCTTTCGTATTCTGGTGATCAATGCCTAGGCGTCAGACGCTTGGCTCAGGCTCCATCCCGTTTGGCGGAGGCGTCTTCTTGCCTTTGGCCTTGGGGATCGCGGTCAGGCTTGGTTTGTCCATGCCGCTGGTGTCGTCGCCGTCCGGGTCTTGTGGCGGTTTGCCTTCCATGACGCGCTTGATCTCCTCACCGGTGAGGGTCTCGTATTCCAGCAGACCTTGGGCCAGACGTTCGAACTCTTCCTCGTGATCGGTGATCATTTTGTAGGCGCGGTCGTAGCCTTCGTCGATGATGCGTTTCACTTCGGATTCGATCAGCTCTTTCGTGGCCGCAGAAACGCTGAACCCGCCCGCGCCGCCGTTGGCTTGGTAACCAGCCGCTGCTTCCGAATAGTCGATGTTCCCAACTTTGTCGGACATGCCCATGCGCATCACCATGCCACGCGCCAACTGGCTGGCCTGCATGATATCGCCCATCGGGCCCGACGACACGGTTTCAGCGCCATATTTGAAGATCTCAGCCGCTTTGCCCGCCATCGTCATGGCGATCTTTTGCTCGGCTTCGTCCTTGAACATCTGCAGTTTGTCCATTTCGGGCAGGCTCATCACCATACCCAAGGCCCCGCCGCGCGGAATGATCGTGGCCTTATATACAGGGTCGCATTTCGGCAGCTTGATCCCGACGATGGCGTGACCGGCTTCGTGGTAGGCGGTCTTTTCCTTCTGGTCCTGCGTCAACACCATCGACCGGCGCTCGGCACCCATCATGATCTTGTCTTTCGCGGCCTCGAAATCCATCATCGCGACAAAGCGACGGCCCACGCGTGCGGCGGTCAGCGCGGCCTCGTTCACGAGGTTCGCCAGATCCGCACCCGAGAAACCGGGCGTACCGCGCGCGATAATGCGCAGGTCTACGTCAGGGCCAAGCGGCGTCTTGCGCGCATGCACCCCAAGGATTTTCTCGCGGCCCTTGATGTCGGGATTGCCCACGGTGACCTGACGGTCAAAGCGGCCCGGACGCAGCAAGGCAGGGTCCAGCACGTCTTTGCGGTTGGTCGCGGCGATGATGATCACGCCTTCGTTCGCCTCAAAGCCGTCCATCTCGACCAGCAGCTGGTTCAAGGTCTGCTCGCGCTCGTCGTTGCCACCACCGTAGCCCGCCCCACGGGACCGGCCCACGGCGTCGATCTCATCGATGAAGACGATGCAGGGCGCATTTTTCTTGGCCTGTTCGAACATGTCGCGCACGCGGCTGGCACCCACACCCACGAACATCTCGACGAAGTCGGAGCCCGAGATCGTGAAGAACGGCACACCCGCTTCGCCGGCAATCGCCCGCGCCAACAGGGTCTTACCGGTACCGGGAGGGCCCTCAAGCAGCGCGCCTTTGGGGATCTTGCCGCCCAAACGGCTGAACTTTTGCGGGTTGCGCAGGAATTCGACGATCTCTTCCAGCTCTTCCTTTGCCTCGTCGATGCCCGCCACGTCGTCAAACGTCACACGACCGTGTTTTTCGGTCAGCATCTTGGCCTTGGACTTGCCGAACCCCATCGCCCCGCCTTTGCCACCGCCCTGCATGCGGTTCATGAAATAGATCCACACACCGATCAGCAGAAGGATGGGCAACAGCGACATCAGGAAGGTCTGGAAACCGGATTGTTGCTGGGGTTCAGCGCGCACCGGGATGTCCTTGGACATCAGCAGGCTGGTGACCTCGGCGTCTTCGGGCCGGATCGTGACATAGTCACTGCCATCGGCACGACGGAAACGAACCTGTTCACCATCAAGCGTGACGTTGCGCACGTCCCCTGCTTCGACAGCGGTCACAAATTCGGAATAGCTGATTTCACGGCTTTGCAGCCCGCCAGTCGAGCCGCTGAACAGATTGAACAGCGCCAAAACCAAAAGCATCAATACAACCCAAAAGGCGAGATTGCGCATATTACCCAAAGGAAAGTCTCCTACATCCGGGGGACGGCACCAAACACAGCGCCCAATGCGTGTAAGATAGACACGATCGGCGCATGTTCAATGCGTCATATGTGCGGCGAAAAAGGCATCTTCGCCGCGTTCGAGCACTGCTTGCCAGTTTTGCGACCGACCGACAAGGGGGGCAGCGACCAGTTCCGCGCCCTGCCACACCGCCGGAGAGGCCAGCAAGACACCGCGCGGCACGCCCAAATCACGCCAATCAGCAAAGCAGCGCAGCCCCTCAGCGCCCAAGGCACGGATCGTGGTTTGCGTGTCGGGCGCGGGCGTATCGCCGCAAGGTTCCAGACGCCAGCGGCCGTCCCAGAGTGCATCCACGGGCGCATCAACTGCCCGAACTGCCCGCAACTCTCTGTAAATCCACAGTTTATCGCGCTTCAAACGCAGCTCGCACCCCTGCACGGTCGCGGCACCGGCATCATCAAGCGCCGTCAGCACCTCTGCCACGGCGCTGCTGCGTGGGGCGTAGGTGGCCCCGTTGATCCAGGCGATCGTATGGGTTAGCAATCGGCGGCGTGTCTCTGTCGGGAGGTCACACAGCGCCTGCCAGTCCATCGCCACGGCACCGCATTGAACTTGGGCATGGGCGCGTGCGGAGGCAAACATCTGCGCGTCAAGCGCGGTACGGGCGTCGGCAAGGTGGCGCGAGACATCGGCAAGTGCGGCAGAATCAACGCCCAGATCGGTCAGCACCGCCAGCGCCTTACGGATGCGCACCCGCGCAAAGCTGTCATCCTCGTTGCTGGGGTCATCGACCCAAGTCACCCCGCGTTGCTTCAGATGCGCGCGCAGGTCGGCGCGGCGAGCGTTGAGTAAGGGCCTGTGCCAACGCATGCCGTGACGGTCGAACATCGCAGGCATGGCGGAAAGCCCGTCGACCCCTGCCCGGCGCCCCAAACGCATCACGAAAGTCTCTGCCAGATCGTCGGCAGTATGCCCGATGCAGACAGCGCCAATGCCCTGCCCCCGTGCCCAATCCGCCAACAAACGGTAACGCGCCTTGCGGGCCTCGTTCTGCAAATTGCCGCTGTGGTCCCAGCCCGTCCACATCAACGTGTCATGCGGAACGCCAAGCGCGCGACACTGGGCGGCGACCATCGCGGCTTCGCGAGCGGCCTCGGGTCGCAGGCCGTGATCGACGGTCGCTGCGTGCAGCGCGATCCCGCGGCTGCGGGCATAGCCATTCAGAAGATGTAAAAGCGCGACAGAGTCGCCGCCCCCCGACACCGCCACACCCAATACGGGCGGCGGCGCGGGGTCAAAGCTGGCGGCGATGCTCTGCGCCAGCGGGTCGGTCATCGGATCACTGGCAGGCAAGCACGCTGCGTTCGGATTGGGCTTGCGCGACGAAAGGGCTTGTGGGGAAGCGCGATGCGACTTCGCCCAAGGTCACGCAGGCTTCTTGGGTTTGGCCCAAGGCCCCCAAAGAGCTGCCAAGCTGGTACAGTGCTTCTGCCGCGACAGGCCCCGCGGGATCGGCGCTAAAGCTTGCCAGATAGGCGCGTGCCGCTTCGCGGGTATCGCCCAGACCGTCCAGCGCGTCGCCGCGCCGCAGATCGGCTTCGGGGCCTAGCGGTCCGCCCGGATAGGTCTGATTGAAGGTCGCAAACTGGTCTGCGGCGCTGCGAAAGTCACCGTCAGCGAGCGCCGCCTTCGCCCGCTCGAAGTCTGTTTTTTCACCCACCGCAAGTTCTGCGGTATTGGTGGGGGTAGAGGTATTGGCCAACGGGTCCGCTGGTGCGGGCACGGGCGTGGCGGGTGCCATGGTCGCGGGCATCTCGCCCCCGCCAAGGGTAGAAGTCTGGCCGAGGCTGCCCACATCGCCGCCTTCAAGCTCCACGAGCCGGAATTCCAGATCACCGATCCGGTTGGTCCCGTCGGTGACCACGCGGTTGATCCGGTTTTCCAGCTCTTCGGTTTTAGAGGTCAGGCGCTGCAGTTCGCTTTCCATTGCATTGACGCGCTCAAGCACCGACCCACCGGTCACGGCAACGCTCGCGCCGCCCGTGGTGGACAGTTCCCGGCGCAGCTTTTGTACCTCGACGTTCAGCACCGTCAGTTCCTGACGCACATCCGCCAAAGTCTGCGCATCCTGCGCCTGCGCCGCGACCGGCCCAAAGGCCAGTCCAAGCGCTACAATCAAAGCAAACCGCATATTAAAATCCTAACCTAACGTAGACGACTTAGCTGGTCAGACCGCCCGCAAGTACGGTCACGGCCCGACGGTTCTTGGCATAGCATGCCTCGCTCGAACAGACTTCGATCGGGCGTTCCTTACCATAGCTTACAACGCGAAGACGGCTGGCGGCGATCCCGCGCGAGATCAAATATTCGCGCGCTGCATTGGCGCGGCGTGCGCCAAGCGCAAGGTTGTATTCCCGTGTGCCCTGCTCGTCCGCGTGGCCTTCGATCACGGCTTGGTAATCGGTGTTGGTGTTCAACCAGGCTGCCTGACCGTCCAGCGTCGCTTGGCCTTCGGGGGTCAGGTTGGATTGGTCGACCAGGAACAGAACGCGATCCCCAACGGCTTGCTGGAAATATGCCGTAGAAGCCGGGTCGTTCGCGCTGCCGGGGATAATGCCCCCGTTCAGGCCTGCGCCATTCGCGGCACCGTTATTCATGCCGTCCGCGCCAAAGCGGTCAGGGTTGGTACAGGCCGATACGGCCAGAGCTGCGATCAATAGAGTTGCGGTGAGAATGCGGTTCATGGACTGTGCCTTTTTGACGATAGCATTTTAATGTGTCTGTTGTGACGGTGTTACCATAGTGCCTTGGTATTGGGAAACACCAAGGCACTATGGCTGTTATTTACTTCTGAAGCGGCGACCAAGACGGATCCGATCCGCCCTCTTGGGTGCGCACAGGCTTGAGGTTCCGGCCCGAGATATCGACCGAATAAAGCGACGACGCCCCGCCTGCCCCTTGGGTTTCCCGCGCAAACATGATGACGCGGCCGTTGGGGGCCCATGTGGGGCCTTCATCCAGGAACGACGCGGTCAGCAGACGTTCTTCCGACCCGTCCAGCCGCATCACGCCGATGTGGAACCGGCCCTTGTTCTGCTTGGTAAAGGCCACCAGATCGCCCCGCGGCGACCAGACCGGCGTGCCATAGCGCCCTTCGCCAAACGAGATCCGCGTCGCCTCGCCGCCTGTTGCTGGCATGATATACAGCTGCTGCGATCCCGAACGGTCGCTTTCGAAAACGATCCGGCTACCATCCGGCGAATAGCTGGGCGCGGTTTCAATCGCAGGTGTGTTGGTTAGCCGTGTCGACTGGCCGGTGTTGATATCCATCGTGTAGATATCCGTGTTCCCGCCTTGGGTCAGCGAATAGACAACCGTATTGCCGGACGGAGAGAACCGCGGCGCGAAGCTCATGGTGCCTTCGGCGCTTTCCAGCACGCGACGCTGCACCGACCCGATGTCAAGCACATAGATCCGCGGGAAGCCGCTTTCGTAGCTGGTGTAGAGAATACGATCCCCCGAGGGCGAGAACCGCGGTGCCAGCACGATGGACGAGCTGTCGGTCAGATAGCGCACATTGGCCCCGTCATAATCCATCACGGCTAGCCGTTTCGCGCGGTCGTCCTTGGGCCCCGTCTCGGAGACATAGACGACGCGGCTGTCGAAATAGCCCCCTTCGCCCGTGATACGCGAATAGACGGCATCCGCCACCTTATGCGCCATGCGACGCCAGCCATCGACCGTGCCCGAAAACTGCAAGCCCGACCCCAGTTCAGCGCCCGAAAACACGTCATACAGGCGGAACTTCACATTCAACGTATTGCCCGAGACACTGACGGCACCGGTGATCAGCGCCTGCGCGTTGATCGCCTTCCAGTCAGCATATTGGATTGGCGCGTTAAAATCGCTTACGGTCGAGATATAGGCGCTCGCCGGTACTTCGCGGAACAGACCAGAACCGACAAGATCTTCGGACACGACCCGCGCCAGATCAACGGCCATCTGCCCCGCGTCCCCGCTTTCGGGCTGAAAGCTGGGCACAGCAAAGGGCAAGGGTTCAATCACACCTTCGGTAATCTCGATCCGCAATGGTCCATCCTGCGCCTGCGCGACCGAGGCAACACCGCCGATAAGCGCGAGACAGAGGCTCAGAATTCGTACAATCATTTGATGCGCATCCTTTCAGGATTAAAGGTCATCTCAATATTCTGCCATTGACCGAATTTTTCTACAGGAAGCTGATACCCGCGCGCGCCGCAGCGGATAATTGCCCGCCGTGCGGCCTCGAACGCCTGATTGGCAGCCCCCTGTGATCCGCCCGAACTGCTGGTCATCTTGATCGAATTGGTCTGTGGCGTGCCATCTTGGTTCATTGCGACACTCACCACTACAGTAGTGCGCAATGCCTCGGAGGAAAGGGACCCCACGTTCCAGCACGACGATACCGCCACACGCAGCGATTCTTTCTCCCCCGCCGACAATGGCGGGCCAGAGGGTGCCGCCGGCGTTGCAGGCGCGTCGGTCTCTCCCATGGCTTCGGCGAGCGCGGCTGCCACGGCGTCCTTATCCGTTGTCGGTTCGGGCGTCGGCTTGGGGGCCTCTGGCTTGGGTGTTTCCGGCTTCGGTATGGCGGGCTTTGGCGTTTCGGGTTTCGGCGTCTCGGCGGGGGCCTCTGCCACCTGCGGCGCAGGAGGTGTGGGTCGGCGGGCCGGAGGACGTGCGGATTGGGTCGGCGACGCTTTGGGCGCTTCCGTTGCTTCGGTAACAATCTGCGTCGTCGCCTCTTCGGGGGCGGTGGCTTCCTGTGCCTCTTCCACGACCTTCTCTGCTGGCGCATCCGGTGTCGCGGCCTCGCGCAGCACATCATCGGTGCGCGCCTCGGGATCCGGGGCCTCTACGGGTTCGGGGGCCACGCGCTCTACAGGGCGCGGCACGGCGACGGGTGCTTCCTCTGGCGTCAGAACGGCGACATCGGCAGGCGGCTCGGGCAGCTCGGGGGCCTGATCGCTCACATCCTCCGAGGGGGGCGGAGCGATGGGTTCGGGCTCTGGCACAGGCTCGGGTTCCGGGGCGGGCTCGGGCTCGGGCGTAGGCTCAGGGGTCGGTTCTGGTTCGGGCGCAGGTTCCGGTTCAGGGGCGGGCTCGGGCTGCGCTGCGGCCTCCGCCTGCGCGGATTGCGCCGCGGCGACCATCTCGTCATATTGCGCGGCAGAGATGACCGACACCTCCTGCATCTCCACAGGGTCGCTGTGCGCGCTAAAGATATTCCCCAGCAATAGCCAGCCGATGAGCCCCAAGTGACCCGCGCCAGAGATGTAATGCCCCTTGTGCATGGTTACCCGCCTGACGCGCCTGTGCCGTCCAACTTCGGCCCGCCGGTTTCAGTCACCAGACCAATGTTGCTAAAGCCACCTGCGTTCAGCGCTCCCATGACTTCCATGATCGAGGCATAGGGCACAGCCCCATCCGCACGCAGGAACACGCGGTCGCTCGCACGCTCCGCCGAAATGGCACGCAGCTTGGCAACCAGATCATCACGCCCGGTTTCTGTCTTCTGGATCTGCACGGACCCGTCCGCCAGAACGGTCACGGTCAACGGCTCCTCCTGCTCGGACGGCAGGGCGGTGGCCGCTGTTTTGGGCAGCTCGACCGGCACGCCAACGGTCAGCAAAGGTGCCGCGACCATAAAGATGATCAAGAGCACCAGCATCACGTCAACGAACGGCGTGATGTTGATCTCTGCCATCGGCTGCGCACGGCCGCGACGGCGGCCACGGCCACCCCCGCCCTGCTTTTTCATCACCCCACCTGCCATGGCTCAGCTATCCAGCTGACGGCTAAGGATGGTGGCGAATTCATCAGCAAAGGCTTCGTAGCCGCCCAGAATACGGTCTGAATCCGCGCTCAGCTTGTTATAGAAAATAACCGCGGGAATAGCCGCCAGAAGGCCGATGCCTGTGGCCAAAAGCGCCTCGGCAATACCGGGGGCGACGACGACGAGGCTGGTGTTTTGCTGGGCCGCGATCTCGATGAAAGAGTTCATGATCCCGAACACGGTCCCGAACAGACCGATAAATGGCGCGGTGGACCCGGTGGTCGCCAGCACCGGCAAGCCCTTTTGCAGACGCTCTGCCTCTTTGGCAATCGCCACATCCATGCTGCGGTCGATCCGCGCGGTGGCACCGGGGATCAGCCCGCCATCCTCGCGGTGCGACCGGCGCCATTCCGTCATACCGGCGGCGAAAATCTTTTCTGCGGCCCCATCCGGATCCGGCCCGATCGTGTCATACAACCCGTCCAACGGCTCGCCCGACCAGAATGCTTGGTCAAATCGCTCTGCCTCGGCTTTGGCGTGGCGGTACTGGATCATCTTCTGAATGATGATCGACCACGACCAGAAGGACGCGACGATCAGCATGATCATCACGAGTTTTACGGTAATCGTTGCGCGGAGAAATAGACCCAAGAGCGAGAAATCAATCTCGCTTGCCGCCGCCAGCGTTTCTGCTTCCATCGGTTCTGCTCTTTTTGTTGCGCCCAAAAGGGGCTTCATCTGCCTCAACGGCCCTGTTTTCCAAGGCGCTATTTGGCACAAGCTTAGCCGAGTGCAATATCTATTGCTAGGATTATGGGGCCAATCCGCCTGCTAGACGGGGATTGAGCGAAGTTTCGCTGGCAATCGGCAGGGTTTGCCTGACGCCGCGATACAAACAATCGTAACCACCGCCCGGAACAGGACCGCATCGCCGCGTTTGACCTCTTGCTCCATCACCATGCGGGCCGGCGTGATCGACGTGGCCAATGTCTCTACATCAAGCATATCGTCGAATACCGCAGGCTGAATGTAATCCGCCTCTACCCGCCGCACGGCAAAGACCACGCCTTCGGCCTTCATGACCAGCTGGTCAATTCCCATCTCGCGCACCCAGTCACTGCGCGCCCGTTCGATATAGCGCAGGTAATTCGCGTAATAGACGATCCCCGCCATATCGGTGTCTTCATAGTAAACGCGGATCGGCAGATGGTGGGTCATTGCGCCGCCCCCACCCGCGCGAACAAGCGCAGTGCATGAGACGGGTCTTGCGCTGCTACGGGCATCACGGGGTCATAGGCCGCACGCAACAGTGCCGCCACCTCTGGCTTCAGGATCGTCGCCCCCTCGTGCAGTGCTAGTGGCGACACCTCGCGGAACGCAGTATCAGACCACAGCAAGAAAGACTGCACGATCTGCCCCAGTGCCAGGGCCTGCGCGGGCATCGCGCTCAGCTGCTCGTCCATGCGCAGAAAGACGAAACATGCCTTGATGGCGCCTGTCTCGTCAAAGCGGAACAGACGATACTGATTGGCCCCCGCCGCATCCAGCTTTTCCACCAACGGGGCAAGATCAGGCACCAGACGGTCCAGATCGGGCACCTCCAACAGCTCTGCCCAATCCTTGAAAAAGAACATCATCAGATTGCTGCCAAGCTCGGGGTCGGTCTCTGACATGCTGTGCCCCGCCAACTGACAGACCGCCTCGATCGCGCTTTTGACCACGGTCAGCGTCGCATCATCCACGCCAAAGACCACAGGAGCCAACGGGCGGCCCCAACGGGCAAAGGCATAGCTGTCGTCGCTTCGGGTAAACAGCGCTTCGATCTCTTGTGGTGTCATCTCAACTTCCAAATGGTCTTAAATCCTCGCCGAAGGCATCCCCGCCCTCAGCCAAACAAATCGCTTTGGGGTTTGGGCGGTGCCATCCCCAGATGCGTCCAGGCTTTCTGCGCCAGCATCCGTCCCCGCGGCGTGCGCTGGATCAGCCCTTGTTGCAGCAGGTACGGCTCGATCACCTCTTCCAGCGCATCACGGGATTCAGACAGCGCCGCCGACATGGTTTCGATCCCGACCGGTCCGCCCTGATAATTCTCTGCGATCAGACGCAGATAGCGGCGGTCGGCCCCGTCCAGCCCCAGCTTGTCGACACCAAGACGGGTCAGCGCCATATCCGCCAGCGCGCGGGTCACGCGGCCGTCGCCTTCGACCACGGCGAAATCCACAACGCGCCGCAGCAGACGGCCCGCGATACGCGGGGTGCCGCGGGCGCGCTTGGCGATCTCGCGTGCGCCCCCCTCATCGGCGGGGGCCCCCAGCTTGCGGGCATTGCGATCGACGATGATGAACAACTCATCCTCGGTATAGAACTGCAAACGCGTCGGGATGCCGAAACGGTCGCGCAGCGGCGTGGTCAACAGCCCCATGCGCGTTGTCGCGCCCACCAGCGTGAAGGGCTGCAATTCGATGCGCACGGTGCGCGCGGCGGGGCCTTCGCCGATCACGAGGTCCAGTTCAAAGTCTTCCAACGCGGGATACAGCACCTCTTCCACGGCTGGGTTCAGACGGTGGATTTCATCGATGAACAAAACATCGCGGGCTTCGAGGTTGGTCAGGATCGCCGCCAGATCGCCCGCCTTTGCCAGCACAGGGCCAGAGGTCATGCGGAACCCGACC
This sequence comes from Sulfitobacter sp. SBS6, assembly GCF_048285585.1. NCBI lineage: Bacteria > Pseudomonadati > Pseudomonadota > Alphaproteobacteria > Rhodobacterales > Roseobacteraceae > Sulfitobacter > Sulfitobacter sp. SBS6. The sequence continues at coordinate 392,080 of NZ_JBLWBA010000008.1, read as the reverse complement.
CCCAGCTCGCGTGCCATGATCTGCGCCAGCGTGGTCTTCCCCAATCCGGGCGGGCCATGGAACAGCGTGTGGTCCATCGCCTCGCCCCGCTGCTTGGCGGATTGGATGAACACCTTGAGGTTGGCCCGCGCCTCGGCCTGACCGACGAATTCATCCAGCATCTGCGGGCGCAGGGCGCGGTCTATATCACCGGGCTGCGGGTCCGGCCGCAAAGTTGGGTCACTGTCGATCATCACATATCCAAGCAAAGTTCATACGGACGGCCACGCGGCTATGCGCATCCTATCCTTTGGGGGCAAGCAGTTTCAACGCCGCGCGGATCAGCTGCGGGGTGTCGGCCTCTGGCATCTCTCCGGCGGCTTGCGCCACGGCCCCTGCCGCATCGCCCGGACCATAGCCGAGGTTGCCAAGCGCCGACAGCGCCTCTGCCTGCGCGGACTGGTTCGGCGGGGCCACGGGGCGGCGTTTGGGGGCAGCGGTTTCGATCACCTCTGCTGCTGCCTCGACCTCGCCATGCGCCTCGGCCAGCGAACCGGTCATCGCCATCACCCCCGGTGCCTTATCCTTGAGGTCCAGCACCACGCGCTGCGCGATTTTGGGACCGACGCCCTTGGCCACTTTGACCGCGTTCCAGTCCCCAAGCGCGACGGCGCGACTAACACCATCTGGCCCAAGCGCGCCCAGAATGGCCAGCGATGCCTTGGCCCCCACCCCCTGAACAGAGGTCAGCAGCCGGTGCCATTCCTTCTCCGCCAAAGTCTGAAAGCCGAAAAGCTGCATCAGGTCTTCGCGCACCACCAGATCGGTGAAAAGCGCCACCACCTCGCCCACGCCGGGCAGCGCGGCCATCGTCCGGTCAGAGCAATAGACCAGATAACCAACGCCACGCACGTCAATCAGCAGATGGTCCGGCGCGCGATAATCAATACGTCCTGTGATCTTGCCAATCATGCGCTTGCCCTTGCGACGGCCTGCGCCAAGGTCGACGCCCCCCCGTGATGCGCGTGACAGATCGCGATCGCCAAGGCATCCGCGGCATCGGGGCCGGCAATCTCTGCCCCCGGCAATTGCATGCGTACCATATGAAGCACCTGCCCCTTATCCGCGTGGCCGACGCCAACGACCGTTTTCTTGACCGTATTGGGCGCATATTCACCCACCGCCAGCCCCGCCTGCGCAGGCACCAGCATCGCGATCCCGCGCGCCTGCCCCAGCTTGAGCGTCCCGGCACCATCCTTGTTCACAAAAGTCTGTTCCACAGCCGCGGCATCGGGTCGATAGGTCACCATGATGCGCGTCAACTGCGCATGGAGCGACAAAAGACGCGTAGCAAGATCGGCCCCCTCGGACTGACAAATGCCGTTCGCCACATGCGTGATGCGGCTGCCGGCCACGTCGATGACGCCCCAGCCCATATTGCGCAAGCCCGGATCAATGCCGATTACCCGTATCATATGCCCATTATCCTCAAGAATTTTCTTTTTCCAAGGCAGTAGCACGAAACGCGAACATCCACCAAGGTTTTTGCACCGCGCCACACAAAAGTCACAATTCAATCTGGAACCTGAATTTCGAGGCGGGTTGCGACGCTCAAGCCACTGAAAACGACCCCCGCGTCAGTGGCGGCAAACCCCTTATGAATAGGCGCTAAACCGCCAAATGCTGCTATGCAGCAAACGCAGAACACACATGCGCCGGTGGGTGTTGTGAAGTGTTTTCATTCTGCCTAATTGCACAGCGCACCGCCGGATTATCCGGCTTTTCTTTATTCAAGGATGGCTCCAATGGCTGTTTACTATAATACCCCAACCACCTACGGCACCGCCGCGGCTGTTAACCGCTTTTTCGCGCATCTTGGCGACGTTGTCGGCAGCATCATCAAATGGAACGACGCACGTGTCACACGCAATGCCCTGTCCGCGCTGTCCGACCGTGAACTCGACGATATCGGTCTGGTCCGTGGCGACATCGAACGCGTCGCAATGAACCACTTCATCCGCTAAGGGTCGATGTTTCATAGCGCCCAAGGGGCTGCCAACCCAAAGCACAAGCCACGCACATCTGAATGATCTGCGTGGCTTCATTTATTCTACGACAGTGAAATATGACGGTGCAAGCCACCGTCCCGCAGCGTCCCTATCCGCGAAAGACCGGCCCCAGCTTACGGGCAAGCGTTTGCGTCACCGGATCGACCTGCAAAACCCAAGCCCCCGCCTGTTCGATCACGGTGCCCTGCGCCAAACTGTCCAGCCTGCTATCATAGGCCGTGGGGCCAATCGCCGCCAGAACGAACCCTTTGAAGCAGACGAACAGGGCCACCAACGCGACCAGTAATTTGGTCGGCACCCGCAGGCCGCGCCGCGCCGGCCGCGCGACAACCAGCCCGTCGGCGCGGATTGTAGTGTAATAGCCCCGCGCGAGCTTGACGTTCTTACTCTCTAAACTCTTTACGCGTGTCCCAAATTGTTGACGAGCATCAACCATGGCAGCCTCTAGTCGCTAAAGGCCCCCACCTCTCGCAAGATCATAATAAAGCAAGAATATGTCAAATTCTCTGCATTTCGACCTTGTTCGTGGCGAAAAGTGACAAAGATTATGGCATTTTCTGGACAGTCAACGTGGTCCAGTCACCAATCACCTCTCGGTTGACAAGATTGATGCCGGATCGCGCATAAACCTCGATCACGTCATCCGCCTGTTCGTTTAAAATGCCAGATAGAATCGCATAGCCTTCGGAGGCCAGCGCCTCGGCCATATCGGGGGCAAGTGCGACCAGCGGCCCTTTCAGGATGTTGGCGAATACCAGATCGAAGGGCGCGCGCGATGCCAGTTCGGGATGGTCAAACCCCGCTGCCTCCACGCAGATCAAACGATCGGCCAGATTATTCGCGGCCGCATTGGCGCGGGCGACGTCGACGGCAACCTCGTCGATGTCGCTGGCCAACACGGGGTTCGGCCAGATGCGCGCGGCTGCCATCGCCAGCACCGCAGTACCGCAGCCGATGTCTGCCACGTTCTGCCCGACCATGCCGCCGCTCGCCAAACGGTCCAACGCGCGCAAGCAGCCTAATGTGGTGCCGTGGTGCCCGGTGCCAAAGGCCATTGCCGCCTCGATCAACAACGGTTCGCAGTCTTCGGGCACCTTGTCCGCGTCATGGCTGCCGTAAACAAAGAACCGCCCTGCCTCGACCGGCGACAGTTCGCGGCGCACATGGGCGACCCAATCGGTTTCCGGCAGCTCTGACACGACAAATTCCTTCGCCCCCATAGAGGCCGCCAACACCGCCAGCGCTGTCTCATCCGGGCTTTCCTCGAAATAGCCGCCGACTTCCCACAGGCCCGAGCCGTCTTCCATCTCGAAAACGCCGACACCGGTGGGTTCCGGCACCAGCCGCTCCATCGCCTCGCCCAAAGCATAGGCGGGCTTGCGTCCTTCAAGGGTCGTCAAAGCTGTGAATGTTGGCATGGGAAACTCCGTCAGGATCGCCGATATCGCCGCGCGACATCCGGCTATGTCAGGGGGTGCTACTCGGCCGGGGCCGGCAGCGGATTGGAAAAGATCGTCTCGTGGCCCGGCACGGGATGGCGCGGGATCATCAGCGACAGCAACAGCGACACCAGCGCCATCCCCGCCGCAAGGGAAAACACCGCCGCGGGCGAGATCAGCCACAGCAGCCCCAGCCCCACAGGCAGGAACACCGCCGCGATGTGATTGATGGTAAAGGCCACCGCCGCTGTCGGCGCAATGTCGGCGGGGTCGGCGATCTTCTGGAAATAGGTCTTGAGCGCGAGCGCCAGCGCAAAGAACATGTGATCCAGCACATAAAGCGTCGCGGCCACCACCACGCCCCAGCCAAGATAGTAGACGCCGCCATAGGCCAGAAACACGATGATCAGCCCGATGTATTCAAAGCTCAACGTGCGGCGTTCGCCAAAGAAGCCGACTGCACGGCCCATCAGCGGGGCAAAGATCATATTGGCGATCAGGTTGATCAGATAGAGCAGGGTGATTTCATGCACATCAAACCCAAAGCGTTCGACCATCATGAAGCCCGCAAAAACGACAAAGATCTGCCGCCGCGCGCCTGACATGAATTGCAGCGCATAATACAGCCAGTACCGCTTGCGCAGCACCATCTTCTTGACCTGCGGTGTCGGGGCCTCGAACTGCGGATAGGCCAGCAACGCCACCAGCGCGATCACCGCCGTCACCCCGCCGCCAATCAGATAGACGATGTTATAAGACAGCGACAAGGTATCCCACAGCGCCATGATCGCCAGATAGGCCACCAGCGTCGCCGCCGACCCCGCTGCCATCAGCCAGCCAATCATGCGCGGCGCGTCCTCGATCTTGAGCCACTGCAGCTGCAGCGACTGGTTCACCGTCTCGTAATAGTGAAACCCGATAGAGCTGAGCATTGTGATCGTCAGGATACCGCCCATCGACGGGAACCACGCGGTCAGCGCCGTCGCCACCCCCAGCAGCACCAGCGACACCAAACCTAGCACCTGTTCGCGCACGAACAGTATAATCGCGATCACGCCGACCGCCAGAAAACCCGGTATCTCGCGCACCGTATGCAGCAACCCGATGTCCGACCCGTCGAACCCTGCAACCTCGATCACAAAGTTATTCAGCAGCGCCGACCATGTGTTGAAGGCAATGGGCATCGCCAGCGCCATCAGGAACAGCAGCGCCACAGGGCGGCGCCAGAACGGTTGATGCTTGGCATCTTCAAGGGTCACATATTGGGTCATGGGCAATTCCTTACCCCCGTTCCTGCCCCTTGACGAGATCAAATCACCCGCCTCACGCGCATGCTCCACGCAACCGCAGCTTCCAAATGGCCCAAAATCCTCGCCGAAGGCCCTTGCCCCGCAGGGGCAAGCGCGTCTCACCGCTAATAAAAACTCTGCGGGTCGATATCGACGGCGATGCGCACATCATTCTTCAACCGCAGCTGTGCGACCCATTTCGCCAATGCCTCTTGCAAGGGGGCGGCCTTTTCGGCCTTGACCAACAGCCGCACCCGATGGCGCCCGCGCACCCGTGCGATTGGCGCGGGCGCGGGCCCATAGACCTGCGCACCGACGGCCCGCAGGGGCGCATCCTGCCGCGCCAGCTGGTTGCCCGCATCAAAAAGCGCGGCCACATCGGGGCCGCTCAGGATGATGCCCGCCATCCGGCCATAGGGCGGCACGCCGGCGTGGCGGCGCTCTCCGGCTTCGGCTTTCCAGAACCCCTCCTCATCCCCTGCCAGAATGGCGCGGATCACCGGGTGATCCGGCTGAAAGGTCTGCAACAGCGCGGTGCCCGGAGCCTCTGCCCGACCGGCGCGCCCCGCCACCTGCCGCATCAGCTGATAGGTTCGCTCTGCCGCGCGCAGGTCCGACCCCATCAGCCCCAGATCCGCGTCGATGACCCCCACCAGCGTGAGGTTGGGAAAGTTGTGCCCCTTCGCAACCAGCTGCGTACCGATGATGATATCCGCCGCCCCGTCGGCGATCCCTGCAATCTCGGCTTTGAGCGCGCGGGCCGAACCGTACATGTCCGAGCTTAGCGTCGCGACCCGCGCCTCGGGCCAAAGGGCGGCGGCTTCTTCGCCCAGACGTTCCACCCCCGGCCCCACGGCAGCCAGCTTGCCTTCGACCTCGCACGAGGGGCAGACCTCGGGCATGGGCTTGCTTTCGCCGCATTGGTGGCAGACCAGCCGCTTGAGATAGCGGTGTTCGACCATCCGCGCATCGCAGTGATCGCAGCCGATCTGATGCCCGCAGGCGCGGCACAGGGTCACCGGCGCATAGCCGCGGCGGTTGATGAACAGCATCGCCTGCTCGCCCCGTTCCAGCCGCTTGTCGACCTCGACCTTCAACGTGGGCGACACCCATTTATCGCTCGGCAGGCCTTCGCTGCGCATGTCGATCGCGCCCATCGTCGGCATCACCGCCGGCCCAAAGCGCGATGTCAGCTCGACCCGCGTATATTTGCCCGCCTCGGCGTTGGCCCAGCTTTCCAACGACGGTGTGGCAGAGGCCAGAACCACCTGCGCCCCGCAGATCGACGCCCGCAGCACCGCCATGTCACGGGCGTTATACAGCACGCCTTCTTCCTGCTTGTAGGAGGTGTCATGTTCTTCATCGACGACGATCAGACCAAGGTTCTGGAACGGCAGAAACAGCGCCGACCGCGCACCGATCACCACCTGAGCCTGTCCCTGCCCGACCATTTTCCAGATGCGACGCCGCTCTGTCATCGTGGCACCCGAATGCCATTCCGCAGGCTTCGCGCCAAACCGCGCCTGCACGCGGTGCAAGAACTGTTCGGTCAGCGCGATTTCCGGCAGCAGCACCAAAGCCTGCCTGCCGGATTTCAGCGCAGCGGCGACGGCCTCCAGATAGACTTCGGTCTTGCCCGATCCGGTCACACCCCGCAGCAAGGTGGTGCCATATGTGCCCGAGGCCACCCCCGCCGCGAGCAGCGCCGAGGCCGAGGCCTGATCCTCCGTCAGCTCTTTGCTGGGCAAGCTCGGGTCCATGCGCATGAACGGCAGATCGCGCGGGCTGTCCTGTTCCAGCACTGCGCCCTGGGCCACCAACCCCTTGATCACCGACGCCGTCACCCCCGACATCTCGGCCAGTTCCTTGAGCGTGAACGAAAGGTCGCCATACTCCGCCAGAGTTTCCAGCACGCGACGGCGCGCGTCGGTCATCCGGTCAGGCTCCCCCTCGCCGCGTCGGTAAATCTTGCGCATCGACGGCGGGTCGCCCAACCCCGGCGCACGCGTCGCCAGCCGCAGCATCGCGGGCATCGGCGTCAGCGTATAGGCGGCGGCACGGGTCAGAAAACTGCGCAGTTCTTCGCGCATGGGGGCCGCATCGAGCACGCGGATCACCGACCGTATCTTGGACAGCTCGTAATCCCCCTGCCCAGCGCCCCAGACGACACCGATCACCTTGCGCGGACCCAAAGGCACTTCGACGAAGGCCCCCATATGGCAGCCGCCTTCGGGCGCTTTGTAATCCAGCGCACGGCCCAGCGGCTGGGTGGTCATCACGGCCACCAGCTCATTTGCATGAAAAAATTCTGGCGGTTTCACCAATCGCTCCGGAACGGGGTTACGGGAATTAGGGTTCCAGCTTGGCGGATGATGCGCTAAAGCCCTAGGCGACAGACATAGCCATTCCTGCTGCCTATTCCAACCTGAAGGACGTAACATGAAATTCTTCGTAGATACCGCCGAAATCGATGCCATCGCCGAGCTGAACGATCTGGGCATGGTAGACGGGGTGACAACAAACCCGTCGCTGATCCTGAAATCCGGCCGCAACATTCTGGAAGTCACGAAAGAGATCTGTGATCTGGTCGACGGCCCTGTCTCTGCCGAAGTTGTCGCGACCAAAGCGGACGACATGATCGCCGAAGGCCGCAAACTGGCCGAGATCGCGGAAAACATCACCGTGAAGCTGCCCCTGACATGGGACGGTCTGAAAGCCTGTAAAGTGCTGTCGGACGAAGGCAAGATGGTCAACGTCACGCTCTGCTTCTCGGCGAACCAGGCATTGATCGCCGCCAAGGCCGGTGCCACGTTCATCTCGCCATTCATCGGGCGTCTGGATGACATCAACCTTGACGGTATGGACCTGATCCAGGACATCCGCACGATCTATGACAACTACGGGTTCGAGACTGAAATCCTTGCCGCGTCGATCCGTACCGTGAACCACGTGCTGGACGCTGCGCGTATCGGTGCCGATGTCATGACCGCCCCGCCAGAAGTGATCAAGAAACTGGCCGCGCACCCGCTGACCGACAAGGGGCTCGAGACCTTCATGGCCGATTGGGCAAAGACAGGTCAGAACATCCTCTGATCCCGTCTTACGGCGACGACAAAGGGCCACGCGCGTCACAGGCTGCGCGTGCCCACCACGATCTGCATGGGCCCGTAGTCGGCCCGTGCCCTCGCAGAAAACCGCACCAGCCTCGCCCTGCCTCTGCCCCGTCGATGCGCGGCGAGCGGGCGGTTTGACGCCGAAAAACCAGCCATACGCCAAAAGAAAAAAGCAGATTTAGCCTGACGCGCATGCTATGTCAGTGCCAAATATAAAAAGAGACCCGCATGAGCAGTAACCACAAGATCGAAGATTCCCTTCGGGAAGCGATTATTTCACAGCCCGACGTCATCCTTGACGACAACGACGTGATGCAGGCCCTGATCGCCGCGAATGAACGCGCGATGGGGGGCAATATTGTCGATCTGCGCGGCATCGCCATGGACCGGCTGGAAACCCGTCTGGACCGGCTTGAGGACACCCACCGCAACGTGATCGCCGCGGCTTATGAAAACCTTGCGGGGACCAACCAGATCCACCGCGCGATCCTGCGCATGCTTGACCCTGTGGACTTCGAACCCTTCCTCAAGGATCTCGGGGGCGAGGTTGCCGATATCCTGCGGGTCGACGCTGTGCGGCTGGTGCTGGAATCTTCCGAGAATGACGACGATCCCGCGATCAAGCGCTTGGGCGATGTGCTGAACGTCGCCGAACCGGGGTTTATCGACGACTACCTGTCGCACGGGCGCGGCGGCACGGTGCGTCAGGTGACCCTGCGCGGTGTGCAGCACAGCCCCGAACATATCTACGGCGGCGCGGCGGATTGGATCCGGTCGGAAGCCTGCCTGAAACTGAACTTTGGCGCGGGCCGTTTGCCGGGCCTGCTGATCCTTGGCTCCGAAGACCCGCATATGTTCAGCCCGCAACAGGGCACCGATCTGCTGGGCTTCTTCGCTGGCGTGTTCGAGCGGACGATGCGCCGCTGGCTGTCTTGAGCGGGGCAAACGCGCTTTTGATCAGCCCCGCCGCGCGGGACGCCCTGCAAAGCTGGCTGGACCATCAACGCGCCCTGAAAGGGGCTGCCGAGAACACGATCACCGCCTATCAGGGGGATCTGGTCGATTTCCTTGCGTTCATGACTCTGCATAAGGGCGACAGCCAAGGCTTGGGCGCGCTGTCACAGATCACCATCTCGGACATGCGCGCCTGGATGGCGCAGACCCGCAGTGGGGATGTCGGGCCACGGTCGATGGCGCGCAAGCTGTCGGCGGTCAAGGCGTTCTATCGCTGGCTGGCAGAGCGCGAGGGGTTCGAGCCTACCGCCGTGCTGTCGACCAGATCGCCGAAGTTTCCCAAAAAGCTGCCCCGCCCCTTGGCGATTGATGCCGCTCAGGCGATGATCGACAGTGTGGAAATGCAGTCGCGTCACGCCTGGGTGGCCGCGCGGGATGTGGCGGTCCTGACCCTGCTGTGGGGGTGCGGGCTGCGGATATCCGAAGCGCTTGGCCTCAAGGGAGCCGACGCGCCCCTGCCCGAGGTGCTGCGCATCATCGGCAAGGGCGGTAAGGAACGGGTGGTGCCCGTGCTCCCTGCGGCGCGCGATGCCGTGGATGCCTATCTGCGCGTCTGCCCCTTTGGGAAGGAACGGGATGCGCCGCTGTTTCGCGCAGTGCGCGGTGGGCCTTTGGCAGCGCGGGCGATATCGCAGGTGATGGCGGATGCACGGATGCAGCTTGGCCTGCCTGCCAGCGCCACACCCCACGCGCTGCGCCACAGCTTTGCCACGCATCTGCTGGATGCGGGGGGCGATCTGCGTGCGATCCAAGAGCTTTTGGGCCATGCCTCGCTCTCGACCACGCAGGCCTATACGGCTGTCGATACCGCGCGTCTGATGGATGTCTATAACCGCGCCCACCCCAAGGCGGGCGGCGGCAGTTAACGATCCAGCTGGGTGACGAAATCCTGCGCGGCTTTGGTGGGGTCCGCCAGCCCCTGTGCCACGCGATCGCTAAGCTCGGTCAACGCGGCCTTGGCCTTGGGCTTTTCCAACTGCGCAAGCAACGCCTGCTTTACCGCCTGTTCAAACCAGTAGCGGGCTTGTGCGGCACGGGCATGTTGCCAGAACCCTTCGGCGCGGCGCCATTCGGTCAGCGCCTCTACCTCTGCCCATGCCTCGTCCAGCCCGTTTTCCTCCAGCGCTGACACCATCATCGCCTTGGGAAACCCCTTGGGGTCTTGTGGCCGTTTGCGCAGCAACCGCAGGGCACCGGCGTAATCGGCACAGGTCCGCGACGCGGCGGGTTTCAGATCCCCATCGGCTTTGTTGATCACGATGATATCCGCCATCTCCATAATGCCGCGCTTGACGCCTTGCAGCTCGTCCCCGCCCGCGGGGGCCAGCAACAGCATGAAAACATCGGACATCTCTGCCACCACCGTCTCTGACTGGCCGACGCCGACCGTCTCGATCAGTACCACGTCAAAGCCTGCGGCCTCGCACAGGGTTACCGCTTCACGGGTGCGGCGGGCCACGCCGCCCAGATGGGTCTGGCTGGGCGACGGGCGGATGAAAGCATCGCGTTCGCGCGACAAGAGGTCCATCCGCGTCTTATCCCCCAAGATCGACCCGCCCGAACGCGAAGAGGACGGATCAATCGCCAGCACCGCGACCTTGAGCCCGCGCCCGATCAGCATCATGCCGAAGCTTTCGATAAAGGTGGATTTCCCCACCCCCGGCGTCCCCGACAACCCGATCCGCAGCGCTTCGCGCCCCTTGGGCAGCGCGGCAAGCAGCTCTGTCGCCTGCGCACGGTGATCCTCGCGACCGGATTCGATCAAGGTGATCCCCCGCGCCAGCGCGCGGCGCTCCCCTGCTGCGATACCCTTTGCCAGATCGTCGATGTTCATAGGTCCTGCCCCTCACGCCCTTTGGCCCATGTTTCGATCCCGGTGGCGCAAATGTCCAGACCGCAGGCCGGGTCTTGGCCCCGCGCCGGGTTTCGACCATAACCACGCTTATGGCTTTTACCCTTCCCATTGATGACGTGATGCCGCAGGTGATCGACGCGCTGCGCGACCAGGGCCGTGTTGTGCTGCAAGCGCCCCCCGGTGCGGGCAAGACCACGCGCGTGCCGCTGGCGATGCTGGACGCGGGGCTGACCAACGGCCGCATCCTGATGCTGGAACCGCGCCGCCTTGCCGCGCGTGCAGCTGCCGAACGCATGGCTGCGACCTTGGGCGAAGAACCGGGGCAAACCGTGGGCTTTCGCGTCCGCGGTGCCAGCGCCGTCAGCAAATCCACCCGTATCGAGGTCGTGACCGAGGGCATTCTGACCCGCATGCTTCAAGACGACCCCGACCTGCCCGGTGTCGGTGCCGTGATCTTTGACGAATTCCACGAAAGATCCCTGAACGCGGATCTGGGCCTCGCGCTTTGCCTGGAGGTGGCCGAAGCGCTGCGCGATAACCTGTTGATCGTCGCCATGTCCGCCACGCTGGACGCCGCCCCCGTCGCCGCACTGATGCAGGCACCGGTGGTCACCTCCGAAGGGCGCAGCTTTCCGGTGACACCCCATTGGCTGGACCGGCCCGTAGGCAAACAACGGTTCGAGCAGGCAGTCGCCGATCTGGTGTTGCACGCGCTGGATACCGCCCCCGGATCGGCGCTGGTGTTCCTGCCCGGCGAAGGTGAAATCCGACGGGTCGAAAGCGCGCTGGCGGGACGGCTGCCCGCCGATTGCACGCTCGCCCCGCTGTTCGGCGCGATGGACTTCAAAGCGCAGCGCGCGGCGATTGCCCCGGCCAAAACAGGGCGCAAGGTCGTGCTCGCGACCTCTATCGCGGAAACCTCGCTAACCATCGAAGGGGTGCAGATCGTGGTGGACGGGGGCCGCGCGCGACGGGCGCAGTTCGATCCATCCTCGGGTATGTCGCGGCTGATCACCGACCGCGTAACCCGCGCCGAAGCGACGCAGCGCGCGGGCCGTGCGGGGCGTGTGTCGGAAGGCACTGCGTTCAAACTCTGGACCCGCGGCGAGGAAGGCGCGCTGGCCGCCTACCCCCCCGCCGAGATAGAGGCCGGCGATCTATGCGCCTTCGCGTTAGAGCTGGCAGTCTGGGGGGCGCAGGCCGATGACCTGAAGTTCGTGACCCCGCCTCATGCAGGCCGTCTGGCCGAAGCACAGGCCGTGCTGCACATGCTGGGGGCGCTGGATGCGACGGGTCGGATCACAGAGCATGGCCGCAGCTTGGCGAAGATGCCGCTGCATCCCCGTCTGGCGCATATGGTTGCCAAAGGCGGGCGCAGCGCCCCGACGCTGGCCGCGATCCTGTCGGAGCGTGACCCCTTGCGCGGCGGCTCTGTCGATCTGGCGCTGCGGCTTGATGCGGTCGCGGGCAAGCGCGTCCCGGCCGAGATTAACCACGCGGCCCTTTCACGCATCAAGCAAGACGCCAAACGGCTGGCCAGAGGGCAAACCGGTAACGGCCCCGATACGCTGGGGGTGCTGGCGGCCCTTGCCTACCCCGATAGGGTGGCGCTGCGGCGCAAGGGCGACGCGCCGCGATACGTTATGTCGGGCGGCAAAGGCGCGATCCTGCCCGAGAGTGATCCGCTGGCGGGGGAACGCTTGCTGGTGGCGACCGATCTTGACGGCGACCCGCGAGAAGCACGCATTCGCCAAGCCGCGCGCCTGTCCGACAGCGATCTGCGTGAAAGCTTCGCGGATCAAATCGGATGGCATAAACTCTGCGTCTGGTCCCGCCGCGAGGGCCGCGTGCTGGCGCGGCAGCAGGAACGTTTTGGTGCATTGGTGCTGGACGACAGGGCGTGGTCCGACGCCCCCGCCGAAGACATAGCGCAGGCCATGCTCGACGGGGTGCGGCAGCTGGGACTGATGCCCGGCAAAACGGCGGCGCTGTTTCTGGCGCGGGCGCGGCTGATGGGCGATGATTTCCCCGATTTCAGCGAGGATCACCTGCTTGAGACCTTGGAGGATTGGTTGCCCGGTCATCTGACAGGTGTCCGCAGCACCGCCGACTGGAAGGCGTTTGACCTGCTGCCTGCCCTGACCGCGCGGCTGAGCTGGGACGACCAGCAAGCGCTGGATCGTGCCGCGCCTGCGCATTTCACCACGCCGCTGGGCCGCAAGATCGCGATTGATTATAGTGAAACGCAGCCCCAGATCGCCCTGCGTCTGCAAGAGCTCTTTGGCACCACCCGTCACCCCATGATCGCAGGGCAGCCCTTGCAGATCACGCTACTGTCCCCCGCGCAGCGACCCGTGCAGGTGACCACCGATCTGCCGGGGTTTTGGGCTGGGTCCTATGCCGATGTGCGCAAGGACATGCGCGCTCGCTATCCACGCCACCCTTGGCCCGAAGACCCGACGCAGGCCGATCCGACGCTACGGGCCAAACCGCGCGGCACCTGAGCCCCGACGGTGTTGCGCGGCGTGCCCTGCGAGTACCAGTAATCCGCCCGCAATCGCCCAGTTCTTGACAAAGATCGACATCTGCCACGGGTCATCAGGGATGAAGTGGAAGATGCTCGTTGCCATGCAATAAAGCGCGAGTGCTGCGCTCATGGGGGCGAGCCAGAGACCGAAGATCAGGCTGATCGCCGCCACCCCGTTGAACAGCATCGCGGGCCAGACGAGGAACACGGGCAACCCGCGATCCGACAGCAAACCCTGCGCCGCTGCAGGGTCCACGAGCTTTTGCACAAATCCCGCGACGAAAAGGGCCGCCAAAAGCAGGCGGCCCGTGTAAATCGCAATCCTCTCAACCCGCTGCATCAGGCGGCGGCGGGCGTAAAGGTCATCGCCAAACCGTTAATACAGTGGCGTTTGCCCGTGGGTGCAGGACCATCATCGAACACATGGCCCAGATGGCCACCGCAGCGGTCGCAATGCACCTCGGTCCGCGTGGTAAAGAACCCTTTATCCGGCATCGTTTCGACAGCATCGTCCAGCGGGGCGAAGAAGCTTGGCCAGCCGGTGCCGCTTTTGAACTTGGTCTCGGAGCTATAAAGTGCCTGATCACAACCCTTGCAATGAAACACGCCTTTGCGGACCTCATCGTTTAGCGGGCTGGTAAATGCGCGTTCGGTATCCCCCTCGCGCAGGACGGCATATGCGTCATCGCCCAGTTGCGCGCGCCATTCGGCAGGGGTGCGGCTGACTTCAAAGTCGCCCTGTGCCACGATCCCGGCCTGCGCCGCCGCGCCTACGCCAAACGGCAAGGCCGCCATCGTCATCGTTGTGCATTTCAGGAAATTCCGGCGTTTCATAATGCCCCCTTAAGGTTGCGGTACTGCGGATAGATTGGATGTCTGTTGAAAGGGCCGCCGGACGTCGCGCGTGGCGCTGACATCCGGCGGTACTCGTTACAAGGCACGCGAGGTGCCGATACTGGATAAACCCGTTGGCGGAATGCATGGTTCCACGCCAACAAACTCGTTACCAAACCGCGCCAAAAACACGGCACGGTCCCTCAGCGACATGGGCTTGCAACCAGTGTCGGCCTGAGTTGTGGAAATACACGGAAGTAGAAAACGAGAAGTTTCACCGAAGACGCAAAAAACCGAAGTTTTTATTCAACCCTCTCAAATACCATTAAGAAACAAAGACTTCTCCCACATGAGAGTGGGCGAAATCTTTTTTTAAAAAGTCAGCGAACCCGATAAAATCCGGATTACAGTTCAGACATGGCCCCTGCGGCCAGGACATCGCCCGTAGGCGCACCCGTGGGCGAGCCGCCGACGGGTTCATCCGAAATCGCCAGCGTGATCTGTGCCGCCTGGCTGCGCAGCTCTGCCGGAACAAGAATCCGCGTCGTCTCGCTGTCGGGCAGAACGCCCAAGGAAACCGGAGCCCGATCGGGCAGGATCGCCCAAAGTTCTAGCACACGCCCCTCGTTCGCGGCGCCCGAAACGCGGCGCAGCGCGATCTCGTGCTTGACCGGTTCGACCACGGCCAACACTTGCAATGGGCTGGTGTCGCTGACCAGCTGTGCGGCCAGAACGGTCGGTTGATCGCCGCCCGGACGTGTGTTGATCTCAAGCAGTTGCACGCCAAGGTAGCCCGCAAACAGTAGCGATGCCATCGCCACCCCTTGCCAGACCCACAAACGTTGCAGGATCGACACCCGCTGCTTCGGGAAGACCTGCGCCATCAGCTTTTTCTTCACGCGCGCGGGCGGCGAGACGGGGTCGATCCCGTCGGTCATTGCGGTCAGGCGTTCCTGCCAGAACACAACGCGATCAGCAAAATCACGTTCAGTCGCGACACGGCGACGCGCGGCGATCATATCGTCGTCAGACGACAGGCCCAGCACCATTTCGGCGGCCAGAAGATCATCATCATGGGGTGTTTCGGGCGTTTGGGTCATTGGCTCATACACTCCCGCAGGGCGATCAGGCCACGGCGCAGCCAGGTTCGCATCGTATTCAGCGGCACGCCGAAGCGTTCAGCCAGATCGGAATAGGTCTCGCCATCCAGATAGGCACCCCGAATGGCTTTGCCACGGTCTTCTTCCAGCGTATCAAGACAGCCCGACAGGCGCGACGCCTCTGACGAGGCAACGGCGTATTGTTCGGGCGTGGGACCGGGGGAGACAAGTTCAAAACCGGGCGTGTTCACGTCCTGATGGCCTTTTTTGCGGGCCCGCAGACGGTCGATAGAGGTATTTCGTGCAATGGTGATCAGCCACGTCATCGGGCTCAGGCCATTGGCATTATACTTATCGGCATTGTTCCAGATTTTGACGAAACTGTCTTGCATGGCGTCCTCTGCTGCGGCGCGTTTGTTCAACACACGCAGACAAACCCCGAAAAGTTTCGCAGAAACACGATCATAGAGCTGGTCAAACGCCGCGCGGTCTTTCAACGCGACACGGGCAATCAAGTTTTCGATTTCTTGTCGGTCCATTTGCACGGGCCATTTCTCCACCTGAACGGGTTTCCAGCGTTACACCGAAACCTACGGCACTCACTACATTTGTCCAGCAAAGCGTTGTCATTGGACAACTTTGTGTAACCCAGGCGCATCGCGTTGGCCAATGGGTAATATATCGGGTGGCAAGCGGGCGCGGAAATTGCCCCCCGCGTTCACAAGCTATGGACGGGGGCCGGTGTTGCGCGTTTAGTCGTGGCAGGGCTGCCCTGTTGTACACCGCTGCACGGCATCCCGTCTGTCTGGCCCCTATGTGGCCCATATGTGGAAGGAGTATCGCGATGCCGCAGCCCAATCACAGCACCTATGACGTTGTCATTATCGGTGGCGCGATCTTTGGATCGTCGGTCGCATGGTGGCTGACCCAGATGGCCGGTTTTGACGGCAGGGTTCTGGTGGTCGAACGCGACCCCACCTATGAATACGCCGCCACCAGCCATACCAACAGTTGCATCCGCCAGCAGTTCAGCTCGGCCATCAACGTGAAGGTGTCGCAATTCGGGGCCGAGTTTATCAAGAACTTCCGCCGGTTTATGGGCGATGATCCAGAGGTGCCGCATCTGGCGTTGCAGAGTTTTGGCTATCTCTACCTCGCGGATACGCCAGAGTTTGCGCAGACGCTGCAACAGAACCAGCAGATACAGGTGGCACTGGGGGCGGGCACGCAGCACATGACCGCCGCCGAAGTCGCTGCCGCCTACCCGTTCTATCAGCTTGATGACATCATTGCCGCCAACCACAACCGTGTAGATGAAGGCTATTTCGACGGCGGCACCATGTTTGACTGGTTCAAGCGCATGGCCCGCCGCAACGGGGTGGAATACCTGCACGACGAAGTGACCGCGATGACCAAAGCCGCCGATGGCACATCCGTCACCCATGTCACGCTGAAATCCGGCGCAACGGTGGCCTGCGGGACGGTGGTCAACGCCTCTGGCCCGCGGGCGGCCGCGACGGCGGGCATGGCCGGCATCACCCTCCCGGTCGAGCCGCGCAAACGCTATACCTTTGTGTTCGATGCCGCCAAACCGCTGGACCGCGGCCTGCCGCTGACAATCGACCCGTCCGGCGTGCATTTCAGGACCGAAGGGAAATACTACATGGCGGGCTGCCCCCCGCGCGAAGATCCTGCGGTCGCCTATGATGACTTTGCCTTTGACCACAGCCTTTGGGAGGACAAAGTGTGGCCCGCCATCGCCACCCGCGTCCCGCAGTTCGATCAGGTCAAGGTGATCAACGAATGGGTCGGGCACTACGATTACAACACGCTGGACCAGAACGCGATTGTCGGGCCGCACAGTGTGGTCGAGAATTTTCTGTGCCTGAACGGGTTCTCCGGTCACGGGCTGCAACAGGCACCCGCCCTTGGCCGTGGCATCGCTGAATGGATCGCCTATGGCGCATACCGCACGTTGGACCTAAGCCCCTACGCCTACCGCCGGATCGAGGAAAACCAATCGTTGATTGAAAAGGCGGTGATTTGATCCCCCTGCCCCGATGACATACCCATGCCAGGCAACACCCCTTTGTGCGGGCGCGCAGCCTTGCTTGGCCTCGCAAAACGATAGTGGAAGGAAAACGACATGATGAAGAAACTGGTTCTGACGGGGGCCGCAGGGCGGCTTGGGTCCTACCTGCGTGAACCCCTGTCCAAAATGTGCCAAGAACTGGTCAGCACCGACATCGTCGATGACATCGGCAAGCTCTACGAAGGCGAAAGCTACGCCAAGGCCGATGTCGCCGTCTATGACCAGATCGCGCCGCTGCTGGAGGGTGCCGATATGGTTGTCCACTTTGGTGCCATCGTCGATGAAAAACCTTTCGAGGAACTGCTGGGGCCGAATTTCGTCGGATCTTACAACGTATGGGAAGCTGCCTATCAGCACGGGCTTCAACGGGTCGTCTATGCGTCCTCCATCCACGCCGTGGGCATGCACAAGAAATCCGACTTCATCGGCATCGACGCGCCCCACAAGCCCGATACATTCTACGGCCTCGCCAAATGCTTTAGCGAAGACCTTGCGTCCATGTATTGGGACAAACGCGGGCTAGAGGCCGTGTGCCTGCGCATCCTCAGCTGCGCGCAGGTCAACAACACCCGCGCCTTGGGATCGTGGTTGTCCTATGACGATCTGATCCAACTGGTCACCCGCGCCATCGATACGCCATCGGTCGGCTTCAGCGTGGTCTACGGCGTGTCCAACAACGACCGCGCGCCGGTGGACAACGCCAAAGCGTCCTTTCTCGGCTATCGCCCGAAAGACAACGCAGAGCAGTTCGCCGAGAAGATCCTTGCCGAAGCACCACCGGTCGATCTGAAAGACCCCGGCCAAATGCACCACGGTGGCCCCTTTGCCGCGGTCGACCTCGGCGAAAGCGGCGTGGCGTCGATGAACATCGTCAACGACAAGAAAACCACCTGACGCCTTGAGGGCGGGCGGGGCTTTACCCCCGCCCCCATGTTTCACGTGACGCGATGTTTGGAATGGCACCGGTCTTCCCAGCAGGCGCGACAGGTGCGCCCGCGGCTCACAATTCGATGCGGATATCGTGGATCCACAGTTTTGGCGGCCGCGAGAGCACAAAGACCACCACATCAGCCAGATCGTCGGGCTCGGTAAAGATATGGTTGGGCACATCCTCCCCCGCCTTCGAGAACATCCCCGTGTTTGTCCCCGACTGGTAAACGCCGCCCACGCGCACGCCGGTGTTTTCCTCGTCCGCTTTCAGCACCTCGGTAAAGCCACGCACCCCGTATTTCGTGGCGGTATAGACAGATTGCCCGGCCTGCGCGACGACGCCGGACTTGGAGACGACATTCAGAATGATCCCCTCGTCATTCGCCCGCAGCGCCGGAATGGCGGCTTGCGTGATCTGCATCAAGCCCGTCAGGTTGGTCTGCACGGTCGCCTGCAAAAGCTGCAGCGGGATCTCATCCAGCGGGCCGGTTTTGTGCCAGATGCCCGCATTGTTAATCAGAATATCCAGCCCGCCAAATGCAGCTGTCACCTGCTCCACCGCCCCGCTGATCGCATCCGGGTTCTGGATATCACACGCAATGCCGATCGCTTCGCTGGCACCAGCGGCGACGCATTCAGCCTCTACCGCAGCCAGACGGTCAGCATCGCGCCCCAGAATGGCCAGACGCGTCCCTACTGCCGCGAGTTTAAGGCAAATATGCCGCCCGATACCATCACTTCCACCAGTGACGATGATACGCTTGTTCTTTAATTCCATGATCCGCTCCTGAGTATTTTTCGTTCCCTATCGCACCTCGGTTTCTCAGGGAAGCATAACATATTCGACGAAAAGCCCGCGCGATGAAGCGCGGGCTTTTGTCAGCTATATCGGCGCTATCAGGATTTCTTGACGTCTCCGACACCCTGTTTATCCGCCTCGGCTTCGGCAGCGTCTACAACACGTTGGCCAGAGGCTTTGGCCTTCTCGACAATCGCATCTGCCGCCGTATCACCCGGGGCCGCGGCGTCCGCGTCCTCTTTGGTTTCTCGCAACACCTTCTTCGCCTCGTCAGAGGCCGCCTGAGCAACCTTGCCGAGCTTTGCCTTTTCTTCGGCGAAGATACGTTCAGCGTCGGCCATCAACTGGTCGCTGTGCTGACCCATGTAGCGGTCCTCGGTCCGGCTGCGGGGCAGTGCGGCGCCGATGGCGGCCCCAACGGCGAGCGCAAGCGCGCCGGCGATCAGCGGCTGTTCTTCGTACATATCAACGGCACGATCCCGACCCTCGCGGCCATAGGAGGCGGCTGTCGCACGAGCACGAACGGCGCTTTCACGGGCGGCAATGACACGCTCGCGGGCTTGCTCTGACAGGTCTTCGGTGCCCTCGGCCAGACGGCGGCGCAACTGCGCTGCGCGTTCGGAGGCGGAGGATGCAAAGTCGCGCGCCCCCGATGCGACGGAATGACCAGCATCAGACACCGCACCTGCGGCGCCCTTGGCTTTGTCTGCCACGGCAGAGCCCGCGTTTTGGGCGGACCCCGCTACGCTGGACGCCGCGCCCGATACACGGTCACCGGCGCGCGATGCCGCGTCGCCTGCACGCTGTGCGATACCGGGCTGATCGTCATCTTCGGTAAGCGCCCAAGTTGGCACATCACCCGTCCGCGCAACATCGCCCGAATAATATGGCTTGGACGGATCGCCGGGCTGTGGCCCCAGATCACGACGCTGGCCCACTGGAACAACGCCATGCTGTTCTGCGCTGACCGGAAGGTCGTGGTCGTCGTGACGGACACCGTAATAGTTTGCATGCCCGCGGGTGCCGCGATAGTCGCGATCATCGCGCGAGACATAGCGGTCGCGGCCTGGCATCTTGTCGCCGGCCATCAACCACGCGAGGCCAACACCGGTCAGCGCCAGCGCAATCGGATTGCGCTTTACCGCATCGGTGACAGAGCGGCCGATGTCTCCCCCGTGTTCGCGGAACTGATCCGAGAATTGGCGGGCGATGGTTTCGACCGAGAACTTGTCTTGCAGATCATCCAGCGTGCTGGTCAATCCGGCGCGCTCGCGCTCGATCTCGCGTTCGATTTCTTCGGGGCTGCGGTTATTACTTGTCATCGTAAACCTCCTTCACGGCTTGCGCGTCACGTTTTACGTTTTTGGTGGTGCGGGTCGGTGCCAAGCTGCTGAGCTTCAGCGCATTGGTCCCTTTGTTGACCATCACATAGGCGATCAGTGCAAAGGCAACGCCGACGATCAGGGCCGACCACCCCGCAGGAATGCCTGCTTCGGTGAGGGCTGCGACCAATGCCGCGGACAGCACGTTCAATGCGGTCAGGGCAACGACGACAGCGCCGACGATCAGACCGATGGCCGCACCCGCAGATTTCAGATTTTCGTTTACTTCGGCACGGGCCAGATCGACCTCGCTGCGGACCAGCGAACTGACGTGGGTCAGCGCATCGCTCAGCAGGCCGCCGGTGGATTTGTTGGGATCGGTGGTCATACTGTGCTCCCTTTCGGTGTGGTGTTTACGGCGGGGCTGGCGACATCACCTGTATCTAGGTTATGCGCGCGCTCTGCCGGTACGGGGCGTTCCATCTCGCGGCCCTCGTAGGCGTAGCGTTCGCCGCGTGCGGCAGTGTTCGACGCTTTGGCAAACCGTGTCGCGGCAAAGCCGACCAAGGCAGCCCCGCCCAGAAAGACGAAGGGGTTGCGTTTGGCAAAGTCAGATACCGCGCCGACCATCTCGCCCAGATCCTTGTCGCGCATGGAGTCAGAAGCATCCGCAAGCCCGTCTGCAAGCTGGCTAAAGGTGCGTTCTTGTGGCGACCCGCTGCGCAGTTCGTCGGCGGCGGTGCGCAATGCGCTGGCCACGCCTCTGACTTCGCTCGCGGCGGCACCTTTGGCTTCGTCTGCATAGCGTGCAGCATCGGAGGCAACGGTGTCGGCCACGTCTTTCGCCCGCGCTTTGGCTTCATCCGTAGCGGAGGCGGCGGTGGCTTTTACTTTTTCATTCAGGTCCTGCGCGCCGGCAGGATTGCTATTTTTTGTATCAGTCATGATGCGCTCCTTTTGTTACGCGATGAGGTTGAGAACGGCGAGAACGACCACGATCAGGCCGATGAGGTAGAAAATTCCATGCATTCAATTTCTCCTTTTTTGTCACGTTCCTGTTATTGAAGACCCAACCGTCAGAGTTGAATTTCGTTCCCCGCTACCGGCCTTGGGGACGATAAAACTTGGGTCGGAACGGGCGTGATTTTGGGGTGCATATAAAGGTACGCGCGAAGCCGCCGAGCACGCAGACAGCGTGGAACGCATTGGCGCATCGCCGCGTTGGTCAGGGAATACAAATCACATCGCAAAGGAGATCGATATGCCGATGAACAGCCTTAAAGACGTGTACCATGACCAACTCCAAGACCTGTACAGCGCGAACAAACAGTCGCTGGATGTGGTCGTCGCCCTAGGCCGTGCCGCCAAGGATAAAGAGCTTTCCGAAGCCCTGATCGCCGGATCGAACGGCATCAGCGACGGCATGGAAAAGATTGCCGAGATCTGCAACGCCCACGGTATTTCGCCCACTGGTGAACACTGCAAAGGGATGGAAGGGCTTGTGGCCGAGGCGAAGGCCCACGCGCTGGAAGAAGATTTCGGCGACGACGACGTACGCGACGCCATGATCATCACGCAGTACCAACGCATGGTGCATTACGCGCTGGCCGGATACGGCTGCCTTGTCGCCTTTGCCAACCGTCTGGGCAAAGACGAAGATGGTGCCATCCTGCAGGAATGTCTGGATCAGACCTATGACGGTGACCGCCGCATGACCGACATCGCGACAGGTGGCGTAAACAAAGCCGCAGCCTAAGTTTGCGGCAGTTGGGGCGTAGCCCCCAACCAATGTGCAAAAGCCCCGCTGGATCAGCGGGGCTTTTCTCATGTTAGCCTATTTCAACAAACCGTTACGCGGCTTCAGCTCGCCTCTGCCGCGGTCGCTTGGGGGAAGTAATCGACCCCCTCTTTCTCGGCGAGCTTGTGGATCTCTGCCATGATGCCTTCACGTGCATCGCAGGCGGCCTCCCACGAGGTGTTGGGGTCGGCACAAGGCACGAGGAACCAGACGTCCTTGCCCAGTACGTCCTGCCCCGCGACCCGCACGCATACGTCATCTCGATTGCCCACGTATTTCTCGTCCAGCGCGTCGATCACCTTGTCGAAAGCGTCGCGCAATGCATCCACATCTGCGGTGTGAGACAGTTTGATCTTGACGATGCGCAACATTTCCGGCTCCTGCATGGTCCAGTTCTTGAACGGGGTAGAGACGAATTCGGTCACCGGCACGACCAGCCGCGTGCCATCCCAGTCGCGCAACTGCACATAGGTGAAATGGATTCGCTCTACGTGGCATAGCGCGTCGTTGAACACGATACGGTCGCCGATCTTGGCTGACCCGTTCAAGGCGATCTGCAACGACGACATGATATTGCTTAAAATGCTGCGCGCGGCAAAGCCCAAGACAAGGGTGACCGCCCCAGCCGTCCCTAGCAATGTCAGCCCGAGGTTCTGGAACACATTGGTCTGCGACAGGAATATACCGCCGCCGACCAGCACGACAGCCACAACAAAAACCCGACGCGCCGCCGAGATCCGCGTTGCGGTGGTACGTTTGTGCACCTCTTCCTTGAGGGTCAGATCGGTTTCCTCGACCTGCGTCAGGTGATCCAGGATAACCTCGACGCAATTGACCACAAACCACAGCCCCGCCCCGATCAGCCCAAGCCATGCGGTCGGGACCAACACCGTCGTAAGCTCTGCCGAGAAAGAGAAAATCTTGGCCTCGACCACCATCACAAACAGGGTCGACACGCCCACGCAGGCGGGCCCGCGCACCGATCGGAATATCTGCCGCGCCAGCTGCGACGGTACACGCTCCGCGATCCACCCCGTCAGCAACCAGACCAGTCGCGCCACGTAAATCGCCAGCGCGATCAGCACCGGCAGGCCGATGAGTTCCCACAGCGCAAGATCAACGACCGTGTTTTCTGTCAGCACATCGGGCAGCATGGTTTCAAGCCGACCGGGCCCGTAACGGGTGTAGAGCCGCGGAATATTCTGTACCGTGTGGCGCGAGAACACCCAGACAGGGTCGCCCCCTTCGGGCTTGATCCGGTTCAGGCGGATGGACGCGGGGTAGTCGTCCATATCAAGCGTCCAGAGCAACAGCGATTTGCGCGGCGTGCCCGCCATCGCCTTGTCAGAGGTGGATGTCGCATCCAGCGCATCGGGCCGGTCCAGCAGGTTGTCCCAGTTGATCACAGTTTTCCGGCTGATCACGGTTTCAAGCTGTCGGATCAGCGATGTCCCCACGTCCTGCTGGCGATCCTGCTGGATATCGGACAGGTCAAGCAGATGCGCGGCACCGACCCAATCATCGCGGCGCACGGCCCGCACAAGGCTTTCCATCGTCGCACGGGGTGTTTCGCGGTCGATTTCTGGCGTGACCGCGGGCAGACCGCTGTTCAATGCCTCGACGCAATACCAGCGGGCGGTATCGCAGGCTTCCTCTTCCTCCTGCGCCGAAAGCGGTGCCGCAAAAATCAAAAGGGTGGCCATCAGACCCGCGAGGTATCGTAGTTTGCTCAAATCACTCTCCATTCCGGCGTCACGAAATCACGTGACATGTCGGGGTTGTGACTGAGCTAGCGCAGCTGCCGCATTCTACCAGTTTTGATCTGGGCAATTCGTGCCGCCAGGCGCACCTGACCGCAAGATCAGGCCCCCACCTGCCCTGTGGCTTCGTGCAACATCTTGGTTACATGGTTCGTGGCATAGGGCTTGGGCACAAAGGCAGCCCCGCTTGGCACGTCCGCTTCGTCAAGCTCGATCACGCCCGATCGGCTGTTCCCCGAGTTTCGCAAGGCGGCTGACACCAACGCAGAGGAGCTGGCACGGTGGGCAAGCCAACACTTAAACATCGAGATCGGGATTGATACAACGCCGGTGCGCAACGCAGATGGCCGGTTTGACTATCGGTTCCGCGACCGTGGCAAGATGTACACGCTGCCGGCGAGCAAGGTGTTTCACATGCGCGCCTTTGGCGGCGGTGATGGCCTCGGCCTCTCGGCGATCAAGCATGGGGTGCAAAGCTTCGGCTCCGCTTTGGCGGCCGATGAATCAGCGGGCACGATGTTTAAAAATGGCATGGTCGCCAGCGGTGTTTTGAAATCCGGTCAGGTGCTCGATGCAACGCAACGCGGGCAGCTTCAAAAGATGCTCGACAACTACACGTCGAGCGCCAAGGCCGGCAAGATTATGACGCTAGAGGCGGGTCTCGAATATCAGCCTTTGCAGATCAATCCCGAGGATGCGCAGCTTTTGGAAACGCGCCGCTTTCAAGTCGAGGATGTCTGTCGCTGGTTCGGCACGCCGCCGGTGGTGATCGGTCACGCGGGCCAAGGTCAAACAATGTGGGGATCGGGCGTCGAAGCGATCATGCTCGCCTGGCTTACGCTAGGGATCAATCCGCAACTGCGCCGCAACGAGGCGCGGATTGCAAAAGACCTGATCCCGCCGGGCAAGCGCGGCCGCTGGTATGTTGAATGGAACCGCGAGGCAATGCTGCAAATGGACAGCAAATCCAAAGGCGAGTTCCTAAGCAAAATGACGACTACCGGAATTATGAGCCGAGACGAGGGTCGCGACAAATTGAACCTGGCGTGCCGTGGTGGTGCTGCCGACGAATTGACGGCGCAAACAGCCCTCGCGCCGATCGACAAACTTTGAAGGATTCGCACCAATGAAAAAACGCAATTTGCCTTCCGCAAAAGTCTCTGCCCGGCCGGGCGTTTCGTCGGATATTTCGCCCCAAGCTTTACAGCGCTGGTGCCCCGAGGTGCGCTCGGCGCTCGATGGGGATCAGCCGACAATCTCGGTGCTAGATCCGATTGGCGCGGATATGTGGGGCGATGGGGTGACGGCAAAGCGGATCGGCGCAGCTCTGCGCGCGATCGGCTCGGTGCCGGTGACGGTGAACGTCAACAGCCCCGGCGGTGATTATTTCGAGGGGCTCGCGATCTACAACTTGCTGCGCGAGCATCCCGAGCCGGTAACGGTCAACATTCTGGGGATCGCGGCCTCGGCCGCTTCGGTGATTGCCATGGCCGGCGACGAGGTGCGCATCGCGCGCGCCGGGTTCTTGATGATCCATAACACATGGATTGGTGCTGCCGGCGATCGGCACGGGCTGCGCGAGGTTGCCGATTGGCTCGAGCCTTTCGACGCGACGGCCGTCGAGATCTACGCGGCGCGCACCGGCATCGCGACAGCGGATCTCGCAATGATGCTCGATCGCGAAACCTGGATTGGCGGGCAATCCGCGATCGACCAGGGCTTTGCCGACACATTGTTGCCGGCTGACATGCTCGACACCGCCGACGAGGCGGGCACCGCCTCGATGCGGGCCGAGCGCAAATTTGACCTGCTCGCGGCGCGCGCAGGTCTCACAAATTCTGCGCGGCGCGAGCTGCTGCAGGATCTCAAGACCGGCAAGCCAGGCGCTGCCGGAAACGACACGCCGGGCGCTGTCGATGTTGAGCAGGGGCTTTCGGAGCTGCTGCAATCGTTCAAATCCTTTGGAAAGGAAAACCCATGAAAAAGATGATGATGCCAGCCGTTTCGCTGGCCGCCCTGGCTGCAGCAACGGCCATGCCTTCGGCTGTTGTCGGCACGCCCCGCATGGAAGCGGCCGGCGGTGTCGAGGCGCTGCTGAAACAGGTGCAGCAAGAGCTGAACCGCGTCGGCGACGATGTGCGCCGCGCCGGTGAGGATGCGCTGAAACAGCAAACCAAAAACGGCGAAGTGACGGCCGAGGCGAAAAACACCGCCGATAAGGCGCTGAAGCAATACCACGAGCTCAACAGCGCCGTTAGCAATCTGACGGGTAAGCTCGAGGCGCTGGAATCGCGCAACGTGGATCTCGAGCAGCACTTTGCCGGACAAGGCCGGGGCGGTGCCGGCGCTGTTTCGGTCGGTCAAGAAATCGCGAATAGCGATGATCTGAAAAACTACATCGAGCGCGGTGCGCAGGGTGGTCTGACGCTGCGCCCGACCAACGCGATCACGACAGTCAGCGGTGCGACGGGTGGTTTGATCGTGCCTGATCAGGATCGACAAGTCACAAGCATGCCGATGCAGCGCCTGGCCGTGCGCGCCCTGTTGTCGCAAGCGACG
Source organism: Sulfitobacter sp. SBS6 (assembly GCF_048285585.1). Taxonomy (NCBI): domain Bacteria; kingdom Pseudomonadati; phylum Pseudomonadota; class Alphaproteobacteria; order Rhodobacterales; family Roseobacteraceae; genus Sulfitobacter; species Sulfitobacter sp. SBS6. The sequence continues at coordinate 365,601 of NZ_JBLWBA010000008.1, read as the reverse complement.
ACCGAAAGCGATCTGGTCAAATACGCGCGCCAAACGGTTCGCACGTCTGGCGCGGCTCCAACGGCCGAGGGCGGCACCATGCCCGAGCTGGTGGTCAAATGGTCGGCAGAAGAAGCGGCCGTGCGCAAGATTGCCGCGATCGTGCATGCCTCGGATGAAGCGCTCGCGGATGCCGGTCAGTTGCAAGCGTTGATCGACCAAGAGCTGCGCTATGATCTGGATCTTGAAGAAGAAGCGCAGATTATTGCGGGGGATGGATTGAATCAAAACCTCCTTGGACTGACATCGGTTGCCGCCTCTTTTGTAGCGCCTGGTGGCCTGCCAAACGAAACGCGCATTGATCGCTTGCGTTTGGGTCTGCTGCAAATCGCGCTGTCCAACAATGCGGCCGATGGTGTGACAATCAACCCCGTCGATTGGGCTGCGATCGAGCTGCTGAAAGACACCCAGGGCCGCTATATCTTCGGCAACCCGAATGAGCTGGCAACACCGCGGCTTTGGGGGTTGGATGTTGTTCCAACGCTGTCGCATTCGGTCGGCGAGTGGATGGTCGGCGCGTTCCGCATGGCGGCGACGATCTACGATCGCCAAGAGAATGAGATCCTGATCTCGAGCGAACACGGCACCAATTTTGTCGAGGGCATGAAAACCATTCGCGGCACCAAGCGCCTTGCTTTGGCGCATAAGCGCCCCGGTGCTTTGGTTACCGGCGACTTTACGTTCGCGCCATAAGTAGAGCGCCTTAACGGCGAGCAAACCAGGCTGCGGCAATGCGTGCCGCAGCCGATCGCAATCTTACCTTTAGGGGGTTCCCATGCTTTTGAAATTGAAGCGCACACAAAAGACCATGATCGGCCGGCTGCTGATGGGTGAAACTTATCGTTTCGATAAGAACAATCCGAAACAGACAGAGGTTGCGGCGAGCCTGCTCGATCGCAGCATGGCGGAACAATGCAATCAAATGAGGGCAAGCAAGATTAAGGCGCACGGATTTTGCACGGGTAAAGTGGGTAAAGAGGTGCGAAAACGGTGGAAAAGCCGCAAAAACAGCAACTTAGAACTTTTCAGAATTCTCTAAAAAAAAGCATTGCAGATCATAGGTTTGCACGGCATACACGTCAGCGGAGACGTGGCCGAGTGGTCGAAGGCGCTCCCCTGCTAAGGGAGTAGGCCCGGAAGGGTCTCGAGGGTTCGAATCCCTTCGTCTCCGCCACCTAACCTTTTGTAATTATGGCTTATTTTTGAGTGCATATATTAAATGAAGGCTCTGGCGTTTTGGGGTTAATTATAGCGATTGACCAATTGTTGCCCAGAAACTTTCGGCTTTAGCTAAAGGGTTGCACTACAAAGAAAAGATAAAGGGCGGATACTCGGTCTTACGTATCAAGTCCACAAAGGTTCGGCGGGGTACAAGTAACTATTAGGGCTCCACGGCGGCCACTTTACGCGCCATGGTTGCGGTCATGAGAATCTTTTTCACAATATATTCAGCAGTACTCGCGCTTAGGTTTATCGGCGCAGTTTATTTTTTCTTTCTGTCTGTCACTACAGCGCCAGAGGATACTTCTGAGCTTTTTGCTGAAGGCCGTGAAATAATGGAATGGCTCAACAACAACCTGGTTTTAGATTTGACACTGCTTGTTATCGGTCTTGCCGGCCTTTGTTTAGCATATGGCTGGGGCAATTGGAAATTAGCGATCCACAGGTATTTTGCACGGCAAATGCTTGAAAGGCTAGCGACGGATAGCCAAGCGAGTATCCGAGGATATTGCCAATACCATATCACAGGAGCGCGCCCGCCGAGACGCGGGCATGGCGTTTGACTTTGAGCGCAGGACGCAAGGTGGTCAATTTTTACGCGATACTTTTAGCCAGGACCAAAGGTATCTTGCGAAGCACATGATGGAGTCCGCTTCTATCATTAGGAGGCTTGATGAGGTCGGGTATTGGCGACCAAGTGAATTTCACCATGAAATTGGTATAGCAGGCGCGACAGGCTTTGCAGCTGAGGCGACATGTAAAGAACTGTATACCGCATCAGATAGGATAGCATTAGACCTAAAAGACGATATCATATCTCTATTGAGCCAACCTCAATTGCCTGAAGAGACAGCGAAAGGAAAGCGGCGCTTAACTTGCCATGCGATGGGTTGCCACGCACTTTTGGCTCCCGGTCATGGATTAATTTCACAATCTGTGCATTAGCCACGCGTTACCGCGTCAATTCGGCTTTAGGAAGTTGGCCGCCAATGCGCACTCGGCGGTTGCACCTGATAACGATGCGTAGGCTTTGCCGTCCGTCGTGGTCTGCCCCAACGTCAGCTCGTGCTGTGGGCGGCGCTGTCGAGTCCCAGTCGAGTTCATTTCGATCGATTTAGCGGCCTCACCGCAGCAATTCGTCATCTTCTTCAGTCACGGAACATGAGATACTTATCCCGCTATCGCTTGCACAGGAGAAAAAGAACTTGGCGCTTCTACACATGACAGACAGATTCGAGAACCTTCAGTCGATATGCGCGTATGGGGTGCTGTTTACCTATAACCCGCTCGAAGCTGCCGACACTCTGTTCGGCTCGAAGGAGCAAGCGGTAGCGTCGTTCGCACCAGACGGCATGATCTGCCTGACTGAGCTGCCATACTGCGACACACGTGATCTATTTGGGTCCAGTTATGGTGTAACCGCCCACACACAAGCATTGCTGGCCTGACACCAGCAGAATATGCTAACCGGTCACGAGAGGACCAAAACCTGAACCAAGCCAACCTAAATCAGCGGACTCAATGGCGAGCAGGTCAGCGGTAATAGATGAACCTTAGGCTGCGCTGCAATCTCTTGCGCGGTCTTGTCACCGCACGGCACCTCAAACGCTACTGTAGCTTTGAACTTGTCTGAAAACCTGCGTCTCGTCGTCATTTGTGTATTAAGTTTTCAAAGTTGGATACATCCTAGCACGCCGTCCAATTTCGCCGGACCGCTTCAATGTGTACTCACTTTCCGACTTCACACAGCGCATAGAACTATGGGGGCCATTGAAGATCGAGCCACCTAGCCAAAACCGCTTTCGCAGGCGTGCGGGGTGTGTCGACGTTTAGATGTGCGCAAATCGGGCTTTCAACAGGGCTTCGCTATACTCGCTTTGGGCCGTACTGTCATAGACCAGGCCGCCACCGACGTTGGGCTTTGCCCGACCCTGAGCGTCACACATCAAGGTGCGGATAGCGACGTTGAATTCCATGGAACCGTCGGGGGCGATCCAGCCGATTGTACCACAATAGGCGTCTCTGGCCGACGTCTTCAGGTTCGAAAGTATCTCCATTGCTCGTATTTTCGGCGCACCGGTAATCGAACCACACGGGAAGACTGCGGTCAGGATATCAGTCAGCGTGGCGTCGGGCTTGATGGTGGCCGTTACCTCCGAGATCACCTGATGCACGGTCGCGTAGCTTTCGATTTCGAACAACGTTGGCACCCGTACACTGCCAATCTGAGAAATACGCGCAAAGTCGTTTCTAAGAAAGTCGGTAATCATCAGGTTCTCGGCCTGGTTCTTCTCGGAATGGCTTAACCATGCCTTAAGCGCCTCATCTTCTGTCGCATTCGCAACACGTTTGATTGTCCCCTTCATGGGTCGGGTGCGCAGCTGCCCGTCGACCTATAGGGAAAAGAACAGTTCAGGCGATCGACACAATAGCTTTGCACCGCCAAGATCCACGAAAGCACCGAAAGGAACGGGCTGTTTTTGCTTTAGCCGCTCGTAAAGGCGCACAAGACAGCCTTTGTATGCTGCCGCCATGGGAAACGTCAGCTTGGCCTGATATATGTCGCCGCTCTGCAAAAATCCCCTCATGATATCAAAGGCTTGCTTGTAGGTCTGGAAGTCCCACTCGGGCTTGAACGCTGCAAGATGGTAATCGCCTTTGAACGCGGGCGCGGGCGGCACATGGACTTGCTCAAAGATCCCGAACCGAAGCAGCGGTTCCTTGCGGCCCATCGGTAGCTTATCGAGTAACTTGGGGACCAATGCATACCCCAGTTCATATGATGCGGTGCCTGCCAGCCAGTTCCCACGCGTATGACAGGCTTCGATTTCACGCAGGGCATCGCCGACATCTTCAGGGTGCCAGGCTTCGATGATTTGCTAAGGTTGATAGAAAAAGAAACCTTCCCCAAGCGGCCCTCTGTCAAAGAGGATCGACCGCGTTTGCGGGGTCACTGTCATCTAGAAATCGGCCGCGATGCGCATGTCGCGCAAGGGCCGCACAAGGTCGATGCAATCCTGATAAATCTGATGGGCCCGATACGCCTTTAATGCGGCATCGTCTTCGAATTCCGCATAAACGATAACATCAACGTCGTTGGCAAAGCGGTCTTCGTTGCGGTTACGCGATACCTCAAAGTGCTTGACGGACGGAATAGCGGACAACATGGAAAGACCGTCGACGATTTGATCAATATCTCGAGGGTCTTTGGCGCTGAAAAATACAACGTGACGAATGATCGCGCTGTTGGATTTCTGGTCTGACATTTATAATTTCCCTACAAGATGAAACATTCTGGATGCGATGAACGCCGCGCGCACGTGCTAGCCCCTTAAGCCGAGAACACGATCTGGCACAGAGATCCACGTCGTTTCATATCGATTGATCACACGACCAGTTTGGGTCTAACGCCACAGGATAAACGGGCCCGCTAGATGTCGGGCCCGCTGGATTGGATCAGGTGTTGAACAGGAAGTGCAGCACGTCGCCGTCTTTGACGGTGTAGCTTTTGCCCTCGGCGCGCATCTTGCCGGCTTCCTTGGCGGGGCCTTCACCGCCCAAGGCCACGAAATCGTCATAGGCGATGGTTTCGGCGCGGATGAAGCCTTTTTCAAAATCACCGTGAATCACGCCTGCTGCTTTCGGCGCAGAGGTGCCAGCCTTGATCGTCCAGGCGCGGGCCTCTTTCGGGCCGACGGTGAAGTATGTCTCAAGGTGCAGCAGCTCGTAGCCCGCGCGGATCAACCGATCAAGCCCGGCTTCCTCTAGCCCCATCTCGTCCAGGAACATGCTAGCCTCTTCGGGCTCCAGCTGGCTGATTTCTTCCTCGATCTGGGCAGAGATCACGACATGGCTATTGCCCTGCGCCGCGGCCATTTCCGCGACTTTGGCAGAAAGGGCATTGCCCTCGGCCGCTTCGGATTCACCGACGTTGCAGACATAAAGCACCGGCTTGGTCGTCAGCAATTGCAGCATGCGCCAGGCTTTTGCGTCATCCGCGTCAACCTCGACGGTGCGCGCGGGTTTGCCGTTTTCGATGGCTTCTTGCGCGGCGGCCAACAGGCGGTCCTGCTGCGCTGCGTCTTTATCGTTGCCCTTGATCTTGCGGACCAGACCGGCACGGCGTTTTTCGATGCTTTCCAGATCGGCAAGCATCAGTTCTGTATCGATGGTCTCGGCGTCTGCCACGGGGTCCACGCGCCCTTCGACGTGGGTCACATCGCCGTCTTCGAAGCAGCGCAGCACATGGGCGATCGCGTCCGTCTCGCGGATATTGGCCAGGAACTGGTTGCCTAGGCCTTCCCCTTTGGACGCGCCTTTGACCAAGCCTGCGATATCCACAAAGGTCATCCGCGTCGGGATAATCTGCTTGGAGCCCGCAATCGCGGCGAGTTTATCAAGGCGCGAATCCGGCACCGCGACTTCACCGACGTTCGGTTCGATTGTGCAGAACGGAAAATTGGCCGCCTGCGCTGCCGCTGTTTTGGTCAGCGCGTTGAAGAGGGTCGACTTGCCGACATTCGGCAGACCCACGATTCCCATCTTAAAGCCCATGACAAGCATCCTTTATAAGTTGGCGTTGTCCTAGGGTTTTGGCCGCCTTTGCGCAAGTCTTAGCGCAGGCGTCGGTCCTCGTGCGTCTGGTAAATCAGGATCCATGCGAGCACGATGAACATCGGATGGGTCAACCCGCCCGAAAAGATCACGGCCGGAATCCAGATCAGGAAGACGATAATCGCCGTGAAGATCCGTCCTGTCAGCAGGATGGAAAGCGGCGGCAACAGCAGGGCGAGTACATAATTCATGCGGTAAATGTAGGCGCAGGCGGCGGGATTTAAAGGACTATGTGATGCACACCTGCATAAATACAGTGCCTTTGGCCCCTGTTTTTCGGAAAATCGCCCGAGCCCACCGGCGGAGTTGGATTGATTTCCCGTGATATATTCGGCATTGCAGCAGGGTAACGTAAAAAGGCCGCCCTCATGACACGTATCGACGCCAAATTCGCTGACCTCAAATCCCAAGGCAAGAAAGCCTTTGTCGCCTATGTGATGGCAGGCGATCCCGACTTTGACACGTCGCTCGAGGTGGTGCGCGGCCTGCCTGGCGCGGGCGTCGATATTATTGAACTGGGGCTGCCGTTTACCGATCCGATGGCCGATGGCTCTGCCATTCAGCTGGCGGGACAGCGCGCGCTGGAAGGCGGGATGACGCTGGACAAGACGCTGGCGCTTGCCGCGGCGTTCCGCGAACAGGATGACACGACCCCGATCGTGCTGATGGGCTATTACAACCCGATCTATTCCAAAGGCGTGGATACATTCCTTGAGGCGGCCAAGAAGGCCGGCGTGGACGGGCTGATCGTCGTGGACCTGCCACCGGAAGAAGACGCGGAGCTGTGCCTGCCCGCGCAAGCCGCCGGTATGAACTTTATCCGCCTTGCGACCCCTACGACCGATGACAAACGCCTGCCGCGGGTTGTGCAGAACACCTCGGGCTTTGTGTATTACGTGTCGATCACCGGCATCACCGGCTCTGCCGAAGCGGATGCGGGCGATGTCGCCCCCGAGGTTGAGCGCATCCAGAACGCCAGCGGCCTGCCCGTGATTGTCGGGTTCGGTGTGAACACCCCCGCCAAGGCCGAAGCCATTGCAAGCGTTGCTGATGGCGTTGTTGTCGGCTCTGCCATCGTGTCGAAAATCGCGGATGGGCTGCCTGTCGAAGACGTGCTGAGCTTTGTCAAAACCCTGTCGGATGGTGCGCATCGGGCCTAAGCGCCCGGCTCGACGCCCGATGTCGTGGCGTAAAGCAATTGATTTCAACGGGCCGTATTGGTTAGATCATCTGACCAATACATAGGAACTTGCCACCATGCCCGTGATCACCACCATCGACGACCTCAAGCGCCTGCATGAACGCCGCGTGCCGCGGATGTTCTATGACTACGCGGAATCGGGCAGCTGGACAGAGCAGACCTTTCGCGAGAACACGACCGATTTTGAACAGATCCGCCTGCGCCAGCGCGTCGCCGTGGATATGAGCGGGCGCAGCACCAAGACGCAGATGATCGGGCAGGATGTGGCGATGCCTGTGGCGCTTGCCCCTGTCGGGCTGACCGGCATGCAGCACGCCGACGGAGAGATCAAAGCCGCCCGCGCCGCCGAAGCCTTTGGCGTGCCCTTCACCCTGTCGACCATGTCCATCAATTCGATCGAGGATGTGGCAGAGGCGACGACGAAACCCTTCTGGTTCCAGCTTTATACCATGCGCGACGAAGACTATGTCGCGCGGCTGATCCAGCGCGCCAAGGATGCGAAATGCTCGGCCCTTGTCATCACGCTTGATCTGCAAATCCTCGGCCAGCGCCACAAGGATCTGAAGAACGGCCTGTCCGCCCCGCCCAAGCTGACCGCCAAAACGCTCGCCAATCTGGCAACCAAATGGAGCTGGGGCATCGGCATGATGGGGGCCAAGCGGCGCAGCTTTGGCAATATCGTGGGCCATGTGCACGGCGTCGACGACACAGCCAACCTCGGCGCATGGACGGCAGAGCAATTCGACCCCACCCTCGACTGGGGCAAGATCGCCAAGCTGAAAGAGCAATGGGGCGGCAAGGTCATCCTCAAGGGTATTCTTGACGCCGACGATGCGCGGATGGCGCTGAAAGTCGGGGCGGATGCGATCATCGTCAGCAACCACGGCGGGCGCCAGCTGGACGGGGCGATCAGCTCTATCCGGGCGCTGCCGTCGATCCTGGAGGCCGTGGGCGACCAGATCGAAGTCCATCTGGACAGTGGAATCAGGTCCGGTCAGGACGTGCTCAAGGCGATGGCGATGGGGGCCAAAGGCACCTATATCGGGCGCGCCTTCATCTACGGGCTTGGTGCGATGGGTCAGGCCGGGGTTACCTCGGCGCTGGAGGTCATCCACAAGGAGCTCGACCTGTCCATGGCGCTTTGTGGTGAAACCTCTGTCGCGGGTTTGGGCAAGCATAACCTGCTTATTCCAAAAGGTTTTGAAGGCGACTGGCAGCCCTGAGCCTGCGCCTTCTTCGCATGATACACCCGTCTTGGCTGATATGTCAGGGCGGGCGGAAACCCTGCGCGCACCCCCTGCCCCACCCCGCATAGGTCGCAAACCAAGGCCAACTTGCGCAAAAGCGGCGTTTTAGTCTTTCCCAAACGCCCAAACCCGTCTATACGCGCGGCTTCACGCGGACATACAGCCTTGGAGGATGTCCGCCCTAAACATATTGGAGATTACAATGGCTGGAGAGATTCCTGATCTTGAAGCTTTCGAACGCACGGGGACAGGCAAGGGCGCCGCTCGTCAGGCACGCCGCGACGGCATGGTTCCTGGTATCGTATTCGGTGGTGACCTTGATCCGCTGCCGATCAACCTGGACTTTAACAAGCTGCTGACCAAACTGCGCGCAGGCCGCTTCAAGGCTACCCTGTTCAACCTCAAGGTTGAAGGCCAAGAAGACGTCCGCGTCATCTGCCGCGACGTTCAGCGTCACGTTGTTAAAGACCTGCCAACGCACGTGGACCTGATGCGTTTGAAGCGCACCACTAAAATCAACCTCTTCATCCAGGTTGAAGTCGAAGGCGAAGAAGTCAGCCCCGGCCTGAAAAAAGGTGGCGTTCTGACGCTGGTACGTCCCGAAGTTGAACTGGTTGTGACCGCAGGCGATATCCCTGATCACATCACAATCGACGTTTCCGAGCTGGAAATCGGCGACAGCCTCACCATCTCGAGCGTGAAGCTGCCAAACGGCACCAAGCCGGTCATCGACCGTGACTTCGTGATCGCGCAGATTTCCGCACCTTCCGGTCTGGCCAGCCAGGACGATGATGAAGACGAAGATGTTGCAGCAGACGAAGTGCCCGCAACAGAAGTCAAAGAAGACTGATACTGATATATCCGTCGCGCCTGCGGGCGCGGATGGGTCGAGACGGGGTCGCCATGGGCGGCCCCGTTTTTCGTTGGGGCGTTATTTCGTTTGGCCCCGCGGTCTGCTATCCTTGGTCAAACAAACGTTTTTATCCACTTGAAGGGGTCCGCATGAAACTGATCGTAGGGCTTGGCAATCCGGGTGCCAAATACGCGGGCAACCGGCATAACATCGGCTTTATGGCGCTGGACCGCATCGCGCAGGATCACGGCTTTGCAGGATGGAAGACCAAGCACAACGGGCTAACGGTCGAAGGGCGTTTTGGCGCGGACCGCGTGGTCTTGCTCAAGCCCGAGACATTCATGAACAACTCTGGTCAGTCGGTGCAATCGGCCATGCGGTTTCACAAGCTTGAACCGGCAGATGTGATCGTTCTGCACGACGAAATCGACCTCGCCCCCGGCAAGGTCAAATGCAAGACCGGCGGCGGGCATGCGGGGCACAATGGCTTGCGGTCGATCCATGCGCATATCGGTCCCGACTATGACCGTGTGCGCCTTGGCGTAGGCCATCCGGGGCATAAGGACGCCGTACCTGGCTATGTCCTGCGCGACTTTGCCAAGGCAGAGCAGGAGTGGCTGGACGACGTATTGCGCGGGATCAGCGACGGTGCCGCGGACCTGGCGCGCGGCGATACGGCCAAGTTCATGAACGCCGTGGCCTTGCGTGTTGCCCCGCCACGATCCGGCACGGGCACCAAGAAACCCGCGGGCACTGCGGCCAACGCTCAAGCCGCTGCGCCAAAGCCCGCGCAGCCGGCCCCAACGCAGCCCAAGGCAGAGCCTGCCTCCCAGATCGACGATCGTAGCGCCATGCAAAAGCTGCTGGACCGGTTCAAGTGACACTGCAAGCCGCCTTTGAAGAGCAAGCCGGGCATTGCATCGCACTCGGATCTCCCTTCATGGGGCAGTTGATGGGCGTGCTGGCGCGGGACTGGCCCGCCGACACAGCCCTTGGCCGTAAATTTGCGGCGATCGAAGGGGATATCGGCCCGTCGGGCGCGTCCCTTCCCCTGCGCATCGCGGGCGGGCTGCATGCGCTGGTGCTGAAACGCAAAGCGCCTGCGCTGATGGCCGTTTACCCCCCGCACAAGGCGAGCGACCAAGCCCTGTCAGAGGCCGTGCGCGAAGCGATCACCACGCATGAAGCCTTCTTGCTTGATTGGACCGACAGCGCGCCGCAAACGAACGAGGTCCGCCGCTCTGCCGCGTTGATCGCGGGGGCCCGCGTCGCGGCGCAGCATTTCAACCTGCCGATCCGCCTGTCCGAACTCGGGGCCAGCGGTGGGCTCAACCTGATGTGGGACCACTTCGTGCTCGAGATCGAGGGGCATCGCTTCGGGTCGAACATGTCCACGATCCTGATGTCGCCTGACTGGACCGGCAAACTGCCACCGGCGATCAACCCGCAGGTCGAAAAACGTCGCGGCGTTGATCTGAACCCGCTGGACCCGACGCGGCCCGACCACCTGTTGCGGCTGATGTCCTATATCTGGGCGGACCAACCCGAACGCCTGACACTGACGCGGACCGCGGCCTCTGTCATGACGGCGCAGGTGCAACGCGGCGATGCGATTGACTGGCTGGCCCGCACCCTGCCCCAATCCCCCGAAGGGTGCCTGCACCTGATCCAGCACACCGTCGCGTGGCAGTATTTCCCCAAAGCGGCACAGGCCCGTGGCAAGGCGTTGATCGAGGCAGCTGGCAAACGCGCCACGCGCAACCGCCCGCTGGCATGGCTGTCGATGGAGCAGGACGGATCGGGCCTCAAGGGGGCCGCGCTGACGCTCAGGCTCTGGCCCGGTGACATCACCATGCCCTTGGCGCGGGTCGATTTCCACGGTCGCTGGATCGATTGGACCTACACCGGCTGACGCCAAGTTTATCTGGCACCACCGCAGCCTTCGTGCTTGGGTATCTCCGCATATCAGGGAGGATTTCATGCGCACATTCGGGAAATGGCTGGGCCGTATTTTACTGGCTCTGGTGGTGGCTGTGGTCGTTGTCGGCCTGTGGAAGCGCGAAGAGATCACGCGGCTGCTGGCGGTGAACTCGCTCTTTGCCGAAGACAAGATCGTGCATAACTTCAGCCACATGGACGAGGCCTTCCTGTCCAAACCCCTGTCGCGCGGTGATGGCCCCACGGCAGAGCTGTCTTATGGACCCGAATACGCTCCCCCGGCCCCGGTCAACGAGTGGATCAAGGCGCGGGATGTGACGGCATTGGTTGTGCTGAAAGATGGTCAGATTGTCTATGAGAACTACTTTAAAGGCACCCAGCCCGATGATCTGCGGATCAGCTGGTCTGTCGCCAAAAGCTACCTTTCCGCGCTTGTGGGTATCCTGCTGGACCAAGGGGCGATTGCATCGCTTGACGACCCCGTCACGACCTACGCGCCCAAGCTGAAAGGCACCGCCTATGACGGGGCGACGCTGCGCAACGTGCTTAACATGGCCAGCGGGGTTACCTTTGACGAAGATTACCTCGACCCGGATTCCGACATCAACAAGATGGGCCGCGCCCTCGCCCTTGGCGGAGAGTTGGACGATTTCACCGCAAGCCTGAAAGATACTTTCACCACGCCCGGCAGCCAATGGCAGTATGTGTCGATCGACACCCATGTCATCGGCATGGTCGTTCGGGGGGCAACAGGCCAGTCCGTCACCGATCTTTTGTCGGAAAAGATCATCACCCCCATGGGGCTGGAGCATGCGCCCTATTACGTGACTGACGGCGCGGGTGTCGCCTTTGTCTTGGGCGGGTTGAACCTGACGACCCGCGATTACGCCCGCATGGGGCAGATGTTCCTGCAAAACGGTCGCTACAACGGTCAGCAGATTGTACCCGCGGACTGGGTCGCCGCCTCTACCGCGCCATCGGCCCCGACGGCAGAGGGGCAGATCGGCTATGGCTATCAGTGGTGGATTCCCCAAGGTGCGACAGAGGGTGAATTCATGGCCCGCGGTGTGTATGGTCAGTATATCTACATCAACCGCGCTGACGGGGTGGTGATCGCGACCAATGCCGCCGACCGCAAGTTCCGCGAGGCCGGGGTCAGCGATCAGAACATCGCCATCTTCCGCCAGATCAGCGCAGCCTTGGGGGGCACATGACACCTGACGAAAGCATCAATATCCTTGGCGGCCCGCTGGCCGTCTGTGGCAGCGATCCCGTCACGGGCTTTTTCCGCGACGGGTCGTGCAACACCTGTGCCGCCGATCAGGGCAGCCACACGGTCTGCGCGATCATGACGGCCGAGTTTCTGGCCTATTCCAAATATGTCGGCAACGACCTCAGCACACCGCGCCCCGAATTCGGCTTTGCCGGACTGTCGGCGGGCGATCCGTGGTGTCTTTGTGCGGGGCGTTTCTTGCAAGCGGCGGACGAGGGCTGCGCGCCAAAGGTGCATCTTGAGGCAACCCATCAGCGCGCGTTGGATATCGTGCCGCTGAACGTCCTGCAGGCCCATGCCCTGCGCCCGAACGGCGGGGCAGACTGATGCTGCGCCTGACTGCTGCCCTGACTACTGCCTTGACCGCAGTGCTCTGCGCCGCCCCAGCCATCGCCCAAAACGCCCTGCGCCCGCAAGAGCAGCTTCGCCTCGACCGGTTCGAGGCCACGGCGGGCGATGCCCTGCTGCAAGCGTTCCAAAGCGGCAGCGCGGATGACCTGGCCGCCCTGTCGCGCGCCTTGTCCGGCACGCCGCAGGTTGCCTTTGACGAGGGGCTGGCAGGCGATTGGTCCTGCCGCACGATGAAACTGGGCGGCCTGCCCGCGCTGGTGGTCTATAGCCCGTTCAGATGCCGCCTGACCTTTCAGGGCAACGGGTATCTGTTTGAAAAGCTCAGCGGGTCGCAGCGCACCACGGGGGTCATCACGCTGCGAGACGGGCGCGCGGTCTATGCTGGCGTCGGCTATGTCGCCGGAGAGGTGCCGCCCGCTTACGACGCCCTGCCACCCGGTTTTGCCGGAGATGGCACCCTGCAACCCGATGTCGCGGTGTTCGAACGTGTCAGCAACCAGCGGGCGCGGCTGATGTTTCCCGCGCCGGTGGTCGAAAGCGACTTTGATATCCTAGAGCTGACCCGATAGGGCCAGCGCCAAAAGAAAAGGGGGCGATGCGCCGCCCCCGTCGTGATCGTCAGTGTCTAAGCTTTCGTCTGATCCTCAGACCTTCATGTCAAAACCAAGCGCCTTGGCGACGGTGAAGATGTCTTTGTCGCCGCGCCCACACATGTTCATGCAGATGATGTGATCCTTGGGCAGCTCTGGTGCGATCTTCATCACATGCGCCAGCGCGTGGCTGGGTTCGAGCGCGGGAATGATCCCTTCAAGCGCGCAGCTCAGCTGGAACGCCTCAAGCGCTTCTTTATCGGTGATCGACACATATTGCGCGCGGCCAATGTCGTGCAGCCAGGAATGTTCAGGCCCGATACCGGGGTAATCCAGACCGGCCGAGATAGAGAACCCTTCGAGGATCTGACCGTCGTCGTCCTGCAACAGATAGGTACGGTTACCGTGGAGCACGCCGGGGCGGCCACCGGTCAGTGACGCGCAATGCTCCATCTTTTCGTTCACGCCCTTGCCGCCGGCTTCGACGCCGATGATATTGACGTCCTTGTCATCTAGGAACGGATAGAACAGCCCCATCGCGTTCGACCCGCCACCGATCGCGGCGATCAACGTGTCGGGCAGACGGCCTTCGGCGGCGTCCATCTGTTCGCGCACTTCCTTGCCGATGATCGCCTGAAAGTCGCGGACCATCGCCGGATAGGGGTGCGGCCCTGCGACCGTGCCGATGCAATAGAATGTGTCGCGCACATTGGTGACCCAATCGCGCAACGCGTCGTTCATCGCGTCTTTCAGCGTCCCACGGCCCGAGGTGACGGGGATCACTTCGGCACCCAGCAGACGCATGCGGAAGACGTTGGGGGCCTGACGTTCAACATCATGCGCGCCCATATAGACAACGCATTGCAGACCGAACTTGGCACAGACGGTGGCCGTGGCCACACCGTGCTGGCCCGCACCGGTTTCCGCGATGATCCGTTTCTTGCCCATGCGCCGCGCCAGAATGATCTGGCCCAGCACGTTGTTGATCTTATGCGCGCCGGTGTGGTTCAGCTCGTCGCGCTTCATGTAAACCTTGGCACCGCCCAGATGTTCGGTCAGACGCTCTGCGAAATACAGCGGGCTGGGGCGACCGACATAGTGGGTCCACAGGTCGTCCATCTCGGCCCAAAAGCTGTCGTCCGTCTTGGCCTTTTCATATTCCGCTTCCAGTTCGAGGATCAGCGGCATCAGGGTTTCCGACACAAACCGCCCCCCGAAATCGCCAAAGCGGCCATTCTCGTCAGGTCCGGTCATGAAAGAGTTGAAAAGATCATTGTCCATGGAGGTGCTCCTTGCGCTTGGCGACCAGCCTTAACGCCCCCGCCGCGACAGGTAAAGACGGGGCGGGGGCGGCGAAGGGCCCGTACCGCCCCTCGCCCGTAAAACGCCACGGAAAATTGCAGTTTTCCAAACTGAGCTGTTGGAAACACACCGCCCGCGTGGCGCGCCGCTAGTCAAAGAGCTTGAACAGCCCGCGCCGCAGCTCGTCCTCTACCTTTTGTTTCACCGCATCCTCGACCGATTGCCCGTCCTGCCGCGATACGCCCAGTTCCTCCTCCAGCTTTTCGTTCAGCTTTTGGCGGGCCTGTTCCTTTTCCTTGGCAAAGTTCATGTCCAGCGCCGCCTGCAAATCCGGCTTGATCTGCGGTGCGGCCCACGGCCCGAAGATGCGCACCGGAATGGCCAGCCCCCGATCGCCGTTCACCCGCAGTGCCTTGGGCGTGACGGTATAATCAAGCGTTTGCGCCCCCAGCCCCACCTGCCCTGTGCCCGTGGCGGTAAAGTTCGGCAGCTGCATCAGCAGGTCGTCGTTGCGCAGCACGCCTTGATCCATGTCGAATGTCGCGGCAAGGGAATCGAAGACCGTCGTGCCACCCTCGACGTCGAAATTGCCCATCAGCGCATCAAGGTCGATCCCCTCGATATGACCACGCCCGACATTCACCGCGCCCGATCCGCTAAGCGACCGCATGATCGCGTCCAGCGATGCGCCGGACCCGAGGAAAGATACCTCTGCATCGCCCGTACCGTGGAACCGGCCCAGCCCTGCGGTCTGTTGCAGCAAAGGCTGCATGGCGATGGAGGTCGCGTTCAGCGCCCCGCCCACCGACAGGCCGTTGCGGTTGTTGACCACGAATTCGCCACTGATCACACCGGCATAGGCCCTGATCTCGCGCAGTTCAGCGACCAGACGCGATCGGTCGTTGCGCAGCAATACGCGCGTCGCGCCCAAGCTTAGCGTGCCCAGATCAATGCTATCTGCCCGCAGTGCCACCTCGCCGTTGAAGGCGGAAAGCGCGGACGCATCAATCGTTGCTTTCGACCACCCTGTCGGGGACGCTGGCGCGGGGGTGCTGGACGCGGGCGCGGTGCCACTGGGGGCGCTGCCCGCAAAGCCGGTCAGGTCCAGCGCGCCGACGTTGATCTGCGCGTTCACATCGGGCGTGCCGTTCAGCGTGATATCCGCCGCACCGGTCAGGGCGTTCCCGCCCAGATCGGCCACCACCTCGCGCAGGGCCAAGCGCCGGTCGGGCGTCAGGGTCAGATCAAGGTTGATATCCGCAGTCTTTCCCAAGCCCTGCGGCAGTGCGATGTCACCCACCCCGAGCGCTGCCAGAAAACGCCCCGTGTCCGACGTCTTGAGCCAGAGATCCCCTGCGACAGCGCCGGTCAGCCCCGCCCGTCCGGTCAGCGAGACGCCGCCGCCTTTGGTGTCCACACGGGCACGCAGCGGGCGGATATCGCCGTTCAGGAATTGGTCAAACCGGTTGATCGTCGCCTCGATCGACACGCGATCGGCCGCGGGGCGCAGGGCGGCCTTGATCACCGCATCGCCCGCCCGTTCGGGCCAGTCGAGCGACAGGTCCACACCGTCAAATCGCACCAGATCGCTGCCCTCGGCATCATAGATCAACGTGGCGTCGGTGATATTGAGCCGCTGGATCGTCAGCGGGCGCGGGCTACGCGCTGGCGCGGTCGGAGCGGTCTCGATGGCTGCCTCGCCGCCGCCGTCGCTGAACTGCCAGCTGGCGCGCCCGTCGCGGCGCTGCTCCAGCCGGATGGTGGGGCTTTGGGCTTCAATGTTGGTGATCTTGATCTCGCCCCGGATCAGCGCCATCGCATCAACCCCGATGGCGGCATTGGCGGCCGAGAGCATCGCCCCATCCTTGGCCCAATCGGCATTCCCGACTTCTAGCCCGCCTGCGGTCACCCCCAGCACCGGCCAGAAGGTCAGCCCCACATCGCCCGTGATCGTGACCTCGCGCCCTGTCAGGTTGCGCAGCTGGTCCGCCGCGATTCGCGCAATACGGTCGGCGGGCAGCAAGAACAGCGACCCCACCGCGACCACCAAAATCAGCAGCAGTATGCCAATTGCCCGAATAATCCACTTCATCGCCCGTCTCCTTGCCTGATGCGGGGCCTTTCCCAGACCCTTTGCATGGCTTATAGCGCAGTTCATGAGCACAAACCCACCAAATCTACGCCCCGATCTTGCGCCAAAGGCCCAGATCAGCAATCCGTCCCGCCCCGGCCAGCCGACCATCGGCATGGTATCGCTGGGCTGCCCCAAGGCGCTGGTCGACAGCGAACGGATTTTGACGCGCCTGCGCGCCGAAGGCTACGGCGTGTCGCCGGACTACGCCGGGGCGGATGCGGTGATTGTGAACACCTGCGGGTTCCTTGATTCCGCCAAGGCCGAAAGCCTTGACGCGATTGGCGAGGCGCTGAACGAAAATGGCAAGGTGATCGTGACCGGCTGCCTCGGGGCCGAGCCGGATTATATCCGCGAACATCACCCGCGTATTCTGGCCGTCACCGGCCCGCACCAATATGAGCAGGTGCTGGACGCGGTGCATGGGGCCGTGCCGCCTTCGCCCGATCCGTTTATCGATCTGCTGCCCGCGCAGGCCGTCAGCCTGACGCCGCGCCACTACAGCTATCTGAAGATCTCGGAGGGCTGTAACCACAAGTGCAAGTTCTGCATCATCCCCGACATGCGCGGCCGCCTGCAATCGCGCCCTGCCCATGCGATCCTGCGCGAGGCTGAAAAGCTGGTGCAGAACGGCGTGAACGAACTGCTGGTGATCTCGCAGGATACCTCGGCCTACGGCGTCGATATCAAACATGCCGAAGACCGTGGCCACCGCGCGCATATCACCGATCTGGCCCGTGATCTGGGGTCGCTCGGGGCGTGGGTACGGCTGCATTACGTCTACCCCTACCCCCATGTGCGCAACCTGATCCCGCTGATGGCCGAAGGTCTGGTACTGCCCTATCTGGATATTCCTTTCCAGCATGCACATCCCGACGTGCTGAAACGCATGGCCCGCCCTGCGGCGGCGGCAAAGACGCTGGATGAAATCGCCGCGTGGCGTGACACCTGCCCCGACATCACCCTGCGGTCGACATTCATCGTCGGCTACCCCGGCGAGACAGAGGCGGAGTTCCAGACTCTGCTGGATTGGCTCGACGAGGCGCAGCTGGACCGGGTGGGCTGTTTTCAGTACGAAAACGTTGACGGGGCGCGGTCAAATGCGCTCCCCGATCACGTGCCGGACGAGGTCAAACAAGACCGCTGGAACCGCTTTATGGAGAAGGCGCAGGCCATCTCGGCCGCCAAGCTGGAAGCCAAAGTGGGTCGCCGCATGGATGTGATCATCGACGAGATCGACGACGAGGCCGCCACCTGCCGCACGAAGGCAGACGCGCCAGAGATCGACGGCAACCTGTTCATCGACGAAGGCTTTGAAAACCTGAGCGTGGGCCAGATCGTGACCGTCGAAGTCGAAGAAGCCGGCGAATACGATCTTTGGGGGCGCGTGGTCTAGGCCACCACCCTCCCCCCTCTCAACCGTGGAACAATCCGAGCGCCCTGGCGTTCCTATTCGCGCAGGCAGGTCCGATTGCAGGCGCAGCCCATGTTGTGGAAATTGCAAATCCGCACCCTACATATAGACACGTGATGGCGTATCAGAGGTGAAACCCTTGAAAATGCGCACGCGATGTTCTATATATGTTCTAACCAGAACAAGGGGGCCTACACAATGTCCTACCAACCGCAGTTTCCTGGCATGTTCGATCCCGACAACGGGGCCGTACCTGCCCATGCAGAAGTTTCAGCCCGCGACGCGCGCGCCGCTTTGCCGCCGACGGAGAAGCAGATGCACTATGCTACCTCGCTTAGCCTCAAGACCGGCGCGCCTGTGCCAAAACGGGCGTTGACCGACCGCGCCGCGCTGTCTGAATGGATCGACGCCCATAAGCCCAAGCCGGTGGATGGGCCGTTTTCGCAGTATCCGTCGTCAAAGCAGGTCGCTTTTGCCGAACGCATCGCCCGTCTGAAGCGCCGCGATATCCCGCAGGAATGTTTCCGCGACAAGACGATGATGTCGCGCTGGATCGACGGCAATAAACCCCGTTGATCCGGACGCGCGCCACGCGTCGGCACAACCTCCTATACGAATGGATAGGCCGAGATACCAAAGCGCCATCAATTAGACGAAATCTGACATGGGAATGTTGCAAACGGGTGCTAGATTTGACCTATGGCTTATCCGCACCCAACCGCTGACACTCTCGCCGATGGCACGATCCACGTGTTGGGTCTGGGATTTGCGATACCGGCAACAATCTTGCTGACGACCTATGCTGCAAGCCAGGGGGAGCAGCTTACACCGACGCTGGTTTATGCGGCCTGCTTTGTCCTGTCGCTTCTGGCGTCGGCAATTTACCACCTTTTGCCGTTTGATCGTACCCGTGCCCTGCTGGGGCGGATTGACCATGCGGCGATCTACTTCAAGATCGCGGGCACCTACACACCGTTTGTTGTGCTCATCGGAACGGGGTTCGCCTATGGCATCCTCGCCGTGGTCTGGGCGCTGGCCATTATCGGCGCGGTCGCCAAACTGTCTTTCTGGAGCACGGAGTCTAAAGCGTCGCTGTATCTCTATCTTGGCATGGGGTGGCTGTCTGTGCTGCTGGTCTGGCCGATGTGGCAAAGCCTGCCCACCACGGCGCTGACGCTGATCGGCATCGGCGGATTGATCTATACGCTGGGGACGATCGTCTTTGCACACCCCGGCATGCGCTTTCAGAATGCGATCTGGCACAGCTTTGTGCTTGCCGCCTCTATCTGCTTTTTCGCCGCCATCTCTATCAGCTTGTAAGCCCGTGTCAGGCCGCGTCCAGATAGGCGCGCGCGCAGGATTGCACGTGGCGGAACCGGTCGCCGCCCAAATGTTTCCCGCCATACCAGCGCGTGACCACGATCAAGTGATCCTCCAGCCCCTCACGCTCTAGCATCCGGATAATCACCATCCCCGCACCGGATTCCCCATCATCGCCTTTCAGCGGGCCGCCGTCTGACAGCAGCACCGCCCAGGTGTTGTGGGTTGCCTTGGCATAAGATTTATCGCGCTTGAGCTCTTTCAGCGCTGCATCCACGGCGGCGCGATCGGACGCGGGGCAGCCTGAGACGGCATATTTGGACCCGCGGTCCGACAGTATCTGGCCAAGCTGCTTCATGCGGTCCCGTTACAGCCCCGCCGCGGTCCGCCGTACGGTATCCAGACGCGATGCATTGGGCGGGTGCGTGCCCAGGAAACGGTCACCCGGGTCAGGAATACGGGTAAAGAATTCGGCCCCCCGCAGCGGGTTATACCCTGCGCGTGCGGTGATAATGGTGCCCAAGGCGTCTGCCTCAAGCTCGAAGTCCTTGGAATAGGTCCGCGCGCCCACCTGAGCCCCAAGACGCTGTGCCGATTCGACCGCTGTGGCATCGCCCCCGCTCAGCGTGGCGAGACCGGCAAAGATCACCGCGCCGGCGACCGCGTTCTGCTGTTGGCGCGCGATATGCCCTTCGATGTGGTGGGCAGCCTCGTGACCCATGACAAAGGCAAGCTCGTCCTCGTTCCGCGCATCCGCGATCAGGGCGAGCGTGAAGGCGATGACCGGACGCCCGGCCTTATCCTCGGTTTGGTAGGCGTTGGCGGGCTGGCCGGGGCGGTCATCGACCACGATGTTGAAATCGCAATTCACCTGCGAGGTCCGCACGCGACATTCCCGTTCGGCGACAGGTTCGACCGTTTGCAACACGCGGATAAAGCTGCGGGCGGATTCATTGGCGGAAAAACTAGCGGGTTGCCCTTGCTCGGGTTGGGTGGAGACAGGCCCCGACATGGTCGTCGGTTCGCAGGCAGCCATAAATGCCGCAGCAGCCAGAGCAAGACAGTATCTCAACATCACGTAACGCATCCTCAAAAGGGCAACGAATAGATCTGCCACCGTTTTAACGCGGCGGCGCGGATTTGAACAGACGGCGCAGTGCTGCCCTTGCATTGGACCACCGAAAGAATACTGTGCCTTCATGTTTACGATTGAACACGAATTCGATGCGAGTGTGATCACTCTGATCGACGAAGGCAAAGCACCCTTGCGTGAAGATGTGACGGTGCAGGCCTTTGCCAGCGTTATCACATTCGAGCAATGGGACCCGCGCACCAACTCTGTCTGCAAGATCAGCCTCTCGCCCGAGCAGCTGCACGATCTGACAGCCGCGCTGAACCTGCCCGAGGGCATCTACCGCACCGCGCCCAAGCGGTAACCAAAGGACACGCAATGGCCACTGGCACACATATCAAGACATTTTACGAAGGCAGTTGGCACGAGGGTGACATCTCTGTCATCAAGGCCGCGGACCACGGTGCATGGCTGGGCACGACCGTATTCGACGGGGCGCGGCTGTTCGACGGTCTCAGCCCCGATTTGGAGGCGCATTGCGCGCGGATCAACCGGTCGGCCAAGGCGCTGATGATCACCCCCACGGTCGAGACCGCCGATATGGTCGAGATGGTACGCGAGGGTCTGAAAAGCTACCCCAAAGACGCCGCCGTCTATATCCGCCCGATGTATTGGGCGCTGGCGGGCGACGAGCTGGGGATCGTGCCATTAAAGGACGCGACCGGTTTTGCCATCAGCCTTGAACAGATCCCTATGGCGGCACCCGATGCGGCCACGACGCTGACACGGACCCGTTTCCGGCGTCCCGTGCTCGAAGACAACGTCGTCAATGCCAAGGCGGGCTGCCTTTATCCCAACAACGCCCGCATGATGGTTGAAGCCCGCGCCAAGGGCTTTGGCAACGCGCTGGTCGCCGACGCCATGGGCAATGTCGCCGAATCGGCCTCTGCCAATGTGTTCATGGTCAAGGATGGCGAGGCGTTCACCCCGATCCCCAATGGCACGTTTCTGGCCGGTATCACCCGCGCGCGGCATATGTCGAACATGCGCGCCGACGGGATCAAGGTGCACGAGACCGTACTAGGCTTTGATGACTTCCATGCCGCGGACGAGGTCTTTTTGTCCGGCAACATGATGAAGGTCACGCCGGTCAAAGCGTTTGACGACACGCAGTACCAGATCGGCCCCATGACCCGCCGCGTGCGCGAGATGTATTGGGATTGGGCGGCCTCTGACCGTGGCTGACCCCGCCCCCCGCCGTTCAACAGGAGGATGCTATGCGTAAATTTATGGTTGTGCTGGATGACAGCCGCGAATGCCTGAACGCCATGCGATTTGCCGCGATGCGGGCGTCCAACTCTGGCGGCGGGGTGGTGGTGCTGTCGGTCATCCCGCCTGACGAATTCAATCACTGGATCGGTGTGGCCGAGGTCATGCGCGAAGAAGCCCGCGAAAGGATCGAGGTGCATTTCGAGGTCTTCGCCAAATGGATGCGCGACCGGCTGAACGTGGAGCCCGCGCTGGTCATTCGCGAAGGTGTGATCGTGGACGAGATCATCAACCAGCTGGCCGATGACCCCGAAGTCGGCGTGCTGGTGCTTGGCGCGGGCACCGACAAGAAATCTGGCCCCGGCCCCTTGGTGACCCAGCTTTCCCGCAACGCAGGCTCGCTGCCGGTGCCGATCACCATCGTTCCCGGTGACATGAGCAAAGAACGGCTCGAGATGATCACCTGAGGCGGCACCGCAGGCCGTCGCAAACTTAGAATCGTTCCAAACCTTGACTTGCGCGCGCTCAGGTCGCATATCTGCATCAACCCTTTCAGGAGCATGTGATGTTTATTCAGACCGAATCCACGCCCAACCCCGCAACGTTGAAATTCCTGCCCGGTCAGACCGTGCTGGAGATGGGCACCGCCGATTTCCCCGCCCCCGAAGCCGCCAGCGCCTCGCCTTTGGCCACGCGTCTGTTCGCTGTCGAAGGCGTGACCGGCGTGTTCTTCGGCACCGATTTCGTGACCATCACCAAGGCTGACGGGATCGAATGGGACCACCTGAAACCCGCCCTGCTTGGCGCGATTATGGAGCATTTTCAATCCGGCCAGCCGGTGATGGAAACCGGCCATGACCACGCGTCGGGCCATGCGGAGCATACGGGCGAAGACGGTGCGATCGTCGGCCAGATCAAGGAATTGCTGGACAGCCGCGTGCGCCCTGCCGTGGCACAGGACGGCGGCGACATCACCTTCCACGGGTTCGAGCGCGGCGTTGTCTATCTGCACATGCAAGGGGCCTGCGCGGGCTGCCCATCGTCCACATTGACGTTGAAAATGGGCATCGAGAACCTGCTGCGCCACTACATCCCCGAAGTGACCGAGGTACGCCCGGTTGCCTAAGACGCCTCTTCTCCTGGCGTTTGATACATCGGCCGCACATTGTGCGGCCGCTTTGCTGTCGGGCGACCAGATCATCGCCAGCGTCGAGGAACCAATGAACAAGGGTCAGGGCGAACGGCTGCTTGGCCTATGTGCCGAAGTGCTGGCCAGCGCAGATGTGGCCTATAGCGATCTGACAGCGATTGGCGTCGGCATCGGGCCGGGGAACTTCACCGGGATCCGCATCGCGGTCTCGGCCGCGCGTGGGCTGGCGCTTGGCCTTGGGGTGCCTGCGATAGGTGTTTCGCATCTTCAGGCGCTGGCCTTCGGGCGTGATGGCGTTGTCATCAGCAGCATCGATGCGCGGCAGGACAAGCTGTTCGTGCAAGTGTTCGGCACGATGGATGACCGCGAACCTGTGATGTGTGGGCTGGATGATCTGCCTTCAGTGCCCTCGCGCGCTGATCCCGTCTGTGTGGGTCATCAGGCCGATATGATCGCAGCACTTTGTAACGGCACCGCCTTGCCCCCTCGTATGCCCGTGGCAGAGGCAACGGCACGCATTGCCGCCACGAAGTTTGGCACCCAGACCCCGCGCCCTGCCCCGCTGTATCTGCGCCCCGCCGATGCCGCCCCGGCCCGCGACACACCGCCCGCGATCTTTTCATGACGCCGCAGGATATGGCGCGGCTTCACGCCGCCGCTTTTGTGCAAGACCGTGCGTGGACGGCGCAAGAGATCGCCGATCTGCTGGCCTCCCCTTTTGTGACCCATCTGGCGGAGCCGCAGGGCTTTGCCCTGACCCGCCTCATCGCGGGAGAGGCAGAGCTGCTGACCCTCGCCGTTGATCCCGCAGCCCAACGTCAGGGTATTGGCCGCCGCTTGCTGCAACGCTGGATGGACGGGCTTGAAACGCAGGCCGACACCGCCTTTCTGGAGGTCGCCGCCGACAATACCGCTGCCATCGCGCTTTACACGTCCGCAGGGTTTCACCAGACGGCTACACGTCGCGGGTATTATCAGCGTAAAGATGCGCCATCCGTTGATGCATTGATCCTTTCGCGCCAGTTTACGCACGGTTAATAGGCAATATCATCCCCAAGCGCTTGAGAATCCGGTTGACCCTACCCATGGGCTACGCAGTATCGTACATCTGATCGACGGAACCGGGCGCAAGCGCGGAACTGCGACCGGGCAAAGGCTTCGCGCTTGCGCCCCAACACAATAAACCGGGAGACACTCCATGACCCTTATGACCAAATTCCTCGGCGCTGCTGCGGCCACGGCTCTTAGTGCCGGTGCGGCTCTGGCCGAACCCGCCCTGATCTTCGACCTTGGCGGAAAATTCGACAAATCCTTCAACGAAGCCGCCTTTGCTGGCGCGCAACGCTGGGCCGAAGAGACCGGTGAAAGCTTCCGCGAGATCGAACTGCAGTCCGAAGCACAGCGTGAACAGGCGCTGCGCCGTTTCGCTGAAGCGGGCTCCAACCCTATCGTGATGACCGGCTTTGCCTTTGGTGATGCGCTTGGTCAGGTTGCAGGCGATTACCCTGATACCGATTTTGTCATCATCGACATGGTTGTCGACGCGCCCAACGTCCGTTCCGTTGTCTTTAACGAACACGAAGGGTCCTATCTGGTCGGCATGATGGCGGCGATGGCCTCTAAATCCAACACTGTCGGCTTTATCGGCGGCATGGACATCCCCCTGATCCGTAAGTTCGCCTGCGGCTACGCCCAAGGCGTTCTGGCCGTGAACCCCGACGCGACCGTGATCTCGAACATGACAGGTTCGACCCCTGCCGCATGGAACGACCCCGTAAAAGGGTCCGAACTGACAAAAGCGCAGATCAGCCAGGGTGCTGATGTTGTCTATGCAGCCGCGGGCGGCACAGGCGTTGGCGTTCTGCAAACCGCAGCGGACGAAGACATCCTGTCGATCGGCGTGGACAGCAACCAGAACCACCTGCACCCGGGCAAAGTCCTGACCTCGATGATCAAACGCGTGGACAATGCTGTGTTTGACGCGATGTCCGATGGCCCCGGCATGGAAAAAGGCTTTAACGTCATGGGCGTTGGCAACGAAGGCGTGGGCGTCGCGATTGACGAACACAACAAGGCACTGGTTACCGCTGAAATGCAGGCCGCTGTGGATGAAGCAGCAGCCAAGATCGCAGACGGGTCGCTTGAGGTACATGACTACATGTCCGACGACAGCTGCCCGAGCCTGAGCTTCTAAGCGTGAGCACTGCAACACATACGGAGCGGCAGGAAACTGCCGCTCCGGCGATCGAGCTGAAAGGCATCTCCAAGGCCTTTGGTCCGGTACAGGCCAATAAAGACATCTCTATCCGCGTCATGCCCGGCACGATCCATGGGATCATCGGGGAAAACGGCGCGGGCAAATCGACGCTGATGTCGATCCTTTACGGATTCTACAAAGCCGACAAAGGCGACATCTTTATCGCCGGTAAAAAGACCGACATCCCTGACAGCCAGGCCGCGATTGCCGCAGGCATCGGGATGGTGTTCCAGCACTTCAAACTGGTTGAAAATTTCACGGTCCTGGAAAACATCATTCTGGGTGCCGAAGACGGGCGGCTGTTGAAACCGTCGCTGGCCAAGGCGCGCAAATCGCTGATGAAGCTGGCCGATGACTACGGCCTGAAGGTGGACCCCGACGCGCTAGTGCAAGACATCGGCGTCGGCATGCAGCAACGGGTGGAAATCCTCAAGGCGCTGTATCGTCAGGCCGATATCCTCATTCTGGATGAGCCCACGGGCGTGCTGACCCCAGCCGAGGCCGACCAGCTGTTCCGCATCCTCGGGCGTCTGCGCTCCGAAGGGAAGACGATCATCCTGATCACCCACAAGCTGCGCGAGATCATGGAGACGACGGACACGGTATCGGTCATGCGCCGCGGCGAGATGACCGCCACCGTCAAGACCGCCGAAACCTCGCCCGCCGAACTGGCGGAGCTGATGGTCGGCCGCAAGGTACTGCTGCGTGTCGACAAGAAACCCGCGGCCCCCGGTCCGGTCATTCTGGATGTCGAAGGGCTGCGCGTCGTTGATGACAAGGGCGTCGAGCGTCTGCGCGGCATCGATCTGCAAGTCCGCGCGGGCGAAATCCTTGGCGTTGCGGGGGTGGCCGGCAATGGCCAGTCCGAACTGCTTGAGGTTCTGGGCGGATACCAGACCGGCAAGGGCAGCGTGCGCGTCAATGGCACGGCACTGGACCTGACCGGCAACAAATCCGACGGCCAATCCCGCCGCAACCACGGCATCGCCCATGTCCCCGAAGACCGCCAGCGCGAAGGTCTGATCATGGACTATCAGGCGTGGGAAAACACCGCCTTCGGCTATCACAAAGACCCTGCCTACCGCAGCGGCATGTTGATGGATAACGCCGCGATCAAGGCCGACACCGTTGAAAAGATGGAACGTTTCGACGTGCGTCCGCCAAACCCCAAACTGGCGGCCAAGAACTTTTCCGGCGGGAACCAGCAAAAGATCGTTCTGGCGCGCGAGATCGAACGCAACCCCGACCTGCTGCTGATCGGACAGCCGACCCGTGGCGTGGATATCGGCGCGATCGAATTCATCCACGAACAGATCGTCGCCCTGCGCGATCAGGGCAAGGCGATCCTGCTGGTCTCGGTCGAGCTGGAAGAGATTCTCGCACTCAGCGACCGGGTGGCTGTCATGTTCGACGGTCAGGTCATGGGCATCCGCGACGCCAGCCAGACCGATGAAAAGGAACTGGGCTTGCTGATGGCGGGCATCACCGATACCGATGCGCCCCATTCCATCGAAGAGATCGAAGACAATCTGGCCCATGCGGGCGGCGATCCGCATAAGGAAGTGTAACATGGACGTAATGCCAAAATGGGCCGAGGTCGTCCTCGTGCCTTTGATTTCGCTATTGCTGGCAGCGATCCTGTCGGCGCTGGTCATTCTGGGCATCGGGGAAGACCCTGTTGCGGCCGTCAAACTGATGGTGTCCGGCGCATTGGGCAGCACCTATGGCTGGGGCTATACGCTGTATTACGCCACGAACTTCATGTTCACCGGCCTTTGCGTTGCCATCGCCTTTCACGCGCGGCTGTTCAATATCGGTGGCGAAGGCCAGGCGATGCTGGGCGGTTTGGGCGTGGCGCTGGCCTGTCTGTATATCCCGTGGCCCCATTGGTCGCTGGCCCTGATCGGTGCGGCGGCAATGGCTGCCGTGTTCGGCGCCGCCTGGGCCGCGATCCCCGCGTTCCTGCAAGCCAAACGGGGCAGCCATATCGTGATCACCACGATCATGTTCAACTTTATCGCAGCGGCGGTGCTGAACTATATTCTGGTTAATATGCTGCGCCCCCAAGGCAGCATGGACCCCGCAACGGCACGCTTTCCTGACGCGACCAAACTACCGACGCTGCATGATATCCTTGCCCCGCTGGGGATCGAGTTTTCCAAGGCAGCGCCCGCCAATATCTCGCTTCTGGTGGCGGTTGCGGCCTGTATCTTCCTGTGGGTGCTGATCTGGCGCACGCGGCTGGGGTATGAGATCCGCGCCTATGGCCATTCGGAATCGGCCGCGAAATACGCCGGTATCTCTCCGGTCAAGATCACGATGATCGCGATGATCATCTCGGGTGGTTTGGCGGGCATGATGGCGATCAACAACGTCATGGGCGAAGCCGAACGGCTGGTGCTGAACGCGACCGAAGGCGCGGGCTTTATCGGGATCGCTGTGGCGCTAATGGGCCGCAGCCATCCTTTGGGCGTCTTCCTTGCCGCGATCCTGTTCGGGTTCCTCTATCAGGGTGGTGCTGAACTGGCGCTCTGGACCTCGATCCCGCGCGAGCTGATCGTCGTCATTCAGGCGCTGGTGATCCTCTTTACCGGAGCGCTGGATAACATGGTGCGTATGCCGCTCGAGAAAATCTTTCTGGCGCTGCGCGCCGCACGGGCCCCCAAGCTCGAACGCAAACCGGTGGAGCCTGCTGAATAATGGATTATATCACGCTCATCCAACTGTTCGACAGCACCGTGCGCCTTGCCACACCGCTGCTACTGGCCTGCCTTGCCGGTCTGTTTTCCGAACGCGCCGGTATTTTCGACATCGGCCTTGATGGCAAGATGCTGGCGGCGGCGTTCTTTTCGGCGGCCGTGGCGTCGCTGACGGGGAACGTCTGGCTGGGGCTGCTGGCCGGCATCGCCGCGTCGATGGCGCTGAGCCTGCTACACGGGCTTGCCTCCATCACCTTCCGCGGCAACCAGCTGATTTCCGGCGTCGCGATCAACTTTCTTGCCGCCGGTCTGACAGTGCTGATCGCGCAGGACTGGTTCCAGCAAGGTGGTCGCACGCCGTCGCTGATCGGCGGGGCGCGGTTCAATCCGATCACCCTGCCCTTTGCCGATGACATCGCCCAGACCCCGATCATCGGCCCGCTCTATGCCGAGCTGATCTCGGGCCATTCGATCCTTGTCTACCTCGCCTTCCTCGCGGTCCCTGCGACATGGTGGCTGCTGTATCGGACACGCTTTGGCCTGCGTCTGCGCGCTGTGGGCGAAAACCCCGCGGCGGTGGATACCGCAGGGGTTTCCGTTATCGGGCTGCGCTATGCCGCGGTGCTGATCTGTGGCGTGCTTTGCGGTATTGCCGGTGCCTACCTCAGCACGGCGCTGCAGGCCGGGTTCATCAAGGATATGTCCGCAGGCCGTGGCTATATCGCGCTGGCGGCGCTGATCTTTGCCAAGTGGCGCCCGTGGTACGCGCTGTGGGCCACGCTGCTGTTCGGCCTGTTCGGCGCGCTGGAAACCCGCCCCGACGTGATCGAGGCATTGGTGAACTTCAAGGTTCAGGGTCAATTGCTGGCCGCCCTGCCCTATGTGATGACCGTGATCATCCTCGCGGGCTTTGTCGGCAAGGCGATCCCGCCCCGTGCCGGCGGCGAGCCCTACGTCAAAGAGCGCTAACGCTCCCCGCGCCGTCGCAAATTGCGGCGGCGCAGCATCCACGATTGATTTCAACCTTTGGATCGGTCTAACTGCTTCTATGCAAATTTACCTGCCCATTGCCGAGCTGTCGGTCAACGCGTTCCTCCTTTTGGGGTTGGGCGGTATCGTGGGCGTTCTATCCGGCATGTTCGGCGTCGGGGGCGGATTTCTGATCACACCGCTGCTGTTCTTCATCGGCATCCCCCCTGCGGTCGCTGTGGCCACAGGCGCGAACCAGATCGTTGCCTCCTCCTTTTCGGCGCTGCTGGTGCATCTAAAACGCAAGACGGTGGATCTGCGCATGGGCAGCGTGCTGCTGGCGGGCGGGCTGGTCGGGGCCGCGGCGGGCGTCACCATCTTCAACTACCTCAAATCGCTTGGTCAGGTCGATCTGCTGGTCAACCTGTGCTATGTCGTCTTCCTTGGCATCATCGGAGGGCTGATGCTGATTGAATCGCTGAATGCGATGTACAAGACCCGCAGCGGCAAACGCCCCCCGCGCAAGAAACACACGTGGATCCAGAAGCTGCCGTTCAAGATGCGCTTTCGGGTCACGGGGCTTTATATCTCGGTCATCCCACCGCTGCTGGTCGGGGCTTTTGTCGGGCTTTTGGCCGCGATCATGGGCGTGGGCGGCGGCTTTATCATGGTACCGGCGATGATCTATCTGCTGGGGATGCCCACCAAGGTGGTTGTCGGGACCTCGCTGTTCCAGATCATCTTTGTGGCTGCGTTTACCACGATGCTACACGCCACCACCAACTATACCGTCGACATCGTACTGGCCGTGCTACTGCTGATCGGCGGGGTGATCGGCGCGCAGTTCGGGACCAGCCTTGGCACCAAGCTCAAGGCGGAACAGCTGCGGATCCTGCTTGCACTGCTGGTGCTGGTCGTCTGCGGCAAGCTGGCGCTGGAACTGTTGCTGCAACCGGCAGAGCTTTATTCCGTCGGGTTCACGTCATGATCCGTCTGCGTGCCCTTTTGGTGGCGGCGCTAGCCTGCCTGTCTTTCTCCGCCACCGCGGATGAGGCGATCGTGCTGGGCCTGAACCAAAGCGAAGTCTCTATCTCCACCAATTTCAACGGGTCCGAGATCATTATCTTTGGGGCCGTGAAACGCGAGACCTCGATCCCCGAAGGCCCCGAGCTTGAGGTCGTGGTGACCGTATCCGGCCCGTCGGCCCCGGTCACGGTGCGGCGCAAGGAAAAGACCTTTGGCATCTGGGTGAACACCGCCGCCGTAGAGGTCGACCGCGCCCCCAGCTTCTATGCCGTCGCCACCAGTGGCCCCTTGCAGGACGTGCTGAACCGCACCGAGGACCTGCGCTATAAAATCTCTGTCCCGCGGGCGATCCGGTCGGTCGGTGCGCCGATGAATATCGAGGATTCCGCCGCCTTCTCGGACGCGCTGGTGCGCATCCGCAGCAAGGCGAACCAGTATCAACTGGACGAGGAAGGCGTGACCGTGGACGAACAGACCCTGTTCCGCGCGACGGTGCAACTGCCCGCCTCCTTGATCGAAGGCGATTACAACACCCGCATTTTCCTGACCCGCGGCGGGTCCGTCGTGGCGCAATACGGGACGTTGATCGACGTGCGCAAGGTCGGGCTGGAACGCTGGCTTTTCAACCTGTCGCGGGAAAATGCGCTGGTCTACGGTCTGCTATCGCTGGCCATCGCTATCGCGGCGGGCTGGGGGGCCTCTAGCCTTTTTGCGGCGCTGCGCCGCTAGGCGGGATCATCCGTCTGTGTCTCAAGGCTCAGCGGGGCGGCAGGGGCCGCGCGCAAATCATCCACCCGCAGCATTCCGGACGGTTTCGACAGGCGGTTGCGCACGACCCAGATCAGCCGCTCTTGCGCACGGGTGATCGCCACATAGGCCAGCCGCTTCCACAGCGGTTGCCCCGCCTCTGACCGGCCCATCCGCGCCGCTGCATAAAGGTCGGGCGCAAAGACCTGCACCGTGTCCCACTGGCTGCCCTGCGCCTTATGGATCGTCACCGCCGCCCCATGCAAAAACGTCGCCCCCATGCGCGCGGCAAAGGGGATAAAGGGTTCTTCCTCGTCCGGTTTTTCGATCTTCACGATCGACGCGGCAGAGATTTGCGGGTCTTCCGCGCCCATCACATGCAGGCGGCTAAAGCCCGGTTTGCGCCCTGCCCCCAGATAAACGACCTGCGCGCCCTTGATCAGGCCGCGCGCTTCAAGGTCGAGCCGTTTCTTGCGGTGTTTCAACGGCAGCTCGATCCCGTCGCAGATCAGCGGCTCCCCCTCCAGCAGCGCGTCTTCGGGCGCGCCATAGACCGACCGGAATGCGTTGATCAGCCGGATGCGCGTGGCATTGCGCCAGACCAGCACAGGCGACCGCGCCATCAAGTCCACTTCTACCCGCTGGCCCCAGACGACACGGTCGTCCTTCTTTGACGCGTCTTCGACCATACGCTCGAACTGTTCAAAACTCAGGTCAGGGTAGGCAAGCGCATGGGCCAGATCAAGGATCGGGTTGTCGGCCTGCTGCCGGTGAATTCGGCTAAGGTTCAGCACCCGTTCCTTGGGCAGCTTTTCAAACACCATCGTGCCCGACTGCCCCACCGGGGCCAACTGCGCCGGATCGCCAAACAGCAGCAACGTCGGGAAAATCTCTTTCAGATCCTCGAACTGCTTGTCATCCAGCATCGAACTTTCATCGACAAACCCGATATCCAGCGGTTCTTCGCGACGCTTCCATCCGGTGATGAAATCGCTGCCGCGCAGACCCGCAGCGGCCAAGGCACCGGGAATGGATTTGTTGTTCTCGTAGAACGCAAAGGCGCGGTCCAGCGAGACTTCGTTCATCCCCTCGATCACCGGGCGTTCACCGCTGCCCGCCAGCCATTCCGCGATGCGTTCGTATTCGGGGTCATAGACAGGCGTATAGAGGATGCGGTGGATCGTCGTCGCGGGCACGCCACGCAGCCGCAGGACCGATGCCGCCTTGTTGGTGGGGGCCAGAATGGCAAGGGTGCGCTTGTCTTTCTTCTTGCGCTCGTAGTCGCCCGAAACGATGTCGACGCCGGCATTTTCCAGCGCCTTGTACAATTCTGCCAGCAGCAGTGTTTTGCCCGACCCCGCCTTGCCGGTCACCGCCAGCACTTGGTCCGCCCCACCCGCAGGGGGCATCAGCAGATTGTCATCCAGATCGATGCCCGCATGGCGCAACATCTCGGTCACGCTGTCAAAGGCAGCCGCCTGATCGGCGGAATAGGTAAGGGCAGGTACTGTCATGGCGCGACCCTAATTCAGCGCGGCACCGGGGGCCAGATGGCATCGCCGCTATTCGCGCAATCAGCCCGTGCCAAACCGCCGCGTGATGCCAAATACGACAACACCCGCGCACCGATGGATTGGTGCGCGGGTGTCTGGTCAGCCGGTTGTCAGCACCCCCTGAACGGAGGCCAACGACTTATTTTTTCGCGTCCAGCGCGTCTTCGAGCGTGCGCAGGCCGGTCTTGGGCGATTGCACCAGTACCGACATGTTGCCCGGCTTATGCTCGTTCGCCATCATCTTCATGTGCGCGTCGGGCAGATCGGCCCAGGTGAACACTTCGGACATACACGGATCAAGACGGCGCTCCACCATCAGTTTGTTGGCGGCGGACGCCTGCTTGAGGTGGGCAAAGTGGCTGCCCTGCAAACGCTTCTGGTGCATCCACATATAGCGCACGTCGAACGTCAGGTTGAAACCCGAAGTCCCCGCGCAGATTACGACCATGCCGCCCTTTTTGCAGACAAAGGTGGACACCGGGAACGTCGCCTCGCCGGGGTGCTCAAACACCATGTCGACGTTCACGCCCTTGCCTGTGATCTCCCAGATCGCGGCACCGAACTTGCGCGCCTCTTTGAACCAAGTCGCATATTCAGGCGTGTTCACGGTGGGCATCTGGCCCCAGCAGTTAAAGTCCTTGCGGTTCAGAACGCCCTTGGCCCCCAGATCCATGACAAAGTCACGCTTGGATTCGTCCGAGATCACACCAATCGCATTCGCGCCAGCGGTGTTGATCAGCTGGATCGCATAGGACCCCAGACCGCCCGAGGCGCCCCAGACCAGCACGTTCTGGCCCGGTTTCAGGTCATGAGGCTCGTGGCCGAACAGCATCCGGTAGGCAGTGGCCAGCGTCAGCGTGTAGCAAGCGGCCTCTTCCCACGTCAGGTGCTTGGGGCGTGGCATCAGCTGCTGCGCCTGCACATTGGTAAACTGGGCAAAGGATCCGTCGGGGGTCTCATAGCCCCAGATACGCTGGCTGGGGGAATACATCGGATCGCCGCCGTTGCACTCTTCGTCGTCGCCGTCATCCTGGTTGCAATGGATCACGACTTCGTCGCCGACCTTCCAGCGTTTTACCTTGTCGCCAACCGCCCAGACGATGCCCGACGCGTCAGAGCCCGCAATGTGGAAGGGCTGCTTGTGGCCGTCGAAGGGGCTGATGGGTTTGCCCAAGGCAGCCCAGACACCGTTATAGTTCACACCCGCCGCCATCACGAGGACAAGCACCTCGTGACTGTCGAGGGTCGGCACGTCCACGACCTCTTCGAGCATCGCGGTATTGGGGTTCCCGTGGCGTTCCTTGCGGATGGTCCATGCGTACATCTGCTTTGGAACGTAGCCCATCGGCGGGATTTCCCCGATCTCGTAAAGGTCTTTTTCCGGTGCGTCGTATTGCGCGATATTCGTGTCCAAGGCCATGTCGGTCTCCACAGTCAGAATAGGTTTGTGCCGCAGTGCAGAATCGCGGCGTCTACTGGTGGAATATGATCCTTCACGCAACAATGCAACACCATTTGACCTGTAATTGTAATTTTATGACTTTGCAGTCGCAGCAATTTCGGCAGGAGTTTCGCTTGTGTGACCTATCTGTCAAAGAAATGGGCGATAGAGTTGGCGTAGAAGCGCAAGGCGGGGCGTTGCCCGTCGGCGGGGGCATAGCCACGATCCGACGCCGCGATCATCCCGCGCTGCACCAGATGATCGCGTGCTCTGGCGACATTGGCGGCGAAGTCCTGCGCCACAACCGCAGCCTCGTCAGAGACCCGCGCGGCCATGCCTTGCATTTCCTGTTCCAGCGCGACGCCATCCAGCGGCTTTTCCGCCAGCAACAGCACCCGCGCCAGCAAGGGCACGAACAACAGTGGCATCTCGTGTTCGATCCGCCCCATCAGATCTTGCGCCAGCCCGTCCACATTCGGCGCGTCGCCATAGTCGCGCAAATGTACCGGCGTGCCGAACACGACCACAGCCTCGCCGAAGCGCAGGAATTTGCCGCGCAGACGCAGCCAGATCTTGCGAACAATGAATTTCAAAATGACCGTGATTTGCGCATCGAACCGGCGGGTGCCTGCCTCGTCCGCAGCAATCAACACGCGGTCTTCCAGCACGCGGTCATAGTTGATCGCCACCGGTACAAAGACGACATCGCGGTCTTTCAATTCGGCCTCAAGCACATAGCCAAGCAGCCCCATCTTGGGCGGCATCAACTTGCCGTTCAGGCTCAGCCCGCCCTCGGGGAAGATCGCCTGGGTCACCCCGCCTTCGGTCGCCATCTGCACATAGCGGGCCAAGACCTTGCGATACAGCGCGCCGCGCGACTTGCGCCGGATGAAATACGCCCCCATCGACCGGATCAACCGGCTGAGCGGCCAGACACGCGCCCATTCCCCCACAGCATAGCTGAGCGCCGACGCCTCCCCCGCGAGGTAGGTCACCAGCACGTAGTCCATGTTGCTGCGGTGGTTCATCACAAAGATGACCGTGGCCTCTGACGGGATACCTTCGATCACCGCGTCGTTTTGCGATCCGGTGCGCACATCATACAGCGCATTCGCCAGAAACCGCGCCATCCGGATGCCAAAGCTGAAATAGGCAAAGGCGCTAAAACTCGGGACGATCTCGCGGGCATAGCGGCGCGCCTGTTCGGAGGCGACGTTTTCGGGGATGCCTTCGGCGCGCGCGTGATCCACAATCGCCTGACTGATCTGCGGGTCATAGATCAACCGCTGGATCATATCGTGCCGCCGCGCCAGCTTGAACGGTTCAATCGGGCGGGTCAGCCGCGTGTTCAGCTGCGCGACAGCTTTCTCCAGCCGTCTGCGAAAGAACCACCGGACCGAGGGCAACAGGAAATGGCTAAGCGCGGTCACAGCCGCGAACAGCAGGATCACCGCGAAAAGCCAGACGGGAAGTTCAATCGTTTGCGTCATCGCCCAACCCTTGCAGGACCCGCGCTGTCTGGGCAACATAAAACAGTCAACCACACATAGGGCACCCCTAGGCAAGGCACGCGCGACCGTAACGCAGCGGCTTTCGCCCATGCCGCAATGCAGCGAATTGACAGCGCCTGATTATTTCACGTATCAATCGACCAGCGCAAGAATATTACCCATTCGATTCACGAAAGGCCGCCCCATGTCGCAACCGCAAAAAGACCGCCCCTGGCTGATCCGCACCTACGCCGGACACTCCACCGCCGAGGCATCCAATGCGCTGTATCGCGCGAACCTTTTGAAAGGGCAGACCGGCCTGTCCGTCGCCTTCGACCTGCCCACCCAGACCGGATATGACAGCGATCACATCCTGTCGCGCGGCGAAGTCGGCAAAGTGGGCGTGCCCGTGGCGCATCTGGGTGATATGCGCAGCCTGTTCAAGGATATTCCGCTTGAGCAGATGAACACCTCGATGACGATCAACGCCACCGCGCCGTGGCTGCTGGCGCTGTATATTGCTGTGGCCGAGGAACAGGGCGCGGATGTGTCCAAGCTGCAAGGCACCGTGCAGAACGACCTGATCAAGGAATACCTTTCGCGTGGCACCTATATCTGCCCGCCTGCCCCGTCTCTCAAGATGATCGCGGATGTGGCCGAATATTGCTATACCAACGTGCCCAAGTGGAACCCGATGAACGTCTGTTCCTACCACCTGCAAGAGGCCGGTGCCACGCCCGAGCAAGAGCTGGCCTTTGCCCTTGCCACCGCCACCGCCGTATTGGACGCCCTGCGCCCCCGCGTCCCCGAAGAGGACTTCCCCATGCTGGTGGGCCGGATCTCTTTCTTTGTGAACGCGGGCATCCGCTTTGTCACCGAGATGTGCAAGATGCGCGCCTTTGGCGACCTTTGGGACGAAATCTGCCGCGACCGCTATGGCGTTGAAGACCCGAAATACCGCCGCTTCCGATATGGGGTGCAGGTGAACTCCCTCGGGCTGACCGAACAGCAGCCCGAAAATAACGTCTACCGCATCCTGATCGAGATGCTTGCGGTGACCCTGTCAAAGAACGCCCGCGCCCGCGCCGTGCAGCTGCCCGCGTGGAACGAAGCGCTTGGCCTGCCGCGCCCGTGGGACCAGCAATGGTCGATGCGGATGCAGCAGATCATGGCCTACGAGACCGACCTGCTGGAGTTTGACGACCTGTTCGATGGCAACCCCGCCGTGGACCGCAAGGTCGAAGCGCTGAAAGAGGGCGCACGGGCTGAACTGGCGAACCTTGACGATATGGGCGGCGCGATTTCGGCGATCGATTATATGAAGTCCCGTCTGGTCGAAAGCAACGCCGACCGTCTGGGCCGGATCGAGGCCGGCGAGACCATCGTCGTGGGCGTGAATAAATGGCAACAGGGCGAACCCTCGCCGCTGATGACGGGCGATGGCGGCATCATGGTCGTGGACCCGGCAGTCGAGGCCGACCAGATCAACCGTCTGAACGCATGGCGCGACAGCCGTGATCAGGCCGCCGTGGACAAGGCGCTGGCCGATCTGCGCGCCGCCGCCGCCGAAGGCCGCAATGTAATGGAGCCGTCGATCGCCGCCGCCAAGGCGGGGGTTACCACCGGCGAATGGGCCGAACAGATGCGCAGCGTGCACGGCGAATACCGTGGGCCAACAGGCGTTGCTTCGGGCCGGTCAAACAAGACCGAGGGGCTGGACGACCTGCGCGACGCCGTGGATGCCGTCAGCACCCGTCTGGGTCGACGGTTGAGTTTTCTTGTCGGGAAACCGGGGCTCGACGGGCATTCGAACGGGGCCGAACAAATCGCCGTGCGCGCCCGCGATTGCGGCATGGAAATTGCCTATGAGGGTATTCGCCTGACGCCGTCGGAAATTGTTTCCGCCGCCGCTGAAGGAGAACATCACGTTGTCGGGCTTTCGATTCTTTCGGGATCACATATTCCATTGGTCGAGGATTTAATGAAACAAATGCGCGCCGCCGGATTGGATCACATTCCTGTAATCGTGGGTGGTATTATTCCAGAAGAAGACGCCAAAAGATTGCGCGCTATGGGAGTCGCTCGTGTTTACACGCCAAAAGACTTTGAATTGAATACAATTATGGCAGACATCGTCACACTCGCCGATCCCGAAACTGTGGCCGCCGAATAAAAAGCGGCCAATTCAAAAACTCTTTGTTTGTTCATTCTTTTGGCGTAAAGCATTAATTGGCTTTTCGACAAAGGAATGAGCGAGAATGAGTATTGATCTAAGCACAATGTCCCACAAACAGCTGGAACAGCATTTGGAAGACGTGAAGATGGCGATTAAAAACGCATATGAACGCGACCGCGTAGAAGCCCGCAAAGCCGCTGAAAAAGCAGCCGCCGAATACGGGTTCTCGCTGGATGAAGTATCCGGCGGTGCGAAAAAGGGCAAAGCCGCGAAAGCTGCCGCGAAATACGCCAACCCCGAAGACCCCAGCCAGACATGGACCGGCAAGGGCCGCCAGCCCAACTGGTTCCGCGACCTGATCGCGAGCGGCACCGATCCGGAAACGTTGGAACTGTAAACCGGACTGACATGCGCACCGCGCGCGGTTATTGCGTCCCCTTGGCGCATCCTCTTGGCTTTGGAAATATAAAGAGCATCCTATGACAATCCATATTGGCGCGAAACCCGGCGATATTGCCGAAACAGTCCTTATGCCCGGCGACCCGTATCGCGCGAAATGGGCTGCTGAGACATTCCTTAAAGATGCAAAACTTGTAAATGAAGTACGTGGCATGCTGGGTTTCACCGGCACATGGAATGGCAACCGCGTCACTATTCAAGGCTCTGGCATGGGGATGCCCTCGCTGTCGATTTATGCCAATGAATTGATTTCCGAATACAACGCGCAAACCCTTATTCGGATTGGATCTTGTGGCGGGATGCAGCCGCAGGTTGGTATTCGCGATGTCATTATTGCCATGACCGCCACGACAATTACCTCGCCTTCTTCCGGTATCTTCCGCGAGATGAATTACGCCCCCTGCGCCGATTGGTCCCTGCTGCGTGCTGCCGTGGACGCGGCAGAGGCGAAAGGCACGAAAACCCATGTCGGCGGGATCTATTCTTCGGATGTCTTTTATGCCGAACGCCCCGATCTGGACGAGCAGATGACCCGCCACGGTATTCTGGGCGTCGAGATGGAAGCGGCAGAGCTTTATACCCTCGCCGCGCGTCACAAACGCCGTGCGCTGGCGGTGCTGACAGTCAGCGACCACCTGCAAACCGGCGAAGCGCTGCCCGCGGAAGAGCGCGAGAAATCCTTTGGCGATATGGTAGAAATCGCGCTAAAGGCGGCTTTCCCCAATAACTGATGCGCGATGATCCCCCGTCGGACGCTCCGCGGGGGATTTATATCCATTTGGAAGGTTTGGCCGGGCGCTATCCCCGATCCCTTAGCCCCCGTGGCTGCGGTCGTAGCCATTGGGGGACGGGCTTTGCCACCCCTCAAGCGCGCCTTTGGCGGGGGCGAACACCTCTACCAGCAGCGGATAGCAGGCGGCAACGTCCGAGGAATGTTTGGCAGAGCAATCCCCCCCCGGACAGGCGCTGAGCGCGCCGAGCAGGTCGATCTCGGCGAAAAACTCAAGGTAGTCGCCGGGGCGCACGGGGCTGGCCTTCATAAAATACTGGCCGGTGTCGCGGGTAAAGCCTGTGCACATAAAGACGTTCAGCACGTCATGCACGAAAGGCTCTGCCTCGGCGTAGGACATGCCCTGATGATCCGCCAAGGCCCGGATCAGGTTGGAGTGGCAGCAATGGTGGTATTGCCCGCCCGACAACAGTTGGTTGGTATAGGGATCACAGCGCGTGCCGATCACATCATGCACCGAGCCGCCGAAGGCATCCATGCCGTACCAGTCGAGCGTATCATGGGTCAGCGTCGCCATAGGGCGCAGCGTGGGAAAACTGCTCCACATGCGCTGTCCGGTGGTGATATGCGTGCCATGCAGCGCGCGGGTTTTGCCAGAGTAGAACCGTTCGGACAGATCGTTTTGCGCCCAGAGGTTCAGATCACCGACCTGTGGCCCCTCGACCGAGGTAATCCGAAAGAAATGCCCCGCAGGCACGGTAAAGCAGCTTGCCTCCCGGGGGGCGACGGTGACCTCGTCCACTTTGGTCAGCGCTTCGCGCGCGCGTCCGTAAAGCGCCATGTCAGGCACGGGCAGCGTTTCAACGGGATAGCAGATCACGGGCGCAACAGCGCGGCGGGCGTCGGCATCATGGGGCGGTGTCATAGCGGAAACTCCTGACGGTTGGGTCCGATCCTGAGGCCATCGCGCACGGCGTCAGAGAGGCCGGCCGCCGACATTTGCCTTGCAGTCGCGGGGGGCCGATTGGGTGGCGGTATAGGCCTCTGCTCCGCAGGCGACACAGTGGTAGAACTGCAGGCTGCCTTTGTCGCGGGTACTGTCCTTGCGCCAGCGGCATCCACGCACCGCTTTATCACGGTAGGCAACATAGGCGACGATCGCAAAAGCGATGGCAAAGGCAATCAGGATCATAGGGGGCACATGTCACGCCCCCCGCGCCATAGGGCCGCGGGAGGCGCAGGTTGCGATGGGATCAAACGGTGCGTTCGACCATCATCTTCTTGATATTGGCGATGGCTGCGGCAGGGTTCAGGCCCTTGGGGCAGGTCTTGGCGCAGTTCATGATGGTGTGGCAGCGGTACAGTTTGAACGGGTCTTCCAGATCGTCCAGACGTTCACCTGTGGCTTCATCGCGGCTGTCGATGATCCAGCGGTAGGCATGCAGCAACGCGGCTGGCCCGAGGTAGCGGTCGCCGTTCCACCAGTAGCTGGGGCAGGATGTCGAGCAGCAGGCGCACATGATGCACTCATAAAGCCCGTCAAGCTTGGCACGGTCGTCGATCGACTGTTTCCATTCTTTCGCGGGCTCTGCCGTCTTGGTTTCAAGCCACGGCTGGATGGAGGCGTGCTGCGCGTAGAAATGCGTGAGGTCGGGGATCAGATCCTTGACCACGGGCATATGTGGCAACGGATAGATCTTCACCGCGCCTTTCACCTCGTCCACGCCATAGGTACAGGCCAGCGTGTTGATCCCGTCGATGTTCATCGCGCAGGATCCGCAGATGCCTTCGCGGCAGGACCGGCGGAAGGTCAGGGTCGGGTCGATCTCGTTCTTGATCTTGATCAGCGCGTCCAGAATCATCGGGCCGCAGGTGTCCATATCGACGAAATACGTGTCGATGGCCGGGTTCTTGCCGTCATCCGGATTCCAGCGATAGACCTGAAACTGCCGCAGGTTCTTGGCACCTTCGGGTTTGGGCCATGTTTTTCCGGTCGTCATCCGGGAGTTCTTGGGGAGCGTGAGTTGAACCATATCGCTTCTCCTGGTCTGTCGGGCAGTTGCCCAGTTCGTTACAATTCTGGCGCTTACGTCTTTCGGATGTAAAGCGCATTTCCCTCGGCGCGCAGGGTTTGACGGTACCCGGCGGCCAGTATCTCTGCACAAAGGTCGCCGTCCCACTGATCCGCATGGCGGACCTCTATCAAGATCGCATCCGGCAGCCAGCCGCCGGATTTGCCCTGCGCGAGGATGGGGTTCAGCACGACCTCCTCGGCCCCTTCGACATCGATCTTGAGGATCGTGCCGTCATGGTGCCGTGCGGCGTGTGTAAAGGCGGACAGGGGCCGTGTGGGCACCAGCACGCCGCCGTTTTGTTGCTTGCCCTCGATCGGGAGCAGCGATGCCTGACCGTAATTGTGCCCGCGGAAGTTCAGCATCGCCTCGCCCTCGCGGTCGGAAAGCGCGCAGCCTTCGATACGCACGCGGTCGGTCAGATTGTTCAGCGCGATGTTCA
This sequence comes from Sulfitobacter sp. SBS6, assembly GCF_048285585.1. Classification (NCBI taxonomy): domain Bacteria; kingdom Pseudomonadati; phylum Pseudomonadota; class Alphaproteobacteria; order Rhodobacterales; family Roseobacteraceae; genus Sulfitobacter; species Sulfitobacter sp. SBS6. The sequence continues at coordinate 324,555 of NZ_JBLWBA010000008.1, read as the reverse complement.
TGCCAAGCCGGCCAATCATCAGCGGGTTGGGTTCGAACGCCACAACGCGCGACCCGTCGCCCGCGGCCATCGCCAGCGGGATCGAATAGGCCCCGCAGTTGGCACCGATGTCAAAGACCAGCATGTTGCGGTCTTCCACCAGTTCGACCAAAGCCACGAGCGATTTGATCTCGGGCGGGTATTCGTTCAGCCAAAGGCAGGTTTCGGTGTAGTTATCGCGCGGGTCCACCACCATGCGGATGTCAGCGAACTCCACCTCTGTGGGGCCAAGCTGCGCCTTGATGCGGGTGCGTTCGCTGGTGTCCCCGTCACGGAATTGCGCGCGCAGATCGGCCATATGGCCTGCATCCTTGCCCTGCGTATCCGGCGTGACGTTCGGGTGACCCATTAGCCCAGCAACCCCGGGACGCTGCCAGCGGAACGCGACAGGCATTGCACGGTTTCGGGGCGCGACAGTACGGCGCGCACGGTGGCGACGGTGGTGTCATCCACGCCGATCACGGCGGATTTGGCGAAAACGCGCACCTGAGCCGCATCGGCATTGTCGACGATACAATCGGTGAAGGGCGTGATCAGCTGTTTGGGCACCTGCGGAAAGCGCGTGGCAAGGGTTTCGGTGATGACCCCCTTGGTGCCTTCGCGGGCGATGCTGTCGACCTGCTGCGTTGCTTGCGCACAAGCGGACGCGGCCAAAATCATGGTCATAGCGATAAACTGTTTCATGTCGCCTGCCCTCCGCCTGCAGGACGAGGGCATGGCCCCCGGTTTGGACCCCTGCCCCCAAAAGCGGAGGCAGGGTTTCAGATCAATACACCCGTGCTTTGGGTGCGATCTTTTTCATGTCGATCCCGCCTTCGGATTCCTCGGTCAGCGGATCAAGGTGCACACCACGGTAGCTGAGCGTTGCCGCGTTCCCGTCGAAATACGCGAGGCTGTGCTTGCGCCAGTTCTCGTCATCGCGATCAGGGTAATCTTCGTGGGCATGCGCCCCGCGGCTTTCCTTGCGGGCGGCAGCGGCGGTGATGGTGGCCACGGCGTTCGGCATCAGGTTGGTCAGCTCAAGCGTTTCCATCAGGTCAGAGTTCCAGACCAGCGATGTGTCAGTCACGTGCAGGTCAGCGATCTTGCCAGCGACCTCGTCCATCTTGACCTTGCCTTCGTTCAGCGTCTTGTCGGTACGGAAAACCGCAGCATCGGCCTGCATTGTTTTCTGCATCTCAAGGCGCAGCTCGGCGGTCGGGATCTGGCCCTTGGCATAGCGCAGGCTGTCGAAGCGTTCAAAGGCGGCATCGACCGATTTCTGGTTCGGCGTCGGTACGGGTGCCTCTGCGTCGACGACCTCTTTCGCGCGGATCGCGGCGGCACGGCCAAAGACCACAAGATCGATCAGAGAGTTCGAACCCAAGCGGTTCGCCCCGTGTACCGAGGCACAGCCCGCTTCGCCCACGGCCATCAGGCCCGGTGCCACGCGGTCCGGCGCGTCTTCGGTCGGTGCCAGTACTTCGCCCCAATAGTTGGTGGGGATACCGCCCATGTTGTAGTGTACGGTCGGCAGAACCGGGATCGGTTCCTTGGTCAGGTCCACCCCTGCAAAGATGCGCGCGGATTCAGAGATACCGGGCAGACGCAGATCAAGCGTTTCCTTGGGCAGGTGGTTCAGGTGCAGGTGGATGTGGTCTTTGTTCTCGCCCACGCCGCGGCCTTCGCGGATTTCCATCGTCATACAGCGCGAAACAACGTCACGGCTGGCAAGGTCTTTGTAGGTGGGGGCATACCGCTCCATAAAGCGTTCGCCTTCGGAGTTGGTCAGATACCCGCCTTCGCCACGCGCGCCTTCGGTGATCAGACAGCCCGCGCCATAGATGCCGGTGGGGTGGAATTGCACGAATTCCATATCCTGCAAAGGCAGGCCCGCACGCGCCGCCATACCGCCGCCGTCGCCGGTGCAGGTATGCGCCGATGTCGCCGAGAAATAGGCACGGCCATAGCCACCTGTCGCCAGAACAACCATCTTGGCGCTGAACAGGTGCATGGTGCCGTCGTCCAGCTTCCAGCACAGCACGCCTTGGCAGACGCCATCATCCGACATGATCAGATCAATGGCGAAATACTCGATGTAGAATTCCGCGTTATGCTTCAGCGACTGACCATAAAGCGTGTGCAGGATCGCGTGGCCGGTCCGGTCGGCGGCGGCGCAGGTCCGCTGCACGGGGGGGCCTTCGCCGAATTCCGTGGTGTGGCCGCCGAAGGGACGCTGGTAGATCTTGCCCGCTTCGGTCCGCGAGAAAGGCACACCGTAGTGTTCAAGCTCGTACACCGCTTTTGGGGCTTCGCGTGCGAGGTATTCCATCGCATCGGTGTCACCCAGCCAGTCAGAGCCCTTGACCGTGTCATACATATGCCACTGCCAGTTATCGGGGCCCATGTTGGACAGCGACGCCGCGATACCGCCCTGCGCCGCAACCGTGTGCGAACGGGTCGGGAAAACTTTGGTCACGCAGGCTGTTTTCAGCCCTTGCTCTGCCATGCCAAGTGTCGCACGCAGGCCAGCGCCGCCAGCCCCCACGACAACGACATCATATTCATGCGTTTCATATTCATATGCAGCCATGTCTCGGTCTCCGGTATAGCGTAGGCGTGTGTTAAAGCGCGATGCGGGCGATGGCGAAAACGCCAACCGCGGCCGCACCATAGCTGAGGCAGGTCATCAGGATGATCGCAACTTTCTGCGACAGCCCGTGGACGTAATCCTCGATCAGCACTTGGACACCGTCGTTGAAATGTTTGAAGCCAACGATCAGCGTCAGGGCGGCGACGATCGCGGGGAAAGGCCTGCTGTAGTAGGCGATGATCTCTTCGTAGGTGCCCCCAAGGGCGGACCCGAAGGTAAAGACGAAAAGCGGGATCAGGATCAGCAGCGCAACAGAGCTGACTTTCATCGCCCAGAAATGTGCGGTGCCCGATTTGGCCGAGCCCATGCCCATAGCGCGTTTGCGGTCTGTCAAATAAGCCATGTGTCTATCCCTCAGATGATCAGCGCGGTGATGATGGTCAATACGACAGAGCCGATCAGCGCGGCCCACCCCAGCTTTTCAGCCGTCGGGATATCCAGCGCATAGCCGTTGTCCCAGATCAGATGCCGGATACCGGCCAGCGTGTGATACCACAGCCCCAACAGCGACAGGAACATGACCAGATCGCCGAACCAGCTGGTGATGAAACCGTTCGCGATATCAAAATACTCCGCCGACGTTGCCGCCGCGAGGAACCACCAGACAATCAGCAGCGCGGCGACCAGCATCGCGTTGCCGGTGATCCGCGTCAGGATCGACGTCATGGAGGTCAGTTGCGGGCGATAGATCGTCAGGTGGGGTGACAGCGGGCGGTTGCCCCGGTTCACATCTGCCATGATGGATTCCTTTTCTCGTCAGGTTGCGGTCATAGATAACGGTATTTTTGGAACTGTCACGTCCAGAGGCGTGAATTTGAAGCGGTTTATTGGCGCAGTTGCCCAAACCCTTCGGTTAGCGCCGGACATTTCCGCAATTTGTGATCACTAATTTTCAAGCTGTGATCACAAGAGCCAAAGCCAACCAAATTCATCGGGCTTTTCGGCGACCGTTTGGGCGAAAACTCAGCCCCAAGTGTTCGTTTGCGCGCCGCATGATGCGCATGTCTTCAAACTGCGACGCGGCAGATTTGGCTACCTGCGGAGACTGATCTGAGCGGGGGGAGCAAGCGGCTTTGGCTTCATCCCGCGGGATCGTCCAATAGCAAGTGCAGGTGCAGCGGGCGGGGTTTACCGTGACCTCGATCACGTCCGCCCGCTGCACCTTAGGGGTATTACTTCAGCGATTCATCGATGCCTTTGCACGCATCGACCAAGCCTTTAACGGCGTTCACAGAGTTGTCGAACATGGACTGTTCGTCCTTGTTCATCGCAATCTCGACCACACGTTCGACGCCACCAGCACCGATCACGGTGGGCACGCCGACATAGAAGCCGTCCAGACCATAGGCACCGTCAACATAGGCGGCGCATGGCAGAACGCGTTTTTGGTCTTTCAGATAGGCTTCGGCCATTTCGATTGCCGATGTCGCAGGCGCGTAGAACGCCGAACCGGTTTTCAGCAGGCCAACGATTTCGGCACCGCCATCACGGGTCCGCTGAACGATCGCGTCCAGCTTATCCTGTGTGGTCCAGCCCATTTTCACCAGATCAGGAAGTGGGATACCCGCAACGGTGGAATAGCGCGTCAGGGGCACCATTGTATCGCCGTGGCCGCCCAGAACGAAGGCAGTGACGTCTTTCATGGAGACGTTGAATTCAGTCGCGAGGAAGTGACGGAAGCGTGCCGAATCAAGCACACCGGCCATACCGCAAACCTTATGGTGGGGCAGACCGGAGAATTCGCGCAGCGCCCAAACCATCGCGTCCAGCGGGTTGGTGATGCAGATAACGAATGCGTCTGGTGCGTGGGCAGCAATGCCTTCGCCAACCGATTTCATGACCTTCAGGTTGATTCCCAGCAGGTCATCACGGCTCATACCGGGCTTACGCGCAACACCGGCAGTCACGATGCATACGTCTGCGCCAGCGATTTCAGAGTAGTCGTTCGCGCCGGTCATGGTCGCGTCGAATTTGGCGGATGGGCCCGATTCTGCGATATCGAGGGCCTTACCCTGCGGGATACCTTCGGCGATGTCGAACAGGACAACGTCGCCCAGTTCCTTGATTGCTGCGAGATGGGCAAGTGTGCCCCCGATTTGCCCTGCGCCGATAAGCGCGATCTTGGGTCTGGCCATGTGGTATACTCCGACAGGGTTACATTTCGCTTCGGGATACCGAAATGAAGCGCACCGTGCAAGTTGCGCTTGGTCCGGCATCACGTCACATCGCACAGAGCCATAAAAAACGGGACCGTTCCTTTCGAAACGATCCCGTCTTTGTCAGCTTTTCAGCAAGCTATTGCCGAATTTGACTTAGCTTTACGCTTAGCCTTGGTATTCGGGCTGTGCTTCCAGCGCTTCTTCGCTGCTGTCGATGTAGATGCGGAAGTCGTCGCCTTCAGCGTTCTTCATGATCTGCAGTTCGTCCCAAGTGACGGCTACTGGCTTTTCGCCAATGCCCAGGAAACCACCGACGTTGATCACAACTTGGCCAACTTCGCCGTTGTCACCCATAACGAGGGCACCGATTTCACCGACGGTCTCGTCGTTGGCACCGTAAACATAGGACCCTTCAAGGTCTTCTGCTGTCAGCGCGGCAACTTCATCAGCTGTGGCGTTTGCATAGCCTTCACGCTCAACCGCTGGGGCTGTCAGCATGGGGCGTTCCATGTCTTGCTCAAGTTCGTTTGCCCCTTCGGCCATTTCAGTGGTTGCTTCATCTACGGCCTGCTCTGTTTCAGCGGCTGCTTCTTCGGCTTCCATTTCAGCTTCGTTTGCCAGTGCTTCGGCATCCGCTTCCATTTCGGTCTCTGTGTCGACCTCAGCTTCGGCGTTCATGTCGGTCGCTGCCATGTCTGTGTCAGCGTTCATGTCGGCGTTGGCGTCCATGTTTGCTTCGGTTTCCACGTCGGCGTTGGCGTCCATGTTTGCTTCGGTTTCCATGTCAGCTTCGTCGTCCATACGCTCGAACGCTGGGGCTTTTTCAAGCATCTCTTTGCTTGTGTTCACCACGAGGAAACGGTCGTCGCTGTCACCTTCTTCGGTCACGATGCGAATCTCGTCCATGTTCACGCTTACGTCACGCTCACCCATGCCGAGGAAGCCGCCAATGCCGAGGATTACGGCCTTAACGTTGCCTTCGGAATCCAGCAGGACGTCGTTGATCTCGCCGATGTCGTCCCATTCCTTTTCGCCGTCAGCGGCGATGGTGGAGTTTGCTTCAACTTCTGTCTCGGAATTGTAGATACGCATGCCGATCAGGTCGGACGCGAAGAAGTCAGTTTCTTGCGCTGTCACGGTACCAAAACCAGCCGCATGTGCATCTGCAAATGCGGGACCAGTCAAGCTCAGGATGATTGCGGTTGTGCCAAGAATACGTTTCATTGTTGATACTCCTTTAGAAGTTCCGGGTGATAATCACTCGGTTGTGATATCAACGATGATGTGGCGATTGCGTTCCGGCGATCCGCATCTTTTTTCGCCGCTTTTATAATCTATGACATATCAAATGGGGCCCGCCTCCTTAGTTTGTTGATCCTGCGGCGGGTGCGAAATTTTCGCGGAAATCTTGTGGCATCCGTCACAACCTGCGGTTCGCGTTCCCGCCGCGACATCCTGCGTCAGCGCCACCACCGCCGCCGCGGCAGTTGCCAGCCCGATCAGGTTAAACAGTTTTACCATTCTACACCTCTTACACTTACACACGCACCAAGACGCCTTTCCTTCTGGCAGCAAAACCTGAAGGCCGCGTTAATGCCGCAAATTATCTGACGCTGCGCTGCGGCGTGTTTGCGCTTGAAGTTTTCGTCTAAAAATGCAGACCTGCACGCAACATTATTTCTTGGAGAGTCGCAAATGTCGAAAATCACCCGCCCCCTGCGTTCCGTTCTATATATCCCCGGCTCCAAGGACCGCGCGTTAGACAAAGCCCGCGGGCTGCCGGCCGATGCGATAATCTTTGACCTCGAAGACGCCGTGATCCCGGAAGAGAAAACCGCTGCACGTGAAACACTCGCCACGGCGCTGAAAGACGGCGGCTATGGCAGCCGGTATAAGGTGATCCGCATCAACGGGCTGGACACCGAATGGGGTGCCGACGATGCCCGCGCCGCGGCGAAGATGGACTGCGACGCCATTTTGCTGCCCAAAGTCGGCAGCCCCGCCGATCTGGACGCTTTGGCCGAAATCACGGGCGACATCCCGCTTTGGGCGATGATGGAAACGCCGGGTGCGATGCTGAATGCCGCCGCGATTGGCGCGCATCCCAAGCTGCAATGTATGGTGATGGGCACCAACGACCTGAACAAGGACCTGCAAACCCGCGTGCGCGCCGACCGCCTGCCCCTGATGACCGGGCTTGGCCTATGCGTGCTCGCGGCCAAGGCCAACGGCATCGCGATTGTCGATGGCGTTTACAATGCGTTCAAGGATGACGAAGGCCACCGCGTTGAATGTGATCAGGGCCGCGACATGGGCTTTGACGGCAAGACCTTGATCCACCCCGCGCAGCTGGACGTCGCGAACGAGGCATTCTCCCCCTCCGAGGCCGAAGCCGATCTGGCGCGCCGCCAGATCGAGGCGTTTGACGAAATGCAGGCGACAGGTCAGGGTGTGGCCGTTGTGGACGGGCGCATCGTTGAAAACCTGCATGTCGCCACCGCACGCGAAACATTGGCAAAGCTGGACGCGATCGCGGCCCTGCAAACGGAGTAAACCTGATGATGGCACTTTTGATCCTTGGTCTGATCTTATGGGTCGGTGCCCATTATTTCCGTCGCTTCATGCCGGACCAGCGCGCAGCTATGGGCCGACGGGGCAAAGGCATCATCGCCGTCGCCATCGTGGCGGCGCTGGTCATGATCATCATCGGATACCGCGGGGCCGAGTTTGTCCCCGTCTGGACGCCCCCGCCCTTCCTGACGCATCTGAACAACCTGCTGATGGTGCTGGCATTCTGGGTCTACGGGTCCAGTGCGGCCAAAGGGGCCAAGGCTTGGCCCGCCTATAAAACCCGCCACCCGCAGCTGATGGCTGTCAAAATCTGGGCAGTCGCGCATTTACTGGTGAACGGGGATCTCGCCTCGATCCTGCTGTTTGGCTCTATGCTGGCTTGGGCGGTCGGTTCCGTGATCCTGATCAACCGCGCCGAATCCAACTGGACGCCCCCTGCCCCCGCGGGCAAGGCCACCTATATCCGCCTTGCGGTGATCACGCTGGTGATGCTGGTCGTTGTGACCGCGATCCATACCCTGCTTGGCGTCTCTCCCTTTTCCTGAGTTACTGAAAGAACCCCCATGAAACTCTATCGTTTCCTGTCCGAAGAGGACACTTCCGCCTTTTGCCACAAGGTCACCGACGCGCTGAACAAGGGGTGGGAGCTTTACGGCACGCCCACACAGACATGGGATGCCAAGGCAAATGTCATGCGTTGCGGTCAGGCCGTGACCAAGGAGGTCGAAGGCACCTATACGCCCGACACCAAACTGGGGGCGCATTGATGGCACAGGCAAAGACCAACAAGGGCCGTTTCTTCGAGGACTATAAAGTAGGCGAGACGCTGCATCATGCTGTGCCCCGCACGGTCAAGGATGGTGAACGCGCGCTGTACCACGCGCTGTATCCCGCACGTCATGCGCTTTATTCCTCTGACCAGTTTGCCCAAAGCTGCGGCCTGCCTGCCAGCCCGCTGGACGATATGATTACCTTTCACATCGTGTTCGGGAAAACCGTGCCGGATGTATCGCTGAACGCGGTCGCCAATCTTGGCTATGCGCAGGGGCGTTGGCTGGCGCCGGTCTGGCCTGGCGATACGCTGCGATCTGAATCCGAGGTGATCGGGCTCAAGCAGAACTCGAACGGGAAAACCGGGGTCGTCTATGTACGCACCACCGGCTTCAACCAGAACGACACCAAGGTACTGGAGTATGTCCGCTGGGTGATGGTGCGCAAACGTGATGTCGATGCCCCCGCCCCCGAAACGGTCGTGCCCGATCTGCCCAAGGCGTTGACGGTTGACGACCTGTCGATCCCCGAAACGCTCGACTTCAGCAATTATGACTTTACCCTCGCGGGCGAGGCGCATCGCTGGGATGATTATACCGTGGGCGAGATGATCGACCACGTGGATGGCGTCACCGTCGAAGAGGCGGAGCATATGATGGCCACCCGCCTGTGGCAGAACACGGCGAAAGTGCACTTTGACACCTCTGCCCGCCCCGACGGGTCGCGGCTGATCTATGGCGGGCACGTGATCTCTATGGCGCGGGCGCTGTCGTTCAACGGGCTGGCCAATGCGCAGATGATCGTGGGGCTGAACGGCGGGGCGCATGCGAACCCCTGCCTGTCTGGCGACACAATCCGCGCCTGGACCGAGGTTCTGGACAAAGCCGATACCGACAAACCCGGCGTCGGCGCATTGCGCTTGCGCTTGGTCGCCACCAAAGGCGGAGAGCCGTTCAAGCTGAAGGGTGAAGACGGCAAATACCTGCCCGATGTCCTGCTCGATCTCGATTACTGGGCACTGATTCCCAAGTAAGACGCCCCCTTGACGACGGCCGACCGGTCGCAAAACAAACAACTATATGTCGCGTTCGGCCCTTAAAACGTGGGGTTTCCGAGCGCGACAGCCGCTGCGTCGGCAACATTCCGCAGATTTTCCACCGTTAGCGCTATTTTGTGATCACACGCGAAATTCGTGTGATCACAAATGTCGCTTTTATCTGGAAAACCCTGTATTTCTCCGAAAAACTGTTTACCGAGTATCAAGACTCAATCGTATACCGCGATTAGACTGGAACAAAGACGGGACCGTTTTTTTATGAACATCCACGAATATCAGGCAAAAGCCCTTTTGCGTAGCTACGGCGCGCCAGTATCCGACGGCCGGGTCGTGCTGAAAGCTGAAGAAGCGAAAACAGCCGCAGGCGAGATGGACGGACCTCTTTGGGTCGTCAAGGCACAGATCCACGCAGGTGGCCGCGGCAAGGGGTCTTTCAAGGAAGCCGACGCTGGCGACAAAGGCGGTGTACGCCTGACCAAATCGGTTGAAGAAGCCGCCGAGGAAGCCAAGAAAATGCTGGGCCGCACCCTGGTCACGCATCAGACCGGCCCCGCGGGCAAACAGGTCAACCGGATCTACATCGAAGACGGTTCGGGCATCGAAACCGAATTGTACCTCGCGCTGCTGGTGGATCGCCAGACCTCGCGCATCGGGTTCGTCTGCTCCACCGAAGGCGGCATGGACATCGAAGAAGTGGCCGAGTCCACCCCTGAAAAAATCATCAGCTTCTCTGTTGACCCCGCCGCGGGCTTCCAGCCCTACCACGGCCGCCGCGTTGCCTTCGCCCTGGGGCTGGAAGGCAAGCAGGTCAAACAATGTGTGACCCTGATGGGCCAGCTGTTCAAAGCCTTCGTCGAAAAAGACATGGAAATGCTGGAAATCAACCCGCTGATCGTCACCGACGCCGGCGACCTGAAAGTGCTGGACGCCAAAGTCAGCTTTGACGGCAACGCAATGTACCGCCACGGCGATATTGCCGATCTGCGCGACACCACCGAAGAAGACCCCAAAGAGCTCGAGGCGTCCAAGTACGACCTGAACTACATCGCTCTGGACGGTGAAATCGGCTGCATGGTGAACGGTGCCGGTCTGGCGATGGCCACTATGGACATCATCAAGCTTTACGGTGCCGAGCCTGCGAACTTCCTTGATGTTGGTGGTGGTGCCACCAAAGAGAAAGTGACCGAAGCGTTCAAGATCATCACCTCCGACCCGCAGGTCAAAGGTATTCTGGTCAACATCTTCGGCGGCATCATGCGCTGTGACGTCATCGCCGAAGGCGTGGTCGCAGCCGTGAAGGAAGTCGGCCTGCAGGTTCCGCTGGTTGTCCGTCTGGAAGGCACAAACGTTGAAGAAGGCAAAGCCATCATCAACAACTCCGGCTTGGACGTGATCGCTGCGGACGACCTGAAAGATGGCGCGCAAAAGATCGTGAAAGCGGTCAAAGGCTAAAACTGGCTGGAAAGCTTGGATGATGCATCGTCTCGCCTTTTGTTTTTCCATTGCCGCGCTGGCTGTCCCTTTCGGGGCGGCCAGTAACGCTATGGCACAGACAACGCGCGCAGCCGACATCGCACAGGCCTTTGCAGACCATTGTTTCAGCCCGCGTCTGACCGCACGGACAGCGCAGGCACAGCTTGGCAGCACCGGGGCACGGGTCGATTTCTATGATCTGCGTCCCTTTACCTCGGCACCACAGTCTCCGGTGACGGGCGCGGCCGCAACGGCGGGCACAGACCGCCGCTGCGAAGTGTCCTTTGACGGGGCGGCACCGCAGGTTGCGCAACAGGGGATCGCCACCGGATTGGCACAGGAAAACCTGACCGATCTGGTAGACGTCCCCGCGGGGTTTCCCATCACGACGGGGGCCACCTATCGCGCCGCCGTCATGCTGAACCCCAACCGCATGGCTGTGGTACAATCGGGGGTACGCGATGGGGCGCAAGGGGTTGAAACCTTTGCCCGCGTCGAACGCCTGATCCCGCTGAACGAGGCAAGCCAATGACCGCGTCCGCACAAAACACCGTCACCGGTGGCAAGGCCATCGTCTTTGGGATGACCGTTCTGGTCTTCGCAATGATGGCTGTCGTCGCACAGCTGCCCATGCCGATGCAGGAGTCCCTGCTGGCCGAAGGCGGCCCGTTCGAGACACTGTCGGTTGTTGGCTATGGCCTATGCATCTTGCTGATGTTCGTGCTGTGGCCCGCGGGTTCGGCGGCGCGTCGGTGGTACTTTGCGGTGTTCATGGCCCTGTTCGCGGCCCGCGAACTGGACCTTGATAAAAAGCCGTTCACCGAAGGACTGCTGAAGGCGCGGCAATTTTCCAGCGATGGCGTCAGCCTGATGGAAAAGGGCGTTGCCGGCGTCATCCTGCTGGCGATCATCGCAACCGGTCTGATCCTGTTGCGCCGCGAGACATGGGGCTTCATCCGTGGGGTCGCCAAAGGCGCGGCACCGCAGCTTGCTGTGTTGATCGGGCTGCTGTTCATCGTCGTCTACAAGCTGACCGACGGGCTGGCGCGTAAGCTGGAACCCTTTGGCATCACGCTAGGCCAGGATCAGATCGATCTGGCCTACGTCATCGAGGAAGTCGGCGAACTGGGCATCCCGCTGATGTTCGCTGTTGCAATCTATCTGACATACCGACTGCCGCGCCTTGCGGCGGCGGCACCTTCCACCGCGCCCTGAGACCGGCGCCACCTGAATTGAACTTGAGAAGAAAGCACATAACATGGCCGTACTCGTAAACGAAAACACCAAAGTGATCTGCCAGGGCCTCACCGGCTCGCAGGGCACGTTCCACACCGAACAGGCCATCGCCTATGGCACCAAAATGGTCGGCGGTGTGACCCCCGGCAAAGGCGGCCAGACGCACCTTGACCTGCCCGTGTTCAACTCTGTCCACGAAGCCCGTCACGTCACCGAAGCCAACGCCACGGTCATCTACGTGCCGCCCCCCTTCGCCGCGGATTCCATCCTCGAGGCGATCGACGCCGAGATGGAACTGATCATCTGCATCACCGAAGGCATCCCGGTTCTGGACATGATGCGCGTCAAGCGCGCGCTCGAAGGGTCCAAATCCCGCCTGATCGGGCCAAACTGCCCCGGCGTGATCACGCCTGACGCCTGCAAAATCGGCATCATGCCCGGCCACATCCACAAGCGCGGCACCTGCGGGGTTGTCTCGCGCTCGGGCACGCTTACGTACGAAGCTGTGAAACAGACATCCGATCTTGGCCTCGGCCAATCCTCTGCGGTTGGTATCGGCGGCGACCCCATCAAAGGGTCCGAGCATATCGATATCCTCGAGATGTTCCTGGCCGATCCAGAAACACAGTCGATCATCATGATTGGTGAAATCGGCGGTTCTGCCGAAGAAGAAGCGGCACAATTCCTGGCCGACGAGAAGAAAAAAGGCCGTTGGAAGCCCACAGCCGGTTTCATCGCGGGCCGCACAGCCCCTCCCGGCCGTCGTATGGGCCACGCCGGTGCGATCGTCGCAGGCGGCAAAGGTGACGCGGAATCCAAGATCGCAGCTATGAAAGAAGCAGGCATCGTTGTTGCGGATAGCCCCGCAACGCTGGGTGAAGCTGTTCAAGAAGCTATCAACAAAGGCTAACGCCAGATGGTGGGGCCTGACTTTTCAGGCCCCGCCGCTCTTACTTAAACGTCGCGCTCTCATCAGAGGTATCGCCATGACAGACCAACCCAAAAACGACCAGTTCCACGATACCTCCTTTCTCGAGGGGCAGAACGGCGAATACCTAGAGGCAATGTATGCCCGCTATGCCAGCGATCCCAATGCGGTTGATGGCGCATGGCAGGCGTTCTTCGAAGCGATGGACGATGACCACGCCGATGTTCAGGCAGAGGCCGCAGGCCCGTCCTGGGCGCGCAGCGATTGGCCCCCCGTCCCGCAGGACGATCTGACCTCTGCATTGACCGGCCAGTGGCCCGTCCCGACCGAAGCGAAAGCCGCCGGTCAGAAGATTACCGAAAAAGCCTCCTCCAAGGGGATCGAACTGTCTGACGCGCAGGTACAACGTGCCGTGCTCGACAGTATCCGAGCGTTGATGCTGATCCGCGCCTACCGTATCCGTGGCCACCTTGCCGCCGATCTTGACCCGCTTGGCATGCGCGACAGCGACACCCACCCTGAACTGGACCCGGCCGCCTATGGCTTCGGGCCCAAGGACATGGATCGCCCGATCTTTATCGACAATGTGCTTGGCCTCGAGATCGCGACGATGAAACAGATCGTCGATATCGTCAAAAGCACCTACTGCGGCACCTTCGCGCTGCAATATATGCACATCTCTGATCCCGAACAGGCCGCGTGGCTGAAAGAGCGGATCGAGGGCTACGGCAAGGAAATCCAGTTCACCCGCAATGGCCGCAAAGCCATCCTCAACAAGCTGGTAGAAGCCGAAGGCTTCGAGAAATTCCTGCACGTCAAATACATGGGCACCAAGCGGTTCGGCCTTGATGGGGGCGAAAGCCTGATCCCCGCGATGGAACAGATCATCAAGCGCGGCGGTCAACTGGGCATTCAGGACATCGTGATCGGCATGCCGCACCGTGGCCGTCTGTCGGTGCTGGCAAACGTCATGCAGAAACCCTACCGCGCGATCTTCAACGAGTTTCAGGGCGGCAGCTTTAAACCCGATGATGTCGACGGCTCCGGCGATGTGAAGTACCACCTCGGCGCGTCCTCCGACCGTGAATTCGACGGCAACACCGTCCACCTGTCGCTGACCGCCAACCCGTCCCACCTCGAAGCGGTGAACCCCGTTGTTCTGGGCAAGGTCCGCGCCAAGCAGGACCAGCTGAACGACAAGGAACGCACCTCCGTGATGCCGATCCTGCTGCACGGGGATGCGGCTTTCGCCGGTCAGGGTGTCGTGGCCGAATGCTTCGCCCTTTCGGGCCTGCGCGGGCACCGTACCGGCGGGACCATGCATATCGTGGTGAACAACCAGATCGGTTTCACCACAGCGCCGCACTTCAGCCGCTCCAGCCCCTATCCGACCGATAACGCGCTGGTCGTCGAGGCTCCGATCTTCCACGTCAACGGCGACGACCCCGAAGCGGTCGTGCACGCGGCCCGCGTGGCGACGGAATTCCGTCAGAAGTTCAAGAAAGACGTGGTCATCGACCTGATCTGCTACCGCCGCTTTGGTCACAACGAAGGCGACGAGCCGATGTTCACCAACCCGGTGATGTACAAGAAGATCAAAAAGCAAAAGACCACGCTGACGCTCTATACCGAGCGGCTAGTGAAAGACGGCCTGATCCCCGAGGGCGAGATCGAGGATATGAAAGCCGCTTTCCAGGAGAAGATGAACACTGAATTCGAGGCCGGCAAAGAATACCGCCCCAACAAGGCCGATTGGCTGGATGGCAAGTGGTCGCACCTCGATAAGGCCAAGGAAAAGAAATACCAGCGTGGCAAGACAGCCATCGCCGCCGAAACCATGGCGGATGTGGGCAAGGCGCTGACCGCCGCACCCGACGGCTTTCCGCTGCATAAAACCGTGGCGCGCCTGCTGGACGCCAAGGCCGAGATGTTCAAATCCGGCGAAGGCTTCGACTGGGCCACAGCCGAGGCGCTGGCCTTTGGCTCGCTCTTGACCGAAGGATACAAGGTTCGTCTGTCCGGTCAGGACTCTGCCCGCGGCACCTTCTCGCAGCGTCACTCGGCCCTGATCAACCAGGAAAACGAAGACCGCTACTACCCGCTGAACCACATCCGCGAAGGTCAGGCAGAATACGAAGTCATCGACTCCATGCTGTCGGAATACGCGGTTCTGGGCTTTGAATACGGCTACTCGCTGGCGGAACCCAACGCGCTGACCCTGTGGGAAGCGCAGTTCGGCGACTTTGCCAACGGCGCGCAGATCATGTTCGACCAGTTCATTTCCTCGGGCGAAAGCAAATGGCTGCGCATGTCCGGCCTCGTCTGCCTGATGCCCCATGGCTATGAAGGGCAAGGGCCCGAACACTCCTCCGCGCGTCTGGAACGCTTCCTGACCATGTGCGGCGGCGACAACTGGATCGTTGCGAACTGCACCACGCCCGCGAACTACTTCCACCTGCTGCGCCGCCAGCTGCACCGCAGCTACCGCAAGCCGCTGATGCTGATGACGCCGAAATCCCTGCTGCGCCACAAGCTGGCCGTCAGCAAGGCCGAGGAATTCACCACCGGCTCCTCTTTCCACCGCGTCCTCTGGGACGATGCGGAACAGGGCAACTCGGACACCACATTGGCGGCGGACGACAAGATCAAGCGCGTCGTCATGTGTTCGGGCAAGGTCTACTATGACCTGCTGGAAGAACGCGACGCCCGTGGCATCGACGACATCTACCTGCTGCGTTTCGAACAATTCTACCCGTTCCCCGCGCAATCCGCTGTGAAAGAGCTGGAACGCTTCAAGAATGCGGAAATGGTATGGTGTCAGGAAGAGCCCAAGAACCAAGGGGCATGGTCCTTCATTGAACCCAATATCGAATGGGTTCTGGGCCGTATCGACGCCACCCACACCCGTCCGACCTATGTCGGTCGCGCCACCTCGGCCTCGCCTGCGACCGGCCTTGCCTCCCAACACAAAGCACAACAAGCAGCCCTCGTTGACGAAGCGCTGACCATCGAAGGAAAATAACCATGACAAGCGAAGTACGCGTCCCTACCTTGGGTGAATCCGTAACCGAAGCGACCGTGGCAACATGGTTCAAAAAGCCCGGCGATAGCGTCGCAGTCGACGAAATGCTCTGCGAGCTGGAAACCGATAAGGTCACCGTCGAAGTGCCCTCCCCCGTGGCGGGCACTCTGGCCGACATCGTCGCCGCCGAAGGCGAAACCGTCGGCGTTGACGCGCTGCTGGCCAATATCTCCGAAGGGGATGCGGCCCCGGCGAAATCCGAAGCCCCCAAGGCGGTCGATGCTGGTGCCGAAGACGTGAAACCCCGCGACGCTGCGGATGATGTCGACGTCATGGTCCCCACCTTGGGCGAATCCGTGTCCGAGGCGACCGTCAGCACGTGGTTCAAGACCGTCGGTGACCACGTCGAAGCCGATGAAATGCTGTGCGAGCTGGAAACCGACAAGGTCAGCGTCGAAGTGCCCGCGCCGACATCGGGCACGCTGACCCAGATCATCGCCGAAGAAGGCAGCACGGTCGAGGCCAACGGCAAGCTCGCCGTGATCAGCCAGGGCGAAGGCGGCAGCGCAAGCAAACCCGCCGATGATACCGCTGAACCCAAAGCGGGCGGTCAGGTCCCTGCCCCCGGCAACGCGCCCTCGGGCGATGTCGAAGACGCGCCTTCCGCCAAGAAAGCCATGGCCGAAGCCGGCATCAGCCGCGATCAGGTCACCGGCACAGGCCGTGACGGACGTGTAATGAAGGAAGACGTGGCCAAGGCTGTTGCCGCTGGCAAGAACGCGGCAAAACCTGCCGCAGCCGCGCCACGCGCCCCATCGGCACCCCAGGACGCCGCCCGCGAGGAACGCGTCAAGATGACCCGTCTGCGCCAGACCATCGCGAAACGTCTGAAAGACAGCCAGAACACCGCCGCCATGCTGACGACCTACAACGAGGTCGACATGACAGAGATCATGGCCCTGCGGAACGAATACAAAGATCTGTTCCTGAAAAAGCACGGCGTCAAACTCGGCTTCATGTCCTTCTTCACCAAGGCCTGTATCCACGCCCTGAACGAAGTACCCGAAGTGAACGCCGAAATCGATGGCACCGATGTGGTCTACAAGAACTACGTCAACATGGGCATCGCGGCCGGCACACCCACCGGTCTGGTCGTGCCCGTGGTCAAGGACGCGCAAGCGATGTCCTTTGCCGACATCGAAAAGGAAATCGGTGAACTGGGGGCCAAGGCCCGCGACGGCAAACTCTCCATGGCGGAAATGCAGGGCGGCACGTTCACTATCTCTAACGGTGGTGTCTATGGCTCGCTGATGTCCTCGCCGATCCTGAACCCGCCACAATCGGGTATTCTCGGGATGCACAAGATTCAGGACCGCCCCATGGCGATCAACGGTCAGGTCGTGATCCGTCCGATGATGTATCTGGCGCTCAGCTATGACCACCGCATCGTGGACGGCAAAGGTGCCGTGACCTTCCTCGTCCGCGTGAAAGAAGCGCTCGAAGACCCACGCCGCCTGCTGATGGACCTGTAACCCACCACACCCACCGCCCGGAAAGGACAAATGATGACAGAGACCACGATACTCGCCGCCTATGGCCTGCTCGTTATGCTGACAATCTTGCTTCAGGTTCTGGGCGGTGCGCAACAACTCAGCCTGGGCTATCTGCTCTCGTCGCGCGACGAAGACCGGTCGATGACCGGCATGACGGCCCGGCTGAAACGCGCATTGGACAACTCCATCGTGGCAATGGCGCTCTTTGCCCCGGCGGTGCTGATCCTCGAAATGCTGGACCGCACCAATGCCACGTCCCTGCTGGCCGCACAGGTCTTCCTCATCGCGCGGATCATCTATCTGCCGGTCTATGCGCTTGGCGTGCCCGCGATCCGGACCCTCGCATGGCTGGCGGGCTTTGCCGCCACCGCCATTCTCTATTTCCTCGCGCTATAGCGGACCGCCAAGATGACACCCGAACTCACTGTTCTGACCCTCGCGGCGCTGCTCCAGGTCGTGACCTTTGTCGCCTATGCGATCCCTGCCAACCGCGAGGTCGGCCCCGGCTACACCATGTCCGCGCGCGACCGAGAGCCGTCGAAATCGCTCTCTGACAGGACCGCCCGTCTGGGCCGCGCCTTTAACAATATGTTCGAAGCGCTGGCGCTTTTCGCCGTCGCCGTCGTGGTGCTGCAGATGTCCGGCCAGAACACGACCTACACCGCCATTCTCGCATGGATCTTCCTCGCGGCCCGCGTCGCCTATGTGCCAGCCTATGCGCTTGGCCTGCGTCCCGGACGCTCGCTGATCTGGGCCGTGGGCCTTGGTGCGACGGTGCTGATGCTGCTGGCCGCGCTGTTTTGATCTTCCAAATGGCATAGATCCCGGGGGCGTGCGCTTGCGCACGGGGGCAGCGCCCCCTAGCCTTGACCACAACACGCCCCGCCCCTTCATGCCTGAACGCCACACTTTCTACTCTACCCCAATTCCCGACCACCAAGGAGACCTTCCATGTCCAGCTACGATGTCATCATCATCGGCTCCGGCCCCGGCGGCTATGTATCCGCCATCCGCTGCGCCCAACTGGGCCTCAAAACCGCCTGTGTCGAGGGCCGCGAGACGTTGGGCGGCACCTGCCTGAACGTCGGCTGTATCCCGTCCAAGGCGCTGCTGCATGCCACGCATATGCTGCACGAAGCCGAACACAACTTTGCCGATATGGGCCTCAAGGGCAAAAGCCCTTCGGTCGATTGGGCGCAGATGCAGACCTACAAACAGAACACGATCGACACCAACACCAAGGGGATCGAGTTCCTGTTCAAGAAAAACAAGATCGACTGGATCAAAGGCTGGGCCACCATCCCCGAAGCTGGCAAGGTCAAGGTCGGTGACGAGGTCCACGAGGCCAAGAACATCATCATCGCCACAGGGTCCGAACCCTCTGCCCTTCCCGGTGTCGAGGTTGACGAAAAGGTCGTCGTCACCTCCACAGGCGCGCTGTCGCTGAACAAGATCCCGAAAAAGCTGGTCGTGATCGGCGCGGGTGTCATCGGGCTCGAACTCGGCTCTGTCTACGCGCGTCTGGGGGCCGAGGTGACGGTTGTCGAATATCTCGATGCGATCACCCCCGGCATGGATTGCGAAGTCCAAAAGAACTTTATGCGTATCCTGAAAAAGCAGGGCGTCAACTTTGTCATGGGTGCCGCCGTACAAGGCACCGAAGCCTCCAAGACCAAAGCCAAGGTGACCTACAAGCTGCGCAAGGATGACAGCGAACATACGCTGGACGCCGATGTTGTTCTCGTCTCCACCGGCCGCAAGCCGTTCCACGACGGTCTGGGCCTTGAAGGTCTGGGGGTCGAGCTGACCAAACGCGGCCAGATCGCGGTAAGCGACACCTGGGAAACCTCGGTCAAAGGCATCTACGCTATCGGCGACGTCATTGAAGGCCCGATGCTGGCGCATAAGGCCGAAGACGAAGGCATGGCCGCAGCAGAGGTCGTGGCAGGCAAACATGGCCACGTGAACTATGGCGTGATCCCCGGCGTGATCTACACCCACCCCGAGGTTGCCAATGTCGGTGCCACCGAAGAGCAGCTGAAAGAAGCGGGCCGCGCCTATAAGGTCGGCAAGTTCAGCTTTATGGGCAACGCCCGTGCCAAGGCCGTCTTCGCGGGCGAAGGCTTCGTCAAGCTGATCGCCGACAAGGAAACCGACCGCATCCTCGGCGCGCATATCATCGGCCCCGGTGCCGGCGATCTGATCCACGAGGTCTGCGTTGCGATGGAATTCGGTGCCTCTGCCGAGGATCTGGCGATGACCTGCCACGCGCACCCGACCTACTCCGAAGCGGTCCGCGAAGCGGCGCTGGCCTGTGGCGACGGCCCGATCCACATGTAAGGCAGCCGCCTGTATTGAAACGACAAAGGGTGGACCGTTTGGCCCACCCTTTTTTGTGTTCTAACCGTTGTGTTCTAACCGCGTGGCGTCGATCGGTATGGGCGGCGCCTATCTCGGTTGAGGGGCTTTGAACCCCGCCTCCGCCAAGAGCGCATCCGACCGTGTCTCGACCGTTTCTTCAAGCCGTTTCATGAAGGCGGCCCGCTCCAACCCCGGTGCGATGGGGGTCAGGAACTCGACCACTGCCACACCCGGACGCCGGTACAGCCCGCGCCGTGGCCAGAAGTAACCCGCGTTGGTGGCAACGGGGACGCAGGGCTGGTTCATCTGCTCGTAAAGTGCGGCAGTGCCTGCCTTATAGGGGACCGACAGGCCGGGCGCGACCCGTGTGCCCTGCGAATAGATGACAAGCTGGCCCGGTTCGGCCTCGCCCGCTTTGACATCGGCCAGCATCTTGGAAATCGCCGCACCACGTTTGCCACGGTTCACCGCGACCATCTGCATGCGCTTGGCATATTGCCCGATCACCGGCGTCATCAGGATCTCGCGTTTCATGATGAATTTCGCGCGTGGCAGAATGTGAAAGATCATCAGGATATCAAGGAAAGACTGGTGTTTGGCCGCGACCAACACGGCCCCGTCCGGCACGTCGCCCCGCACCTCGCACCGCAACCCGACGATGACCTTCGCCATCCACATGGTCCCCGCCGCATAGGCCTTGCACGCGGCATAGGCCCCCCGCCTCGAGAACATCGCCCAAGGCGCGTAAAGCAGCCCCAGAAGCGGCATATAGACCGTGGCCAGCACGATGAAGGTCAACGATCGTATCCACTGCAACATTATGCGAGTTCCTTTAATGTACGGCGCGCGGCCGCCCCTGTCGCCGCAAAGGCGACGCCACCGGACAGAAACGGGATCACCAGCGGCACAACCCAGTGCCAGCCCTGAAAGCCCAAACCCGTCAGAAAGCCCCCCGCGTCAGCGGTGCTTGGCAACAGCAGTATCGCCAGCAGCCCGACCCCCGTGCCTGCCGCAGCGCCGGTCAGCGCGCGCAGGGTGAAACGCCGGATAAAGGCCTGCGCGATATAGCTGTCGGTCGCGCCCACCAGACGCAAAACGGCAATGACCTGAGCGTTGGCCGACAGCGCCGCATTGGCGGCAAGTGTCACCATCGCGGCCAGCGTCGCGATGATCAGGATCATGGATACCCAGCCCAGAAGCTTTAGCCGCGACGCGGCCTTGACCAGCGGCGCGCGCCAGCGGCTGTGATTGTCCAGAACCGCCCCTGGCACCTCTGCCGCGAGGCGCAGGCGCAGGCCATCGGCGTCCATGCCGTCGTCCTCTTCGATGATCTCGATCAGGCGGGGCACCGGCAGGGCATCAATGGCCAGTTCCGGACCGAACCAGGGGGCCAGCAGGGATTGCTGCTCTTCATCCGTGAGGGCGCGGGCTGTGGCGACGCCTTTGGTCGTCTCGAGGATGCGCAAGGCGGCCTCGGTCTGGGCGCTGCGCTGGTCGATGGGGGCCACAACACGGATCGTCGCGGTACGTGCCAACTCTTGCCCCCAGATATTCGCCAACCGTCCCGAGGCCAGCGACAGCGCCAGCGCAAAGACCGCCAGAAACGCCATCGTTCCCGCGGCAAACAGGGTCAACTGCGCGGTAAACCCCGACGGCGGCACCACACGGTCCGCCTGACGGTCGCCGTTCCACAGCGCGGTCAGCGCAATGCGCAGCATCTTCATAAATCCGCCCCCGCCAACTGGATGCGCCGGTTGGCGATACGCAAGACGCGCGCCTGCACCTGCGCCTTGGTGGCACGGATCAGCCCCAGATCGTGGGTCGCGATCAACACGGTCTTGCCCATGCGGTTCAGCTCTACCAGCAGGCGAAGCAGACGCTGCGACATTTCCCAATCGACGTTGCCGGTGGGTTCATCCGCAAGCACCACATCGGGCGACATGATCACCGCACGGGCCAGCGCCGCACGCTGGCGCTCACCGCCCGACAGCTCTGGCGGCAGGGCCTCGGCGCGGCTGCTCAGCCCGACCCACGACAGCAGCTCTTGCAGATCGTCGCCGCCGGTTTCCGCATGGCGGCCCGACACGGTCAGCGGCAAACCGATGTTTTCGGCAACCGGCAAATGGTTCAGGAATTGGCAATCCTGGTGCACCACGCCCACACGTCGCCGGATCATCGCGATATCATCGCGGTCCATCGCACGCACGTCCTTGCCAAACAGCGATACATGCCCCGCCGTGGGCAGAAGCGCGCCATAGCAAAGCTTCATCAACGTGGTCTTGCCAGAGCCGGACGGACCCGTCAGAAAATGGAACGACCCCGGCGCCAGCTTGACCGAGATATCGGACAAAAGCTCGCCCCCGCCATAGCTGTAGGCCACGTTTTCAAACTCGATCACACGCATATCCCGCTTGGTTTGAACTGTTGTGCCCCAGCACCGCTTGGGTTTCAATGCACCCCGGCGCAGCCATTGCATGAAGATTGCACTTTTCCTACGGTTTTCTAGGACATAAGGTTGATCTGACGTGAAAACGAAGAGGTTTCCAATGGTTCGGGGCGCAACATGAGACTGATCTGTCCCAATTGCGATGCGCAGTACGAGGTCCCGGACGAGGTGATGCCCTCTTCCGGTCGCGATGTGCAATGTTCGAACTGTGGCCAGACCTGGTTCCAGCACCACCCCGATTTCCCCCCTCTCGATGAAGAGGATGACGGCAGGATCAGCACGGTTTCCGCCGCTCTGTCCGCGCGCGAGGATGCGGATGACGGCGTCGCGCGCGAAGGCGATGCAGATACGCCCGCCCCGGCAAGCACACCCGAGCCCGACGAAGACGCAGCGGAAGACCCCGACGCGGGCGAATCCGCGCATCCCGCCCCGCCACCGCGCAAGCAGCTTGACCCTTCGGTCGCGGATATTCTCCGGCAAGAGGCCGAGGCGGAACAAGAAGCCCGCCGTCGTCGTCAGGCTCAGACCCTTGAAAGCCAGCCTGATCTGGGGCTTGAAGAAGCAGACCAACCCAGCGAAAGCGACCGCGCGCAGCAGGCCAAGGCCCGCATGTCGCGTCTGCGCGGCGAAGAGCAGCACAGCGCTGCCGAGACCACAGCCGCCGCGGCGGCCGTTGCATCGCGCCGCGAATTGCTGCCCGATATCGAAGAGATCAACTCCACCCTGCGCACCGGATCAGAACGGCGCGTGATCCCGAACACAGGCGCAGACGCCGGGCGCGATACCCATGCGGACACGAAACAGCGTAGCGGGTTCAGCCGCGGGTTCGTGCTGATTGTCGCGCTCGCCTCTGTGCTGGTGCTGCTATACGTCTTTTCGCCGCAAATCTCGGAAGCGGTGCCCGCGCTGCGCCCCTATCTTGCGCTTTACGTCGCGCAGGTGGACAGCGCGCGACAATGGCTGGACGAGATGTTGCAATCAACGTTGCAATGGCTGGATGCACGGGCGTCGCAGTCGGGCAGCTAAAACGGATCGGGCCCGACCTTTTGGCGGTCCCGTCCTTTCGTCATCAATCCTATCAGAAGCGGTCCAGAAGACGGCGCAGGTAGTCGCGTTCGACCTCTGGCCGCGTCGCCTCGCCCGAGCGACGGCGGATCTCGTCCAGCAGTTCACGCGCGCGGCCATAGGCGTCATTATCCAGCGCCAGATCACCCTCTGACCCCTGCGCGCCATTCGCCCCCTGCTCGCGCCCTAAAGGGTCCGTGTTCTCGGTACGGCGGTTGCCCTGCGCGGTGCCTTGTCCGGGTTCGGACGCTTGCTGGTCCTGTTCCATCGCCTCGCCCAAGGCGCGCATACCCTCGCGCAGCGCTTCCATCGCCTGCGACTGGTTATCGATCGCTTCGGCCAGATCGTCGCGGCGCAAAGCCTCTTCGGCACCGTCCATCGCGCGGCCGGCACGGTCCAGCGCATCGCGCGCGGCGTCACCTTCGGGGGTGCCACTACCGGGCAGACGCCCTTCCTGACGGCGCAGCTCATCGCGCAGCGCTTGCTGACGGTCAGCGATCGATCCCTGTCCCAGCCCCGGTTCGCCCTGGCCGTTGTTCTGGCCCGGCTGCTGCCCCGGTTGGCCGGGCTGGTTGCCCTCCTGTTGCGGGCCGGGTTGCTGGCCCTGGTCCTGCCCCTGTTGCTGGCCATCATCGGCATTGGGGTTGAACCTGTCCTGCAAATCGCGGAACGCCTGATCGCTTAGCTCTTGCTGCTCACGCAGGCTATCGGCCAGCCCCTCCATCGCCTGTTCACCCTCGGATTGCCCACCTTCGCCCGGCTGGCCTTGGGTAACACGCATGTTCTCCATCATCTCTTGCAGCTCGCGCAACGCCTGTTCCGCCTCGGCCATGCGGCCCTGCTCCATCAGCTCCTGAATCCGGTCCATCATGCGTTGCAGGTCGTCCTGCGTCATCTGCATGGTCTCGCCCTGCTGGCCTTGCTGCTGGTCGCCGTTCTCACCTTCTTGCGCCTGTTGGCGTTGCAGCTGGCGCATATAGTCGTCGGTGGCGCGGCGCAGCTCTTCCATCAGCTCTGCGATCTCGGCGTCCGAGGCACCGTTCTTCATCGCCTCTTGCAAACGCTCCTGTGCGCGGCGCATCCGGTCCAGCGCATCGGCCAGCACGCCTTCCTCCAGCTCAATCGCTAGATCCCACAGATCATCCGCGATCTCGGCCTGCACCTCGTCGGACAAACCATAGCGGGCGCGAATTTCGATCCGTTCAATCAGCCGCCGCAAGCGCAGCGCCGCCGTGTCAGAGCGGAACACATCCTCCGGCCGATAGGACACCGCCCGCAAGACCTGCGCGAGGGTGTCGGCGTTGCCCTTGGCCCACAGCAGATCGCGCCGCTGTTCGACAACGGCCGCCGCCAGCGGATCGAAAAAGCGTCGTCCCGGCAGGGTCATCTGCGTCGGCGGGGTGGTCGCCTGTTGTTCCGACGCATCCAGCACGCTCAGCGTGACGGTGACCGGCAGGTTGGCCCAAGGATGTTTGGAAAAATCGTCGATCAGGTTCTCTTCGAAATCACGGCGGTCCCCGGCAATGGGCAGCGACAGCGGTACGATCACCTCGGCCCGCGGGTCAGGGTCAATCGCCAGCCCATAGCGGCGGTCCACAGCGGCCAGATCCAGATCAATCCGCGCCTCGCCCGCCTCGACGCCATAGTCGTCCCGCGCCACAAAGGGCAGTTGCATCTCGCCAAGGGCGGTCACCTCGGGCGGGCCTGCAATCTCGACCTGCGGTTTGGCATCGGGTAGCATCGTCACGTCCCACGCGCGCCCGTTCGGCCCGTCGATGGCGATCTGCCCGCTTTGGCTGACTTTGAAATCCTGCACGATGGCGGGGGTGTCCCCTTCTGGACGGGGCTGGCCCGAGACGGTCTCGGTCACCGACAGCGCCCCCAATTCGCCATACATGCGCAGGGTGATCAACGTGCCCGCAGGCAGGTTCAACGGCCCCTCCGCAAGATCAGAGAGATAGAGCGTCGGCTTGCCGGTATAGCGCGGCGGCTCCGCCCAGCCTTCCCAGACTGGCCCCGAGGCCAACGCCCCTCCGCCCGCCGTCAGACCCGCAACCGACCCGATGCGCAGCACCGACCCAAAGACCAGCGCCGTAACGAAAGCCAGCAGCGCGACATAGCGCAGGGCAAAGGGATCACGGCGCGCCACGCGCAAGTCCGCAGGCACCGCCTGCGCAGCGGCGGCACGGGCGGCCATGCGGCGCTGATGCGCCTGCCACACCGCAGCAGAGGCATCATCCCCCGTGCCGATCGCCTGCACATCCATCAGCGCCTGAATGGGGCGTCCGGGCAGGCTGGCGTCAAGGCGGGTCAGCGCCTCTATCCGGCGGGGGATGCGTAAATGGCGCAGCGCATAGACCAGCGCCCCGACAGCGGCCAGCGTCACAGCAACGACAGCGCCGGTCACGACGGACATCGGCACGGTATCGTGCAGCCCCAGCATCAGCACGGCCAGAACAGCCAGCACCAAGGCAATCAGCGGCCAGAACGCCTGCACCAACACCTCGGCCCAGATACCGGCCCAGGTCAGACGCAGGGGCCAACGGATCGACTTGAGACCCTGCTCGGGCGAGTGGTCGTCATCCTTGGCGGTGAAAAGCGTCATGCGGGCCCTGCTTTCAAAAGCCGGACACGCAAGGCGCGGTCACAGCCATTCAGGAATGGTATCGCGATTTATCATTTCGTCAAAGGTCGGGCGTCGGCGGATAACCGCAAATTGATCGCCATGGACCAGCACCTCGGGGATCAGCGCACGAGAGTTGTATTCGCTGGCCATCACCGCGCCATAGGCACCGGCACTGCGGAAGGCCACCAGATCGCCCGCGGCCAGCTTTGGCATCATGCGCTGCTTGGCAAAGGTATCACCGGATTCGCAGACCGGCCCGACGATGTCATAGGGCTGCTGCTCGGCCCCTGCTTCGGCTTCGACGACGGGGATGATATCGTGATGGGCTTCGTACATGGCGGGGCGGATCAGGTCGTTCATCGCACCGTCGATGATCAGGAAATCGCGGCCCTCGCCGGATTTGACATAGATCACCTCGCTCACCATGAGGCCGGCGTTGCCCGCGATCAGGCGGCCCGGCTCGATCTCAATCTCGCAGCCCAGATGACCAAGCGTCTTTTGCACCATTGCGCCGTAATCCGTGGGCAGTGGCGGGGCGGCATTGCTACGCTCGTAGGGGATTCCCAGCCCGCCGCCCAGATCCAGACGACGGATGGTATGCCCGTCGGCGCGCAGTTGTTCCGTCAGCTCCGCAACCTTCTGGTACGCCAGTTCGAACGGCGTCAAATCGGTCAGCTGGCTGCCGATGTGCACATCGATGCCCACGACCTCCAGGCCCGGCATCGCGGCGGCCATGCGATAGACCTCGCGGGCGCGGGCGATGGGGATACCGAATTTATTCTCGGACTTGCCCGTCGCGATCTTGGCATGGGTTTTGGCGTCGACATCGGGGTTCACGCGGATGGTGATCGGCGCGACCTTGTCCATCGACCGCGCGACGGCGTCCAGCACCTCCATCTCGGGTTCGGATTCGACGTTGAACTGGCGGATGCCGCCCTCAAGCGCGAGCCGGATTTCCGACACGGTCTTGCCCACGCCCGAGAACACGATCTTGTCGCCGGGCACGCCTGCCGCCTTGGCACGCAGGTATTCCCCCGCCGACACCACATCCATGCCCGCCCCCGCCTGCGCGAGCGTTTTCAGAACCGCTTGGTTCGAGTTCGCTTTCATCGCGTAGCAGACCAGATGATCCATCCCGTCCAGCGCATCGTCAAATGCCTTGAAATGGCGTAACAGCGTGGCGGTCGAATAGACGTAAAAGGGCGTGCCGACCGCGGCTGCGATCTCGGAGATGGCGACATCCTCGGCGAACAGCGCGCCATCGCGGTACAGGAAATGATCCATAGTTTCAGGCTCCTAAGCTTTTCCCGCCGAAAGCTGCCGGCGATCGTTTACGGGCGGCGGACCGCAGGGACAGGCATCGCGGCAGACCACAGCTTACCCCAATACCAAAGGCGGCGGGAATGGCAATCAGCGCCACCCGCCCCGGCGGTCAGAATGTCTTTGAAACGCCCACATCCACATGCCCCGAGATATGCACACCGGGTTCATAGTTGCTGCGATGCTTGCGGGTGGCGGTATCCGTCGCGGGGGGATAGGCGCGGCTGTCATGGGCAGACGGCGCATGGCGTTGCGCGCTGTCACAGCCCGCCAGCACCGCCAGTGCAACCACGGCCAGCACCGCCGCGCGGATCACAGCGCCGCCCCCAGACCCAGCCGGAACGGGCCGCGGCCAAGGGTGACGCCAGTGCCCACCGACATGCCCGACGACGACAGCGTCACCGTGCTATTGACCTGCGGCGGCACGGGTTCCCCGTCCACACCACAGGCGGCGAGAGTCAGCAACAAGGCAATAGCAGCAACGGGTTTCATCCGATGATCCCTTTCCAGCGGGCCACCTGCGCACGCACCTGTGCGGGCGCAGTGCCCCCGTAAGACATACGCGAATTGACGGAATTTTCCACGCCCAAAACGTCAAAGACATCTGCCGTGATGTCGCCATGGGCCGATTGCATCTGCTCCAGCGTCAGGTCCGGCAGGTCGCAGCCGTTCTGTTCGGCCAGCGCCACCAGCGATCCGGTGATGTGATGCGCATCGCGGAACGGCAGCCCCAGCACGCGGACCAGCCAATCGGCCAGATCGGTCGCGGTGGAAAAGCCCGATCCCGCCGCTGCGGCAAGACTTTCGCGGTTGGCGGACATATCCTTGACCATGCCTTCCATCGCGGCCAGCGCCAGCATCAGGTTGTCCGCGGCGTCAAAGACCTGTTCCTTGTCTTCCTGCATATCCTTGGAATAGGCCAGCGGCAGCCCCTTCATCACCATCATCAGGGCCACATTGGCCCCCATGATCCGGCCGATCTTGGCGCGGATCAACTCTGCCGCGTCGGGGTTCTTTTTCTGCGGCATGATGCTCGACCCGGTCGAGAAACGGTCCGACAGGGTCACAAAACGGAACTGCGCCGAGGACCAGATCACCAGCTCTTCGGCGAAACGGCTCAGGTGCATGGCGCAGATCGACGCAGCGCTCAGGAATTCAAGCGCGAAGTCACGGTCGCTGACCGCGTCCAGCGAATTGGCGGCCGGACGGTCAAAGCCAAGCGCCTGTGCGGTCATGTCGCGGTCGATCGGAAAGGACGTGCCCGCCAGCGCAGCCGCGCCCAAAGGCGATTCATTCATCCGCGCCCGTGCGTCGCGCATCCGGCTCAGATCGCGGCCAAACATCTCGACATAGGCCATCATGTGGTGGCCCCAAGTGACCGGCTGCGCGGTCTGCAAATGGGTGAAACCGGGCATGACCCAATCGGCTCCGGCCTCTGCCTGACCCAGCAAGGCCTTGATCAACGCCAACAATCCGGTTTCAGCGGCGTCGAACTGGTCGCGGGTCCACAGTTTGAAATCGGTCGCGACCTGATCGTTGCGCGACCGGCCCGTGTGCAGACGGCCTGCCGGTTCGCCGATCACCTCTTTCAGGCGCGCCTCGACGTTCATGTGGATGTCTTCCAGCGCGGTCGAATAGGCAAATGTCCCGCCCTCGATCTCTGACAACACCGTGAGCAACCCTTTCCGAATGGCGTCGGCATCGCTATCACTAATGATGTCTTGTGCAGCCAACATGGCAGCATGGGCACGCGACCCGGCAATGTCCTGGGCGGCCATACGCTGGTCAAACGAGATCGAGGCGTTGATCGCCTCCATGATCGCGTCTGGTCCGGCGGCAAAACGGCCACCCCACATTTTGTTCGAAGTCGTATCGGTCATCAGGCAACCCCTCGGAGGGAAAATGAAAAAGATTATGCTCGCGCTCGTTTATACGGCCCTTGCCCTTGGTGCAAACCCCAGCTTTGGGCAAAGCGCCGACATCAAGCCCCTGCGCGACGGTGATATGAAGAAACTGGTCGTGCACGATTCCCCCGTTGCCACCTCCTCTGTCGCGTTCCAGCTTGAGGATGACGGCGGCGAGACGACGCTTGAGGCGTGGCAGGGCAAATATGTAATGATCAACTTCTGGGCCACGTGGTGCGCGCCCTGCCGCAAGGAAATGCCGCAGCTGAACGCGTTGCAAAAGGAATTCGGCGGCGATGATTTCGAAGTGCTGACCATCGCCACGGGCCGCAACACGCCCGACGGGATCAAACGGTTCTTCGCGGATGCGGGCGTCGATAGCCTGCCACGCCACCAAGACCCGAAACAGGCGCTGGCCAGTCAGATGGGCATTTTCGGCCTGCCGATCACCGTGATCATGGACCCCGAGGGACGCGAAATCGCGCGTCTGCGCGGTGATGCGGATTGGTCAAGCGACAGCGCAAAAGCCATCGTGCAGGCATTGATCGCGGGCAAGGCAGACAGCTAGGCCCGCCCCAAGAAAGCAGGCGATCCGGCGGCGTCAGGCGGCGTGCGCGAGGATCGCCGCTTCGGACATCGACAGATTACGCCGCGCATAGCCGCCATAGGTATGCGGATCAAAGGCGATCTGCGGAAACTGGTCCAGCAGCCGCGCGCGGTCGGTCGCGTCCAATGTCTCTAGCGCGGCAGAGGCAGGGTGAAAGCTTTCCGTCTCTACGCCATTGGCCCAAAGCACCTCGTGGAAATCGAGCAGGAGGTGGATATAGGTCACCTCGCGCGCATGGGCATCGATGGTGACACTGCGCCCGTTCACCAGATCCCGCGCGGTGACAAGCACCTCGTCCGTGTTGAACAAGTCATGGGCGACACGCCCCTTTACCAGCATCCGGTGGCTGGGCGACACCAGCAGATCCGCGTCAGGCTGAGCATCCCCCAAAGCACCGGCGCGAAACCGGATGGGGCGCAGCTGCGGCATCGCGAACAATCGCGCCCCGCTCATCCGGCGGCTGCCGATCCAGCGCACGGGTTGCAGGCCGTTGTCTTTCGTCTGGACGTGATCGCCCTCGCGCAGTTGTTCGATCCGGCGCGCGCCATCGGCGGTGCGGATCATCGTGCCGGGGGTAAAGCAGATGACGCCGCTGCTGTATTGCGCCGCACGATCCGCCGCGGCGGTATTCAATGTATGCGCGACGACCCACAGATCGGTATTGCGCGGCGGCAGCGCGTCAAGGAACATCAGCAGCGGCTGGCTGCCCTGACCGACCTCGATCACTGTCACCAGATAGGTCTGCGCGCCGTCGGTCACGGTAAAGCTGTTGTCCATCAAAGGGGTGTCGCGGTCACTGGCGAAAGACCGGTGCGGCGGCGTGGTGCCGTCCAGCGCGGCCCCGACCAAACGATGCACCATCCGCGCAGCCCGTCTGCGCAGATCCCCTGCCTCGTCCGCCTGATCCAGCCGCAACACGTCATTCGGCCCGTCAACGCGAATTGAATCGCCCCGCCACGCCCAGGCTGCCCCCACCTTGAGGGATTGCACCGGTGCGGCGTCCAGCCCGTCTATTTCTGTCTGCGACCAGCTTATGACAAACGTGCCTCGAAAGCCCGTTTTGACCACTGTTCGTGCCTCGTCGTATTATTATTGCCCCAAGGCTATCAAAACCGTTCCCCGCTGGAAAGAACGAATCACCCTATGCACGGTGCCTGCGCGTCAGAAGTCGATCTTGATGCGTACAGAGCCGACAAGCTGGTGATCGGGCTGCGTCTCGTATTCCTTGCCCAGCCACGTCAGACCATAGAACGCCGAGGCCCGCTTGCCCTGCCAATGCACCCCGGCACGCACACGATCACGGCGCGGGGTCAGGTCATAGCCACGATCCGACGGCAGGAACACGCTGTCGCTGACGCGCGCGATATCGGCCCCAACGACAAAGCCAAAGCCCGTCGCGTCGCGGTTCTGCACCACGCGGTAACGCTGGCCGGTGGTGCTGTCGCGCACCAACATTTCCCCGCGTGTGATGTTGCCAAAGGTCAGGTCAAAGCCCGCGCGAACGAATGTCTCTATCCCCGCCTGCCCTTCGACAAAGGGGCGCAGGCTTGTCCGCGCGCCCATCGGAAAGCTGCGCCCGATCTCGACCAGAACCGTAGGGTGAAAGCCGTCTTCGATCTGGTTATCCAACACCCGATCAGAGGGCGAGGTCGCGTCGATGATGTCGTGAATGCCCCGTTGCAGGTCATCCAGATGGGTCTGCGGACCGGTGGCATAGATCGCCGCCCCGACCGAATATTCCACAGCATCGCGTTCGAAATGGGCGTGCATCCCGACGGACAGGGCACCGGCCCATGGGCGCGATCCGGCCTGCGGGCGACGCAGGTTCGCGGGGGAGAATACCTCTACCCCCAAACGCAGCTCGATCAACTGCCCAAAGCGGTCCGGCAAGCGCCCCGTCCACTCAGGCCCCCAGACGCGGGACGACACATAGGCGCCCGTGCGCTCGCGGTCGCGAAACTCTCCGATGGAATCATTGGAAATCAGACGGCCATAGCCAAGGCGTTCCCGCTCTGTCGCCTGCGCACCCACGGGCAAAAGCAAAAGCGCGGCCAATACCGGCACAAGAAATCGCAGCATCGTCACTCCTATCGCAATGGCTGTAAGGGTCGGCACCCGTTGCCCCTTTGCTACCGCGCCCTGCCGCGTCGCGCTATCCTTGGTACATTTTTCTCGGGCGGGCGTGTCCTTGGCGCACAGGCGGATTGCGCGATACCGACAATTCGCTAACATAACGACAGTGAAAACCAGCCTTGAGGCACTGATGTCAGACCCAAAATCGCACCCGTCCCGCCGTATCGTCTCGTCCCGTCACCTTGCCGAGGGCGAAGGATGGGAGGCGTCCGAGCTCGAATACGGGATGATCATCGCCTATAACGCCTTCTCGCGCTGGATGTCGCGCTGCATGGCGGCGGCGGGCAATGCCGACCTGACCCCGCTGGAAATTCTGGTCCTGCACAACACCAACCACCGCGACCGTGAAAAACGGCTGACGGACATCTGCTTTCTGCTGAATATCGAAGATACGCATACGGTGAACTACGCGCTGCGCAAACTGCTGAAATCCGGCCTGCTAGAGGCCGAGAAACGCGGAAAGGAGGTGTTCTATCGCACCTCCGCCAGCGGGGCCGAGCTGATAGAGACCTACCGCGCGGTGCGCAACACCTGCCTGATCGACAGCATGGGGCGCACCGATATCAAAGGCGACGACCTGCGCGAGATCGCGGCGCAGCTACGCGCGATCTCGGGTCAGTATGATCAGGCCAGCCGCGCGGCGGCGTCGCTTTAGCCGCGGCTGCCTAGGGTGCTGGCGGCGCGGGCCAACTCGGTGATCGCCGCCCAATCGCCCTTGCGCATCAGATTGTCCGGCGCGACCCAGCTGCCGCCCGCGCACACCACGTTGGGCAGCGACAGGTAGCTTTCCGCATTGGCAGGGCTCACGCCGCCCGTGGGGCAGAACCGCACCTGAGGCAGCGGCGAGGACAGCGATTTCAGGAAGGGCGCCCCACCCGCAGCTTCGGCTGGGAAGAACTTGAGCATATCATAGCCGCGTTCATAAAGACGCATCGCCTCTGACGCGGTGGCGGCACCGGGCAACATCGGCAGGCCCAGATCTTCCGCCGCTTGCAGCAGTTTATCCGTGGCACCGGGCGACACCCCAAAGGTCGCGCCCGCATCCACCGCACGTTTGACATCATCGGGGGTGAGCAACGTGCCCGCCCCGACAACGCCGCCTTCGACTTTGGCCATCTCGGCAATGACCTCAAGCGCGGCATCGGTGCGCAGCGTCACCTCTAGCGCGGGCAATCCGCCTGCGACCAAAGCTTCGGCCAGGGGGCGGGCGTGCAGCGCGTCATGCACCACCAGGACCGGCACGATGGGGGCACGTTTACAGATGGCATAGGCAGCGGCGCTGGCGTCTTGCGGGGTCATCGGATCATCCTCTGGTCAGGTTCAAATGCTGCTGGCGCCGGTATCAGCCGCGCCAACCGTGTTGCGGAAAGTGGCAAACAGCTCGCGCCCCTGCCCGTATTCATTGCCCGACAGATCAGCCGTGGCAACCGGGCGATCCATCGCGCCGGGGGTCAGGACCGTCAGCTGCCCGTCGCGGGCGTCGACGCGCACGATATCACCGTCTTGCAAACGTGCAATCGGCCCGCCGTCCACCGCTTCGGGACACACGTGGATCGCGCTCAATACCTTGCCCGAAGCACCGGACATGCGCCCGTCAGTGACCAGCGCCACCTTCAACCCGCGCGCCTGCAGGTTCGCCAGCACCGGCGTCAGGCTGTGCAATTCGGGCATGCCGTTGGCCTTGGGCCCCTGAAAACGCACGACGACGATGACATCCTCGTTGAACTCACCATTGCGATAGGCGTCTTTCACGCTTTCCTGGTCATGGAACACGCGGATCGGGGCTTCGACGATGTGATGCTCCGGCTTCACGGCAGAGACTTTGGTGACCGCATTGCCAAGGTTCCCTGCCAGACGTTTCAACCCGCCCGTGGGCTGGAACGGATCGCCAATGGGGCGCACGATCTTTTCGTTCAGCGTCTCGGTCGGGCCTGCGACCCATTCGATCGCGCCATCCTTGAGCTTGGGGTCTTGGGTATAGCGCGACAGCCCGTCGCCCGCGATGGTCTTGACCTCGTCATGCAGCAAGCCGCCCGCCATGAGCTGACCGATCATAAAGCCCAAGCCCCCAGCCGCGTGGAAGTGGTTCACATCGGCCAAGCCGTTCGGATAGACCCGCGCCAGCAGCGGCGTGACATCGGCAAGGTCAGAGAAATCCTGCCAGTCCAGCACGATCCCACCGGCCCGCGCCATCGCGACAAGGTGGATCAGCAGGTTGGTCGACCCGCCCGTCGCATGCAGGCCGACGATGCCGTTCACATAGGCTTTTTCGTCCAGCACATCGCAAACGGGTGTGTATTCATTGCCCAGATGGCTGATCGCCAGCGCCCGCTGCGTCCCCGCAACGGTCAGCGCATCACGCAGGGGCGTGTTGGGGTTCACAAAGGACGCGCCGGGCAGGTGCAGGCCCATGAACTCCATCAACATCTGGTTGGTGTTGGCGGTGCCATAGAAGGTGCAGGTGCCCGGCCCGTGGTAGGCCGCCATCTCCGACGCCATCAGCTCTTCGCGCGTGGCCTCGCCTGCGGCGAATTTCTGGCGCACGATCGCTTTCTCGTCGTTGGAGATGCCCGAGGTCATCGGCCCCGCAGGCAGGAACACCGCCGGCAGATGCCCGAAAGCCTGCGCCGCGATCACCAGACCGGGCACGATCTTGTCACAGACCCCCAGATAGATCGCGGAATCGAAAGTGTTGTGGCTAAGCCCGACACCCGCCGCCATGGCGATGATGTCACGCGAGAACAGGCTCAGCTCCATCCCCGGGGTGCCTTGGGTCACGCCGTCACACATCGCAGGCACGCCGCCTGCAACCTGTGCCGTCCCGCCCGCCGCGCGCGCGGTGTCGCGGATCAGGGTCGGAAAGCGTTCAAACGGCTGGTGCGCCGACAGCATGTCATTATAAGTCGTGATAATCCCGATATTGCCCGCCGATTGCGTCGCCAGCGCGGCTTGGTCTTGCCCCGCACCGGCATAGGCATGCGCCTGCCCGCTGCACGAAAGATGCGCCCGTGCCGGCCCTTCCTCGGCGGCGCGGCGCATCCGCGCCAGATAGGCCCCCCGGCTTGGCGCGCTGCGTTCGATGATCCGGTCGGTGACACGGGCTACGGTATCGTTCAACATCATGCTTTCCTTCGTGACGTGGGTGGGCCTAAGGGCCTTCCTACAAAGACGTGAGTATGTTAGCGCTAACTTATCACGCGCATGTGCCATTTGCAAACCCGTTGCGACCATGGGTAAAACGAATGGCGAAAATTGTCTTTCCCCGCCAAAACAGGTGCCCTAAACAATTCGGATGACACAAATAGACCCTCCTTTCCTGATCGGCGTTGACGGAGGCGGCACCGGTTGCCGCGCCGCTGTTGCCACCCCCGATGGCCGTATCCTTGCCGAAGGCAAAGGCGGGCGGGCGAATGTCAGCACCGATTGCGCCACCGCGATCGACAGCGTGCTGACCGCGACGCGCAACGCGATAGAGAGCGCCGGTCTGGATGTCGCCGACATGCCCCGTGCCGTGGCTCATCTGGGGCTTGCGGGATACACGGGGCCGGAAATGGGCCCGCGCGTGCAGGCGGGTCTGCCCTTTGCCAAATCCGTCGTGACCGAAGACACCACCACCACCATCGTCGGTGCCGTCGGAGAGCAGGACTGCCACCTGATCGCCCTTGGCACCGGCACCATCGTGGGCCGCCAAAAGGCCGGCGTGCAGACCTGTATCGGCGGCTGGTGTTATCAGGTCTCGGATCAGGCGTCGGGCGCGTGGCTGGGGCATGGCGTGCTAGAGCAGACCTTGCTCGTCGTTGACGGGATCACCCCCGCCAGCCCCCTGTCGCAGCAGATGCTGGATAAATTCGGCGGTGGCGCGGGCATCGTGCAGTTCAGCCTCAAGGCGCGGCCCGGCGATTTCGCCACCCTTGCCCCCGATGTGGTACAGGCCGCCGCGGCGGGCGACAGCATCGGACGGGCGCTGATGGCTAGCGGGGCCGATTACCTGACCCGCGCCCTGATCGCGCTCGACCACCAACCCGGCGGCCCGCTGTGCCTGACCGGCGGCGTCGGCCCCCACTACGCCGCCTATCTGCCCGACACGCAGACCGCCCATCTGGTCGAAACCAAAGGCCGTGCACTCGACGGGGCCGTCGCACTGGCCCTGCGCGCCGCGCGGGCATGACCGCACCCCTCACCGCCTATACCGGCGCGCGCATTTTTGACGGGCACGATCTGCTGACCGGTCACGCGCTTGTGGTGCACTCCGACGGCATCCCGCGCATCACCCCCCTGACCGCGCTACCGGTGGGGGCCAAAACCCGGAGGCTTAACGGGGGCATCCTCTCCCCCGGGTTTGTGGATCTGCAAGTGAACGGCGGGGGCGGCGTGATGCTCAATAGCGCGCCCGATCTGGACACGCTGCGCGCGATGGCTGCCGCGCATCGACGGCTTGGCACCCGCGCATTTCTTCCCACGTTGATCACCGACACCCCCGCCCATAGCCGCGCTGCCATCGCCGCCGTGGCAGAGGCGTTGCACCTGGGCATGCCCGGTATTGCGGGGCTCCACCTTGAAGGACCGCATCTGAGCGTTGCCCGCAAAGGTGCCCATGACGGCAGCCTGATCCGCCCCCTGTCTGACGATGATATGGCGATGCTGACCGATGCCGTGGCCCGGATCCCGAACCTGATGATGACCCTCGCCCCCGAAAACGCCACCCCCGATCAGATCGCGGCGCTGACGCAGGCGGGCGTGCTGGTGTCGCTGGGCCATAGTGATTGCGACTATGACACCGCCATGCGCGCCTTTGGCGCCGGTGCCCGCATGGCGACGCATCTGTTCAACGCCATGAGCCAGGCCAACGCGCGCAGCCCGGGGCTGGTGGGGGCGGCACTTGATCATCCGCGCGTGGCATCCGGCCTGATTGCCGACGGGGTGCATGTCCATCCGGCCATGATCCGCGCCGCACTTGCCGCCAACCGCGGCGCGGCAGAGGTGTTTCTGGTGACCGACGCGATGGCGACTGGCGGCTCTGATATCACCAGCTTCACCCTGAACGACCGCGAGATCCTGCGCCGCGACGGACGGTTGACGCTGGCCGACGGAACGCTGGCCGGGGCCGACCTGACCCTGCTGCAAGCCGTGCGCTATATGCACATCACCGTGGGCGAGCCGTTAGAGCGGGCACTGGCCCGTGCCACAGCAATCCCTGCGCAACTGCTGGCGCACCCACCCGAAGCGGACAGCGTCGATGCGATGATCTGGATCAACGACGACCTGTCAGAACTGCACTGGCTGACCGAGCTGTAACCCTCGTCCAACATCCGCCCACGAAAAAGGCGGCGCAGGTTTCCCGCGCCGCCCTATGTCTTTTGCGTCAGTCACGCATCGCGCAACGCCCCGATGATCTGGTCGAACGCCTCACGCGCCTTGGCGCGCATTTCGTCGTCCGTGGCATCCTGAATAGGATGCGGCACCAGCACATAGCGCGCGCCCTCCATGCCTAAGGCCTTGCGCTGCGTTTCAGCGGCTTGGCCAAACACGCTTGAAGCGATGGAAACAGACGGGATCCCCTGGATTTCAAACCAGACTGTATCGTGCATACTGCACGTGGTACATGATCCTCAGTCCGCCAGCCCTTCGACCAGAAAGTCGCATTCATCGCGGATCTGGTGGCGCAGCGTGTCGGGGCACGGTTTGGCGAAAGTCGGCTTGGTATAATGCCGGATCTCAACGCCGGGTGCGTTTTCGGTCAACAACCTGTCCAGTTCATCCAGCAGGATATTGCCGCGCGGCTTGCTGATGTTCAGCAGCCCGACAACCCCCTGCACCGAACCGGACCGTTCGCTGATCTGACGCGCGACGGGGACACGTTCGTCCGTCGGGTCAAGAATTATTGTCATTCACGTCCTCCTCTGCTGTGAAAGCTAGCCTAGATCGATCTTTCTGGAAACGGAAATCGACCCCACTTCGCCCGTGGCCCACCCGTGGAACGCGGACGAGAATTTGCCCGCATCGCCACCGGCCACGACGATATGGATATATTCCTTGCCCGCAAATTTAGGGGCCAACTGCGCCAGTTTTTCCGGCCCCATGCGTTCCGCGTCCGCCACGGGGATACCCGCGCCCGAATGGTCATCCTGCACCATCTCCGACAAGGGGCGCGCCGTGACCTCTTGGATACGGTCGCGCAGCCTGTCCTTGGAGTAGGGGCCATCGACGGTCAGCGTCTGGATATGCTCGGGGCAGACCACCAGCAGAGCGTCAATCGGCAGGTTGTGCATCTTCGGCAGGAACACCCCTTCAAGCCCCTGCCCCAATGACCCCGCGATCTGGTCCGGCCTGCGCGAGGTTTGGTCCACCAGATGCACCGGCCCGCCCGTCATGGCAAAGACGGTCACGACCGAATCTTCCGCCTTGAAGCCGCGTTCCACATGCAGCGGCTCCCACGGCGAGGCTGCTTCGTTCTCCGCAAAGCACATGGTGTATTTCATCGGATTACCCAGGACAGACCGTTCGACCCCGCCCGTGGTCGCCCCGCCGACATTGCGGATGATCAGCCGCAGCGCGCGCCCGATGGTGGCATTGGCACGGTTCCCCGCACCCAAAGCGCCCAAGCCGCCGTTCAGCCCGATCTTGTCCACGATCGGCCCGTTCACCACCATGACCGTCGCCGCGCCCATCGTCGTGGCAGTGACCCCGTGGACGTTGAATTCATCCGTGCAGACGGCTTCGACCGCTGCGATCACCACAGGCAGATATTCGGGTTTACACCCCGCCATCACCGCATTGATCGCGATCTTTTCGACCGTGGCGATGCCCATATTCGGCGGCACTGTGGCGATGACATCCTGCGGATCACGATGCGTCCCTTCCAACATGCGGATCACCCGTTCGGGCGTCGGCGGCACCAAGGGCAACCCGTCCGAGAACCCCTGATCGAACATGAATTCCGCCATGTCATCGCCGCTGGCGACCTCTACCTTGCGGGCGCGCAGACGGCTGCCTTCGGCTTCTGCCCGCAGCGCGTCGTAGACCTCGGGGTCAAAGTGTTTCGACCCGCATCCCGGACGCCAGGCGGGCAGGCTGTCCCAATCGATCTGCGCGGCAGCCTTGCCCGTCGCACGGGCCATCTGGTCGGACAATGCCTGCCAGTCATCGCGCACGAAGCCTTCAAAGTGGGTCACGACAGCGCCGCTTTCATCAATCCAGTAGAGCGCGGGCACAATCTCGAAATCCCAGTCGAACGAGGTCTTGCAGCCCGCATCCTCAAGCACCGGCATGGTCAGCCCGTGGCGCTGCGCGAAATCGCCGTTCTTCTCGCCGGATTGCCCCGGCACCAGAAACCGCACCGCATCGCCATAGGCCTGCGACAGCGCTTGCAGCACCGGCCCCGCAATATTGCAGGTCTCGCAATCCTCTTTCACGAAACAGACCAGCGCAGGGCCCGTGCCGTCAAAATGATGGGCCGCGCCTTGCAGATCCTTCAGGGTAAATTCCGGTTTCCGATCACTCATGTCGCCCCCTCCCAAGTATGCCGCTGCATACTGTGGGGGATCGTCAGGCATGTCCAGACAGCTTGGCGGAGACGGATGGGAATCGAACCCACCACACGCCGTATCGACGCGTCCATGGTTTTGAAGACCAGGGAAGCCACCAGACTCCGGTCGTCTCCGCGTTGCCACACCGTAGCCCTGCCGCCGGGCAAGCGAAAGCCTAATGCGTCTGCGGCGCGATCTGCCGCGTGTCACCAATCCGCAGGGTCATGCCTAGCGCATCCAGATGCTCAAGCAGCGGCACGATGAA
This sequence comes from Sulfitobacter sp. SBS6, assembly GCF_048285585.1. Lineage (NCBI taxonomy): Bacteria > Pseudomonadati > Pseudomonadota > Alphaproteobacteria > Rhodobacterales > Roseobacteraceae > Sulfitobacter > Sulfitobacter sp. SBS6. The sequence continues at coordinate 284,861 of NZ_JBLWBA010000008.1, read as the reverse complement.
CTTGCGGGTGGTGCCCAAGGCGGTGCGCGCCTCGCTGGTGGTAAAGGCCACGGGCGGGGGGAAGATTGCCGCAAGGCTCCGCCGCGCTTGGCCGATGGTTGCCTCGTGAAACACGACCTGCTGTTTCAGCGCGATATTCGCCAAGGACACCAACCGCCCCTGCGCCACCATCAGCGCGATCAGATCCGCGTCATCAGGCGCATCGAACTGCCGCACATCAGGGGGGGAGGTGCCACCTGTGCGCATCCTCTCTTCGATCTCGGTCAGGCGGGCAAGCTGTTGCGGGGCAAGTGCTGCGAAGGGGTCATGCCGTGCGAGACTGACCAAACCGTCGCGCAAAACAACCTCTCCGCCCCTAAACAATTCGGCTTGGGCGAAAGGCACCAAACCCCGCAGCGGCGTCACCCGTTGCAGCATCGAAAGCGCCGCCCCCTGCTTGATCGGGTGGTCAGCGTGAAAGCGCTGCAAAGCCGCCACCACCGCCGTTTGCACCGTGACGAGGTCGTCGGCCAGCGCGATATGTTCCGGCGATAACCGCACAACGCCCGTGGGTAGCGCAGCCGTCGCATCGCAGCGCGCCAACCGGACAAGATCAGACCACAGCGCCACCCCGCGCCCCTGCGCACAAAGCGCTGCGGCAAGGGCGGTACCATCCTGCTGATGTGCCGCCTGCATCACCGCCAACCGCCGTCTGTCGCCCGCCCCGACTGCCGTGGCCTGCGGGTCAAGGATCACCGCACCCGCCAGCGTCGCCGCAGGGGAAAGCTGGCGCAGCACCGCCGCCTGCCCCGCGAACCCCACCACGGGGCGTTTGAAGCGCAACTGCCCCAGCCCCGCGCCCCCCGGCGCGATCTGGCCACCGCCTATCATCCGCAGGGTCGCGACCTCATGCGCCGTGCCCCACAGCACGCGCAAATCCTGCATGTGTTTGACCGGTCGCGGTGCCGTGTCAGAGACGGTCAACCACACATCCATACAAAGCGTCGCCCCCTGCCCGCCCGTACAGATCACATCGCCGCGGGCAATATCCTCTAACGCGATACCGCGCAGGTTCACCGCGACCCGCTCGCCCGCCGCGACCCTCTCCCGCGCCGCGCCGCGTGCTTGCAGGCCACGTACCACCGTGGCCGCACCGCTTGGCTGCACGGTCAACGCCGCGCCAACCGCCAACGCGCCACCAAGCAGCGTGCCCGTCACCACCGTTCCGCGTCCCGACAGTGTGAACGCGCGATCCACCGGCAGGAACGCCCCCATCGGCGCGGCCCGCGCGGGCAAAGCGGTGTACCGCCGCGCCAAGACCTGCCGCAGATGATCCGTCCCGCCAGCGGTCGTGGCTGAACAGGGCACCAGTTCGGCCCCGGTAACGCCTTGCGCGGCAAGGGCATCCGCAATTTCCACCAGACGGGCGGGCAATGCTGCCTCGGGGATCAAATCCACCTTGGTCACCGCGACCACCGCCACGGGCACCTGCAACAGTCTTGCGATCTGCACATGCTCGCGCGTTTGCGCCGCGACGCCCTCCACCGCCGAGACGACCAGCATCGCGCCCTGCGCGCCGCTCGCACCCGACACCATGGTGCGGATGAAATCCTCGTGCCCGGGCGCGTCAATCAGGTCAAGCGTCCCACCCGCCATCTCGCAATGGGCAAAGCCTAGCGCGATCGACAGGCCACGCGCTTTTTCCTCGGCCAGCCGGTCCGTCTCCATCCCCGTGAGGGCGCGCACCAGCGCCGTCTTGCCATGATCCACATGGCCGATCACGATCACGCAGGCCGATGTCATATGGCGGCAATCGCGCCCAGCGCCGCGACGATATCGGGTAGCTCGTCATCCGTTACCGTGCGCATGTCCAGCCACAGCTTGCCCTGATGGATACGCCCGACAATGGGCACCACCCCGCCCCGTAAACGATCCGCAAGGGTTTCAGCAGAGAGCGCGGCACAAGCCACGACGACACTGAAACTGTCCAGGTCCTGCTGCGGCAGCGACCCGCCGCCGACATAGGCGGCTGACGCCATCACCTCAACATCCACCCCCTTCACCTCTGCGAGGGAACCCGCGAGCCTTTGCGCCCGCGCCTCTACCTCTGCCAAAGGCTGCGAGAGCGCGCGCAAGACCGGCACCCGCGCCAGCGGATCATGGGGCGGCAGGTAAAGACGCAAGGTCGCCTCGAGTGCGGCGAGCGACAGCTTGTCGATGCGCAACGCCCGTAGCAACGGGTGCTTGCGTAGCACCGCGATAATATCCGCCCGTCCCGCGATGATCCCCGCCTGCGGCCCACCAAGCAGCTTGTCGCCCGAGAACATGACCAGATCGACACCCGCTTTGAGGATATCCGCCACCACGGGCTCATCGCGCAGCCCAAAGGGGGCAAGGTCAATCAGCACGCCGCTGCCCAGATCCTCCATCAGGATCAGATCCCGCTCCGCCGCCAGTTGCGCCAAATCATTGCGTGACGGGGCAGAGGTGAAGCCCACGATGCGAAAGTTGCTGGTGTGGCTTTTCAACAGAACCGCCGTATCCTCGTCCACCGCATCGGCATAATCACTAAGCCGCGTTTTATTGGTGGCACCGACCTCTTTCAGCTCTGCACCGCTTTGCGCGATCACATCGGGCAGACGGAAAGACCCGCCAATCTCGATCAGTTCCCCGCGCGATGCGATCACCTTGCGCCCCGCGGCGGTGCCCATCAGGGCCAAGACCACCGCCGCGGCACAGTTGTTCACGATCAGCGCCCCCTCTGCGCCGGTCAGTTGACAGATCAGCGCCTCGGCATGGTCATAGCGCGACCCGCGCTTGCCGGTTTTCAGGTTCAGCTCAAGGTTCGAAGGCCGCGCAGCGATCTGGTCCATCGCCTGCAGCGCCTCGGGGGCAAGACGGGCGCGGCCCAGATTGGTGTGGATGATGATACCCGTGGCATTGATAACAGGGCGCAGGTTCGGCTGACGGGCTGCCTTTATCCGGTCGGCAAGGCTATGGGCAAAGGGTTCACTGGCGAAATCGGGCAGATCGACCACCCCGCCGCCCCGAATATCACGTCGCAGCTGGTCGAGCGTTTCGCGCAGGGCGCGGCGCACCTCGTCGTGGCTGTAGGTCGCAACCAAAGACGCTACATGCGGTTGCTGCAACAGCGTATCGATCTGTGGCAAATGTCTAAGTTGGCTGTTCACGCGTCACGCCCCCCGATGGCTGAACGCGCAGTGTAATCGCGCGCGCCACGGGGGCAAGCCGTAACGCAGGCCACAGGCAGGCGACAAGAGGCCCGCCGCGCGGGTTACGCTGCCAGCGCTTCCTTCACCGCGATGTCGGCCATCTGCAAAATCGCCTCGCGGCTATCGGCGACGGCGATAAAGCGGCCGTTATGGCAGAACTTTGCCCCTTTGACGCCTGATGCTTCCTCAAGCGCGGCGTCTTTTTGACCCGCCCAAGCCACCGGAAGATCAGCGCGGTTCTCGAACGTATCATCCCCGGACCGGATCGTTGTCAGCGTCCATTCCTCGCCGCGCGGGTGGATGACGAACAACAGATGATCCGCCCCCGCCTTCAACACGGCCCCGCGAAACGGCATGCCCATGGGCAGGTCCAGCACATGCCCCTCGCCCGCGGCATCAATGGCGGTCATGACCATCGCTTCGGCGCGGAACTTGGCGGCTTTGCGACGGATCGACGCTTCGACAAAGGCGCGCGCAATGGGCAAGGCGGCGGCAAAGGCGCGGTCGTCCACGCCTTCCTCGCGGTCATCGAAGACGGGTTTCAGGCTTTCCAACAGCGCGGGCAAGGTCAGACCGGCAAACAGCGGCCCCGCCTCTGACGCGTTGACGGCACCATTATCCAGCAGGTCGATCGGCAGAACAAACCCGCGATCGAAACTGTCGTGGATGGCGTTCACATCCGCCTCGGGCACGTCGAGCGCGCGCAGATAATCATGCCCGTAATGCGCCCAGATCAGCCCGAAAGAGCTATAGGGCTGCCCGTCTTCACGCAGCGGATTGGGACGTTGATGGTGATCGAAAATCCCTGCCTCGGCATCAAAGTCACCGCCCACGTCGTAGATGATGCGCCCCTCGGCCGGCGTGATCAGCGCCTTGTCGCGGCTGCGCAGCACCGTGGCGTCTGGAAACAGCCGCGTCAGGATGACAGAGGATAGGAGTTCATCCGCATGAAAACCGCCTGAGTGGGTCACGAGTTGGGTGATCGTCATGTTTCTGTACCTTTGCGCATCTGTTCAGCAGGTCGAAATGAAAACGGGCGACCGTGCGAGGGGCCGCCCTGTGAATATGTATCGCTCACACCGCCCGTCACGGGCGTCGTACAAGAAAAGTAGAAAGAATTCGTAAAACTCCACCAAGTTTTTCTCAACGCAAGAACGCAGGTCGATAAAACACAGAACACGAACATCTAAAAGGCCGTTCCGCCTTGCCCCCTTTTTTTGGTGGTGCGGAAAAACCCACGCGGCAGAGCAAACATAAATTGAACCGTAGTTATGTGCAGCCCGTGACGGTGCGTGTGAACACATAGCCGGGGTCAATCATGTCATGCTCTTTCCTTCGCGGGCACGGGCGACGGCTGTGCTTGAATTTCAATCAAACTTGGCCCACCTGCCACCATGGCCGCTTGAAGCGCTTCGGCGACTCCCCCCGGTCGCGTGTCACAGCGCCAGAAAGGCAAGCCACAAGATTGTGCAACGGCAGCAAAGTCCGGCGGGGTCGGGTCGCATCCCACAACGCTCACCCCCGCGTCCACCATAGAAGTGGCGATTTCTTGATAGCCGTGGTTGTTCCAGATGAGGAAGCAAATCGGCAGTTTTTCTTGCACCGCGCACATCAGTTCCGGCAGGCTGAACTGCGCACCGCCGTCGCCAGCGATGCAGATCACTGGGGTGTCGGGTGCCGCCAACGCCGCCCCGATTGCGGCGGGGATGCCATAACCAAGCGCGCCAAAGCCAGTGGCGGCATTGAACCAGCCGCCCGGGCGGTCGTGATCGTAATAAAGGTTGCCTGCGTAGATCGGCTGGGCGGAATCGCCGACCATGATCGCCCCCGGAACGGCACCGCGCACCTCAGCAAGGGTATCGCAAAGCGCGCGCATCTCCCGACCAATTTCGTCAAAAGCATCCCGGCGAGCCTTGGCGGCCCGATCGGCACCGTTTGATGCCACATCCCCGTCGATTGCAGCATTCAGCGCGTCGATTGCAGAAGCAGCATCGCCGAGGATCGGGAGTTCAGTCGCATGGCGGGAAAGCTGTTCAGCACATATATCGACGCGAATAAGTCTTTGTATCTCGGGCATGGTGCCAGAGGCGTACATATCGTAATCCGTCGGGCCCAATTCGGTGCCCAAAGCCAGTACGACGTCCGACTGCGCGATCAGCGCGCGCACGGCTTGCAGGCTGGGGCTGGCCGGAACGCCTAGCGGATGATCAAACATAACGCCGCGTGCATTCACCGTTTGCACCACCGGCGCGCCAAGCTTCTCGGCAAGCGCGCGCAGGGCATCCCCCGCTTTGCGGACCCCGCCACCGGCAAGGATCAGGGGTGTCTTGCTCTGCGCCAATAACGCGGCTGCTTGTGATATCTGTTCGGCAGACAGTGCAGGCACTGCGGCGATAGACTGGGTGGGCGCTTCGGCGGTATAGGGCGCGCCGGCAACATCTAGCGGTATTTCAAGATGTGTGGGTCCAGGTCGACCGGACTGGAACGGGTCAAAGACGTGGTCGAGCATAGGGGCCAGGTCATCGGCGCTTTCAACACGTTCGGAGATCAGCGCGACGGTCCGTGCCATTGCCCGTTGATCCGGCAGCTCGTGCAGATGCCCCATGCGCTTGCCAAGGCTGGTCAGCGTATTGACGCCAGAGACCACCAGCATCGGCACCGAATCCGCGCGCGCTTGTCCCATTGCGGTCAACGTATTGGTCAGCCCCGGCCCGGTGATAACAAAGGCGACACCGGGTTTGCCCGATACCCGCGCATAGCCATCCGCCATAAAGCCTGCGCCCTGTTCGTGCCGGGGCGTTACATGGCGAATACCCGAGGCCGCCAAGCCACGGTAAAGCTCAATCGTATGTACGCCAGGGATGCCAAAGACACAGTCGACACCGCGATCTGAAAGCTGCGCGACCAGCGCCTCGCCGATACTGCTCATGCTGTTTCCAGTTCAAACTGTGCCGCGTGCCGGATGATCCGCTCACAGGCCGCATCGAAGGCCGCGTCGCCGGTCGTCAGCGCCACCCGTACCCAAGCATCAAGTGTTTGACCAAATGACGCACCGGGCATGACCGCGACGCCAGCGTGCTCAAGCAAATGCATGGCATAGTCGGTCCCGTTCATTCCGGTTGCCGAAACGTCGATCATAGCGAACATGCCGGCTTGTGGGCGGTGCACCCTCAACGGGCTCTCGTCAGACAGGCGGCGATACAAACGCTCTGATCGGCCGGCAAAGCGCTGCTTCATCCCACCCGCGACAGGTGATCCTTCGCGTACGGCTTTTTCGGTCATGTCAGCGATAAAAGGCTGGTTTCCAAAGAGCATTGTTTCCGACAGCGGCAAAAGTGCTTCGGTAAAAGCTTTCGGCCCAATGCACCACCCACTGCGAAAGCCCGGTGCTGCGTGGGACTTTGAGATCGAAGAAACAACGATAACGCGGTCAGCCAGCTCAGGACTCCGCAAGGGCGAGCAAAATTCAGACCCGTCAAAGGTCAGGTCTGCGTAGACCTCATCAGAGATAATCCAAAGATCATGGGCAAGTGCCAGTTCACCCACGGCGTCGATATCGGCGCGGGTCAGGACCGCGCCGGTAGGATTATGTGGCGTGGTCAGCAGGATTGCCGTGGTCTGCGGGGTGATCCTTGCGGCGATGTCATCCGCATGAAGGCGAAAGCCGTTTTTCGGGCGCAGCGGGACGGGCACCATCTCGGCACCGCTGGAGCGGATAACCCCTTCGTAAGTGGCATACATCGGATCGCCCACCAGAACCTGCTGACCCGCCTCGGCCACGCCCAATAGCACCGCATAAAGTGCCGTCTGCGTTCCGGGGAAACACATAACCTGATCCAAAGCAATCGGGCGGCCCGCGCTGCGCGAATAGCGCTCGGCCAATGCGGTGCGCAGCCCTATTTCGCCTCGACCGTCAGAATAGCCGGTACGACCACGGCGCATTGCATCAGCCGCGACCTCCACAAGCGTGTCGGGTGTGGGCACATCCGGCTCCCCGATGGTCAGCTCAATAATATCGCGGCCCTGTGCGGCAAGCTCGCGGGCCTTCAGATGAACTTCCCATTTAGCGCCGCCAAGCCCCGCCAGCCGTCGGGTTATATCTGTCTGTCTCATGTCTGTTGCCCTACGTTTGTGAGGTCTATCCCAAGGATTGCTCCGACGGATCGAACCCCGATTTCTGAAAGCTCGTCCGGCGCGAAAGCGCTCGGAAGAACACCGCCTTCCATCCACAATCCATCGATCACAGCGTTGCAAGCGATCGCCAGATGCCGCAGTTCGGGTGCCGAGCGTGGCTGACCTGTTTCGTTCAATACAGCCGCAATCAACGCCTCAAGGCGGTTGCGATATTTGTAGTAGGTCCGTTCATGACTATCGCGCATCTGCTCGTCATCATGGACCTTGGTCAGGAAACCCGCCCAAAGACTGACTGAACCGGCGTCCACAACCGGCGGTGTCAGACTGCCGACGACGAAAGCCGCCAACCGTGCCGCTGGCGCCCACCTGTCGGCATCCGCGAAGGCAGATGTCAAATCAGTAAGCCGGTCCATATGATGTTCATAGGCCGCGGTAATAAGGTCTTCTTTCGACGAAAAGTGATGCCGGATCATACCTTGTGACACATCCGCACGACCAGCAATCGCACGGACCGTCGCAGCCTGAACGCCTTTTTCGGCAATCACCAACAAGGTGGCCTTTATCAACGCCTCCCTACGGTGCTCTGCTGGCTCTCGTTTGAACTTGGGCGTGTGGTCCGACAAAAGCACTTTCCATCCTGCGCTATTATACACGTGTACAATAGCGCAGGATGCGCCATACTTCAAGGTTATACTTCGGCGGGATACCAAACGGCGGGTGCCTCGGCGGTATACGCGCAGGGCAACGGATGCGGCGGAATGGATTCACGACCTGGGTATTTTCTTCGATATCGCTTTACAGCGGCATCAGCGATTGGCCGGCCTTCACGCCTATTTGAAAGAAGATTAGAGGTGCCGATCAATCTGTTCGCGTGTTCATTGGCGTCGTGCCAAACTGACTTTTGAATGCGCGCGTCATAGAACTTGCGTTCTCGTACCCGCACCGCGCCGCGATCTCTGCGATGGATAGGTCGGTGCTTTCGGCCAAGCTTTTCGCGGCGATCAAACGTCTGTGGCGATAGACTTGCCCCGGCGTCGCATTCAAAATGCGCGCGAACCGCCTTTGCAGGCTTTTCAGCGAACAACCAAGACGACTTGCAATAATCGGGATCGGCACCGGTGCTTCGATATTCTCGTCCATCAGAACAAGTGCCCGCGAAACAAGTTTTGAACGCACAGATATGTTGTCGGCATCCCCAAACGGCTGATCGCCTTGATGTAGAAAAAAGGACGCGACATCAAGACGTGTGATCTCGCCGCAGTGCTCTCCTATTAACATCAGGGCCAGGTCAAAGGACGCCATGGCACCCCCACAGGTGATCCGGCTTCCGTCTATCACGAACCGCTCTTGCCGAGTATCTATCTGCGTAAAGGTCTCAGAAAAGCTTTCAAAAAGATGCGCATGGATGGTGGCGGACCTGTCGTCCAACAGCCCTGCAGCTGCCAGCAGCCAAGCCCCCATATCAAGCCCTACCAGACATTTCGCGTTGGCGCACAGGACCCGCAGCGCGGACAACACCTGACTACGACACAACGTAAGGTGGCCATAGCTGGCGGTCACCATAAGATAATCACACGGTGGTTTTGTGGCTGTGGCCTTTTCGGTTTGCACCAACATCCCACTTGAAGACCGCACGAGGCCACCATCAAGCGAAAGCAGTCGCCATTGAAAGGGCGACTGGCCGGTAATGGTGTTTGAGGCACGAAACGGCTCTAGCGTGTTGGCCAGACAATGATTCGAAAATCCATCGAAAAGCAGAAGATCGATTTTTACGGTCTGAGCCGGCGATTTTGCCTTTTTGTGCATATTTATGTCTAACACTGCACATTCCTATCGATCAATCCATGTACTCTACGGGCAAATCCTAAAGGAGACTAAAATGCCCCTGCACATGACCCGTGATGTCTTTATCACCTGCGCCGTCACCGGATCCGGCGGTAGCCAAGATCGCTCACCCCATGTTCCACGCAGTCCTGAACAGATTGCCAATTCGGCCATCGCCGCCGCTAAAGCAGGTGCGGCGATTGTGCATTGCCACGTGCGCGATCCTGAAACCGGCGTGCCCTCACGTGATCCGAAACTCTACCGCGAAGTGACAGAGCGCATCCGCGATGCAGATGTCGATGTGGTCTTGAACCTCACCGCTGGCATGGGCGGCGACATGGTATTTGGCCCGCCGTCCGCACCACTGCCGCTGAATGACGCCACCGACATGGTCAGCGCAGAGGAACGGCTAGCGCATATCGAAGACTGTATGCCCGAAATTTGCACCCTCGATTGCGGTACGATGAACTTTGCCGAAGCCGACTATGTGATGACCAACACGCCCGGCATGCTGACAACGATGGGCGCGCGCATGGAAGAGCTTGGCGTGAAGCCAGAGATTGAGGCCTTCGATACAGGCCACCTTTGGTATGCAAAACAACTGGTTAAAGACGGCGTATTGTCGTCGCCCGCCTTGGTACAACTGTGCATGGGCATTCCGTGGGGCGCACCCAATGACCTGAACACCTTTATGGCGATGGTCAACAATGTCCCTGCCGACTGGAACTGGTCCGCGTTTTCGATTGGTCGTGACGAGATGCCTTATGTGGCCGCATCTGTCTTGGCAGGCGGGAACGTGCGCGTTGGGCTTGAGGACAACCTGTGGCTTAGCAAGGGCGAGCTTGCCACCAATGAGGCGCTTGTTTCGCGTGCCGCGTCGATCATCGAAAACATGGGGGCAGCCATCATGGGCCCCGATGCCGTGCGCCAAAAACTTGGCCTGACAAAGCAGGCACCACGATGACCAAAACAGCAGCAATCATCGGCGGTGGAGTCATTGGCGGCGGTTGGGCCGCGCGGTTTGCGTTGTCTGGATGGGACGTCGCGATTTTTGACCCTGATCCCGAAGCCGAACGCAAAATCAGCGAAGTCATGGCTAACGCGCGACGGTCCCTGCCCGCCTTGTCCGAGGTCGCCTTGCCGCCTGAAGGTCTGGTGAAAATCGTTCCCACACTGGCCGAAGCCGTCGCAGAGGCCCACTGGATTCAGGAAAGCGCGCCGGAACGCCTAGAGATGAAGCACAAGATCTTCACCGAGATCCAGACCCACTGTCGCGAAGACGCGCTTATCGGGTCTTCGACGTCAGGGTTCAAACCGTCTGAGCTTCAGCAAGGGGCGTTGCGCCCAAGCCAGATTTTCGTCGCGCATCCCTTCAACCCTGTCTATCTGTTGCCGCTTATCGAACTGGTCGGTGACGATGCCACGACCACGCGCGCACATACCGTGCTCGCTGAAATCGGCATGAAACCACTGAAGGTGCGCAAGGAAATCGACGCCCATGTGGCCGATCGTTTTCTCGAAGCGGTCTGGCGCGAGGCGCTTTGGCTGATCAAGGACGGCATCGCCACAACCAAAGAAATTGATGACGCGATCCGGTTCGGCTTTGGCCTGCGTTGGGGGCAGATGGGTTTGTTCGAAACCTACCGCATTGCCGGCGGCGAGGCCGGGATGGCTCATTTCATCGAACAATTCGGCCCCTGCCTGCAATGGCCCTGGACCAAATTGATGGATGTGCCTGAGCTTACGGACGAACTGGTGCAGATGATCGCCAGCCAGTCGGATGAACAATCCGGCACCCATTCGATCCGCGAACTTGAACGCATTCGCGACGACAATCTGGTGTCAATGATGCGGTCCCTCAAGGGCCGTAATTGGGGTGCAGGGGCGTTGCTGAAGGCACATGACGCCCGCCTTGAGTCCCAAACCGACCCCGACTTTACCAAACCCATCATCAGTGTCGCCCGCGCCATTCCAATCGATTGGACAGATTATAACGGCCACATGAATGAAAGCCGCTATGGCCAACTGTGGTCAGATGCGGCCGATGCGGTCATGCGCATGATCGGAGCCGATGACGCCTATATCAAATCGGGCTTTAGTTACTTTACCGCCGATACCCACACCAAGTTCCGCAATGAATGCCATGCCGGTGACAACGTCACCGTTGTGACGGCCATTCTTGAAAGTGCGGGTAAAAAACTGCGGCTGTTCCACGAATTGAAAAACGCAGATGGGAATGTGGTGGCGACCTGCAACCAATTCCTGCTGCATGTCAGTCTGGAAACCCGCAAATCCTGCGACCCTGCGACGCATATCAGCGACAAACTCGCATCCATCCTCGCGGCCCAAGCCGCCCTGCCCAAACCGGAGCATAGCTGATGCATTTTGGATTGACCGAAGAACAAGATATGATCGTCTCTACCGTGCGGTCCTTCGTCGAAAACGAGATTTACCCCCACGAGGCCGAGGTAGAGCGCACAGGCGAGGTTCCCAATGACGTCGCGCAGGCAATCAAACAAAAGACGATCGATCTTGGATTTTATGCCTGCAACTTCCCCGAAAGCGTTGGCGGGGCCGGTTTGTCGCATCTTGAATTTGCGCTGGTTGAACGCGAACTGGGCCGCGGGTCTATGGCCTTGAACCACTTTTTCGGGCGGCCGCAAAATATCTTGATGGCCTGCAAAGAGGATCAGATTGAACGCTATCTTACCCCCGCCATTCGCGGCGAAAAGATGGATGCGCTGGCCATGACCGAACCCGATGCCGGGTCAGATGTGAGGGGCATGAAATGTACGGCCAAACGCGATGGCGGTGACTGGGTTCTGAACGGAACCAAGCATTTCATCTCTGGCGCGGATCATGCGGATTTCGTGATCGTCTTTGTGGCAACCGGCGAAGACGACACGCCGCGTGGCCCCAAAAAGCGTATCACGACCTTCTTGGTCGACCGCGGCACGCCCGGTTTCACGATCCGCGATGGCTACAAGTCCGTCTCGCACCGTGGCTACAAAAACATGATCCTTGAATTTGACAACTGCCGCCTCCCCGATGCTCAGGTTCTGGGCGAGGTCGATGGCGGCTTTGCGGTGATGAACGAATGGCTTTATGCCACGCGGATCACGGTCGCCACGATGTCTGTAGGGCGAGCACGACGTTGTTTTGACATGGCGTTGAACTACGCGGCTGAACGCAAACAGTTTGGTCAGCAGATTGGCAAATATCAGGGCATCAGCTTTCAGCTGGCCGACATGATAACCGAAATCGATGCGGCGGATCACCTGACATTAGCGGCGGCATGGCGGTTGGATCAGGGCCTGCCCGCGAACCGCGAAATCGCCAGCGCCAAGCTCTACGCCTCTGAAATGCTGGCGCGGGTGACGGATGCCACCTTGCAAATCTTTGGCGGCATGGGCTTGATGGATGACTTTCCGATCGAACGGTTCTGGCGGGATGCGCGGGTCGAACGGATTTGGGACGGGACATCTGAGATCCAGCGGCACATCATCAGCCGTGATCTATTGCGCCCCCTTGGCGCATAGGACCACGGGTATGAGTGATCTTGAGCGCCTCCTTCGTCCACGTTCCATCGCCGTCGTCGGCGGCGGCGCGTGGTGCAACTCCGTGATTGAGCAGAACCAGAAGATCGGCTTCAAGGGGCATATCTGGCCCGTGCATCCCCAAAAAGTCAGTGTCGGCGGGCTGCCGGCCTTCAAGACGCTTGCTGATCTACCAGACGCCCCCGATGCGGCATTTATCGGTGTGAACCGTAACGCAACCATCGGGCTGGTTGGCAAACTGAATGAGATGGGAGCCGGTGGCGCCGTATGTTTTGCCAGCGGGTTCAAAGAAACCGCCGACGGTGCCGTTTTGAACGATCAATTGCTAGCCGCAGCAGGGGGAATGCCCATTCTTGGGCCAAATTGCTACGGGGTTCTGAATGCCGTGGATCGAGTGGCGCTCTGGCCGGATCAACATGGGCTGGTGCCCGTTGAACGGGGCGTGGCGATCTTGGCGCAGTCCTCCAACATCGCGATCAACCTCACGATGCAGCAACGCGGGTTGCCCATTGCCTATACCATCACCGCGGGCAATCAGGCGCAACAAGGGCTTGCCAGCATCGCCCAAACTGTCATCCGCGACGACCGCGTGACCGCACTTGGCCTTTACATCGAAAGCTTTGGTGACATCGCGGCGTTTGAGGAATTGGCGCGGATGTCGCGCGCGCTAGGCAAACCGATTGTGGCATTGAAGGTCGGCCGTTCGCAGGAATCGCAACTGGCGACCATATCGCACACTGCCTCGCTCGCAGGCAGCAACGCGGGTTCAGATGCGGTATTGGCGCGGCTCGGCATTGCGCGGGTCAGCTCCCCCGGTGCGTTGCTTGAGGCGTTAAAGCTGTTCCACTGCCATGGCCGCTTGTCCAGCACCCGAGTTGCGTCGCTAAGCTGCTCGGGCGGCGAGGCGAGCGTCATGGCGGATACCGCCGCGCAATATGGCCTGACGTTTCCACCGCTGAAAACCAATCAAAAAGCGACGCTTTCACAGCACCTCAGTTCTATGGTCCATCTGGCAAATCCTTTGGACTACCACACGCAAATCTGGCGCGATAAGGCGGCCATGACGGCAGTATTTGCGGCCATGACGGGCGACGATATCGATCTGACGCTCGTGGTGCTTGATTTTCCAAGATTGGACAGTTGCACCGCCGATGACTGGATGGTCGCAATCGAGTCAATCGAGGACGCAGCGCATCGAACGGGCCGTCCTTTTGGCGTGGTTGGGTCAATCGTCGAAAACCTTCCCGAAGCGATTGCAAAACGTCTGTTTGGCGCGGGGATCGTGCCGCTGTGCGACTTTGGCACGACCTGCGAAGCGATCAGCGCTTGCCACATGCCGCCCACCCGAAATCACCACCCCCTGCTGCGCGCCCCCAGCTTTACAACCACCACCACCGTCACCGAAGGCGATGCCAAACGGACCCTTGCGGCATACGGCTTCGATGTCCCCAAAAGCCGTGCGGGCATCGCCCCTGCGGATGTGATCGCTTGCGCCGAAAAGATCGGTTTTCCCGTGGTCCTGAAGGGCGAAGGTGTCGCCCATAAAACCGACGTCGGCGCGATAAAGCTGAACCTAATAGACGCCGCACAAGTAAGCGCGGCGGCGCAAGAAATGCAGGCCTCGACCTTCCTTGTCGAAGAAATGATCACCGGCACCGTCGCGGAACTGCTGCTTGGCGTCGTTGCGGACGCCGCCCACGGGTTTGTCTTGACCTTGGCAGCGGGGGGTACGCTGACGGAAATTCTTGAGGATGGTCAATCCTTACTGCTGCCCACCACGGATACCGATATTCGCAACGCCTTGGGCCAGTTAAGAATACACCCCCTATTGATTGGATTTCGCGGTGGTGAACCGGCCAACATAGATGTCATTGTTGACGCGGTCCTAAAGCTACAGAACTTTGTCGCTGACCACGCCGACGAGATTGCCGAGATCGAAATCAATCCACTCATCTGTACAAAAGACCGCGCGATCGTCGCCGATACGCTTTTGTTGAAAGGAACAACATGACAAGCCCCGTGAAAACGCGCCGCGAAGGTGCTGTACTTGAAATCACACTGGATCGCCCAAAGGCCAATGCCATCGATCTGCAAACCAGCCGTATTCTGGGAGATACCTTTGCTGCATTTCGCGATGACCCTGATTTGCGCGTGGCGATCATCACAGGCGCGGGGCCGAAATTCTTCTGCCCGGGCTGGGATTTGAAGGCCGCCGCGGATGGCGACGAAGTGGATGGAAATTACGGTGTTGGCGGCTTTGGCGGCCTGCAGGAGTTGCGCGACATGAACAAGCCGATCATCGCTGCGGTGAACGGTATTTGTTGTGGCGGCGGGCTTGAACTGGCACTGTCTGCAGACGTTATCCTCGCGGCAGATCATGCAAGTTTCGCGCTCCCCGAAATCACGTCAGGCACCGTAGCCGATGCGGCGTCCATCAAATTGCCAAAGCGCATTCCCTATCACATCGCAATGGAGATGCTGTTCACAGGTCGCTGGCTTGACGCCGAAGAAGCCCACCGCTGGGGGTTTGTGAACCACATTCACGCGGCGGATGATCTGATGACACAGGCATGGAATATGGCACGCCTTTTGGCCTCTGGCCCCCCGTTGGTCTATGCCGCGATCAAGGAAATCGTGCGCGATGCCGAAGATAGCAATTTTCAGGATGCGATGAACCGGATCACCAAACGCCAGCTAAAGACTGTTGATGTCCTTTACGGGTCCGAGGATAACGCCGAAGGTGCGCGCGCCTTTGCTGAAAAGAGGGATCCGGTCTGGAAAGGGCGCTAAGATCGTCATCTCCGGGCATCACCCGACCGCGCGAGGCTATTGGTCCCGCGGATATCGACGGCCCAGTTGACGAACGATTGGGCCGCCGCTTTCCCGCCCTCCATTTCGGACGACGAGATAAAGTAGGCGGCCCCAATATCTGTGTCGCCGTCGGGCCACGACCCGAATGCGCCGTCCAACACCTGCTCTGTTGTGATGGACTTCTATCCCAGCATTAACCCGCGCCCATCCAGCGTGGCCTGACGATCAGCCAGCACATGCTGGATTTGGTAGACCTGCCCCAAGAGGTGCTGAATACCTATTTTCCCTCTTCTGCCGCTTCGGAAAGCTGTTGCAGGATGATAAATTCATCATGAAATTTACCCTCCAAGCGACGGAGTGTATCCGTCTTTGACAAACATCGGCTAGTACATGGCCGTGCCGCGTATTCCGCTACAAGCGGTGAACGTTATCTGAGCGGCACATATACAGACAGGGCGGCAATGCACCGGCCCCATCCCCATGGGTCGTACATGGGAGGTTGCACCGTGAAATCCCCGCCGCGCGCGTGATCCTGCACTGTCATTCGGCGTATGGAACGGCTTTGGCCAGCCTAGAAGAAACCACCCTGCTCCCGATCGATAACAACACCGCGCGGTTTTGGGGGCGGGTCGGATATAATCTGGAATTCAACCTAAATTCCGACAGCGCGTCAGAGGGAGCCCACCTTACGCAAGCGATGGGGGACAACACCGTTCTGGTCATGCGCAACCACGGCTTCACAGTGACACGCGCAACCCTCGCCGACCCATTCGAAGATCTCTACTTTTTTGAAAAAGCGGCCCAAACGCAGATGCTTGCGTTTTCATCGGGTAAGCCTTTGGCGGTACTCAGCGACGATATTGCAAAAGCCACAGCGGAAGGCTGGAAATCCTATCGCGGCATGGCGCAAACGCATTTCAACTCTCTTAAATCAGCGCTTTGAAGATCCTTCCGTCAAACCGCCAAAGCCCCCTGAGCCAGTCGTTCGACAGCGCAGGGATCAAAGCCTGGGGTGAAGGCGGGCGACATGCCTGCAATCATCCCTGTCGCAAGAGTTAATGCGTCCAGGCCCCGCGGCGCCCTGTGGCGAAATTCTCGCCATAGCCGCCGGCGCGGACATTTGCGCGGCGTTTGTTGGGGTCTTGCACCAGCGCGTCGATATTGTGATCGCGGGCGTATTCCACCGCTTCTTCCTTGGTGGCGAACTGCAAACGCACCTGCGTTTGCGTGTCCTTCGACGAGGTCCAGCCCATCAACGGGTCAATCTCGCGCGCGTGCTCTGGGTCGAATTCCAGCAACCAGACACGGGTTTTGGCCGTGCCAGAGGACATGGCAGTTCGGGAAGGCTGATAAATACGCGCGCGCATAGCTGAATCTCCGCTGTGATCAGGCGGTTTATCAGCCAAATACGGCCAAGGATCAAGGCATCACAGTGATTTGTGCCGAATTCGCGTTACATATGCTGCGGCGCAGCATAGACTAACCTTATGCAATCGGAGCACCTCTCATGAACCCCCTGACCCTGATGACGCTCAATGCCAACCTCGCCAAGCTGATGATCGACACCCAAGCCGTTATGACGCTTAGGCTTTTGGGGATGGCCGGTGCCCTTCCCCAGACCCGCGGAGAGAACGCCCGAATGGTGAATGAAAAAGGCCCCGCCATGACCAAAGCCTATCAGGCGGCCACCAAAGCCGCCTTTGCCGGGGGCACGCCCGACCAGATTTTTTCGGCCGCGATGGTGCCGGTCAGCAAAAAGGTCCGTGCCAACCGCAAGCGACTGACCAAATAAGCCTGCGACGAAAGCGACATATGCGCGTCGCGCAAGGCTGTGCCCCTTGAACCCGCGCGAAAACATGACACCTTAGGGAACACCCCCAAAGGACGATGTTATGGCCTACGCCCACTCTGACAGTCTGCCCGAGCGCAAAGACGCCTATCTTGCCAATCCCGCGCCCAACGTGCGCGAACGCCCCAAGCTCGAGGGCGGCAAGAAGTTCAAGCTGGCGACCGAATTCGAACCCGCAGGCGACCAGCCCACGGCGATCAAGGAACTGTCTGAAGGGGTGCGGTCGGGCGAACGCGATCAGGTGCTTTTGGGGGCCACGGGGACAGGCAAGACGTTCACGATGGCCAAGGTGATCGAGGAAACGCAGCGCCCCGCGATCATCCTCGCGCCGAACAAGACGCTGGCGGCGCAGCTATACGGCGAATTCAAAGGGTTCTTCCCCGACAACGCCGTGGAATATTTCGTCTCATACTACGACTACTACCAGCCAGAAGCTTATGTCGCGCGGTCCGATACCTTCATCGAGAAGGAAAGCCAGATCAACGAACAGATTGACCGGATGCGCCACTCTGCCACGCGGGCGCTGCTGGAACGCGATGACGTGATCATCATCGCGTCGGTGTCGTGCATCTACGGGATCGGCTCGGTCGAGACCTATGGCGCGATGACGCAGGACCTCAAGACCGGCAACAACTATGACCAACGCCAAGTGATCGCAGACCTGATCGCGCAGGCGTATAAACGCAATGACGCCGCCTTCCAGCGCGGCACCTTCCGCGTGCGCGGCGACAGCCTTGAAATCTTTCCGGCCCACCTTGAGGACCGCGCATGGCGTCTGTCCTTCTTTGGCGAAGAGCTGGAAAGCATTACCGAATTCGACCCTCTGACGGGTGAGAAGACCGGCACTTTCGACCAGATCCGCGTCTATGCGAACAGCCACTATGTAACGCCGAAACCAACGATGAACCAAGCGGTGATCGGCATCAAGAAAGAGCTGCGGATGCGGCTGGACCAGCTTGTCGCCGAAGGGAAACTGCTGGAAGCGCAACGGCTTGAACAGCGCTGCAACTTCGACATCGAGATGCTTGAAGCCACCGGCGTCTGCAACGGGATCGAGAACTATTCGCGCTATCTCACGGGCCGCGCCCCCGGAGAGCCGCCCCCCACGCTGTTCGAATTCATCCCCGACAACGCGATTGTCTTTGCAGACGAAAGCCACGTCTCCGTGCCGCAGATCGGCGGGATGTACAAAGGCGACTACCGACGCAAATTCACGCTGGCCGAACACGGGTTCCGCCTGCCCTCCTGTATGGACAACCGCCCCCTCAAGTTCGAGGAATGGGATGCCATGCGCCCGCAGTCGGTCTTTGTCTCGGCCACCCCCGCCGCGTGGGAAATCGAACAATCCGGCGGTGTGTTTACTGAACAGATCATTCGCCCCACCGGCTTGATCGACCCCAAGATCGAAATCCGTCCTGTCGAGATGCAGGTTGACGACTTGCTGGACGAGGTGCGCAAGGTCGCCGCCGACGGCTATCGCACGCTCTGCACCGTGCTGACCAAACGCATGGCCGAAGACCTGACCGAATACATGCACGAACAGGGCATCCGCGTGCGCTATATGCACAGCGATATCGACACGATCGAACGCATCGAAATCCTGCGCGACCTGCGACTTGGCGCTTTCGACGTGCTGATCGGGATCAACCTTCTGCGCGAAGGCTTGGACATTCCCGAATGTGGGCTGGTGGCGATTCTCGATGCGGATAAGGAAGGGTTCCTGCGCTCGGAAACCTCGCTGATCCAGACCATCGGGCGGGCCGCGCGGAACGCCGAAGGCCGCGTGATCATGTACGCCGACCGGATCACCGGCTCGATGGAGCGTGCGATTGGCGAAACCGACCGCCGTCGCGCCAAGCAGTTGGCCTATAACGAAGAACACGGGATCACGCCGACAACGGTCAAGAAGAACGTCGATGATATCCTCGCCGGTCTCTACAAAGGCGATGTGGACATGAGCCGCGTCACTGCCAAGATCGATAACCCGCTCGCAGGCGGCAACCTGCAAACCGTGCTCGACGGGCTACGCACCGATATGCGCAAAGCGGCCGAGAACCTCGAATTCGAGGAAGCCGCACGCCTGCGCGACGAGGTCAAACGGCTCGAGTCCGTCGATCTGGCCATCGCCGACGATCCGATGGCGCGTCAGTACGCTGTCGAAAAAGCCGTCGACGACGCGCAAAAGGCGTCGGGCCGATCAACCGGCGGTCGCGGCGGGATGCGCGGTGGCAAATCCCGCTACGGCGGCAAAAAGCGCTAGGCAGCGCGTCTAGTCATCCACCTCGTCCGGCAACCCATCATGGTCGGTCGAGGCCATCTCCTCCAGCTCGTCCTCCGACATGCTGTCGTACATATCTTTCGACGCGCCTTGCAGATCCTTGACCTTGGTCTCGCCCCGCTTGGCAGACAGGGCTGCACCGGCGGCGCGTTGTTGGGCTTTCGATTGGGCTTTCATCGCTGTCTCCTGTCAGTTGGATGTAGCGGCACAACCCGTCCACCCGCCCGCAGTTCCCCTGCTACGGCTTGGCGCATAATTATTTTCATGCGCCCGTTGCAAGGTGATTGCTTTGCACCCGCACCCACCCCACATTCGGAGTCTGCGCTTTATCCGGAGGATCCCAAATGCGCCTGATCGCCCTTGCTACACTGGGCCTGACCGCCCTCTCTGCCCCCGCCTTTGCCGATGAGACAACCGGCACGATCCTTGCTTATGACCGCCTTGCGAATATCATCGTCCTACAAGACAAATCATCCTGGACGCTGGATGCCAAAACCCTTGTCCCGTCCGACCTGATGGCCGGCGATAAAGTCACGCTGACCTTCGCCTCCGACGGCGACAACGGTGCGAAACCCGCGACCAAGCTGACCCGCAACTAAGCCCTATCCCATAACAAAAGCGCCCCCTGACCAAATCAGAGGGCGCTTTCTGCGTTCAAACGATCAAACGATCAAACGATCAAACGATCAAACGATATCAGTCATCTGCGGGCGGAGTAACCTCAACGCCGGGAACGGTGATCGTTTTCTCTTCGGTGGTCACTTCAACGTCCGGAACTTCAACGTCGACCTCTTCTTCAGTCACGGAAACCGAACCGGTCTGCGCATCAAACTCGGGCAGGTTGCCGCCTTCGACGGACACATCAACATCCGGCAGCGCGCCTTCTTCAGTCTGATCGATATCGATGAAAAAGATCGCGAATGCGATGACCAGAATTGCGGCAAGGCCTGCGATTACTGCTGTAGAGGTCTTCATAGTATTTCCTTCCAAATTCACTTGCCGTTCTAGGCGATGCAAGGGCAACTCGGCGAAACGGGAAATGGTTCCAGTAACATTTTCGGGAACATCTGGGCCGAACGGGAAGTTGTGACTCCAGACAGTAATGCAGATTACAACCCAGGAGCTTTACAATGGAATTCGGCCTTCTCGGACTCATTATCCTGATCGCAGACATCTACGCGATCTATCAAATCTTCACCTCCGGCGCTTCGGGGCTTGCGAAAATCCTCTGGATTCTCGGCGTCCTGATCTTCCCGGTCGTCGGCTTTATCGTATGGCTGATCGCTGGCCCACGCGGCGGCAGCGTCAACGTCTAAGCGACGCACACAGGATTTGACAAAGGCCCGTAGCATTGCTGCGGGCCTTTTCGCATGCCGCCCCCAAGTTCTGTAAGTAATTTGTTAAGCATGACGCGCCAAGCTACCCGCCGAAAGGGTATCCCATGCGCTACTGGCCGATCCTTCTGCTTGGCTTACTGCAGCTTCCCACCCCTGCACAGGGCGGCGCGTGGCTGCGCGAAAAGGGCACGGGCTTCACCTCCACCACGGTAAACGTCACACGCAACTACGACATCTCGGAAAGCACCTTCATGGAATATGGCGTGCGCGACGACCTGACCCTGGGGGCAGAGGTCGGCTTTCTCGCCAGTTCCATCGGCCTGCAATCGGGATTTGCGTCGGTTTTCCTGCGCCGCCCATTAGGCCGTCGCGACCGCCCTAACGTCTGGTCGGCAGAGCTGGGGTTCGGCGCGGCATGGGTGGGGGATGCGGTCTATCCCAATGTCAAAGCGGGGCTGTCTTGGGGCCGCGGCTATACGCTGGGGCAGAAACACGGCTGGGTGACCATCGACAGCTCCCTCGCGTGGGACATCTACCTGCAAGAGCATCTCGCCAAAGTCGACGGCACCATAGGCATCAACTTCGGCGACCGGTTTTCGGGAATGCTGCAAATCTACTATGCTTCGACCTCTGCCGCCGGTGCCACCTCTGTCACGCCCTCTATCGTCATGCGCCCGCTGAAAAGCCGCCCCGATATCCGCTTCCAGATCGGGGCAGAGACGTTGATCAACGACACCTCCAACCCCGCGCTAAAACTCTCGCTCTGGCGCGAGTTCTAGCGTTTATCCATGCGCGCCTGCATGAAGATCGATCCTTTGACGCTGGTGCTCCAGACCAGATGCAGCAGATCACGATCCGCCCCCTGATCCGTCAGCACATAGGGCACGCTGTATTGCGCCACATTCGATCCGTTGCGCACCGGCCCGTCCATCGTGATGCTATCCACCGCAATCGCCCACCCGCCGAACGGAAAGCGGTCGGCAATATCCACCACCCAGGTCTTGGCCAGACTGGCTTCGGTATGTTCAACCTGCACAGGGTTCGACACCGGATTGTGGATGCCGTGGAACGAATTGCCGGTCATCTCGATATTGCGCATGCGCGAGAAATCCATATCGGCAAAGCTGGTATCGATCCGTTCGACCCGATCAATGAACCCGTTGATGCTGCGGAAGCGGTTGTCGTTGATTGTCAGCCCGTTGATCACATGACCCGCCCCATGGGGCTTGATCACGATATAGCTGAACCACGGGGCCACCTCGCCCGACAGAAAGATATTGCCGCTGATCGACAGGGAGCTGAAAGAATACTCGCTGCTGTAGTCCGGCGCGGGGTCTTGTTCGTTGGTCCATTCGACAAAGCAATTGTCGATATAATTCCCGCTGACCACGCTCGCCGTGTGCTGCGCCGCAAGGATCAACCCGGCAGAGCGGACGCCGTTCTTGACCGTATCCCCCTGAAAGAAGTGGTTCCCCGTGACGATATTATTCTGCCCCGCCAGCAGCGCAAAATGCCGAAAGCGCGTGGCACGGTTGTCGCGAATCTTGACGTCATTGGCGTTGCAGTTGATCGCGATCGTGGTCCGGTCCGGCACGTCCAAGGCATCCTCGGCGGACAGGAACTGGCAACGGTCCACGAACATCCCCTGACAGCCCCCCCCGATCGACGTGATTCCCCGATCCTTCGGGCGCGAGATAAAGCAGTCCCGCACATGGAAAATCGTCCCCGATGGCGCAAGGTTGATGGCACTGGCCACGTTGTTGCACTGGAATTCGATGTCATCCAGAACGAATTTTCTCAGCTGGCTGTAGTTGCTGAAATCCAGCAGATACTGGAACCGCGTAAAGGTAAAATTCTGCGTCCCCGCCGCATCATACAAAGGCGCGTTCAGGGTAATCTCCTGCGTGGCGACGTTCTTGGCGCGCACATAAATCTCGCGCCCTACCCCATTGCCCGTGATCAGCGCCCCCACAGGCACATTCGCCACATTCACCACATTTGTCAGCTTGCGCGCATCCGAGGGCGAATAGCTGGCTTGCGAGGTCACCGTGACCGTATCCCAATCGCCATTCGTGGCCGCTTCAAACTGGCCGTTGCGGATCACCCGCCGCGTGGCATAGCTGCTGCGTTCGGGCGTCGCAGCCTGCATATCGATCGGGCCGGTCACGTTCACCTTGCGCCCACCCAGATCCAGCGATTCATGATCCGCATTGTTCAGCAACGCCTGAAACGCCTTGCGAAAGGCGATCTCTTCATTTCCGAACGCCTCGATATAGTTCGGCAGATCAAAGTTGCGGCGCAGCAGCAGGATCGCGCTGGCGGGCATGGTCACCGTCCCCTCAAACCGCGTCGGCGCGTCAAAGGTCACGTCCCCGTTCAGCAGATACGTCCCGCGCGGGATCAACACGCTGCGCCCCTGCGCATCCGCATTCGCCGCCACAAAGGCCGCCGTATCATCGGTGCTGCCATCCCCCACCGCGCCATAATCCCGCACGTCCACCTGTGCCAGCATGTCGCGCAGAAAGACGCTCGTCACATCCTCGATCTGCAAATCGTCAATGCGAACGACCCCGCCATTCTGCCCCGTCAGGTCCAGCCCGAAATGCCCATAGACCGGCGCGTTGCCCCAGACCATATCGACCCCGCCGCGCAGCCCCGACCCGACAATCGCGCTGACCTCGACCACCTCGCCATAGCTGGTCAGCGTCACAGCCGGACCGGCCTCGACCAGCCCGCCCGCGCGGCTGCCATTGCCAAGCGCCGGATACCCCGCGATCCGCACCGACGGTAGATTCCCACTGATCGCCTTCACCCGCGCCGTAATCCGCAGATAGCACCCCGGCAAAAGTGGCGTTTGCCCCATATATCGCAGCTTTTGTGTGGATTGCGTTTTTATCAGCTCAAGCGCCCCGCCAAAGTCCTGATCCGCAGGGATAAACGCCGCATTTATGGCATTGGCATAGGTATCAGACCCCGCCGTGCCATCCCCGCTTGAATACACATCCAAGCCTTGCGCAAATGCCGCAGGTGTCAGTAGCAGACCGTCCGTGATTGCCTTGTTCATCGTCATCCCCTTCGTCGGGTTGCGATGTCGCCCCCCATGAATTGCAAAACTCCGGCGCTTGGCCGGCAGGGGGAAAGATTTATGCACAAAGAGTTAACCACGCCTAACCGCAGCGTACGCCGCAGGCGGTCACATGAGCGTGCCAAAGATGTCGCGCCTGTCAGGCAGAAACGCTTGGCGCATCCAGCAGTTGAACGGCGGCAATACGCCAGCCCTCGGGCGTCTCAACCATCTGATAATCCAGCAAATAGGTAAATCCTTTCAGGTCCGTGACCTGAACCTTCTGCCACTGCGCACCGGCGATCTCGCGCAGATCCAGAAACCGCACCTCGGCATGTTTCCAGACCATCGGATAGCCCGTGGTCACCATACGTTTAAAATTCTCGGTAGATTGAAACATCATCTGCAGATTGGGGCTCGCATACGCGAAGGCACCCTCGAAATCATCTGCCTTGAAAGCGTCGAACTGGCCTGTGATCGTGCTTTCGATATCCGTCTGCTGCGCCATGGCACCAAACGCCGTCGCAAAGGTCAAAACCATTCCGAAAAAGGCCGAAAGAACCGCGCCACGCATGAGAATGCTCCCTATGATGTGTTGAACTTAACCTAAGCCACGCACATCATAGGGCAATAGTTTCACGCCGTGGTCAGCTTGCCCGCCAACGCGTCGTCGATCAGGGCGACCGTTTCATCCACGCCATACAGCGCGATGAACCCACCGAAACGCGGCCCTTGGCTGGCGCCCAGCAACACTTCGTAAAGCGCGGTGAACCAGTCGCGCAGCGGGTCGAAACGCTCTTTCCCGACGGCGAAAACCATCGTTTGCAATGCCTCGGCATCCAGACCGCCGTCCCATGTTTTCAGCTGGTCCCGCAGGTCTTCCAAGGCTTCCCGCTCGAGCTCGGAAGGGGCGCGGAACACTTTGGCGGGCTTCACGAAATCATTGTAATAGCGCACCGCATGCTCGGCCGCCGCATCCATACCGGGGTTGCCTTCGGGCGTCGCATCCGGCGCATACCGCTGGATAAAGCCCCACAGTTGCGACTTGTCCTCGGCCGAGGAGACCGACGCGAGGTTCAGCAACATCGAGAAGGGCACAACCATATCCGACTTGGGCACATCGCCCCCGTGGATATGCCAAACGGGGTTATTCAGCTTGCCCTTGTCGTCCTGCGTTTCATAGGCGCGCAGCTGCTGGTGGTATTCGTCGACCGCCTTGGGAATCACGTCGAAATACATGCGCTTGGCCGTCTTGGGCTTGAGATACATGAAATACGACAGCGATTCCGCGCTGGCATAGGTCAGCCATTCGTCGATGGTCAGACCATTGCCCGAAGATTTGGAGATCTTGTGCCCGTCCTGATCCAAGAACAGCTCATAGGTGAAATGCTCGGGTGGGCGGTTGCCCAGAATACGGCAGATCTTGTCGTAGATCGGCGTGTTGGTGCTGTGATCCTTGCCGTACATCTCAAAGTCGACATCAAGGGCGGCCCAACGGGCACCAAAGTCGGGCTTCCACTGCAACTTCACATTGCCACCGGTCAGCGGCAGGGTCATTTCGGTGCCGTCTTCATCGTCGAAGGTGATCGTGCCTTCCTTGGCGTTGACCGCTTTCATCGGCACATACATCACCCGCCCTGTTTCAGGGTGGATCGGCAGGAAGATCGAATAGGTCTGCCGACGCTCCTCGCGCAGCGACTTGAGCATCACTTCCATGATCTCGTCATACTTCTCGGCGGCGCGCAAAAGCACCTCGTCGAACTTGCCTGAGCCGTAGAATTCCGTGGCCGAGATAAACTCGTACTCGAACCCGAAGGTATCCAGAAAACGCCGCAGCATCGCGTTGTTATGCGCGCCAAAGCTGTCGTATTTGCCGAAAGGATCGGGCACCGATGTCAGCGGGCGCTGCAGTTGTTCTTCCAATGCGGCGGGGTCGGGCACGTTACCCGGCACCTTGCGCATCCCGTCCAGATCGTCCGAAAAGCACACCAGCCGCGTCGGAATGTCGCTGATCTGCTCAAATGCGCGGCGGATCATCGTCGTGCGCGCAACTTCGCCGAAGGTCCCGATATGCGGCAGACCCGACGGGCCATAGCCGGTCTCGAACAAGACGTACCCCTTCTCGGGGGCCTTGTTTGCATAGCGTTTCAACACCCGACGTGCTTCCTCGAACGGCCACGCTTTACTGGTTAGGGCTGCTTCACGCATCTGCGACATGTCATCAATTCCATCATTTTCACCCCGCACCCAATGCGCGCAGGCAGCCCGTACCTATTGCGTCCCCGTAGGCCCGTCAATAATCTGCAGATCAACGGAATGACCGAACGGAAATGCGCATGAATGACGACACCTCCCTCACCCTCAGCGCGCAGGATTGCCTTGTCGCCGTGATGATCGCGGTTTCCGCATCAGACGAGGACATCCGCACCACCGAATTGCTCAAGATCCAGACGGCTGTAAACATGCTCCCCGTCTTTTCCGGCTATGACGTGGACCGCATCAGCTCTGTCAGCTCGATGGTGTTCGACCTGTTCGAACAGGAAGACGGGCTGGATGCCCTGTTCGGCCTGATCAAGGGCGCGCTGCCCGACCGGCTGAACGAAACGGCCTATGCGCTGGCCTGCGATGTGGCCGCCGCCGACGGCACGTTGGACGAGGCCGAATTGCGTCTGCTGGAAGAAATCCGCTACGAGCTTGACCTCGACCGCCTGCACGCCGCCGCCATCGAACGCGGTGCCCGCGCCCGTCACGTCAAATAGGCCGCGTCACCGCGATCAAAGAGAGGCCGAATCCGCAGCCACATGGAACGCCCCCCAGCGTTCGATCAGCCCTTGCTGCAACCGTTTGGAGCGCCCGTTCCACGCCCGCCCCCCCTCGGGGCGTTCGCGCTGCGCGCGGGTCAGCGTAGCGCGACGTGGCATATCGGCGGTGAACACGGCAAAGGCCATCACCCGCCCGTCCGGTGCCGTCAGATACCCCGCCAAGGCCGAGACAAAGTTCAACGTGCCGGTCTTCGCCTCCACTTTGATCGGGTGATCCTGCACGGGCCGCCCCTTTGAATCGCGCAGGAAAATCGACTTGAGCAACGGTTTCAACGTGCCCGATCCATAGACCCGCACCAGCGCCGTCACCATATCCTGCGCGGTCACGCGGCTGTCTTCGCCCAACCCCGAATGGTCCACCAGCGCGGGTGCATCCATGCCCAGATTGGCCTTGGCCCACACGTTCATCTCTGCCGCGGACGCGCGCAGTGACGCGGGCGTGCCCGTGCGGTAAACCGTGGCGGACAGCCCCGCCATCTCTGCGATCAAGTTATTAGAATACTTCAACATATCGCGCAGGATATCGCGCAGCGGCGCGCTGGAACGGGTCACCAGCACCTCGCCCTCGGGCAAGCTGGTGATCAACGCCATGTCGCGCAGACGGATGCCCTGTGCCCCAGCCAACGTCTTAAAGATATCGCCCGCATACAGCCCCGGCTTGCGCACCGGCAGCCAGCGCGACCCACCGTTGCCCAAGGCACTTTTCGCGACGCTCCAGTCATCGCGGGTGCCTGCGTCACGATAGGCAAAGACCGGCGCACTGCGGTCGCTGATCTCCATCGCGGCCATCGCCACGTCAGGGCGATAAGACCCCGACCGCCCGTCCATCAGCACCGAATAGCTGCCGTTCTCGCGCTTCCATTCAAAGTGGACGCGGTTAAAGTTCAGCGCCAGCCCTGACACAGCGGGGTTATAGCCCACATGATCCGGCTGATCCGCATCAATCAACGGGAAGACCGGCAGGCTGCGTTCGTAAATCTTCAACCCGCCTTTGACGCCGATAATGCCCGCCGCCTTGAGGTCATCGGCCATTTTGGCCAGCCCGTCCGTATCCAGCGTCGGATCGCCCCCGCCCACAAGGATCAGATCGCCCTGCACTTCGCCATCCACAATGCCACCGGTCGCCATGATGCGCGTCTGGAACTGATGCGCCGCGCCCAGTGTATCCAGCGCGTAAAGCGCGGTAATCGCCTTGGTCACGCTCGCCGGGGGCATCCCGTCAAGCGGGCCGTTCTGTTCCAGCACCGCACCGGTTTCCGCATCCGCCAGACTAAAGGTCACAGCCCCGTTCAACCGCGCCTTGTCGATCAGCTCTTGCGCCGAGGGGATCGCCTGCCGGAACAAATCGTCCCCGCGCAACACGGGGCGCAGCGATTGAGTTGGCGGTGCCGCAAAGGCCGCCGGAGCCACAACAGCCGCCGCAGCGGTACTCAGAAACAAACGACGGGATAAAACAGTTTTCATGGGGCGACTTAAACCTGACAGGACAGAGCGACACAAGCGCTTGCAAATCACATTTTCATGGGCGGGGGCCCATGCTAACTGACAAGACATGCAACGCGTTATTTTGATCATGTTTGTCGCCATGTCACTGATTCCCGCAGGCGACAGCGCGGGCAAGATCCTGACCTCACAGCTTGGCGTGGCCCCCGTTTTTGTGGCGTGGTCGCGGTTTGCCATCGGGGCGCTGCTGCTTGTGCCCTTCGCCCCGCCGCAAACGCGCGCCCTGTTCGGCAACTGGCGCATCTGGGTCCGTGCCGCCATCCTGTGCGGCAGCATCACCTGCATCCAGACAGCACTCGTGACCGAGGACGTGGCCAATGTCTTTGCCGCCTTCTTTATCGGTCCGCTGCTCAGCTATGTGTTGGCCGCGCTCTTTCTGCGCGAGGCGATATCGCTTCAGCGCAGCGCGTTGATCGTGGCGGGGTTTCTGGGGGTGCTGGTCGTGGTCCGACCGGGGCTTGAACCCAGTGCGGGGCTGCTTTGGGCGCTGACCGCGGGGACGCTTTATGGCGTGTTCCTCACGATGTCGCGCTGGCTGTCGCATCTGGCCCCGCCCCTTGCGCTGACCTTCAGCCAGCTGGTGATCAGCGGGCTGCTGCTTTTGCCGCTGGGGCTGGTCTATTTCCCGCCGCTGACCGGCCCTGTCCTGGGGCTGAGCCTCGCAAGCGCGCTGTGTTCGATGCTGGGCAACCTGCTGATGTTATACGCTTATCGCATGGCCCCTGCGACCAAGGTAGCGCCGCTGGTGTATCTGCAACTGCTGTCCGCCGTGGGGCTGGGGTGGCTGGTGTTTGGCGCATGGCCCGACGCGCTGACATGGGCCGGCATGGCGATGATCCTAGGGGCGGGTATCGCCTCTGCCAGATTGCGCTGACCATTTGCCCGCGGCCCGGATCGCGCTTGAGCTGACATCGACCATCGGGACGTTCACGAAACACCACGCGGGGGCCGGTGCCTGCCCCAAGAGCTGGCTTTGCCGCCCCGAAATCCGGTAGGGGGCATAAAGCGTCGCGGCGTGGCTCATCCGTGCTGATATGCGCTGGCCGGGCCGTGCAAGCACCCCTAGGGGCACTGTTTCCATGATCTGCCGCCAGTCCTGCCACAGGTGGAACTGCGCCAGATTATCCGCCCCCATCAGCCAGACGAAGCGCACACCGGGATAGCGGGCCCGCAGCGCGGCAAGGGTTTGCGCGGTGTAGCGGGTGCCAAGATGGGCCTCGATATCGGTGACCTCGACCCGCGGGTGCTGCATCACCTCGCGCGCGCGGGTCAAACGGGACGCCATCGGGGCCGGCCCATGCGCCTTGAGCGGATTGCCCGGGCTGACCATCCACCACACCCGATCCAGCCCGAAACGCTTGATCGCCTCGCGGGTGATATGGGCGTGACCCTCGTGCGCCGGATCAAACGACCCGCCAAGCAGCCCGATCACCTGCCCCGGGGGCGCATATGGAAATGGATAACCCAACGAAAACGGCCCCCGATATACATCAGGGGCCGAAAGAAGGGCAGCAACGCCCCTTTGTCAATCGCGTTATCCGTGCGTTAATCGACGAACTTCTTGATCTCGCCGGATTTCAACCGCGCGAAATAGCTCTTCATCTCGCGCTTCACGATCGGCATCAGGAAGTACAGCGCCGTGATGTTCACAACCGCCATCGCAAAGATCATCGCATCAGAGAAGTCGATAACCGCGCCCAGATTGGCCGCCGCCCCCACGATGATGAACAGGCAGAAGATGACCTTGAACACGATCTCTTTGGTTTTGCCTTCACCGAACAGATAGGTCCACGCCTTCAGCCCGTAGTAGGACCAGCTGATCATGGTGGAGAAGGCGAACAGGATCACCGCCAGCGCCAGCACATAGGGGAACCAGCTGAACCCGGTCGCAAAGGCAGCCGATGTCAGTTGAACGCCGCTTGACCCGTCGATGGTCTGGATCGCGGTGCCTGCGTCATTCAGGATGAAGCGGCCCGTTTCGGGGTCCATCACCAGCACGCCAGAGATGGTGATCACCAGCGCGGTCATCGTACAGATGACAACGGTATCGATGAAGGGCTCCAACAGGGAAACGACGCCTTCGGTCACCGGCTCTTTGGTGCGCACGGCAGAGTGTGCGATCGCCGCCGAGCCGACACCCGCCTCGTTCGAGAACGCCGCCCGTTTAAAGCCCTGGATCAGCGCGCCAACCAGACCGCCTGCAACCCCCAGACCGCTGAACGCGCCTTCAAAGATCTGACCAAAGGCCCAACCGATCTTGTCGTATTCAACGATCAGGATGATCAGCGCGGCACCAACATAGATCACGCCCATCAACGGCACGATTTTCTCGGTGACATTGGCGATGGATTTGATCCCGCCGACGATGACCGCAAAGACCACTGCGGCAAAGACGATGCCCGTGATCCAGCCAGGGTAGTCACCGATGATACCGGACAGCTGTGCATGGGCCTGATTGGCCTGGAACATATTCCCGCCGCCCAAGGCACCACCGATGGTAAAGATCGAAAAGATCACCGCCAGCACCCCGCCCAAAGGCAGGCCGCGTTCCTTGAAGCCCTTTGTCATATAGTACATCGGACCACCGGAGACGGTGCCATCGGCGTATTCATTGCGGTATTTCACACCCAGCGTACATTCGGTGAACTTTGAGGCCATGCCCAGCAAACCGGCCAGGATCATCCAGAAGGTCGCCCCCGGACCGCCGATGCCCACGGCCACCGCGACGCCCGCGATATTGCCCAGACCGACAGTCCCCGACAGCGCCGTTGCAAGCGCCTGAAAGTGGCTCACCTCGCCCGCGTCATCGGGATCGGAATAATCGCCTTTGACCAGCGAGATCGCATGCCAGAACGCCTTGACCTGAATGAAGCCGAAATACAGCGTAAACACCGTCGCCGCGACCACCAGCCACAGCACGATCCAAGGGAAGTTGGTGCCGGGCAGCGACATGAAGATCAGATTGACGAACCAGCCCGTCGAACCCGCGAAGATATCATTGATGCGTTGATCCATGCCGACGGTTTCTTGTGCCGCGGCAACCATGGGCAAGGCAGAGACAGCAGCAGCCCCCGCACCCGTTGTCAGAAATTTTTTCATGATATGACCTTTCAAGGAATGATCGTCAGAGGCACGCGGGACGCCACAGCCAAGCGGCCGGTTACGCCGCCGAACATACGCTCTTTCAGGCCGCGCAGACCGACACGGCCCACCACGATCTGCTGTGCGCCGTGCTTCTTGGCCAGATCGTCCAGAATATCGGCCACATCGCCGTGTTTCACGATGCCCTGAACGGTGACGCCGTCTTCGCTGACTTTCTTGACCGCCGGATCGACGATACGTTCGCGGGCCAGTGCCAGTTCCTCTTCGCGCCGTTTGTGGCGCTGGTCATTCTCTTCCGAGGTCTGGAAGCTGAATGGAGACCATTCAATCACGTAAACGAGCTTGAGCTCGCAATCGCCAATCAATTTGGCCTGTTTCGTTGCGAAATCCAAAGCGCGCGCCCCGGCTTCCCCCCCGTCCAGTCCAACAACAATAGTGGATGCTGTCATGTATTTGTCCCTTTGTGTATGACGCGGTCTTTTTGCGGCCGCGTTGTACCGGGGCGCTGAACGCACCCGGATTAGGCGAATATAAACGAGGTCCAAAATTTTTTTCGACTGAATTTCGCGTAAAATTCGGTCATTCGTCCCCAGTTCACCGCTCGGAAACGGTAAAAAGGGATAGTTATCGGAAAAACAGCCTTTGCCGCCCGCGCGATCCGCGCTTTGTGCGTAACGCCCCTGCGCCCTGTGAATCGCCCGGGAACACACGGGCTTCAAAACCGCGGCACAGGCCTTATATATTGAATGTTTGCTCTTGCCCGCCTGTGGCGATATTGCACGTTCCAAACCGTATTCAGCTTATCCGAGGATTCTCAATGGCCGCCTATCAATATGTCTATCACATGTCCGGTGTCTCAAAGACCTACCCGGGCGGCAAAAAGTGTTTCGACAACATTAACCTGAACTTCCTGCCCGGTGTGAAAATCGGTGTGGTCGGCGTCAACGGTGCGGGTAAATCCACGCTGATGAAGATCATGGCCGGTAAGGACAAGGATTACTCGGGCGAAGCATGGGTCGCTGAAGGGGCCAAGGTCGGCTACCTGGAACAGGAACCCTATCTGGACCCCGCCCTGACCGTGCGCGAGAATGTCATGCTGGGCGTGAAAGCCAAGAAGGACATTCTGGACCGCTACAACGAACTGGCGATGAACTATTCCGACGAGACAGCCGACGAAATGGCCGCCTTGCAGGATCAGATCGACGCAGAGAACCTCTGGGATCTCGACAGCCAGATCGACGTCTCGATGGAAGCCCTGCGCTGCCCGCCAGACGATGCCGATGTGACCAAACTGTCCGGTGGTGAAGCCCGCCGCGTGGCGCTGTGCAAGCTGCTGCTTGAAGCGCCCGAAATGCTGCTGCTTGACGAACCGACCAACCACCTGGACGCGGAAACCATCGCCTGGCTGCAACAGCACCTGATCGACTATAAGGGCACGATCCTGATCGTCACCCACGACCGGTACTTCCTGGATAACATCACCAGCTGGATCCTTGAGCTCGACCGCGGCAATGGCATCCCCTACGAGGGGAACTATTCCAGCTGGATCGACCAGAAAGCCAAACGGCTTGAACAGGAAGCCCGCGAGGACAAGTCCAAGCAAAAGACACTGTCGCGCGAATTGGAATGGATGCGTCAGGGGGCCAAGGCCCGTCAGGCGAAATCCAAAGCGCGGATCAAGTCGTATAACGAAATGGCCGACAGCTCGGAGCGCGAACGCCTGACGCGCGCCCAGATCGTTATCCCCAACGGTCCCCGTCTGGGCAACAAGGTGCTTGAGGTCGAGGGCCTGTCCAAAGCCATGGGCGACAAGCTGTTGATCGAAAAGCTGGATTTCTCTCTGCCGCCAGGCGGGATCGTCGGCGTGATCGGCCCCAACGGCGCGGGTAAATCAACCCTGTTCAAGATGATCACCGGTCATGAACAACCCGATACCGGCACGATCGAACTCGGAAATACCGTTGATCTGTCCTATGTTGACCAGTCGCGCGATGACCTGAACCCTGATGACAACGTCTGGCAGGCCATTTCGGGCGGGGCCGAGATCATCAAGCTTGGCGATGCCGAAGTGAACTCCCGCGCCTATTGCGGCGCCTTCAACTTCAAGGGCGGTGACCAGCAGAAGAAAGTCGGCCTGCTGTCGGGCGGTGAACGCAACCGTGTGCATATGGCACGTCTGCTGAAAGAAGGCGGCAACGTGCTGCTGCTCGATGAACCTACCAACGATCTGGACGTTGAAACCCTGCGCGCACTCGAAGACGCGCTGGTCGATTTCGCGGGCTGCGCCGTGGTCATCTCGCACGACCGTTTCTTCCTTGACCGGATTTGTACGCACATCCTCGCCTTTGAAGGCGACGCGCATGTTGAATGGTTCGAAGGCGGCTTCTCTGACTACGAAGAGGACAAGAAGCGTCGTCTGGGCGAAGACGCCATGGAACCCAAGCGCATGAAACACAAGAAATTCTCGCGCTGATCTAGGCGAAAACTTTAAGAAAAAGGCCCCCGCAGGAAACTGCGGGGGCCTTTTTATGTGTCGGTCAACGCGCCGCCGAAACGCGGCTCGGGTCTCCCGTTACAGCCCGTCGGCCAGCTCGGCATAGCCATCGGTGCGGTCGGTGCTGGTGCTGTCGGGCACGGTTTCACGGCCCAGAAAATCGCGCAACGTGTTGCAGGCAGACAGCCCCGACCACAGCCGCTGGTTCGACACCAGCTTGACTGTGACATCGGCGCTGAAATCCCCGCCGATACGTGCGGCGGTGCCATCGTGGGACAGGATGTCTTCGATGTCTTTCTGTATCTCTTCGGGCTTGATCCGGTGGCGGCCCATCACGGTGCCCACGATGATCCCCTCGCCCGCATAGCCCATAAAGCATTTCTCATGCGCCAGCGCCGCGACCGTGGCCTGCGCGACCAAGCCCATCTGGCGACAGAACTCAGCCGGGCTTGCGGCCTCGAAGATATTGCGGATCTGCGGGAGTTTGACCGCAAAAAGGCTCATGGCATAGCAGCCTTCGGGCAGACGCAACATGTGGTTTTCGAACCCGTGCAGATCATCGACGCCGACAACGTTCAGATCAAAGCTTTCCTCGACCCGTACCTTCATCAGGCCCGACAGCTCCGCCAGCGTATGCGCGGCCTCGCGTTCACGGCGCAGACTGTCGCTGAGCATGCCCGCCATGTTGATACGCGCGCCCAGTTCGATCCCGTTCAAGGGCTTGAAGATGAAATCCGTCGCCCCGGCGCGGAAGGCGGTGTCCATCAGGTCATGTTTCCGGCTGCCGGTGATCATGATGATCGGCGCACTTTTATAGGCCTGCATATTGCGGATGTCGTCACATAGGGTGATCCCGTCAACGCCGGGCAGCATGATGTCCAGCAAGAAGCAGTCAAAGCTTGCCCCGTGTTCGTCGATCTTGGCCAACCCATCCTCGGCCGAGTCCGCACAGACCAGATCGAACCCCAGCGACGGCGTCAGACAGTCGCGCAACAGGTCAAGAATGGTGGGATCGTCATCTACGGCTAGGATTTTCATACGGTGGCTCACTCGTTGTCGTGTCGGCAGAAGGGGGACTGGTTAAATTCTCTTATGGCTCGGAGCAAAATCGCAGATGAATCTGTCAGCAGTTAGGCAATTTCGGCCAATCCGTTAACCCTTTGCCCCGCTGCCTCTGCCAATGCGCGTTAGGGTTTCGTCTTGCCTCTCCGAAGAATACGGCGCAAATGTGCCGGAATCAGCAAGGATCGGCCTGTTTTTCAAGGCCCATTGACAGCCCCTTGCGCGAATCCCCACGACCTGCCATATCCGAATGGCTAACGTTATTCTTTTTCGACCAACTGTCTCCCTCATACGGCGTTCAGACTTCGATCCAGACCGACAACGCCAAGCCATCGCACGACGCGGATGGCATACTAGAGGAGACTACGGATATGGCCACTGGCACCGTAAAATGGTTCAACACAACAAAAGGCTTCGGCTTTATCGCACCCGATGGCGGCAGCAAAGATGTATTCGTACACATCTCCGCTGTTGAGCGCGCAGGCCTGACCGGTCTGGCCGACAACCAGAAAGTGACATTCGACATCGAAGCTGGCCGTGACGGCCGCGAATCCGCGTCGAACATCGCACTGGCATAAGCCACGCAGGGCCTTAGGCCCGCAGGATGAATTTGCCGGCTGACCCTCACGGGACAGCCGGTTTTTTTATGTCCTCAGGGTTGCCAAACACAACCCAAGGGGCAAAATACCGTCATCACATCCTAAAGGAGCCCCCCATGCGCCGCCGTCAGTTTATCGCAGGTTCTTTGGCCGCCCTCGCCTTTCCCCACGCGCTGTTTGCCGCGGGTGCCGCCTATGACCCCACGCCGCAAATGGTGTCGATCAAACCACAATATGCCGTGGGCGAGCTGCTGATCCTGCCCCGCAGCCACTACCTGTATCTGGTGACCGCCCCCGGTCAGGCCATGCGATACGGTGTGGGCGTCGGCAAGGCGGGGCTGGAGTTTACCGGCACCGCGACGATCGACGTCAAAAAGGAATGGCCCACCTGGCGCCCCACGGACGAGATGATCGAACGGGAGCCCAAGACCTATGCGCGGTTCATCGGCAATACCGATGCACAACCCGGTGGCCCGTCCAATCCGCTGGGGGCGCGCGCGCTCTATCTGTTCCAGAACGGCCGCGATACATATTTCCGCATCCACGGCACCACCCAACCCAGCAGCATCGGGCGCTCTGTCTCGAACGGGTGTATCCGCATGCTGAACGAACACGTCAAAGACCTGTACCAACGTGTGCCCATCGGCACCAAGGTCACGGTGCTTTAACGCCGCTGGCTTTATTCACCACGCAAAAGGGGCTGGCATCGCTGCCAGCCCCTTCGCATTTCTGCACTGTATCGGGGACGTATCCCCTTAGTTCAGCGCGCCTTAGTTCAAGGCTTTGTCGGTGATCGCATGGGTCCATGCGCCCGACGGCTCTACCGTGATCACGGGGTCCGACCCACCGGACAGCAGCGATTGCACGGTCCGCTCGTAATCCGCCTCGTCCAGCGCGCCATTGCTGCCTGCGGTCAGCTTGGCCACTTCGCCCATCATGCGTTTCTGATGCTCTTCGGTTTGTGCACCGGAGGCATCGTTGTCCAACACGATTTCCGCCGCTTCATCGGGGTTTTCCTCGGCGTATTTCCAGCCCTTCATAGAGGCCCGCACAAAGCGCACCATCTTGTCCTCGAACGCCGGATCGGCAAGGTTCTCTTCCAGCGCGTAAAGCCCGTCTTCCAATGTGGCAACGCCCTGCTCTTCGTATTTGAACACGTTCAGATCATCCGGCGTCAGACCTGCGTCGATCACCTGCCAGTATTCATTATAGGTCATGGTCGACACGCAGGCGGCCTGATTTTGCAGCAGCGGATCCACGTTAAAGCCTTGTTTCAGCACGGTCACACCCTCCTCACCGCCTTCGGTGGGCAGCTCAAGCTTGCTCATCCAGCTGAGAAAGGGGAATTCATTGCCAAAAAACCAGACGCCCAACGTCTTGCCCTTGAAGTCATCCGTGGTCTCGATCCCGGCATCCTTGCGGCAGGTCAGCATCATGCCCGAGGATTTGAACGGCTGCGCGATGTTCACCATCGGCAGACCCTTCTCGCGCGCGGCCAATGCGGCGGGCATCCATTCAACGGCGACATCGGCACCACCACCGGCCAGCACCTGTGTCGGCGCAATGTCCGGACCGCCCGGCTTGATCGTGACGTTCAGGTCTTCTTCGTCATAGAACCCTTTGTCCTGCGCCACATAATAGCCCGCGAACTGCGCCTGCGTGACCCACTTCAGCTGAAGCGTCACATCATCCGCCGCTTGGGCCATGGTCCCCATCAGGCCCACAGCGGCCCCGGCGACATATGTTGATAGTTTTTTCATTTTTATATCTCCCTCTTGGTTGGTTGGTCGTCTTGGTTAGTTCCGCGTTAGTTCCGCTGGCTCGGGTGCCAAAAGGTCACCCGCCGTTCAAACAATGACATCGCGCCGTAGAATGCGGACCCGGCAATCGCCGCGACAACAATCTCGGCCCAGACCAGATCAAGCGCAAGCTGGCCCACCGAGGTAGAGATCCGAAACCCCATCCCCCGCACAGGAGAGCCGAAAAATTCAGCAACAATCGCCCCGATCAGGGCAAGGGTCGTGCCGATCTTCAGCCCATTGAACACGAAAGGCATCGCGGCAGGCAAGCGCAGCTTGAACAGCGTCGCCCAATAGCTGGCCGCATAGGTCCGCATCAGATCGCGCTGCATGGCGTCGGTGGCTTGCAAGCCCTGCACCGTGTTCACCAGCATCGGAAAGAACACCATGACCACGACCACGGCAGCCTTGGACTGCCAGTCAAAGCCGAACCACATCACCAGAATCGGGGCCATCCCGATCACGGGCAGCGCGGCCACAAAGTTCCCTACCGGCAAAAGCCCCCGTTGCAAGAAGGGGAAACGGTCAATCGCAACGGCGATCAGGAAGGCCGCACCACAGCCCAGCACATAGCCCGACAACGCGCCCTTCAGCACGGTCTGCACGAAATCCACCCAAAGGATATCAAGCGATGACACCAGCCGCAGGGCAATCAGCGACGGCGCAGGCAGCAAGACCTGCGAAATCTCTAGCCCGCGCACAATGCCTTCCCAGACAGCGATCAGCGTCGCGCCAAAAACCAAGGGCGCAGCAAGGGACACCCAGCGGGCCGGCCGCAATCGCGCCAACCGGATGTTGACCCACATGCCAAAGGCCCAGGCCACTGCGGCAAAAACCAGCCAGATCATCGTGCCATCCCCATCCGTTTCAATGTCACACGCTGGATCAAGCCGATGATCCCCACCAGCAACGCGGCCAGAGCCGCCGCCATGATCAACGCGCTCCAGATCTGGATCGTCTGGCCATAGTAGCTGCCAGCCAACAACCGCGCCCCCAGACCCGCAACGGCACCCGTTGGCAGCTCACCAATGATGGCCCCCACCAGCGACGCAGCCATCGCGATCTTGAGCGAAGTAAAGAAATACGGCATCGACGCAGGCAACCGCAGCTTCCAGAAGGTCTGGCCCGCACTGGCATGCCAGGTGCGCATCTGGTCCAGCTGCATCTGATCAGGGCTGCGCAAACCTTTCACCATGCCGACAACGACGGGGAAGAACGACAGATACATGCTGATCATCGCTTTCGGCAGCAGCCCCGACACGCCCACGGCGTTCAGCACCACAATGATCATCGGCGCAATCGCCAGAATGGGAATGGTCTGGCTGGCGATCACCCAAGGCATCACCGACATATCCATCACCCGGTTGAACACGATCCCCACCGCCAGCAAGACGCCCAGCAAGGTGCCCATGCCAAAGCCCAGCAGGGTCGCGCTGAGCGTGATCCAGGAATGATAGACCAAGGACCGCTTCGACGTGACTTTCTTCATCACCGTCGTGTCCCAGATCTCTGACGCGACCTGATGCGGCGCGGGCAGTTTGGGCTTTTTCTGCGCCCAGGTATCCGCAACCAAAGACGTGGCGGTCACCGTCTCTCCCGAGCGTGTGGCCTTGTCATAGGTCCAGTCCGCATTCAGCCAGACCGCCGCCGCATACCACAACGCAAACAAGACCCCGACTACAGTCAGGACAGGCAAGAAGCTCGACCTCATCGCGCGCCCCCCTGCTTCCAGATGGTCCGAAAATCCTCCCCGAAGGGCCGGGCGGCAGCAGGCGCGCGATCAATCATCCGCATGCCCCGCCCGCAATCCTTCCCGCACCCGATGCGCGATCTCCAGAAACTCGGGCGTTTCGCGAATGTCCAAGGGGCGCTCTTTCGGCAAAGGGCTGTCGATGACATCCGCAATCCGTCCGGGACGCGGGCTCATTACCACGATCTTGGTACTCAGATACACCGCCTCCGGGATCGAGTGGGTGACAAAGGCAATCGTCTTTTCGGTGCGCGCCCACAGGCGCAACAGCTGTTCATTCAAATGGTCGCGTACGATCTCGTCCAGCGCGCCAAAGGGTTCATCCATCAGCAAGATATCCGCATCAAACGCCAGCGCCCGCGCGATCGAGGCCCGTTGCTGCATGCCTCCCGACAGCTGCCAAGGGAACTTGCGCTCGAACCCTGCCAGCTCCACCAGCTCCAACACTTGGCGAACCCGCGCCGCCTGATCCGCCTTGGAATACCCCATGATTTCAAGTGGCAGCCGGATATTTCCGCCAATCGTCCGCCAGGGATAAAGCCCCGCCGCCTGAAACACATAGCCATAGGCCCGCGCCCGCCGGGCCTCGGCAGCACTGACGCCATTCACCGTGATCTCGCCCCCCGTGGGCTGCTCCAGGTCCGCCATACAGCGCAGGAACGTCGTCTTGCCGCAGCCCGACGGCCCAATAAAGCTGACGAAATCGCCTTTCTCGATATCAAGCGACACGTCTTTCAGCGCATGCACGGGGCCGTCGTTGGTTTCAAATGTCAGGGATAGGTTCTGGGCCGAGATCACGGGCGCGGTGCTCATAAGCTGCGTCCCTCTTCTGCCGTACAACGTGCTCGCATCTATGCTGGCCTCTTTCTTCTTCAGGGCAGCGCGGCGCAACCGCCGCGCTGCGTTGATAGTCCCGCGTTCAGATCCCCGCAGGGATGTTCAGCGGATCGCGTTTGATCAGTTTCGGCGCAGTCAACTCTTTCCACTTGCTCAGCGCAAGGTTGGCCGACGGGAAAGCAGGCCGCGGCACAAAGCGCCCGCGTCCGGGGTTGGGCTGCGAATTCTGCCCCCAGGCCCAGATGACCTCGCCACGGCTCAGGGTATAGCGCGCCTGTGCCTTCACCTCGAAGCCTTCAAAAACGTTGTAATCCAGAATGGAGTGGTGGTTCGCCGTCGAAATCGTCTTGCTGATCTTGGGATCCCACACCACGATATCCGCGTCGGCCCCTTCGACAATCGCGCCCTTGCGCGGATAGATATTCAGGATCTTCGCCACATTGGTCGAGGTGGCAGCGACGAATTCATTGGGCGTCAGACGGCCCGTCTCCACCCCTTCGGTCCAGAGCACCGCCAGACGTTCCTCCAACCCGTTGGACCCGTTGGGGATGATGCGGAAATCATCGCGGCCCGCGCGTTTCTGCTCGGTCGAAAACGCGGCGTGATCCGTGGCAACCACCTGCAACGACCCCGACTGCAAGCCCGCCCATAGACTGTCCTGATGGTCCTTGGACCGGAAGGGCGGCGACATGACACGGCGTGCGGCATGGTCCCAATCTTTGTTGAAATACTCGCTCTCGTCCAGGGTCAGGAACTGGATCAACGGCTCGCCATAGACCCGCATCCCCTTTTGCCGCGCACGGCGGATCGCTTCGTGGGTCTGCTCGCAAGAGACATGCACGATATAAAGCGGCACACCGGCGGCATCGGCAATGGTGATCGCGCGGTTGGCGGCCTCGCCCTCCAGCTCGGGCGGGCGGGAATAGGCATGCCCCTCCGGCCCCGTGATCCCCTGATTGAAATACTTCTCCTGCAGGGCCGCGACCAGATCGCCGTTCTCGGCATGGACCATCGGCAGCGCCCCCAGTTCGGCACAGCGCTGGAAGGATGCGAACATCTCGTCATCCTCGACCATCAAGGCCCCTTTATAGGCCATAAAGTGTTTGAACGAATTCACCCCCATGTCGACGGCGTCTTTCATCTCGTCAAAGACATTCTCGTTCCAGCCGGTGATCGCCATGTGATAGCCGACATCCGAACAGATCTGCGGCGCGGATTTGCGGTGCCATTCATTGATCGCGTTCTTGATCGACCCGTCCGCCCCCGGCAGACAGAAATCGACGATCATCGTGGTCCCGCCCACGGCCGCAGCCCAGGTGCCTGTCTCGAATGTCTCGGCCGCTGTGGTGCCCATAAAGGGCATCTCAAGATGGGTATGGGGATCGATCCCGCCGGGGATGACATAGGCCCCTTCGGCGTCGATATATTCGTCGCCCACCAGATCCTCGCCGATCTGTTTGATGATCTCGCCCTCGATCAACACGTCTGCTTTCCAGGTGCGATCTGCCGTGCAGACCATGCCGCCCTTGATAACCTTGCTCATCTGTCCTCTCCCCTATCTGTCTTCCAAATGGTCCAAATCCCGGGGGTCTGGGGGCTGGCCCTCAGGGCGCGCCCGCTCAGGCCCCCGACGGGTTCAGCCCACAATCTCTGCCGTTTCCAGCACCGCATGCAGCAAAACATCGGCACCGGCCTTGGCCCATTCCTTGGTGATCTCTTCGGCCTCGTTATGGCTCAGCCCATCCACGCAGGGGCACATGACCATTGCGGTCGGGGCCACCCCGTTGATCCAGCAGGCATCGTGACCCGCCCCCGAGATGACGTCCATATGGCTATATCCCAACCGCTCTGCCGCGGAACGGATGGCCGAGACGCAGCCTTCGTCAAAGGCGACGGGATCAAAGCCACCGACCTTTTCAAAAGCGACCTCAAGCCCCATGTCATCGGCGATCTTCTGACCCTCGACGCGAAGGCGCTTTTCCATATCCTCGATCACGCTCAGATCGGGCGACCGGAAATCGACGGTAAAGATCACCTGCCCCGGGATCACATTGCGCGAGTTCGGGTACACCTCGATATGCCCCGCGGCACCAACCGCATGCGGCGCATGCGACCATGCGATCTGGTCCACCGCTTCAAGCATACGCGCCATGCCGAGGCCTGCGTTCTTGCGCATCGGCATCGGCGTTGATCCGGTATGCGCATCCTTGCCGGTCACGGTGACTTGGGTCCACGACAGCCCCTGCCCGTGGGTCACGACGCCGATGTCCTTGCCTTCGGCCTCCAGGATCGGGCCCTGTTCGATGTGCAGCTCGAAAAACGCATGCATCTTGCGCGCGCCGACCTCTTCGTCGCCCTGCCAGCCGATCCGCTTGAGCTCGTCGCCAAAGCGCAAGCCCTCGGCGTCGGTCTTGGCATAGGCCCATTCCTGCGTGTGGATGCCGGCAAAAACGCCAGACGACAGCATCGCGGGGGCATAGCGGGTGCCCTCTTCGTTGGTCCAGTTGGTCACGACCACGGGGTGTTTCGTCTTGATCCCCAGATCGTTCATCGTGCGCAGCAGTTCCAGCCCACCCAGCACACCCAGCACGCCGTCATACTTGCCGCCCGTGGGCTGCGTATCCAGATGCGACCCGACGTAGACCGGCAGCGCATCGGGGTCGGTGCCATCGCGCTGCGCGAACATGTTGCCCATCGTATCCAGGCCCATGGTGCAGCCCGCCTCCTCGCACCATTTCTGGAACAGGGCGCGACCTTCGGCGTCTTCGTCGGTCAGCGTCTGGCGGTTGTTACCCCCCGCCACACCGGGGCCGATCTTGGCCATCTCCATCAGACTGTCCCACAAACGATCCGGGTTGATCTTCAGGTTTTCACCGGGCGCGGCCATAGCGGTTTCCTTTGCGTTTTCTACCTTGTGCAAGGCGTAAATTTTTACCATTTGGTAAATCCACGATTGCGGCTAGGGTTAAGTCTGTCAAGAAATGCTTTCCCATAGGGCCACCCGTCCGAAGTGGGGTGCCGCATTTTCAGGCACTTACACCGAAAGGGGACGCGCCATGCCCGAGACAACCGCCAAGAAAAAGCCCAGCCGAATCCAAAGGCGCAACCGCCGTGTGATCCTGGATGCGGCGCTTGATGTGTTTTCGACCTACGGGTTTCGCGGCGCCACGCTGGATCAGATCGCCAGCGAGGCAGGGCTGAGCAAACCGAATATATTGTATTATTTCAGCGGGAAGGAAGAAATCCACACGACCCTGCTGAGCCAGCTGATGGAGACATGGCTCGACCCGCTGGTAGAGCTCGACGCCGATGGTGACCCGCGCACAGAGCTGTTGGATTATGTGCAGCGCAAACTGGATATGGCGCGGGATCTGCCCCGTGAAAGCCGCTTGTTTGCTGGTGAAATTTTACGCGGTGCGCCCCATATGGAGCCGCGTTTGCAAAGCGATCTGAAACCGCTGTTCGACGAGAAATGCGCCGTTATTTCCGATTGGATGGCGGCGGGAAAGATCGCGCGGATGGACCCGCGCCATCTGATTTTCTCGATCTGGTCGACCACGCAACACTATGCCGATTTCGCGCCGCAAGTCGCGCTGCTGCTGGACGGCGATGCCGATCAGCACCAGCAGGCGTCGGACCATCTGCGACTGATGTTCTCGACGTTGTTGACCCCCGCCGCGCCGCAACAGTAGCGGCGGGGGCAAGGGTCACTCGGCCGCAGTGGCGGAGGGGTTGTTGGGGTGCGTCGTCCAGTTGGCGTAATTCGGATCGACGGGCTTGCCCGTGCGCGGGTCCGTGGTGCCGGGGGCCAGCTCCACCATCGAGATACAATCCTCGACCGGGCAAACGTTGACGCAGAGGTTGCACGCCACACATTCGTCGTCGATCACGCTGAAGGTGCGATCTTCGGACATGGCAATCGCCTGATGCGAGGTGTCTTCGCAGGCGGCAAAGCAGCGCCCGCAGGAGATACACAGATCCTGATCGATCTTGGCCTTGGCGACATAGTTCAGGTTCAGCTGGTTCCAGTCGGTCACATTCGGCACCGCACGGCGCACCAGTTGATCGACCGAAGTCATCCCCTTGTCGTCCATATATTCCGACAGGCCCGAGATCATCTCTTGCACAACCTTGAAACCATAGGTCATCGCCGCCGTGCAGACCTGCACATTGCCCGCGCCAAGGGCCAGAAACTCTGCCGCGTCGCGCCATGTGGTCACGCCGCCGATGCCACTGATCGGCATATCCGCCGTCTCGGGGTTGCGCGCGATTTCCGCCACCATGTTCAACGCAATCGGCTTTACCGCCGGGCCGCAATAGCCGCCGTGGGTGCCTTTCCC
This sequence comes from Sulfitobacter sp. SBS6, assembly GCF_048285585.1. Taxonomy (NCBI): domain Bacteria; kingdom Pseudomonadati; phylum Pseudomonadota; class Alphaproteobacteria; order Rhodobacterales; family Roseobacteraceae; genus Sulfitobacter; species Sulfitobacter sp. SBS6. The sequence goes on along the minus strand of NZ_JBLWBA010000008.1, from coordinate 240,487 downwards.
GTCGATCATCGGTTCAGGCGCGAACAGGTCCAGATCGACCGAGGTGATGGAGTTGATCGTGTTGATCAGGCTCACCGCATCCGCGCCGCCACGTTTCGCGGCCTCGGCTGGATACAGCACATTGGTGATGTTCGGCGTCAGCTTCACGATCACCGGCATGCGCGTGTATTGCTTGCACCAGCGGGTGACCATTTCGATGTATTCCGGCACCTGCCCCACAGCCGATCCCATGCCGCGTTCCGCCATGCCATGTGGGCAGCCGAAGTTCAGCTCGATCCCGTCGGCACCGGTTTCCTCCACATGCGGCAGGATCGCTTTCCACGCTTCCTCCTCGCACGGGACCATGATCGACGCGATCAGCGCGCGGTCAGGGTAGTCGCGTTTCACCGCTTTCATCTCGCGCAGGTTCACCTCCAGCGGGCGATCGGTGATCAGCTCGATGTTATTGAGCCCCAGCAGCCGCCGGTCCGCGCCCCAGATCGCGCCGTAGCGCGGGCCGTTGACGTTGACGACGGGCGGACCCTCCATGCCGAGGGTCTTCCACACGACACCGCCCCAGCCTGCCTCGTAGGCGCGGCGGACGTTGTATTCCTTGTCCGTGGGTGGCGCGGATGCCAGCCAGAACGGGTTGGGGCTTTTGATGCCCACGAAGTCGCTTCTTAGATCAGCCATTTGCGTTCTCCTGTAGGGGCTTAGCCCATCAATACCATGTGAATGTCCATCGCCGCGTCGCGCCCTTCGGCGACAGCGGTCACGGTCAGGTCATCGCCGCCGCTCGCACAATCACCACCGGCCCAGACCCCGTCGACACTGGTGCGTCCGGTGCCATCCACCTTGATCTTGCGCGCCTCCAGCGTGGGCAGCGCGTCACCTTGAAGGGTCTGGCCGATGGCCTTGAACACTTGATCCGCAGCGAGGCGCAGGGTCTGACCCGTGCCCTGCATCTGGTCATCCACATACTCGAACTCGATCTCGCGCACTGCACCGTTGCCGATCACCGCGACCGGCGTGGCATGGGTCACGATCCGCACGCCCTTGGAGGCCGCGAGATCCTGCTCGAACACGCTGGCGTTCATCCGGTCGCGCCCGCGACGATAGACCAGCGTCACATTGAGCGCGCCCAGCAGTTTCGCCTGAATGGCGGCATCGATCGCGGTCATCCCGCCGCCGATCACCACCACGTCACGACCGATCGGGACCGCAGCCACATCGCTCGCCTGACGCAGGTGAGAGATGAAGTCGACCGCATCCAGCACGCCGGTCTTATCCTCGCCCTCGGCTCCCAAGGCGTTCACACCGCCAAGGCCCATACCAAGGAACACGGCGTGATAGTCGGCCCGCAAACTGTCCAGCGTCATCGCCGTCCCAAGGGCTGCGTTGTTCTGCACGGTGATGCCGCCGATCTTGAGCAGCCAGTCCACCTCTGCCTGCGCGAAGCCGTCGGGTGTCTTGTAGGTAGCGATCCCGTATTCGTTCAGACCGCCGGGTTTGGGCCGCGCGTCAAAAACGGTGACATCATGCCCCATCATCGCCAAACGGTGCGCACAAGACAGCCCCGCCGGACCTGCACCGACCACGGCCACGCGCTTGCCCGTCAAGGCCGCGCGTTCAAACGGATGCGCGCCCTGTGCTTGCAGATGGTCGGTGGCATAGCGCTGAAGCTCGCCGATCTTGACCGGCTTGCCCTCGGCCACTTCGCGCACACAGGCCTGTTCACAAAGCTGTTCGGTCGGGCAAACGCGGGCACACATCCCGCCCATGATATTCTGGCTCAGGATCGTTTTGGCGGCGGCATCCGGTGTGCCCGTGGCGATCTGCCGAATGAACAGCGGAATATCGATATCCGTCGGGCAGGCCGTGATGCACGGCGCGTCGTGACAGAAGTAGCATCGGTCCGCCGCGACAAGCGCTTCGTGCACATCCAGTGGCGGGTGCAAATCGGAAAACTGCGCGGCATAGGCGTCGGCGTCCAGCCGTCCGGCAGCCACCCCCGGTTCAAAGATTTTCTGCGACATTTTTTTATCCCTGCTGTCACTATTTATGCTGAAACGCTCCCACGGAATGATTTTTTTATCAACTGGTAAAATTATTTCATAACTGTGAAATTTCTTGCGCAAATGCCCGCCGGTTACGCGTTTCGGGGCAAAAACTCTTGATTTTGTCCTATTTGGCGCCAAAGTCAGAGGTGCGACGCGAAAGACTTTCGACCCCTCAGCCCTCCGGCGCTGGTGCGATCAAGTTCTGACCGAGCCACGCTGCCGCATAATGTGGGCAGGACAAACACGAGGAGAAACGGGGCATGGCGACTGGCACCGTAAAATGGTTCAATACCACAAAGGGATACGGCTTTATCGCGCCTGATGGTGGCGGCAAAGATATCTTTGTTCACATCTCGGCGGTTGAACGCGCTGGCCTGACCGGGCTTGCCGACAACCAGAAGGTGACATTCGACGTAGAAGCGGGCCGTGATGGCCGCGAAAGCGCCGCGAATATCGCATTGGCCTAACCGGCCCAAAACCGGTTCATAATATTTTTGACGACGGGCGCTTCGGTGCCCGTTTTTTGTGCAAAACTACTCGTTTTCGTTGATCTGATCGATCAGCGTCAGCACTTTCGGGCCCAAAGCGTCGACGATTCTCGTGACGCCTTGCGCGTTCGGATGCACCCCGTCGGCCTGGAAAAACCCGCGTGCCTGCGCCAGATCTGGCGTCTCGCCATTGTCGGACAGGCCGTCAAAGAAGCTGCCCATCAGGCTCGCGTCATATTGCGCGGCAAGATCGGGATAGATGCTGTCAAAGGCGGTTTTATAGTCAGGGCCAAAGTTTCCCGGCGCGGTCATGCCGACCAGCAGCACCTCTACCTCGGCGTCTTGGGCGGCCTTCATGATTCCATCCAGATTGGCGCGGCTGACCGCGGGGTCGATCCCGCGCAACAGGTCATTCCCGCCAAGGGTCACGATCATGCCATCGACCTCGGGCGTCATGGTCCAGGCGACCCGCGCCAACCCGCCAGCGGTCGTGTCACCAGACACGCCTGCGTTGATCACCGTCACATCTGCACCGTTCTGATCCAGCCAGTTTTGCAACTGTGGCACGAACCCGTCCTCGGCGGGCAGGCCGTAGCCCTGCGTCAGACTGTCGCCCAATGCTGCAATAACAAGCGGTTCCGCCAGTGCGGGGCCTGATAATACCAGAACAAGTGCCGTCGTAACCTTGCGCATCATGGTCGAACCTCCATATCCAACAGGGACCGTATTTCAAAAGGCAGCCCTATGACCGACCCGGTGTTCCAGCTTCAAGATGCATCCCTGAAACTGAATGGCAACGCCGGAAAGGTCGACATCCTACATGGGATCACCCTGGACGTCGCACAAGGAGAGACGGTCGCCTTTACCGGCCCGTCGGGGTCGGGCAAGTCGTCGCTGCTGATGGTCATGGGCGGGCTGGAGCGTGCGACCGGCGGATCGGTGCGCGCCTTGGGCGAAGACCTGAGCACCCTGTCCGAAGATGGGCTGGCCAAATTCCGCCGCGGGCGGATGGGCATCGTGTTCCAGTCCTTCCACCTCATCCCTACCATGACCGCGCTGGAAAACGTCGCCACCCCGCTGGAACTGAACGGCGTCGCGGACGCCTTTGACCGGGCCGAGGCAGAATTGCACGCGGTGGGTCTGGGGCACCGGCTCAACCACTATCCCGCACAGATGTCGGGCGGCGAACAGCAGCGGGTTGCATTGGCCCGTGCCTCTGCCCCGCGTCCGGCGATCCTTTTGGCGGATGAGCCGACAGGGAACCTCGACAGTACCAATGGTGCCGCGATCATGGATCTGTTGTTCGATTTGCGCGAAAAACATGGCGCGACTTTGGTGTTGGTGACCCACGCCGATGAATTGGCCGCGCGCTGTGACCGGATCGTCACCCTGACCGACGGGCGGATCGTCAGCGGGACGGGCGCATGAGCCTGCGTCTGGCCGGCCGCTTTGCCCGCCGCGAGATGCGCGGGGGGCTGCGGGGGTTCCGTCTGTTTCTGGCCTGCCTCGCCCTTGGCGTCGCGGCAATCGCTGCCGTCGGCTCTGTCCGCTCTGCGATCGAGGGTGGCTTGCAGCGCGAAGGTGCGGCCCTGCTTGGTGGCGCGGCAGAGATTGATTTCACCTATCGTTTCGCCACCGATGCCGAACGCGACTGGATCGAGAGCCAAGCCAGCGCCGTCTCCGAGGTTGTCGAGTTCCGATCTATGGCTGTCGCGGGCGACGGGGCCGCCGCTGACCGTGCGCTGACGCAGGTGAAGGCGGTCGATGACCTTTATCCGCTGGTGGGAGAGATGGTGCTGGAACCGGCGATGCCGCTGGAACAGGCGCTCGGGCTGGAAAACGGCCTGTCCGGCGCGGTGATGGAGCGCGCCTTGTCCGACCGTCTGGGCCTGTCCCCCGGCGACACCTTCAAGCTTGGCGTCAAGGAATTCCGCCTCTCCGCCCTGATCGTGCGCGAACCCGACAGCGCCGCCAGCGGCTTTGCCCTTGGGCCGCGTACCCTGCTCCGGACCGAGGCGCTGGACGGGGCCGGCCTGCTGGCGGAAGGGACGCTGTTCAACTCCAAATACCGGATGTTGCTGCCCGCCGATACCGACCTTGATCAACTGCGCTCTGCCGCCCGTGCGCGGTTCGAAAACAGCGGGATGCGCTGGACCGATGCGCGCAACGGGGCACCGGGGGTGTCGCGCTTTGTCGAACGGTTGACGGCGTTTCTGATCCTTGTAGGCCTATCCGGTCTGGCTGTGGGCGGTGTGGGCGTATCGGCTGCGGTGCGATCTTACCTCACCGGCAAGACCGAAGTCATCGCCGTGCTTCGCGCGCTAGGGGCAGACCGCGCGACGATCTTCCAGACATATTTCATTCAGATTGGTGCCCTATCGCTTCTGGGCGTCGCCATCGGCGTGGTGCTTGGGGCGGTGGCCCCGCTGGTCTTTGCGCCGCTGATCTCTGCGCGGCTGCCGATCCCTGCGGCCTTTGCCATCTATCCGGCACCCTTGGCCGAGGCAGCGATTTACGGGTTGCTGACCGCCTTTGCCTTCACGCTGTGGCCGCTGGCCCGCAGCGAGAATATCCGCGCAGCGACCCTGTTTCGCGATGCATGGGACGGGGCCGCGCGTTTTCCGGCACCGCGCTATGTGGCGATTATCGTGATGACCGTGGCGCTGCTGGTCGCGCTGGCGGGGTGGTTCAATGGCAGTTGGTGGCTGACGCTCTGGACTTTGGGCGGCATCGCAGGCGCGCTCGGGATACTCACGCTGGCGGCGCTGCTGGTGCGGTTCCTCGCACAACGCGCCGCGGTTCTGGCACGCGGGCGACCGCGGCTGCGTTGGGCCCTGGCCGCGATTGGCGGCAGTGGCGAAGGTGCCGGGGCCGTGGTGCTCTCGCTGGGGCTCGGCCTGTCGGTGCTGGCCGCCGTGGGGCAGATCGACGGCAACCTGCGGCAGGCGATCTCGGGCAACCTGCCCGATGTGGCCCCGTCGTATTTCTTTGTCGACATCCAGAAAGACCAGATCGACGGCTATACCAAACGGCTGACCGACGACCCCGCCGTGCGCCGCATCGACAGCGCGCCGATGCTGCGCGGCGTCGTGACCCAGATCAACGGCAGGCCCGCCAAAGAGGTCGCGGGCGATCACTGGGTGGTGCGCGGCGACCGCGGGCTGACCTATGCCGAGGCACCCGACGACGACACGGTGATCACCGCGGGCGAATGGTGGGCGCCTGATTACGCGGGCCCGCCGCTCATTAGCTTTGCCGCCGAAGAGGCCGAGGAGATCGGGCTAAAGCTTGGCGATACGCTGACCATCAACGTGCTGGGGCGCGACATCACCGGCACCATCGCCAGCTTCCAAGAGGTCGACTTCTCGACCGCGGGGATCGGGTTTATCCTGACCATGAACCCCGCCGCCCTGACCGGCGCGCCGCATACCTATATCTCGACCGTCTACGCCGACGCAGAGGCCGAGGCACCGATCCTGCGCGATCTGGCCACCGCCTACCCCAACATCACCGCGATCCGCGTGCGCGATGCGATCGACCGCGTGGCGGCGGTGCTTAGCGGGTTGGCAGCAGCGACATCCTACGGCGCGGCGGCTACTCTTCTGACCGGCTTTCTGGTATTGATCGGGGCAGCCGCCGCCGGGGCGGATGCCCGTCGCTATGAAGCCGCCTTGCTGAAAACGCTGGGGGCCTCGCGCCGCAGCATCGCCGCCAGCTTTCTGATGCGTGCCGCTCTGCTGGGGCTCTTCGCCGGTGCCGTTGCCCTGCTGGCAGGTATCTTGGGCGGATGGGCCGTGAGCCGCTTTGTGATGGACACCAGCTTTGCCGTGGTATGGCCTTCGGCGCTGCTGATCGTCACTGGGGGCGCGCTGGCGTCGATCCTTGCCTCGCTTGGCTTTGCGATCAAAGCCTTGAACGCCAGACCCGCACAGGTGCTGCGCGCCCGCGAATAGATGGAACCGATAGACCGAAAGAGGGATATAACAATGACGCAGACCACCCAGACACTGCCCGCCCCCCTGCCACCCGTTCTGACGGCAGCCCAGCAAACGCATGTGGTGAATGTCCTGCGCCGTGCCGCACGGGCCGAAGTGCTGCCGCGTTTTCGCAACCTCGCCCCCGCTGACATCGACACCAAATCCGGCCCCCATGATCTGGTGACCGCTGCCGATCTGGCTGCCGAGGCAATGATCACCCGCGCCCTCGCCACGGCCTATCCGGAGGCGCTGATCATCGGCGAAGAGGCCGTATCGGCCGACCCCGCCCTGCAGGACAAGATCGCCGACGCCCCGCTGGCCTTTATCCTTGATCCCATCGACGGCACATCGAATTTCGCCCACGGGCTGTCCACCTTCGGCATGATCCTTGCGGTCACGCGCTTTGGCAAACCGGCCTTCGGCGTCATCTATGACCCGGTCAATGACGACTGGGTGATCAGCGATGACACCAGCACCCCGCGCTTTGAACGCGCCCTTGGGCAGTCGCGCCCGCTGCGGGTCAGCATGGGCAAACAGATTGAGGACCTCAGCGGTTTCGTCCCGCTGGGGAACTTCAGCAAAGAGCTGCGGGTCAAAGTCGCGGCCACCCTGCCCAGCTTTGCCAAGGTGAACTCGCTTCGTTGCTCGGCGCATGAATACCGTACTGTCGCCCAAGGGCATGCCGATTTCGTGCTCAGCGGGACGCTGCACCCTTGGGACCACGCTGCCGGCGCGTTGTTCTGCGCCCAAGCCGGTGCCCATGTCGAGATGCTGTCGGGCGGCCCCTATGACGCGACGCTGCGCACAGGGCATATTCTGGTGGCACCGGACAAAACGACATGGAACCGCCTGCGCAAGGTCTTTGCCTTCCTCGCCGACGACTGAGCCCGCAATGCAAAACGGGCGCGAGGTTTCCCCCGCGCCCGTTCGATCACATATATAGGGAACAGCTTACTCAGCCGCCTCTGCGTATTCCTCCATCGGGGGGCAGGTGCAGATCAGGTTGCGGTCGCCATGCACGTTGTCGACACGGTTGACCGGAGGCCAGTATTTGTCGACGCGGAACGCGCCGGGGGGGAAGCAGCCCTGCTCGCGCGTGTAGGGACGATCCCACTCGCCAACCAGATCCTCGACCGTGTGCGGCGCGTTCTTCAGCGCGTTGTTCTCGCGCGGCATATCGCCGTTCTCGATTGCGCGGATCTCGTCACGGATCGCGAGCATCGCGTCGCAGAAACGGTCCAGCTCGGCCTTGGTTTCCGACTCGGTCGGTTCCACCATCAGCGTGCCTGCGACAGGGAAGCTCATCGTCGGCGCATGGAAGCCGGCGTCGATCAGACGTTTCGCGATGTCATCCACCGTCACGCCTGCGCTATCCTCGAACGGGCGCACGTCAAAGATGCATTCATGGGCGACACGTCCCGTCGGCCCCTTGTACAGCACCTCGAACGCCCCTTCGAGCCGCTTGGCAATGTAGTTGGCGTTCAGGATCGCCACCCGCGTCGCCTGCGTCAGCCCGTCACCGCCCATCATCAAGCAATACGACCACGAGATCGGCAGCAACGATGGCGACCCGTAGGGTGCCGCCGAAACGGCACCCTCACCGCCGTTCGGATGGCCGGGCACATGCGGGATGAGATGTGATTTCACGCCGATCGGCCCCATGCCGGGGCCACCGCCCCCATGCGGGATGCAGAAGGTCTTGTGCAGGTTCAGGTGGCTGACATCCCCGCCCACATCGCCCGGACGCGCCAGACCGACCATCGCGTTCATATTCGCCCCGTCGATATAGACCTGCCCACCGTGGTCATGGGTGATCTTGGTCACCTCGGTCACGGTTTCCTCGAATACGCCGTGGGTCGAGGGATAGGTGATCATGCAACCGGCAAGGTTCTCGCTGTGCTTTTCCGCCTTCGCGCGGAAGTCGTCCAGGTCGATGTCACCATTGGCCGCTGTCTTGATCACGACCACCTTCCAGCCGACCATATTGGCGCTGGCGGGGTTGGTGCCATGGGCCGACATGGGGATCAGGCAGATGTTGCGATGCCCCTGCCCGTTGGCACGGTGATAGGACGCAATCGCCAGCAGACCCGCATATTCCCCCTGCGCGCCGGAATTCGGCTGCATGGAAATCGCGTCATACCCGGTGATGTCACAAAGCTTGGCCGACAGGTCGTCGATCATATGCTTATAGCCAAGCGCCTGATCCTGCGGCACAAACGGGTGGATCATCGAGAACTCGCGCCAGCTAACGGGCATCATCTCCGCAGCCGAGTTCAGCTTCATCGTGCAGGACCCCAGTGGGATCATCGCGCGGTCCAGCGCCAGATCACGGTCGGCCAGACGGCGCATGTAGCGCATCATCTCGGTCTCGGCGCGGTTCATGTGGAAGATCGGATGGGTGAGATAGGCGCTTTCACGCAGCATATCATCGGGGAACCGATACTGCGCCTCGAATGTCTCGTCGCTGCGGCGGATGCCAAAGGCGCGCCAGACGGCTTCGATCGTCTCGGGCACCGTACGTTCGTCCAGCGTGATGCCGACACGTGTTTCACCGACGCGGCGCAGGTTGATGCCTTCGTCCACCGCAGATTTCATGACTGCGGCCTGCAAGGGGCCGACATCAACCGTCACCGTGTCGAAGAAGGATTTGGGATCGACCTTAAAGCCGGCCTCCTCCAGCCCGTTCGCCAGACGCACCGCCTTGCGATGGATGCGCTGCGCGATAGCCTTCAGCCCCTCGGGCCCGTGGAACACCGCATACATGGACGCCATCACCGCCAGCAAAGCCTGCGCCGTGCACACGTTAGAGGTCGCCTTTTCGCGGCGGATGTGCTGCTCGCGGGTCTGCAGGGACAGACGGTAGGCGCGGTTGCCGTGCGCATCAATCGAGACACCCACAATCCGCCCCGGCATTGCGCGCTTATAGGCATCCTTGCATGCCATATAGGCCGCATGAGGGCCGCCATAGCCTTCGGGCACGCCAAACCGCTGGGTGGACCCGACGGCGATATCGGCCCCCATGGCACCGGGCTCTTTCAACAGCGTCAGCGCCATAGGATCGGCCGAGACAACGCCCAAGGCACCGGCCTCATGCAGCGCGGCCATATGGTCGGTAAAGTCGCGCACATGGCCGTAGGTGCCAGGGTACTGGAACAGCGCCCCGAAGACGGCGCTCGCGTCCATCTTGTCAGGGTCGCCGATGATCACCTCGATATCCAGCGGGGCTGCGCGGGTCTGGATCACGGCGATGTTCTGGGGGTGGCAATCGCGGTCGACAAAGAACGCCTTGGCCTTTGATTTCGACAGGCGCAGCGCCATGGTCATCGCCTCGGCACAAGCCGTCGCCTCGTCGAGAAGGGACGCATTGGCGACCTCAAGACCGGTCAGATCGCTGACCATGGTCTGGAAGTTCAGCAATGCCTCAAGACGCCCCTGGCTGATCTCGGGCTGGTAGGGGGTGTAGGCCGTGTACCATGCGGGGTTTTCAAAAATATTGCGCTGGATCGCAGGCGGCGTCACCGTGCCGTGATAGCCCTGCCCGATCAGCGAGGTGAGCACCTTGTTCTTGCCCGCCACCACGCGCATGTATTCCAGCACTTCGCGCTCTGACATGGGCTTGCCGAAATCCAGCGGCTCTTTCTGGCGGATCTGCGCGGGCATCGTGTCATCGATCAACGCGCCAAGGCTTTGTGCGCCGACGGTTTTCAACATGTCCGACATCTCTGCCGGGGACGGCCCGATATGTCTGCGATTGGCAAAATCATACGGCAAATATTCGGTCGGTTTGAAAACCATGGCGCGGGGCCCCTCTTCCAAATGGTATAAAAATCCCCGCCGGAGGCTCCGACGGGGGCAGCGGGATTTACCCGATGAACTTCTGATAGGCGGCTTCGTCCATGAACTCGTCCATCTGGCTTGGATCGGACGCCTTCATCTTGAAGAACCACGCATCGCCCTGCGGATCGTCATTCACCATCGCGGGGTTGTCGGACAGCGTGCTGTTGACCTCGATGATCTCTCCATCGATCGGTGCCAGAATGTCGGACGCGGCCTTGACGGATTCGATCACGACGACCTCGTCGTCCTTGCTGACGGTCGTGCCTTCGTCGGGCAGCTCGACAAACACCACGTCGCCCAGTTGTTCGGCGGCGTGGATGGTGATGCCAACGACGATCTCGTCGCCTTCAACCCGCAGCCATTCGTGCTCTTCGGTAAACTTCATTCTTTCATCCTTCGCTAGATTATCTTTTAAAATTCGCCGCAACAAAGGGCAGCTTGGCAACGGTCACCGGCAGACGCTTGCCACGGACTTCGCCCCACAGCATCGTATCAATACCCGCCTGCGCCTCACTGACATAGCCCATTGCGACAGGCCCGCCTACCGTCGGCCCGAAACTGCCCGAGGTGACCTCGCCCACCTGCGTGCCCCCTGTCGCCGCGTCAAACAGCGGTGTCCCGTCGCGCATCGGCGCACGGCCTTCGGGGGCCAGACCGACACGCTTGCGGCCGACACCATCGTCAAACGCCGCTTGAACGGCCTCGGCACCGGGGTAGCCGCCCGCGCGTTCACCACCGGCGCGGCGCGCTTTCTGGATCGCCCAAGTCAGGCTGGCCTCTACCGGATTGGTGCCCGCGTCGATGTCATTGCCATAAAGACACAAGCCCGCCTCAAGCCGCAGCGAATCCCGCGCGCCCAGACCAATGGGTTCCACACCCTCGATCTCCAGCAATCGGCGGACCAGCGCTTCGGCGTGGGCCTCCGGCACCGAAATCTCGAAGCCATCCTCGCCGGTATAGCCCGACCGCGAGGCCCAGACCTCTACGCCGTCCAGCGTCAATGTGCCGAAATCCATGAACCGCATTCCGTCCGCAGCGGCATCAAGCGACGCCACAGCCGCCCCCGCCGCAGGGCCCTGCACCGCCACCAGCGCGCGGTCGGTGATCGGGGTCACGGTGATCTCTGGCTCCAACGCCGCCTTCATGCGTGCGATATCGGCATCCTTGCAGGCGGCGTTGACCACGACGAACAGGTCATCCCCACGGCGCGCGAACATCAGGTCATCCTCAATCCCGCCGGCGTCATTGGTGAAAAACCCATAGCGCTGCCGCCCGTCTTCCAGCCCCAGCACATTCATCGGCACCAATGTCTCGAACGCCAACGCCACAGCGTCCCACGACGGGCCGGTCACCATCACCTGCCCCATGTGGCTGACATCAAAGACGCCCGCTGCGGCGCGGGTGTGCAGGTGCTCTTTCATCACGCCCATCGGATACTGCACAGGCATGGAATAGCCCGCAAAGGGCACCATCTTGCCCCCCAGTTCCAGATGAAGATCGTATAGCGGTGTCTGTTGCAAATCGCTCATGGTCACGCGGCCTTTCCCTATCCAGAAGGCCATCGACCATACTGGCACCCAGCAGACCGCGGGAATGCAGCCTGTCAAATGCCCCCTCTGTCCTTTCGCCTGAGATCGTTATCCCTTCGGCGGACGCTGTCGCGTCACTCTCCAGAGTTGTTAGGTCCCGTTGCGGTCCTTTGGCCTGAGAGTTTCCGGGGCGGTTGCTCCTTCGGCACCGGCTTGCGCCGGTTCTCCCGTAACGGTGTGGGCAAGTGCTATGCCGGAACGCGGCGCTGCGTCAAGCAAAGTTGACAGGGCGGCGCGAAAACTTTCATCCGGCGCCGCGATATTGGGCAGCACGTCGGGTGCTGCGCGTGCAAGATGTGGACATCATCGCGCAGCGGCGCCAAAACACCCGCATGACACCATATTTCTTCGGCTACGGCAGCCTCGTAAACCGCAATACCCACGCCTATCCAGACGCCCGTCCGGCGCAGCTTCGCGGCTGGCACCGGCTTTGGGTGCGCATCGAAGGTGCCGCGCATGTGTTCCTGAGCGTGCTGCCCGAAGAGGGCACCGTGATCGACGGGTTGATCGCGGCGGTCCCCGGTGCCGACTGGGTGGCGCTGGATACGCGCGAAACCAATTATGATCGCATCGGATCGAACGGGGCGGTGGTGCATGACATCATCCCGGCCCCCGATATGGCGCATTATTCCGTGCCCACCGACACCCATGTGACATCGGGCGACCATACCATCTTGCTCAGCTATCTTGATGTAGTGGTACAGGGGTTCCTGCGCGAATATGGCATCGACGGGGTGCAGCGTTTCTTTGACACGACGCGGGGCTGGGATACGCCGATCCTGAACGACCGCGCCGCTCCGAAATACCCGCGCGCGCAAGAGCTTACCGCGCAGGAAACCGCGCTGGTCGACCAGCATCTGACCCGCCTATCGGCGCAGGTGCAGTAGCGACATCAACCGCCCGTCGCGGGCGAAAGCTTCGGGCTTGGCGCGTTTGCGCTGCCCCCCTTGCGCGATCATCCCCCGCGCGAGCACCCAGGCCAGCGCCCCGAACAGCACCCCCGCCGCCGCCTGCCCGATCAGCACACCGGGGGCCCCGAACAGCAGGCTGCCACCCCAGACCAGCGGGATCATCCCCAGCGTGTTGCGACCCCAGTTGGTCACGGTCGAATAATAGGGGTGTCCCATATTGTTGAACGCCGCATTCGACACGAACAACACGCCGTTGAAAAAGAACGCCAGGGATAGCGGCCCGCAGAACAGATAGATCAACGTCAAGGTGATCCCCTGCGCATCAAACATCGCCGCCAGCGGCGCGCGGAACGCAAACAGCGCGGCCGAGATGACGACGATCACCAAAGCGGCAAAGCTGACCCCCGCGGCATAGGTCCGCTTGACCCGCCCCAGATCGCCCGCGCCAAAGTTTTGTCCGATGATCGGCCCTACCGCCCCTGACAGGGCAAAGATCACGGCAAAGGCAACGGGCATCATGCGGCTGACAATCGCCATGCCTGCGACAGCATCCTCGCCATAGGCCGCCATTGCACGGGTCACATAGGCCTGCCCCACCGGCGTGGCGACCTGCGTCAGAATGGCGGGCACCGCGATGGCCAACACAGGCATCAGATCGCGCCATAGCCCCGCGGGGCGCGGCATCGCGATCCCGCCATAGTGGCGCACAATCGGCATCAGGGCGGTATAGGCAATCACCACCCGCGCCACGAAAGACGCCCAAGCCGCACCGGTCAGGCCCAGATCAAAGGTAAAGATCAGGATCGGATCGAGGATGGCATTCACGATGCCCCCCGCGATGGTCGCCATCATCGCCCGCCGCGCATCCCCATGGGCCCGCAGGATCGCGCTGCCCATCATACCAACCATCAGAAATGGCACCGACGGCACGACGATCTGCAGGAAATCCACCGCCAGCGCCGCCGTCTCACCGCCTGCGCCGACCCAGCCGACCAGCACATCCAGCGACAGGAACACACAAAGCGCAAAGATCACGCCAAAAACCGCGCCATAGCACAGCGCATGGGTCGTCCTCTCCCGTGCGAGTTGCGCGTTGTCCTGCCCCAAGGCCCGCGCGACCAAGGCCCCCGCCGCGATGCCCAACCCGATCCCGAAGGAGGTGGTGAAAAACAAGATCGCACCGGCATAGCCGATGGCCGCCGCCAGCTCTGCCTTGCCCAACATAGAGATGAAAATCATGTCGACGAAATCGACAAGAAACACCGCCACTAGCCCGACGGAGGCCAGCAAAGACATATTGGCGACATGGCCGAACAGATTGCCCGACAAAAATTTGGCGCGCCCATCAACCATGATGGACGCGCCCTATGTCAGCCGACAGCGGCTTCATTTTGCCAGATAAACTCTCGCCGAAGGCTCCCGAACTTGCGCCCGTGAACCCGGCCCGTTTCACCCGCGTGCCTTCACGACTTGCAGCAACGGCAGCACCGCGCCCATGTCGGGGCCGTGGGGTTTGCCAGTCAGCGCCAGACGCAGCGGCATGAACAGCCCCTTGCCCTTGCGGCCGGTCTGCTCTTTCACGGCGGCCGTCCATGTGCCCCAGGTGCTTTCGTCAAACTCGCCCTCGGGCAGAAGCGCCAGGGCTTCGGCGACGAATTCTTTATCCTCGTCCGCGATCACAGGCTCTGCGCCTTCGCTGAACATCTGCCACCAACCTTTTAGATCGTGCAGCGTGGTGATGTTTTCGCGGGTGACCTGCCAGAACAGCGCGGCTTTATCCTCGGGCACACCGAGGGCTGCGATGTCGCTTGCGACAGCCTCAAGCGGGAGGGTCTGCAGATAGCGGCCGGTCATGGGGAACAGGTCCTCGACGTCGAATTTGGTCGGCGCTGAGCCAAATCGTTCGATGTCGAAACCGTCGATCAGGCTCTCCATATCGGTGCGCAGTTCAATCGGGTCCGAAGAGCCCAAGCGCGCCATTGTCGACAGCAGCGCAAAAGGATGCACACCGCGTTCGCGCAGGTCGCGCAGCGCCAGAACGCCCAGACGTTTCGACAGCGCCTCGCCCTGCGGACCGGTGAGCAGCGAATGGTGCGCAAAGGTCGGAACAGTGCCGCCAAGCGCTTGCATGATCTGGATTTGTGTCGCCGTGTTGGTCACATGGTCGGACCCGCGGACAACATTTGTCACGCCCATTTCCGTGTCATCGACCACAGACGCCAGCGTGTACAAAATCTGCCCGTCACCCCGGATCAACACAGGGTCGGACACCGATGCCGCATCGATCGAGATATCGCCCAGGATACCGTCTTTCCACTCGATCCGTTCCTGATCCAGCTTGAAACGCCACACGCCGGGGCCGCGTTCGTCGCGCAGCTTGGCTTTTTCCGCATCCGACAGGTTCAACGCGGCGCGGTCATAGACCGGCGGCTTGCCCATGTTGAGCTGTTTCTTGCGCTTGAGGTCCAACTCGGTCGGGGTTTCCCAGGCTTCATAGAAACGTCCGATCTTGCGCAGCTCGTCCGCGGCGGCGTGGTATTTGTCCAACCGTTCGGACTGACGCTCAACGCGGTCCCAATGCAGGCCCAGCCATGTCAGGTCTTCTTTCAGACCGTCGACGTATTCTTCCTTGCTGCGCACCGGATCGGTGTCGTCGATCCGCAGGATGAACTCTCCGCCGTTCTTGCGGGCGATCAGATAGTTCATCAGCGCCGTGCGCAGGTTGCCTACGTGGATATAGCCGGTCGGGGACGGGGCGAAGCGGGTGATGGTCATTGGGTTCTCCTGATTGGCCGCTGGCTTGTCACAGCGCGGCGCCATTGTCTAGATAACGTGCAGCGTCGCCCGCGCGGTCAACTGGGGTCGCGCCAGCGGTTCACGAGGGGATAGCGGCGGTCCAACCAGAACGCGCCCTTGGTCAAACGCGGACCGGGGGCGGACTGGAACCGTTTGTATTCACTGATATAGAGCAGGTGTTCGACCTTTTTGGCAACCTCGCGGTCAAAGCCCGCTGCCACGCAATCGGCGATGGACCCGTCGTCATCCACAAGGATCGTCAACATCGCGTCCAGATCGGGATAGTCGGGCAGGCTGTCGCTGTCTTTCTGATCCTCGCGCAGCTCGGCCGAGGGCGGCTTGTCGATGATGCGCGGCGCGATCACTTCTCCCTCCGGGCCCTTCATCCAGTCGCGGTGGTTCTCGTTGCGCCAGCGGCAGCTGTCGAAGACGCGGGTTTTATACATATCCTTGATGGGGTTATAGCCCCCCGCCATGTCGCCATAGATCGTGGCATAGCCCACCGCCACCTCTGACTTGTTGCCCGTGGTCAAAAGCATCTCGCCGAACTTGTTGCTGACCGCCATCAAGAGCAAACCGCGCAGGCGCGACTGGATGTTTTCCTCGGTCAGGTCTGGGGTGGTGCCCTCGAAGAGCGGGGCCAGCGTGTCGGTGATCGCGGCACGGCCCTGCGCGATCGGCACATAGTCGTAGCGGCATCCAAGCGCCTTGGCGACGGATTCAGCATCATCCAGCGAGGCTTGGGAGGTATATTCGGACGGCAGCATCACACAGCGCACATTGTCAGCGCCAAGCGCATCTACCGCGATCGTCGCGACAATCGCCGAATCGATCCCGCCCGACAGACCCAGCAACACTTTCTTGAACCCGGTCTTGCCCATGTAGTCGCGCAAGCCCTGCACCATGACGCGGTAATCCTGCTCAAGGTCCGACGGCATATGCGCCTTCTCGCCCTCGACCACGCGCCAGCCTTCGGGGGTCTGTTCAAGATCGACATGCGCGATCTGCGCGTCAAAGGCGGGCATCTGGAACGCCAGCTTGCCGCCGGGATTCAGCGCAAAGCTCGCCCCGTCAAAGACCTGATCATCCTGACCGCCCACCATATTGAGGTAGATCAGCGGCAGTTCAGTTTCGACCACGCGGGCAACCATATGGTTCAACCGCGTCTCGAATTTGCCGCGATAATAGGGCGACCCGTTGGGCACCAACAGAAACTCCGCCCCGGTTTCGGCCAGCGTTTCGGCCACATCGGGGTGCCATGCGTCTTCGCAGATCGGGCTGCCGATGCGGGTATCGCCAACGGCGTACGGCCCACCCAAAGGCGCGCTGTCAAAAATGCGCACCTCGTCGAACACGGTCTCGTTCGGCAGGTTGTGCTTGAAGACACGGCTGGCGATCTTGCCGTTTCTGAGGATCAGATAGGCGTTATAGAGCTTGGCCCCTTCGACCCAGGGCGCACCGATGGCCAGCGCGGGCCCATCAGCACAATCAGCCGCCAGCGCTTCGAGGTGGGTCATCACGTCCAGTTGGAACGCCTGCTTCATCACCAGATCTTGCGCGTTATACCCGGCCAGGAACATCTCGGGCAAAGCAACCAGATCGGCACCTGCCTCTTTGCCCTGCGCCCAGGCCTCCCGCGCGAGGTCTGCGTTTCCGGCCAGATCCCCGACGGTGGGGTTCAACTGGCCAAGCGTGATGCGAAAACGCGATGTCATAGGGCGGTCCTTCGATAATCTACGCAAGTGATGTAGCAGATCACGCGCCGAGTGAAAGGCCAAGGCGCACCGCCGGTCAAAAGACGATTGCCCCCTTGCAGGCCATTGAATAGGCTAAGCGTTAACAAACTCGCCCGCCGCTCTTGGCCGCACTCTCTTTTGAAAGTTGCTGTATGACGAAATTGACCCTGACCCCGCTGATCCTTTGCCTTGGGCTACTGCCCTTCCCCGCGCTTGCGCAGGACGGCGAGGTTCAAAGCAAGCAATACGACGATGGCGGCGTCTATGAGGGGACGTTCAAGGACGGCGTACAGCACGGGACCGGCACCTATACGCTGCCCAACGGCTATGAATACGAAGGTGCCTGGGTGGACGGAGAGATCAAGGGCAAAGGCGTCGCGCGTTTCCCCAACGGGTCCGTCTACGAGGGCAACTTTGAAAAGGGCAAACCGGACGGTTTCGGCAAGATCACCTTTGCCGATGGCGGCACCTATGAGGGCGAATGGGAGGCCGGTGCGATCACCGGTCAGGGCATCGCGCTTTATGCCAACGGGGTGCGCTACGAAGGGTCGTTCCGCAATGCGAACCACCACGGCAAGGGCGTCATGCAATCCCCCGGCGGGTATGAATATCAGGGCGACTGGGTCGATGGCGTCAAGCAGGGCGTGGGCAAGATCACCTATCCCGATGGCGCGCTCTATGACGGTGACATCGCCGATGGCGAACGCAATGGCACGGGCACGCTGACCATGCCCGACGGGCTGACCTATACCGGCCAGTGGAAAGACGGGCAGATCGACGGCACCGGCACGCTGACCCAACCCAATGGCGATGTCTACGAAGGCGATCTGGTCGCCGGTCAGCGCCAGGGCACGGGCAAGGTGACCTATGCCAATGGCGACACCTACGAGGGCGGCTTCGAGGACGACCGCCGCGAGGGTCAGGGCACGTTCACCGGCACAGATGGCTATGTCTACACCGGATCATGGGTTGCCGGGCAGATCGAAGGCACAGGCAAGGTGACCTACCCCGACGGCTCTGTCTACGAGGGCAGTTTCCGCGATGATCTGGCCGATGGGGAGGGCAAGATCACCTATCCCGACGGATCAACCTACGAAGGGTCATGGGTCGCGGGCGTGATCGAAGGCGAAGGCCGCGCGACCTATCCCAACGGCATCGTCTACGAGGGCGGATTCAAGAACGCGCGCAACGACGGTCAGGGCGTGATGACCTATGCCGACGGCTATAAGTATGACGGCAGCTGGAAAGACGGCCAACGCAACGGCATGGGCACCGCGACCTATCCCGATGGCACCGTCTACACCGGCAGCTTTGTCGACGGGCTACGCGACGGCACGGGCAAGATCACCATGCCCGATGGTTTCACCTATGACGGCCAGTGGTCCGGCGGAGAGATCGAAGGCACCGGCACCGCCACCTACCCCAACGGCGATATCTACGAAGGCGCGTTCGAGGGCGGCAAACGTCAGGGTCAGGGCACCATGCGCTATAAAACGGGCGAGGAAGTCTCGGGCCAGTGGGTCAACGGCGCGCTGCAAGAAGCGGGCACAGCCCCTGCCGAAGATGCTGGTGCGGTGCCCACGCCTGACGCCACGGATGAGGCACCGACAGACGCCGACACTCCGTCAGAGGCACCCGCCGACAGTACGGACGAGGCTGAAAGCAACGACGGCTAGATCACCTCGCCCGCGTCCAGACGGGCGAGCAAGGCATCCCCTTCGGCCAGAACTGTATTGCGTTTGTCGGCGTCCATCCCGTCCCACGTGCGGTACATATTGCCCATGCGCGGATTGTTCGAGAACCGGTCGCGATGGCGGTCCAGAAAGTGCCAGTAAAGCAGGTTGAACGGGCAAGCGGTGTCACCCGTCTTTGCGCTGACTGAATAGTGGCAGCTTTTGCAGTGATCCGACATACGGTTGATATAGGCCCCGGACGAGACATAGGGCTTGGACGCGATAACGCCGCCGTCGGCGAATTGGCTCATGCCGATGGTATTGGGAGCCTCTACCCATTCAAAGGCGTCGGCATAGACCGCCAGATACCATTCATGCACCTGCGCCGGATCAATCCCGGCCAACAGGGCAAAGTTGCCCGTCACCATCAGCCGCTGGATATGATGCGCATAGGCTTGGGTCCTGGTCTGCCGCACGGCCTTGGCCACACAGTTCATCCGCGTTTCGCCACCCCAGTAGAACCACGGCAGGTCGCGGTCGTGCCCCAGAATATTGCGGGCGGTATAGTCCGGCCCCTCGAGGAAATAGATGCCCCGCACATACTCGCGCCAGCCGATGATCTGCCGGATGAACCCTTCGGCGGCGTTGATCGGCGCATGACCTGCGGCATAGGCGTCGGCAGCGGCCTCGCAAATCTCGGTCACATTCAGCAACCCGATGTTGAGGTAGGGCGACAGGATCGCGTGATACAGGAATTCATTCCCGTTCAGCATCGCGTCTTGATAGTCCCCAAACCGCGGCAGGGCATTCGCGATGAAATGGTCCAGCGCTTGCAGCGCCTCGGCGCGGGTGGTGGCGAACCAGAAAGGCTCTAACGCGCCGAAGTTATCGCCGAAACGCGCTTGTACCAGTTCCAGCACTTCGCGCGTCCTGGCATCGGGGTCGAACCGCAGAGGGCCATCTACGGTGACATCCTCGGGCGCGGCTTTGCGGTTGTCGTGGTCGAAGTTCCACTTACCGCCAGCGGGTTGGTCCCCTTCCATCAGCAGGCCGGTCTTGCGGCGCATCTCGCGATAGAAATACTCCATCCGCAACGCTTTGCGGCCTTCGGCCCATGCCTCGAATTCGGCATGAGTGGCAAGAAATCGGTCGTCGGGCAGCAGATGCACCTTCAGCGGGGCGTATTTCAGCTTGTCGATCAAGCGCCACTCCCCCGGCTCTGTCGCCAGCACCTCGCTTGCCCCCGTCTGCGCTGCGCGGCGCAGCAATTCCCCCACGATAGAGCCCGCGTTATCCGTATCGTCCAGTTGCGTATAGGCGACCGTCCAGCCATCCTGTTCCAGCGCATGGGCAAACTTGCGCATCGCGGCAAAGATCAGGGCGATCTTCTTGGGGTGATGCCGGACATAGGCCGCCTCGTCCGCAACCTCGGCCATCACGACGGTATCGCGCGCCTTATCCGCCTGCGCCAAGGCGCTGAGCGTTTCTGTCAGCTGGTCGCCCAGAACCAGCACCAAGCGCCCTACCATGGCACCGGCTTTCCGGCCCAGTCAAAGAACTGGCCTGTGTCCGCAGGCGTCAGCCCGTCGATCACAGCCAGCAGATTTTCCGCCGCCTCCGACGGTGCGACAGCGGGATGACGGGCAAGGTATTTCGCGGTAAAGGCGGTCTTGACCGTGCCGGGGTGCAGGGCGACGCAGATGCTGTTCTTGTGACTGCGCGTCAGTTCAATCGCGGCCGTGTGCACGATCTGGTTCACCGCCGCCTTGGCGCTGCGGTAGCTGATCCAGCCGCCGATGCGGTTGTCGCCGATCGACCCCACCCGCGCAGAGAATACGGCAAAGACGCAAGGCGCGTCCCGCCGTAGCAGGTCGCCCGCGTGGCGCAGCACCAGTGCAGGGCCCACGGCGTTCAACGCGAATTGGTCCAACATCGCCTTTTGGCTGATCGATTTGATCGTCTTTTCCGGTGCGGCGCCGTCAATCTCAAGCGCGCCTGTGGCCACCAGCACCACATCAAACGGCCCGTTCAGCGCAGTCAAGTGCTGGTCCACACTGCATTCGTCCGTGATGTCGAACCCGTCCACCGACCGTGACAGCCGCGTGACCGTATCGCCACGCCCCTCGTAAGCGGCGGCCAAGGCGGCACCCACACCGCCCGACGCCCCGATGATCAAAACCTGTTTCATGCAAGGGGAGGTAGCGGAAAACAGCCCCCCTTCAAGCGCGGAAAAAAGGGCGCAGAAAAACCCTTCCCATTTGCGAATGCACGGGTATAACTTGTCGCCATGACACACGCCGATCATATTGCGATCCTGCCGCGCCGCTGCGCGACTTTCCTGCGTGCCAACCTACTGCTGCTAATCCGCCTCTGAGCGTGCCATCCGGCGCGCCCGCTCAGAGGGATGTGCCGCGCGCCACGGATTTATACAGCAGAATGAAAGAACCCAAACGATGACAGATACCACACAACAAGACCGCGTCTTGATTTTCGACACGACATTGCGCGACGGCGAACAATCCCCCGGCGCCACCATGACCCACGCCGAAAAGATCGAGATCGCGGGTCTGCTGGACGAGATGGGCGTCGACATTATCGAGGCCGGCTTCCCTATCGCCTCCGAAGGGGATTTCGCCGCCGTCAGCGAAATCGCGAAACTGTCGAAGAACTCGGTCATCTGCGGTTTGGCCCGCGCACAATTGGGCGACATTGATCGTTGCTACGAGGCGATCAAACACGCGGCCCAGCCCCGCATTCACACATTTATCGGCACCTCGCCGCTGCACCGTGCCATTCCGAACCTCACGATGGACGAAATGGCCGACCGCATCCACGAAACGGTGACCCATGCGCGCAACCTGTGCGACAATGTGCAATGGTCGCCGATGGACGCCACGCGGACCGAGCTTGATTACCTCTACCGTGTCGTCGAAATCGCGATCAAGGCGGGGGCGACCACGATCAACATCCCCGATACCGTCGGCTATACCGCGCCGCGCGAAAGCGCCGATCTGATCCGCAAGCTCTTGGAAAACGTGCCCGGCGCGGACGAGATCGTCTTTGCCACCCATTGTCACAACGATCTTGGCATGGCGACCGCCAACAGCCTTGCCGCCGTCGAAGCGGGCGCGCGCCAGATCGAATGCACGATCAACGGCTTGGGCGAACGCGCGGGCAACACCGCGTTGGAAGAGGTCGTGATGGCGCTGAAAGTGCGCAATGACATCATGCCGTTCCAGACCAAGATCGACAGCACCAAGATCATGAATATCTCGCGCCGCGTTGCCGCTGTTTCGGGCTTCGCCGTGCAGTTCAACAAGGCCATCGTCGGCAAGAACGCCTTTGCGCATGAAAGCGGCATCCATCAGGACGGCATGCTCAAGAACGCCGAAACATTTGAGATCATGCGCCCCGAAGACGTGGGCCTGACCGAGACCAACATCGTGATGGGCAAACACTCGGGCCGTGCGGCGTTGCGCTCGAAGCTGGAAAACCTCGGCTATGAATTGGGGGATAACCAGCTCAAGGATGTGTTTGTCCGTTTCAAGGAACTGGCCGACCGCAAGAAAGAGATCTACGACGACGATCTGATCGCCTTGATGCGCACCGCCACCGACCCTGAAAGCGACCGCATTGTGCTGGGTAGCATGACCGTCGTCTGTGGCACCGAAGGCCCGCAGAAGGCAGAAATGTCGCTGACGGTGGATGGTGCGGAAACCTCTACCTCGCAAACCGGTGACGGGCCTGTGGATGCCTCGTTCAACTGCATCAAGGCACTGGTCGATCACAGCGCGCGCTTGCAATTGTATCAGGTGCACGCCGTGACCGAAGGCACCGACGCGCAGGCCACCGTTTCTGTCCGGCTTGAGGAAGACGGGCGCATCGTGACCGGTCAGTCGGCGGACACAGACACCGTGGTCGCATCGGTCCGCGCCTATATTCACGCGCTCAACCGTCTGTTGGTGCGCCGCGAGAAGGGCGGCACCGACAAGCGCGAGATCAGCTATAAAGACGTGGTGGGCTAACCCGCCCGCTCTTCCCCCACGAACGCAAAAAGGCCCCCGAAGTCGGGGGCCTTTTCTGTATCCGGTGGCCTGTCAGCGCAGATTAGAAATCTGTCAGACCCGCAAAAGTACCGGTCGCACTTGAAAAGATGTTACCCAGCGAACGACGCTTGGAGGTACGGCGACCCAGTTCATAATTCACGCCGAAAGTCAGCTGGTCCACGTCCTCGCCACTGTCAAAGTCCAGACGGCCCAAGGCCAGTTCTACATTCGCACCGGGGGTGAATTCATACTGACCGCCGATGGTGATCGACCGGACGTCTTCGGGGCCCAGATCCAGGAACCCGACAGAGCCGATAGCAGAGAAGCCGTTGGCGAATTCATAGCCGCCTGCGACAGCGACAACGCTCAGATCATCCAGTTTTAGCAGGTCTGCCTGTACGTTGTATTGCGCGACATCATAATCGGCATAGGCGGCGTAAAGCGTCTCGTCTTCGATGTGAACGAGATCCAGACCGACGGTGCCGGTGGGGGTAACATCCCAAGCGGCGAAGATGCTGAAGGTCATGTCGTCCAGATCGGAGGAATCACCGATTGCGGCACCAAAGGTATGCGCGCCGGACTGATACGACCCGAACAGGCTGGTGACATCCGCGTCGAAACCTTCGATGTCAAAACGCGAATAGTCGAGGCCGATGTTAAAGCCGTTGGCCAGAGCGTATTCGACGCCCACTGTGCCCAGATCGATATCGACACCCTCGATAGAGATGTTCGACAGCTCTCCCGAGAAGATGAAGTTGTCGTAGCGGTATTCGATGCCGCCGCCAAAGGATTTCACGTCGATCGTGCCTGCGCCGTCAACGTCGAAGTCGTGGAATTTCGCGAAAGCCGTGCCATAGGTCAGTTCGGCAGCAGCTGCGGTTGCGGTCACGCTCAGAAGCGAGGCGACAAAAATATTACGGATCATGCTGGTTCCTTCGCACAATTTACGGTTGCTCGTACCATGGCTCTTAGGCGCAGCGGAATCCGCCCGCAACACCCAAGCGAAACCGCCGCTACGATCCGTTTACTTGTGGTATTTTTGACCCGCCTGAACCGGTGCCCGCCGCCCCTTAGCGATAGGGGGCCTTGGGGCTGCGATCCTCTGACAGCGACCGTTGCGAGCGTTCGACGATCATCACTGTGGCATCGGCCAGATGCTGGCGTTCGATGTGATGATCTCCGCGCGCGACGCGCAGCTTATGGGCCTCTAGCATCACTTCCGCGTGGGACGATCCGCGCGGCGGGATGAAGGTGTAGCAGGCCAGTTCGATCAGGAACCCCAGCGGATCCTTGAAGTAGATCGAATGCATGAACCCGCGATCCTTCACACCCGAATTGCCGATCCCCCGCTCCTTGAGCCGGTCGAGCACTTGATCAAACATGGCGCGGTCGACCTCGAACGCGAGGTGATGCACGCAGCCCGCATCCGTCGGCGTGCGACTGTAGACGGGTTTGCGGTTTTCATTGGTAAAAATGGTGATCAACCGGCCGTCGCCGGGATCGAAATACAGGTGCCCTTCGTCGGGATCGTCCAGATTTGGCTGGTCGAAGATGAACGGCATGCCCAGCAGACCCTCCCAAAAGTCGATACTGGTCTGACGGTCCGCGCCCATCAGCGTGATGTGATGCACACCAATAACTTGAATCTTCTGCATTTCTCTCTCCCCCTATTGTCCGGCTTGCCGCAAACCATAGCGCGGTGGCGGCATCATGCCACCACAAAGGTCAACCCCCCTTTCGTCTTTGACCTCATCGGCCTATAAGCCGTTTAGCCCGTGACTTGTCAGAGTCGACGGGCCAAAATGAATTTTTGCAAGGTCCTGCTGCCCATGTCCGTTTTTGATCAATTCCGTGGTTTGTTCTCGTCCGATATGGCCATCGACCTCGGGACCGCGAACACCTTGGTTTATGTCAAAGGCAAGGGCATCGTCCTGTCCGAACCTTCGGTTGTCGCCTATCACGTCAAGGATGGCGTCAAAAAGGTGCTGGCCGTGGGCGAAGACGCAAAGTTGATGCTGGGCCGGACCCCCGGCAGCATCGAAGCGATCCGCCCCATGCGCGAGGGCGTGATTGCCGACTTTGACACCGCCGAAGAGATGATCAAGCATTTCATCCGCAAGGTGCACAAACGGTCGACCTTCTCGAAGCCCAAGATCATCGTCTGCGTGCCGCATGGGGCGACGCCTGTTGAAAAACGCGCGATCCGTCAGTCGGTGCTGTCTGCGGGCGCACGCCGCGCCGGCCTGATTGCCGAACCGATTGCAGCGGCCATCGGGGCGGGCATGCCGATCACCGATCCGACCGGGAACATGGTTGTCGATATAGGTGGTGGCACAACCGAGGTCGCGGTGCTGTCCTTGGGCGATATCGTCTATGCACGCTCTGTCCGCGTGGGCGGCGACCGTATGGACGAGGCGATCATCAGCTACCTGCGTCGCCAGCAGAACCTGCTGATCGGTGAAACAACCGCCGAGCGGGTGAAAACCTCTATCGGGACCGCACGGATGCCCGACGACGGGCGCGGCACCTCGATGCAGATCCGCGGGCGCGACCTGCTGAATGGTGTCCCCAAAGAGATCGAAGTGACCCAGGCGCAGATCGCCGAAGCGCTGGCCGAGCCTGTGCAGCAGATCTGCGAGGCGGTGATGACCGCGCTGGAAACCACCCCGCCCGATCTGGCGGCTGACATCGTGGACCGTGGCGTCATGCTGACCGGTGGCGGTGCCTTGCTGGGCGATCTGGATCTGGCGCTGCGCGAACAGACCGGGCTGGCCATTTCCGTGGCGGATGAACCGTTGAACTGCGTGGCCTTGGGCACCGGCAAAGCGCTGGAGTATGAAAAGCAGCTGCGCCACGCCATCGACTACGACAGCTAATCAGCGCAGCTAGAACAGCCCGCGATGCGGCAGGACGGCGCTGCCCTCGCGGTGGGAAACGTATAACGCATGGCCATCGACCGATCCTCTTCGAACGATTTTGGGCGCCCGCTGCGCCGCTTGCTGCTGGCCGTCATCGTGCTGGTGCTGGCGGGCATCTTTCTGCTGTGGCGGATCGACAGCCCCCGTGTCGAACGGTTTCGCGCGCAGATCACCGACCGGATCGTCCCCAATCTGGATTGGGCGATGACCCCTGTTACCGGCACGGTGAACCTGTTCCGCGATTTCCAAAGCTATCAACGTCTGACCGTGCAGAACCAGGAACTGCGGTCCGAGCTGCGCAAGATGCAGACCTGGAAAGAGGCCGCGCTACAGCTTGAACAGGAAAACGCCCGTTTGCTGGACCTGAACAAGGTGCGGCTTGATCCGCGTTTGACCCATATTACCGGTGTGGTGCAGGCGGACTCCGGGTCGCCCTTCCGCCAATCTGTACTGCTGAACGTCGGGGCCCGTGACGGCATTGTCGATGGCTGGGCCACGGTGGACGGCATCGGGCTGGTCGGGCGTATTTCCGGCGTGGGCGAAAACACCGCGCGCGTCATTCTGGTGACCGATACCTCTAGCCGCATACCTGCGGTGATCCAGCCGTCGGGACAACGAGCAATTATTGCGGGCGACAACTCCGCCGCGCCACCGATTGATTTTCTCGAGAACCCCGACCTCGTGCGTCCCGGTGATCGGGTCAGCAGCTCTGGCGATGGCGGCGTGTTTCCTGCGGGTATCCTGATCGGTCAGGTCGCCGCCGACCCCGGCGGGCGGCTGCGCGTGCGTCTTGCGGCGGATTTCGAGCGGCTCGAGTTCCTGCGCGTGCTGCGCCACCATGGCTCCGAAAAAGTGAACGAGGATGCGGCCGTGGTGCGGGATGACGCCACGGGCATGATCGCGCCCCTGCCCTTTGATCCTGCGACCGAATGATGGACGAACTGTCGCCCCTGCGATTGTGGCTGATGCGCGCGGCGTTTCTGGCGCTGACGGTGGTGCTGCTGTTCTTCCATCTGCTGCCGCTTGATACCCAGCCGATCGCGCTCTTCGCGCCCGAGCTGTCGCCCCCACTGGCCACCATCGACCCGGCAGAGGCGCGTTTGCGTGCCCTCCTGGACCAAGGCAGCGACCGCATCTGGATCGCCCCCGACCTGCTGATCGCCTTTGCGCTGGCGTGGTCTGTGCGGCGGCCCGACTATGTCCCCGCCCTGCTGCTCGCCGTCGCCTTCCTGCTGACGGACCTATTGCTGCAACGCCCGCCCGGCCTCTGGGCGCTGCTGGCGTTGCTGGCATGCGAGAATATGAAAACCCGTGGCCGCACCCTGCGCGACAGCACCTTTGGCGCGGAATGGCTGGCGGTCTCCGTATGGCTGATCGCTATTTTGATGCTGAACCGGATCGTGCTATCGTTGCTGCTGGTCCCACCGCCACAATGGTCGCTGAGCCTGTTTGAACTGGCCGTCACGATCCTGACCTATCCGGCTGTGGTGTTTGTGACCCATGCGCTGATGGGCGTGCGCAAATCCGCCCCCGGCGATCTGGACAGTATGGGCAACCGCTCATGAGGAGACCAAGATGAGACGCAGCAGGGCCGATAGCGAAGCCAGCCACTCCAAGCTCAGCCGCCGCGCTGTTTTGCTGGGCAGCGCGCAGCTGCTGTTCATGGGCGGTCTGGCCGCGCGGATGAATTACCTGCAGGTCGATCAGGCTGACCAGTTCCGCCTGCTGGCCGAAGAGAACCGGATCAACATCCGGTTGATCCCGCCTGCACGAGGCGAAATCTTTGACCGCAACGGCGTGCGGCTGGCGCAGAACGTGCCGTCGTACCGGATCGTGATCGTGCGCGAGGATGCCGATGATGTGGATGCGGTGATGGACCGGCTGGGCAAGGTCATCGACCTTGATCCCGAAATGCGCGACCGCGCGATGGCCGAAATCAAACGCTCCGCCCCGTTCCTGCCGGTGACCGTCGCCGATGATGTGACATGGGACGAGGTAAGCCGCGTGTCGGTCAACGCCCCCGCCCTACCCGGTGTCAGCCCCGAGGTCGGCCTGACCCGTGTCTATCCCCGTGGGTCGGACTTTGCGCATATCGTCGGCCGTGTGGGCCGCGTGAGCCAAGCCGATCTGGATGCTCTGGAAAACCCCGATGCGGTGCTGCGCATCCCCCGATTCCAGATCGGCAAGATCAACGTAGAGGCCCGACAGGAATCCCTGTTGCGCGGCTCTGCCGGCACCAAACAGGTCGAGGTCAACGCCACCGGCCGTGTGATGCGCGAACTAGCCCGCCGCGAAGGGCAATCGGGTGCGGATCTACAGCTTACCATCGATTCCAAGCTGCAGAACTTTGTGCAGGCCCGTCTGGGAAGCGAAAGCGCCGCCGTCGTGATCATGGATTGCGAGAACGGCGATCTGGTCGCCAATGCCTCTTCGCCCAGCTACGACCCGAACCTGTTCATCGGGGGGATATCCTCGGCCGATTATAATCCGCTGCTGCAATCGGAATACCGCCCGCTGGTCAACAAGACCGTGCAGGGCACCTACCCGCCCGGATCGACCTACAAGATGGTCGTGGCCATGGCCGCCCTCGAAGAGGGTATCGTCGGCCCCGAAGAAACCGTCTATTGCCCCGGCCACCTAGAGGTCGGCGGTCGCCGTTTCCACTGCTGGAAACGCGCAGGTCACGGCTGGATCGACCTTGAGAACTCGCTCAAGCAATCCTGCGACGTCTATTACTATGATCTGGCGATGAAAGTCGGGATCGAGAAAATCTCGGCCATGGCAAACCGCTTTGGTCTGGGCTGGAAACACGACCTGCCGCTGTCCTCGGTCGCCGCCGGTCTGGCCCCCACGAAAGAGTGGAAGCAGGCGACCAAGGGCGATTCATGGGTGATCGGCGACACGGTCAATGCCTCTATCGGGCAAGGCTTCACCCTCAGTTCGCCGCTGCAACTGGCGGTGATGACCGCGCGGATCGCCACCAACCGCGCCGTGGTCCCGCGGCTGATCAAATCTATTGACGGTGTCGAACAACCCAGCGGCGCGGGCGAGCCTTTGGGCATGAACGAAAACAACATGCGGCAAGTGCGCAAGGGCATGTATTCGGTGGTAAACGACCGACGCGGCACCGGCTACCGGTCGCGCGTTATTGCCGAGGGTGTGCGCATGGCCGGCAAAAGCGGCACCAGCCAGGTGCGCAACATCACCGCGGCCGAACGCGCGCGCGGGGTCAGCCGCAACGAGGACCTGCCCTGGGAACGCCGCGACCACGCGCTGTTTGTCGCCTTCGCCCCCTATGACAAGCCACGCTATGCGGTATCGGTGCTGGTGGAACACGGCGGCGGCGGATCGACCGCGGCGGCCCCCATCGCCCGCGATGTCATACTGCAAGCGATCTATGGCGGCGAACCGCCGCTAGAGGCCTACCCCACCGCCGACCGCGGCCGCATCGCCGAGCAGCAAAAAGCCCTGCGCGCGATCCAGCCCCAAGCGGACTTCAGCGGGAAAGACCAAGCATGAGCTACCTTGAATATACGGTCAAACATGTCCCCACGGGCTTTGCCAAGATCCTGCACCTGAACTGGCCGCTGACCATCCTGCTGGCCGCTGTTTCGGGGGTGGGGTTCCTGATGCTCTACTCCGTGGCCGGTGGCAGCTTTACCCCCTGGGCCGAACCGCAGATGAAACGCTTTGCCCTTGGTATCGCGCTGATGATCGCCGCGGGGATGGTGCCGATCTGGCTTTGGCGAAACCTTGCAGGCGTGGCCTATTTCGGGACCGTAATCCTGCTGATCGGGGTAGAGCTTTTCGGCGCTGTCGGTATGGGCGCGCAGCGCTGGATCGAGCTCGGATCGTTCCGCCTGCAACCCTCCGAGCTGATGAAGATCACGCTGGTGATGATGCTGGCCGCCTATTACGACTGGCTCCCGCCCAAGAAAACCTCGCGCCCGCTTTGGGTGCTGCTGCCGGTCCTGCTGATCCTGATCCCCACGGCACTGGTGCTGAAACAGCCCGACCTGGGCACCGCGATCCTGCTGATGGCAGCGGGCGGCGGGCTGATGTTTCTGGCCGGTGTGCACTGGGGCTATTTCGCCGTGGTCATCACCGGCGCCGTCGGACTGGTGACGGCGGTGTTCCAGTCCCGCGGCACGCCGTGGCAGCTGATCAAGGATTACCAGTTCCGGCGCATCGACACGTTTATCGATCCCAGCACCGACCCGTTGGGCGCAGGGTATCACATCACGCAATCCAAGATCGCGCTCGGCTCCGGCGGCTGGACGGGGCGCGGGTTCATGCAAGGCACCCAGTCGCGCCTGAACTTCCTGCCCGAGAAACACACCGACTTCATCTTTACCACCCTGGCGGAAGAGTTCGGCTTTGTCGGCGGGTTCTCCCTGCTGGGTCTCTATGCGCTGATCATCGTCTTCTGCGTCGCGGCGGCGCTGATCAACAAGGACCGTTTCTCGTCGCTGCTGACCCTTGGCATCGCGCTGAACTTCTTTTTGTTTTTCGCGGTGAACATGTCGATGGTAATGGGGCTGGCACCCGTTGTCGGGGTCCCCTTGCCGCTGGTCAGCTACGGCGGGTCGGCGATGCTGGTGTTGCTGCTGGCTTTTGGCCTTGTACAATCGGCCCATGTCCACCGCCCCAGATAGGAAGCCCATGCCCCTCAATATCCTTTTCGCCGCGCGCCCCGAACGCTGGGTGACGTATGAAACGCCGCTGCGCCAAGCGCTTGATGCCGCGGGGATCGCGGCTCACCTATCAACGGATATCGCCCCGCAGGACGTGGACTACATCGTCTATGCCCCCAACAGCCCCTTGCAGGATTTCACGCCCTACACGCGGGCCAAGGCGGTGCTGAACCTCTGGGCGGGGGTGGAAAACATCACCAATAACGAGACACTGAAAATTCCTCTGGCGCGGATGGTGGACCCGGGGCTGACCAAGGGGATGGTGGAATGGGTCACGGGCCATGTGATGCGCTATCATCTGGGGTTGGACGCGGACATTCGCAAAACGGACAGCGATTGGACCCCGCGCACCCCACCGCTGGCACAGGAACGACAGGTCACCATTCTGGGGCTGGGGGCCTTGGGCGCGGCGGTGGCGGAAACTCTGGTCTATCTGGGGTTCAACGTCACCGGCTGGTCGCGCAGCCCCAAGGACATCGCGGGCGTCACCTGTCTGCATGGGGACGCCGGGCGCGCAGACGCCCTGCACCGTGCCGAGATCGCGGTGCTGCTGCTGCCCAACACGCCCGATACCGAAAACACGCTGAATGCCGAGACGCTGGCGCAAATGCCCGCTGGTGCCAGTATCATTAACCCGGGCCGCGGCGCGCTTATCGATGACGACGCGCTGCTGGCAGCGCTCGACAGCGGCCAGATCGCCCATGCCACGCTGGATGTGTTCCGTGTCGAGCCCCTGCCCGCAGACCACCCCTATTGGGCGCATCCCAAGGTCACCGTCACGCCCCACATCGCTGCCGAGACCCGCGCGACAACTGCCGCGCAGGCCATCGTCGAAAACATCCGCCGCGGCGAAGCAGGCGAGGATTTCCTGCATCTGGTGGATCGCGCCAAAGGTTACTGACCCGCCCTGTATCGAGGGCGGGATTTGAGTTTATTTGGCAAAATGAAGCTGCAGCCGCGCGCCCCTTCATTTTGCCTCTTAAACTCTCGCCGAAGGCAGGCCGGCCGCGGGCGCTCAGCCTGCTGTCAGGCCGCGCCCCTTCAGCAAAGCCTCTACCCCCGGCAACCGGCCACGGAACGCCTTGTACAGTTCCGCCGCGTCCTGACTGCCGCCGGTGGACAGGATGTGCTGCTCTAGCGCGGCGGCGCGGTCGGGATCAAAGGCGCTGCCGGCCTCCTCAAAGGCGGCGAAGGCGTCTGCGTCCATCACCTCGGACCACATGTAGCTGTAGTAGCCACTGGAATAGCCGTCGCCCGAAAAGACATGGGCAAACTGCGGCGTGGCGTGGCGCATGGTGATTGCTGGCGGCATGCCCAGATCGGCCAACACCTGCGCCTGTTTCTCCATCGGATCGGCAGGTGCCGCACCGTCGTGGAATTCGAGATCGACCAGCGCAGAGGCGACATATTCGACCGTGGCGAACCCCATGTCGAAATTCGCGGCCCCCAGCACCTTTTCCAACATCTCGGGCGGCATGGGGTCGCCTGTTTTGGCATGGGTGGCAAATTGGCTGAGTACCTCGGGCACTTCGAGCCAATGTTCGAACAACTGGCTGGGCAGTTCGACAAAATCACGCGCGACCGATGTGCCGCTCACGGATTCGTAGGTCACATCCGACAGCATCTGGTGCAGCGCATGGCCAAATTCGTGAAACAGCGTGCGCGCATCGTCATAGGACAGCAGCGCGGGCGCGGCTTTGGCAAAGTTGCACACGTTGATCACGATGGGCGACTGAACGTCGGGGAATTTCGCCTGAGACCGCATGGCGCTGCACCACGCGCCCGACCGTTTCGATCCGCGTGCAAAGTAGTCACCGATGAACACGGCCACATGTTCGCCGTTGCGGGTCACTTCCCACGCGCGACAATCGGGGTGATAGAGCGGCACGTCGAGGGGCTTGAATTCGAGAGCGAACAATCGCGTAGCGCAGTCGAAGGCGGCGTCGATCATCCGGTCCAGCTGGAAATACGGTTTCAACGCGGCTTCATCCAGATCATGCTCTGCCACGCGCCGTTTCTGCGCATAGTAGCGCCAGTCCCACGGGGCCAGATCGGCGTTCACGCCATCGTCATGCATCATACGGGTCAGCACCTCGGCGTCTGCTTGCGCTTGGCGCTTTGCCGGTGTCCAGACATCCATCAGCAGCTGGCGCACCGCTTTGGGCGTTTTCGCCATCTCTGTTTCCAGCTTGTAAGCCGCGAAATTTTGATAGCCCAGAAGCTTGGCCCGTTCCTCGCGCAGGGCGAGGATCTCGGCAGCGATGGCGCGGTTATCGGTCTCGCCGCCATTGGCCCCACGGGACTGCCAGGCGAGAAACGCCTTTTCGCGCAGATCGCGGCGCGGCGAGAATTGCAGGAACGGTGTGATCAAGGACCGCGAAAGGGTAATGACCGGCCCGCCTGCCTCTTTCTCCTCGCCCGCCGCACGGGCGGCATCGATGACAAAGTCGGGCAGCCCTTCCAGATCGGATTCCTCCAATGGCATGAACCAGCTGCGTTCATCCGCCAGCAGGTTCTGGGTGAACTGTGTCCCCAGCACCGCCAGCCGGTTCTTGATCTCTTTCATCCGCGCATCATCCGCTCCCTCCAGCGCCGCGCCTGCGCGCACAAAGCCACGGTGGGTCAGCATCAACACCCGTGCCTGTTCGGGCGTCAGATCGAAGCTGTCGCGATTTTCCCAGACGGAGGCCACGCGCGCAAACAGCGCCTTGTTGCTTGAGATGTCAGAGAAATGCGCGGACAGCAGCGGCGAGAATTTGCGCTGCAGGTCTTCGCGCGTGGGGTTGCTGTCGGCCCCTGCGACGGTGAAGAACACGCCCAACACGCGGTCCAGCTGGCTGCCTGCTTCCTCGAGCGCCTCGATCGTGTTGGAAAACGTCGGATCGTATTCGCAGTCGGCGATGGCGTCGATCTCCATCCGGTGCGTCTGCAGGGCCTCGTCCAGCGCAGGGGCGAAATCATCGTCGGAAATCTTGTCGAAAGGGGCGATCTGAAACGGGGTGTCCCAATCCTGTAGCAAAGGGTTTGTCATGGCGGTCTCCTTTACGGATCAAGCTATGCACTGCGGCGGGGCAATACAATCGCAATACCCGCGCGGAAAGCCACCATGACGGGTCGTCTAGTCGCCCGCGTTCCCGCAGATCGGACAGTCGTCCCGTTTGGAGACGCCGATCACGCGGTTCTCGCCGTAGAGCGCATCATACATCAGCATTTGCCCACGCAGCGGGGCACCGGCACCGGTGATCAGCTTGATCGCCTCGGATGCCATCATCGCGCCGATCACGCCGGGCAAGGGGCCGATCACCCCGGCTTGCGCACAGTTGGGGGCAAGATGGGCCGCCGGGGCCTGCGGGAAAATGCACTGGTAGCATGGCGCGCCCTTGGACGGGTCAAAGATGCTCAGCTGTCCTTCCCATTGCGACAGCGCCCCCGAGATCAGCGGCAAGCCGGCCGCGACACATGTGCGGTTCACCAGATAGCGCGTGTCGAAATTATCCGTGCCGTCCAGCACCAGATCGTAGTCGGCGAAAAGCTCTGCCGCGATGTCTTCTGTAAGGCGGCGGTGATAGGGGCGCACGGTGACAAATGGGTTCTGCGCCTCCATCTCGGCCTGCGCTGAAAACACCTTGGGCGTGCCGATGGCGCTGTCTTTGTGGATCACTTGTCGTTGCAGATTGGCATTCTCGACCACATCGTCATCGATCACCCCAATCGTGCCGACACCGGCCGCCGTCAGGTATTGCAGCACCGGCGCACCAAGCCCACCCGCGCCAATGACCAGCACCCGCGCCTGCTTTAGCGCCTTTTGGCCCGGTCCACCAACCTCGCGCAGCACGATGTGGCGGGCATAGCGGTTCAGCTCTGTTTCCGAGAATGTGCCAGTTTGCGCGGCGGGCGTCGGTACGGCCACCGGTTCGGCGCGGGCGCGCAGGCGGTTCAACACCCAGCTATAGCCAAAGATCAGCAGCAGAAATACCGTCAGCAGCAGCCACGGGGCTGCCGAGCCACCCGTCGCCACGCGCAAGGGGTGCGCTTGGGGCAACAAGAGGTTCAACCCGATCACCAGACCAAACAGCATGCCCAACACCACGACGCGCCGTTCGCGCGGCTGGCCGAACGCAGCCCCCGCGCCCCAGATCAACGCGGCCAGTCCCAGCACCAACAGCATCAGACGCCTCCGCCTGTGATATGGGGATGTGGTTGCATGAATGATTGGCGCATAAGGCCCCCGCTTTGTTTCCGGGTGTTCAGACCCTAAAGCGGCAACCTAAGCATTTTTCCGCCGACACCAACCCCAAAGCTACGCCCCGCCCGCCAGAGCGCCGCAAGCGTCGCGCCGCTGCATCAGGTCAAAAGACGCGCTGCCCTTCGACCCATGTCTCGCGCAGGATCGGCAAGCCGTCGAGCCGCGCAAACCGGATCACATCGCCGCGTGCGCCGACCTTGATCGTGCCGCGGTCCGTTAGCCCGACGCTTTGTGCAGGCGCGTGGGTAA
The DNA here is from genome assembly GCF_048285585.1 of Sulfitobacter sp. SBS6. NCBI lineage: Bacteria > Pseudomonadati > Pseudomonadota > Alphaproteobacteria > Rhodobacterales > Roseobacteraceae > Sulfitobacter > Sulfitobacter sp. SBS6. The sequence continues at coordinate 205,288 of NZ_JBLWBA010000008.1, read as the reverse complement.
CCGTCGCCAGCCCGCGCGCCAGATCCCCCCACAGATCCCCCAGTTGCAATGCCGCGATCAACAGGCCCGCGGGCACGTAGTCGGACGACAGGATATCCAGCCGGTCCGCCTTCGCCAGATCAAGGGCGGCGACATTGCCCGAATGCGACCCGCCGCGAATGACGTTGGGCGCGCCCATGATGGTCGCGATCCCATTGGCATGACAGCTATGCGCCGCCTCGATCGTGGTGGGAAACTCGGCAAGCCGGACGCCGTAGCGGTGGCTCGTCTCGACCTGCTCTGCGGTGGTGTCGTCGTGGCTGGCAAGCGCTGCGCCATATCGGGTGGCTGCCGCAACGGTCGCGGCCTCGTGGGTTTTGCCATATTGCTTTTGCACATCGTACAGAGTGTCTACATGACGCTGGAAGGCGGCGGCATCAAAGCTGTGTTTGCCGCGCACGTAAGCCTCGAATTTCGACAGATCGCGGAACTGTCGCTGACCCGGCGTGTGGTCCATCATCGAGACGATGCCAACGCGATCCTCTGGGCCGAATTCGGCCAGCTCTTCGGCCAGCGTTTCCGAACAGATCTCGGCCCGCAGGTGGATGTGGTGGCTGATCCGCAGGGCTCCGGCGGCGCGCATCGCCAGAATGGTATCGACCATGCCGCGCGCATATCTCTGGTACTGGTGCTCGGCCGAGATCATCGACCCGACGCGGATCGCATCGAACACGGTGGTGATGCCGGTGCCCACCAGTTCACGGTCATGGGCGAGGATGGCCGCGCGGTGCGGCCAGTCGACCTTGGGGCGCGGCGACATATGCCGTTCCAGATTATCGGTGTGCAGTTCGACCAGACCGGGCGCGATGTAGTCGCCCTGCATGTCCTGCGCGCCTTTGGGCACGGCGGTGCCGAAATCGATGTCGGTGATTACCCCGTCTGCGATGCGGAGCGTTCCGGTCTCGACGCGATCCCGCAGGATCAGGCGGGCGTTGGCGAAAATTATCTCTTGGGTCATGGCATCATCTTCTGATTGGAGTGGCCAGCGTCGCAGGCTGTCTGGGAAAGGTGCTGGCGTATCGTGGCAATGGTCTGCGCCAAGGGGCCGCTGTTGTCGATCACCTGATGGGGAATACCGAGGGGCATGGCGAAATCCGCACGGGCCAGGCGGCGCTCTATCTCGGCGGCGTCCTCGCGGTTGCGCGCCGTCAGACGGGCGGCGAGGATGTCATGATCCGCTCGCAGCAAGATCACGCAAAACCGCGCAAAGAGGGCCTGTGCCTGTGGCAGGACGGCCCGTGACAGGTTCACCAGCACATCGCGCCCCTGCGCCACCTCAAGCGCGACGGACTGCGGGATGCCGTAGTGCCAACCATGCGCATGCCAGCTGAGGATAAACGCACCGTCATCCTCTGCCTTCCTGAAGGCACGTTCCGACACGCCGTCGAATGCTTCTCCGCCAAGGGTTGCGGGCCGCGAGATCACGCGCCGCGCAAGGCAAAGCGTCGGGTCCGCCGCGGCCAGCCCCTCCATCACGCTGTCTTTCCCCACACCAGAAGGCCCGACGACTGCAATAAACCGCCCCATCATGCGGCCATCCCCGGGGTGAACCGGGTCACGTCAAACTGCCGGTCGCAAATTTCGTCGCGCGCGGCGTGGTCGTGAAAAATCCCGATGATGGCAGCGCCACGCGCCTTCGCCTCGGCGATCATCTTTAGCACGGTGGCGCGGTTCACGGGATCAAGGCTGGCGGTCGGTTCGTCCAGCAATAGCGCGGGATAGGGGTAGGCAAAACCGCGTGCGATATTGACGCGCTGCTGCTCTCCGCCCGAGAAGGTCGTGGGGCTCAGCTGCCACAGACGTTCGGGTATATTCAGTCTCTGCAACAGGGTTTTCGCCTGCGTTTCGGCAGTGGCGCGGTCCGATCCGGTGGCCATCAGCGGCTCTGCCACCACGTCCAGCGTCGATACCCGCGGCACAACCCGCAGGAACTGGCTGACATAGCCCAATGTGGTGCGGCGCACCTGGATCACCTGCCTTGGTGCCGCGGTCACGATATCCAGATCGCCCACCATAATGCGCCCCGACTGGGTCAGGTAATTGCCGTAAATCATCCGCATCAGGGTCGATTTACCTGCGCCTGAGGCCCCGACCAAAGCGATACACTCCCCCTGTGCCACCGACAACGACGCCCCCGCCATAACAGAGATTTCGGCAGCCCCCTGATTGTGCAACACAAAAGATTTCGACACGTTTTCAACAGTAATCATCGGGTTCATACCTGTAGGACAGAGGAAACAAGAAGCTGCGTATAGGCATGCTGCGGATCGTCGAGCACCTGATCGGTCAGCCCGCTTTCGATCACATGGCCGTCTTTCATGACCATCAGCCGGTCGGCCAGCAAACGCACCACAGCCAGATCATGGGTGACGATTATGGCGCTCAGCCCCATCTCGCGCACGAGACCCCGCAGCAGATCCAGCAACCGCGCCTGCACGCTGACATCCAGACCCCCCGTGGGTTCATCCATGAACACCAACCGCGGGCCTGTCACCAGATTGCGCGCGATCTGCAAGCGCTGTTGCATCCCGCCAGAGAACGCCGTGGGCCGGTCATCAATCCGGTCGGCGCTGATCTCGACGCGGCCCAGCCAGTCGATCGCCTTGTCGCGGATGTCGCCATAATGGCGCGCGTTCACGGCCATCAGCCGCTCGCCCACATTGCCGCCTGCGCTGACATTCATACGCAGCCCGTCGCGGGCATGCTGATGCACAAAGGCCCAGTCGGTGCGCGACAACATGCGGCGTTCAGGCTCGCTCATCGTGACCGTATCGCGCAAGCCCTCGGCGCGGGTGTCGAAACGGACGGCCCCGGCGTCGGGCTGCAAATGCCCAGCCAGACAGTTCAGAAGCGTCGACTTGCCCGACCCGCTTTCCCCGACGATGCCCATCACCTCGCCCGGATAAAGATCAAACGACACGTCGGTGCAGCCGATCCGCGCGCCATACATCTTGGCGATGCCTTCCACTTGCAACAAAGGGGTCATGCCGCGTCCTCCGCCAAGGGGGCACCCTGCGCACCCAGATGCCCCGCCGCACGCCGCGCGCCGCAGTAATCCGTATCCGAACACATGAACATCCGCCCGCCGGCGTCATCCATGATCAGCTCGTCCAGATAGCTGTCCGTCGCGCCGCATAGGTCACAGGCATGATCCGCCTTGGTCGGCTCGAACGGATAATCGTCAAAGTCCAGACTGACCACCTGCGTATAGGGCGGCACCGCATAGATGCGCTGTTCACGGCCTGCGCCGAACAGTTGGATACCGGCCATCTCGAGCTTGGGGTTATCGAACTTGGGGATCGGGGACGGGTCCATGACATAGCGCCCTTCGACCTTCACCGGATAGGCATAGGCCGTGGCAATCGCGCCGTGCTGGCTGATGTCTTCGTAAAGTTTCACGTGCATCAATCCGTATTCCTCAAGGCTGTGCATCTTGCGTGTCTCGACCTCTGACGGTTCAAGAAACCGCAGGGGTTCGGGGATCGGCACCTGATAGACAAGGATCTGGTCTTCGCGCAGGGGTGTTTCGGGGATGCGGTGACGGGTCTGTATGACGCTGGCCTCTGTGGTGGCCTCGGTCACGGCGACACCCGCCGTTTTCTCGAAAAACCGCCTGATAGAGACTGCATTGGTCGTATCGTCGGCCCCCTGATCGATCACCTTGAACCGGTCCTCGGGCGTCAGTACCGCTGCCGAAACCTGCACACCGCCCGTGCCCCAGCCGTAGGGCATCGGCATCTCGCGGCTGGCAAAAGGCACCTGATACCCCGGTATCGCCAATCCTTTCAGTATAGCGCGGCGGATCATGCGCTTGGTCTGCTCGTCCAGATAGGCGAAGTTATAGTCGCTCATGACGCCACCCCTTCCTTCATTTTGCCCTTTAAACTCCCCCCGGAGGGGCCCTCCCCCTCGGCCTGTCCCGCCGCTTGCTCTGATGCCTGTGCCTCGCGGCGTAGTTTGCGGATCAGCTCCAGTTCGGATTGGAAGTCGACGTAGTGGGGCAGTTTGATATGCTCCAGAAACCCCGTCGCCTGGATGTTGTCGGCGTGATACAGCACGAATTCCTCGTCCTGCGCGGGGGCACCTAGGTTATCCTCGCCCAGTTCTTTCCAGCGCAACGCGCGGTCGACCAGCGCCATAGAGATCGCCTTGCGCTCGGTCATCCCGAAGACCAGCCCGTAGCCGCGCGTGAATTGCGGCGGTTCGGTTTTCGAGCCTTTGAACTGGTTGACGGTTTCGCATTCGGTCAGGGTGATCTCGCCGATGTCGATGGCAAAGCCGAGCTCGGGAATCTCCATCTCGACCGCGACCGCACCGATGCGCAGCTCTGCCACAAAGGCGTGGTTGCGCGCATAGCCCCGTTGGGTGGAATAGGCCATGCCAAGGATAAACCCCTCATCCCCCCGTGTAAGAGCCTGCAAACGCAGGGCACGGCTCGCCGGAAGCTCCAGCGGGCTGCGGGTCAGATCGTCCGGTGTGTCCGCTCCTGCGGGTTCCGACTGGATCAGATCCTCGCGATCAAGGAACCCCATGATATGCGGCGTTTCGCCTGCATTAGGCTCTGTTTGCGGCATCTCGCCAAGCGCGCCATCGGCGGCGAGTTTGAAGTCCAGCAGACGGTGGGTGTAGTCAAATGTTGGCCCCAGCACTTGCCCACCGGGTGCATCCTTGAACGTGGCAGACACGCGGCGGTCGCAGGCCATGGTGGCCGTATCCACCGGGTTAGAGCCGCCAAAACGCGGCAGCGTGGTACGGTAGGCGCGGATCAGAAAGATCGCCTCTATCAGATCGCCGCGCGATTGTTTGATCGCCAGCGCGGCAAGGTCGGGATCATACAGCGACCCTTCCGCCATCACCCGATTAACGGCGAGCGCCATCTGCTCGCGGATCTGGTCTACCCCCAGTTCCGCCACATCACGGTCCCCGCGCCGTTCCTCGGCCAGCCAAGCATGGGCGTTGTCGATGGCGCGTTCGCCCCCTTTGACAGCAACATACATCAGCGGACCCTCGTCGTGCGCGGCAGCGCGGCAAGCCGGTTTGCGCAGGTGAAAATGAAATCCAGCCCCAGCGGGAACAGCGCGGCATTTCGTTGGAACGCGGCAGTATCCGGCAGCGACAGGTTGGCGGTATCCTTGATGCCCGGCCCGCTTAGGGTCGCACCCAGAGACGTAAGGTCAGGCATCTCGACAACCACCGTCGCTGACCGGTCGGGATATTCGGCGGTGCCGATGGCAAATTCGCAAAGCGGGAGCTCCTCCCACGCCCCGACGGCAAACATCGCCTGTGCGGGCGGCACAAAGGGCGCGCCGGTCTGAAAGGTGATCCAATCGCGCACGTCTTGGGTGTCAAAAGCGGTGCCGAGATAAATTGGCGTATCGGGATCACACAACGTCAGGATTGCGGTGCCTGCCGCCGCGCCAAGCGGGGCGGGCGGTGTGGCCCCTGAGACGTCACAGATCGTCCCCGGGCGCGCCATCGCGGTCATCAGCCCGCGAAAGGCGCGGGCGGCGTCGATCGGGGCGTCGGTAAAGCCGCCCTCCAAAGCATGGGTCTGCATCAGTCTTCCCCTCGTACCATCGTAAAGAAATCCACCTTGGTCGCCGCCGCCTTGGCCGCGCGGGTGGCCTTGGCCGTGTCACGCCCCTTGCGCAGGGGCGCGAGGATCGCGGCCTCTACCTGCGCCGCCGCGTCGGTTTGCATCAGCGCGTCAATCAGCGCCGTCTGCAGCGCGTGGTCCTTGCTGCGGCCCTGCACATAGCCGTGACCCACTGTACCGCAGCCCAGTTTGACTGACGCACGGGTGACGGACATTTCGCCAAGGTTGAACGCGGCACCGACGGCCCCTGCCCGACCGCGCACCATTACGCCGCCGATTTCCGGCGCGCGCAGAATGCTGTGATCAGGGTGGGTGCCATAGGCAGCCCAAAGGCGCGCGACCTCGGCGGCGGGGGATTTGGCAAGCAGACCCAACCATGCCTTACGAGGCGCATGAGGGTCGATTTCTGAGTTCATCATATTCATCTAGACACCTTTTCGAGTTGTCTATACAACTAGACAACTACTACCTGTAGCACCGATCAGCGCCAAGCCCTCCTTTTGCGAAATATTTGTGACATGCCTCAACGCACCCCGATTTGGACCGCCATCGCCCATAGCCTGCGCAGCGACATCGCAGCGGGTGTCTATGGCCCCGACGACAAGCTGCCGACCGAAAGCGCGCTGGCGGCGCGGTTCGGGGTGAACCGGCATACGGTGCGGCACGCGATCAAGGCGCTGGCGGGCGAAGGGCTGGTGTTGCCGCGGCGCGGTGCGGGGGTGTTCGTGACCTCGACGCCCACCGATTACCCCATCGGCCGCCGCGTGCGGTTTCACCAGAACCTGTCGGCGCAGGGGCGGATGCCAAGCAAGGAGTTCCTGACGTTGGAAACCCGCACCGCGCGCTCCGAAGAAAGCGACGCACTTGCGCTGGCGCAGAACGCACAGGTGCAGGTCTGCGAGGGGCTGTCCTTTGCCGACGGTCAGGTGATCGCGCTGTTTCGCAGCGTCTTCTCTGCCGCGCGCTTCCCCGACATGCTGGCCCATCTTGAACAGGCGCAATCGGTGACGGCGGCGCTGCGGCTCGGGGGCGTGACGGATTATACCCGCGCATCAACCCGCATCAACGCCAAGCTCGCCAGCGCCACCCAGGCGCTGCATCTGCGCGTGGCCGAGGGCGCGCCGATCTTGCGCACGATCAACCTGAATGTGGATGATCAGGGGCAACCGCTGGAATACGGGCGCACGTGGTTTGCGGGGGACAAGGTGACCCTGACACTGGCAGATACCTGAAATCCCGTGGCGTTATTCGTAGCGCTCCAGAAATGCCTCGGCTGACAGCGCGCGGAAATCATCCAGCGCGCGGTGCAAGGCGTCATGGGGCCAGTCCCACCATGCCAACGCCATCATCCGGTCAGCGATGCCCGCGCTGAACCGCGCCCGCAGCGGCACCGCTGGAATACCCGCGACGATCATATAGGGGGCGACATCCTTGGTCACGATGGCCCCACCCGCGACGACCGCGCCGTGGCCGATCGTTACCTCTGGCCGCACCTGTGCGCCATTGCCAAGCCATGTGTCATGGCCAAGGGTAACGCGCCGGCTGCGACGGTGTGCGAACCAAGCGTCATCGTCAGCCGCGCCGTCAAAGTAGTCGCCCGCGCGGTAGTGAAAGTGATGCAGGCTGGCTTTTTCCATCGGGTGGTCTGTGGCCCCGATCCGCACATAGGCCGCGATGTTCGAGAATTTACCCACGGTGGTGTTGGCAATGTCGGCGTAGCGGTCGCAATAGCTGTAATCGCCAAGCTGGCTGTGGGCGATCCGCGACCCGCGCCCGACCTCTGTATAGGCTCCGAATGTAGCATCTTTGATCTCGCAGTCGGGGTGGATGAAGGGGCTGTCGGCAGTCAGGCGCGGCATCAGTGACCGCCCTCGTCACCGTTGATCAGCTTGCGGCGCAGCCAGCCCGAGAAACTGTCCATCGCCATGACCATGAGCACGATCAGCACGATATAATAGGTCACCTCTTCCCAGTCCTTCTGGGTGGCAATCGCCTGCGTCAGCAGCAGACCGATGCCGCCGCCGGTGATTGCCCCGATGATCGTCGCAGAGCGGGTGTTGGATTCAAGGAAATAGAGGACCTGGCTCAGCAGCACGGGCACGATCTGCGGCAGCACCCCAAAACGGTAGCGTTGCAGCGGCTTGGCCCCGGTAGAGGCTATACCTTCGATCTGTTTGCCGTCCACATTCTCCAGCGCTTCCGAGAACATCTTGCCGAAAGACCCCGTATCGGTCAGCAGGATCGCCAAGGCTCCGGTCAGCGGCCCCGGCCCGAAGGCGCGCGACAGGACGATGGTCCAGATCAGCCCGTCGACACCGCGCAGGAAATCGAACATCCGCCGCGCGGCAAAGCGCAAGGACCGCAGCGGGGTAAAGTTCTTGGCCGCAAGGAACCCCAGCGGGAGGGCGATGATCGCCGCGCCGAATGTGCCCAGAAAGGCCATCAGCAAAGTCTCGTAAAGCGCCCAGGCCACATCACTGTGCCGCCACATGCGGTTGGTCCAGAAGTCATGGAAGATCGCGCCCGCTTCACCGCTGAACGCGCGGCCCATCAGCGCGACCGGGCCCAGCCCGTGATAGGGGCTGTCGAGCGTGAAAAAGAACAGCTCCCACCCGTAGTCGTATTTGAACACCTCGGTCCGGTTGCGGGTGATCGTCAGCCGCCCTGCCTCGGTGTTGATCATCACGCGGTTCTTGGACGCGCTGATATAGTCGGGGATGTCGCCGGGCGGGAATGTCGCTTGAACGCCGCGCTGCCCCGGCTCGGCTACGATCGTGCCATAGCCCGGGATGTCATAGCTGACCTGCGGGCCAAAGGTCACGATATGCCCGCCCCCCAGATCCGCGACAGGGCGATCCCCCAACGTGACCCAATCGGGGGCCGTGCCGGCTTCATATGCGCCCTTACGCTCGCCCTCGATCGCGACGGAAAACGCGCCGTCGCGGTTGTCCTGCGTGACATGGGTCTTGTAGCTATAGGCATCGGCCACCAGCGTGCGGGCATTGCCTACGTTGATCCGATCCCCCAGCCCCGGAATATCGAAGGCAAAGAAGATATAGGCGAAATAGGCCAGAACGATCACGGGCAGCGCCAGCGCAGCCATCCGCTTGCGCGAGAAATGGACCATCGTCTGGGTGTGAAGGGCGGTCGCGGTCATAGGGTCACCTTTGCGCTCGGCAGGCCGTGGGTCAGACGGTTACGGAAAACAGAAGAAAGCTGGTCGACGATCACAATCGTCAGGAACAGCAGCAGGAAGATGGCAGCGGCCTCGTCGAATTTGCCCTGCCCCCAGCTCATGGTGTTGCGCAGGTCATAGCCGATGCCCCCTGCCCCGACGAAGCCAAGGATCGCAGAGGCGCGGATGTTGATCTCGAACCGCAGGAGCGCATAGCTGATGTAGTTCGGGGCCACCTGCGGGATCACGCCAAGCCACATGCGCTGGCTCCACCCCGCCCCGACAGAGGCAAGCCCCTCTACCGGTTTGAGCGATGCGTTTTCATTCACTTCCGAGAACAACTTGCCCAAGGCACCGATGGTATGCAGCGCGATGGCGATCATCGCAGGCACCGGCCCGCCCCCCAGCAGAAAGATCAGCACCAGCGCGATGACAATCTCGGGTATGGCGCGCAGCAGATCCAATACGCGGCGCAAAGGGCCCACGAGCCACGGCACCGGGGCCAACCCGCGCGTGACCATCAGCGACAAGAACAGCCCGACCATCGCCCCCAGCAGGGTCGAGGCAGCGGCGATATTCACCGTCTCGATCAGCGATGGCAGGTATTTCGCCATATAGCCGGGCAGCAGGTGCCCGCGTTCTATCGCTTCGCCGATCACATCGGCGGGGAAATCCAGAATATTCGGCAAGCCGTCCCAGAACCCGCCCGCATTGCGGTTGCCTGCGGTGTTAAATCCACCCACCAGCAGCGCTACGAAAAGGATCAGCAGCACCAGATTCATCCAGCGCTTTGATCGGGCCAGTGCCAGATAGTTTTCCTGGATCCCTGCCAGGTCGGGGTCGGTTTGCGATGTCGCGGTCATGGGAAGCCCTTACGTAAAAATGCTGGCCCCGATGCGGATCGGAGCCAGCGACAGTGCTTAAATCACTTGGATCAATTCGATTTTGCCTTGCGGGCTTCGATGATCGACACATAGGCGTCATGGGTAATCGGATCGAACCCAAGGCTGTCGCCCGCCGCCACGCCATAGGCGCAGTCGGGGTCGTTCTCGTACAGGTTGTCGACCAGCGCGGTCATCTTGTCTTTGACGTCCTGAGGCAGGCTGGTGCGCAGCACGACGGGGCCTTCAGGGATCGGCTTGGAGCGCCAGATTTCCACCAGATCGTTCATATCGACCAGGCCTGCGTCCACGGCCTTGCGCAGCGCGCCGGAGTTGTAGCCGTCTTCCCAGTTGCCCTGACCATCAGCCCAGGTCACGCCTGCATCGATGTCGCCATTGTTGACCGCAACGATGGTCTGCTCGTGACCGCCGGTGAACTTGACTTCGCCAAAATATGCGCCGGAGTCCATGGTGATCTCTTCGCCCATCTGGGGGATCTCGATCGACGGGATCAGATAGCCCGAGGTGGAGTTCGGGTCACCGAAACCAAAGACCTTGCCCTTGACGTCTTCAAGCTTGGTGATGCCGCTGTCGGCGCGGGCAAACCCGATGGAGTGGTAGCCATAGGACCCGTCCACGTTGATTTTCACCAGCACAGGCTCGACCGCTTCGGCGTCTTGCAGATACACTGCCGCATAGGAGGAAGCACCCAACCATGCCATGTCCAGCGTGCCACCCAGCAGACCCTGGATAACGCCGTTATAATCGGCAGGGGCGAACAGCTTGGTCGGGACGCCCAAGGCATCCTCGGTCATGGCGCGCATACATTCGTTCGAATTCATCCGGTCCTGCGCGTTCTCGCCGCCCAGAATACCGATGCGGAATTCGGAAATGGCTTCGGTTTGGGCCACAGCACCCGTCGCAAGGGCGGTCGTCGCGAAAGCAGCAGCAAGTAGTTTGTTCATCGGTCGTCTCTCTTTTTGCAGATAGGCCCCCGAGGATCGGAGGCTGGGGATGAAAAGATAATTGGGGTTATTGCGCCGCCACCGTTTCGGGACGGGCGGACAGCGTTTCGATCTGGGTCGATGTCGTCGCTTCGGAAAAGCTGGCATCCGCCCCGTAAATGTCGCGCGCCACACCGGTGGTCAGCTGCGCGGGCGTGCCGTCAAACACGATCCGCCCCTGCCGCATGCCGATCACGCGGTCGCAATAGCGACGTGCGGTGTCCAGCGTGTGCAGGTTCGCGATCACCATGCGCCCGTCCTGTTCGTGGATATCCCGCAGCGCCTGCATCACCAGCTGTGCGTTCATCGGATCAAGCGAGGCAATGGGTTCATCGGCCAGAATAATCGTGGGGTCCTGCATCAGTGCGCGCGCGATGGCGACACGTTGCTGCTGCCCGCCCGACAGGGCCTCGGCGCGTTTGGGCGCGTGCTCGGCAATGCCCAGACGGTCCAGAATATCGATGGCGCGGATGATGTCGCCTTCGGGGTAGAGGTTGAACATCGTCGCCAATGTCGACCGGCGGTTCAACGTGCCGTGCAGTACGTTCGACACCACATCCAGACGCGGCACCAGATTGAACTGCTGAAAGATCATCGCGCAATGGGATTGCCAGTCGCGCTTCTCGGCCCCGCGCAGCTTGGTGATGTCGCGCCCGTTGACCAGAATCTCGCCGGAACTGGCAGGGGTCAGGCAATTCATCATCCGCAGCAGCGTCGACTTACCGGCACCGGAACTGCCAATGATGCCAATCATCATCGGGCGGTCGACGGAAAAGCTCGCTGCGTGAACGGCTGTATTCGCGCCAAATTTTTTTGTGACGGCTTGAAGCTGAAGCATTCGGTTCCCCTTTTTTCGGGGAACCTAGGGCGGCATTAATTCACATTCGTTTCAGCTTTATGAAAGTTTCACGACAGCGGAACCTTTCACGATCCTCGTCTATTTCAGGCCGGTAGAGCCGAACCCGCCGTCCCCGCGCGTGGTATCGGACAAGGCATCGACCTCGAGACAGACGTATTGTTGAACCTGCGCAATAACAGCCTGCGCGATCCTATCCCCGTGCCGGATAACGAAAGGCGCATCCCCTACATAGTACAGCCCGACCATCACCACGCCGCGGTAATCCTCATCCACCGTGCCGGGCGCATTGGGAATCAGAAACCCGTGCTTCAACGCCAGGCCCGACCGTGGCCGGATCTGCATCTCTGTCCCGCGCGGCAGCTCGACCGAGAACCCGATAGAGATCAGACTGATCTGCCCTTTCACAAATTCCATCGGCCCGTCGGGCAGAAAGGCCCGCAAATCCATCCCCGCCGCCCCGGCAGTGGCATAGGACGGCAGCGGCAGATCATCATTGCCGCTGACCCGTTTGAATTTGATCTCGCTCATCATCCGCTCCACCGCACGCGTGCTTTCCAAATGGTTTTAAATCCTCGCCGAAGGCAAGAAAACTCTAGCTCAACGCCTCTGCAATGCGCGCGGCCAACTGCTGTGCCACCTGATCCTTGCCCATGCGCGGCCAGCTTTCGGCACCCGCATCCGTGATCAGGGTCACAGCATTTTCCGCCCCGCCCATAATGCCTGTCCCCGGTGAGACATCATTCGCAACGATCCAGTCGCAGCCTTTGCGCAGCCGTTTCGCCGTGGCGTTTTCAACGACGTCATTCGTCTCCGCAGCAAAGCCCACGACCAGCTTGGGCCGCCGCACCCCCGCCGCGCTGACGGTTTTCAGAATATCGGGATTTTCCGCAAAGCTCAGTACCGGCAGCCCGTCTTTCGATTTCTTGAGCTTTCGATCACTGGCACTGGCCATGCGCCAATCCGCCACCGCCGCGGCGAATACGCCTGCGTCGACGGGCAAGGCGGCCTCTACCGCCTCCTGCATCTGCTGCGCCGTTTGCACGCGGATCACCTCTACCCCGTCGGGCGGGGGCACGTCGGCAGGGCCAGTGACAAAGATCACCTGAGCCCCCAACGCCGCCAACGCGCGCGCGATCGCTGTGCCCTGCGCGCCCGAGGACCGGTTCGCGATATAGCGGACAGGATCAATCGGCTCATGCGTCGGGCCGGAGGTCACCAGAATACGCCGCCCCTTCAGCGGACCATCGGCCAGCTGCGCCTCTACCGCGGCGACGATCTCAAGCGGTTCGGACATGCGCCCGGGGCCGAATTCCCCGCAGGCCATATCACCATCATTCGGGCCGACCACATGGATGCCATCACCGCGCAGGGTCGCAAGGTTGCGTTGCGTCGCGGGGTGGTCCCACATGCGCACGTTCATCGCCGGCGCAATCAGCACCGGCGTATCTGTCGCCAACAATAGGGTAGAGGCCAGATCATTCGCCACGCCGCTCGCCATCTTGGCCATCAGATCCGCCGTGGCAGGAGCCACCACAACCAGATCCGCGACACGGCTGAGCTGGATATGTCCCATCTCGGCCTCGTCACCCAGATCGAACAAGTCGCGATACAGCTTCTGCCCCGCCAACGCCGAAACAGACAAAGGCGTTACAAACTCTTCGCCCGCGCGGGTCAGCACGGGCGTCACAGTGGCCCCGCGTTCGCGCAGGCGACGGATCAGATCAAGGGATTTGAAAGCGGCAATGCCGCCCCCGATTATCAGCAGAATATGTTTGCCAGCCAGCATGATCGCCCCCGTCGTCGGTATTCGTCCCGACCATAGGGGGGCGGTTCATTTTCCGCCAGCCCGTTCCTGCGGCAGAGCGCGCAGACCGCGGGATCATATCTGGGGGGTCACATCAGGAAATGGCGCACCTCGGAGGATTGTGTCTCAAGCGTTTTGCGCATCTTGCCAAAGGCCGCGGCCTCTAGCTGGCGCACGCGTTCTTTCGACAGGCTCAGCTCGGCACCCAGACTTTCAAGCGTGCGTGGCTGATCGCGCAGCTTGCGTTCGCGCACAATGAATTGTTCGCGTTCGTTCAGGGCCTGCATCGCCGACAAGAGCCAGCTGCGCAGCGTCAGCGTGTCGTGGCTTTCCTCGACACGTTCGGCGGCCTGCGCACTGTCATCGACCAGCGCGTCGATCCACTCGCGGCCCTCATCCTCTGCCGATTGCGTCGCGTTCAACGAAAAGTCAGAGCCGGACAAACGCCCTTCCATCATCTCGACGTCATGCATCGGCACGCCAATCTCGGTAGAGATCATCTGACGCAGCTGATGCTTGTCCAGGGACTCGCCCGCGGCCTGGGCCTCGCGCTCAAGGCGTGCCTGTACACGGCGCATGTTGAAGAACAGCGATTTCTGAGAGGACGTAGAGCCGGTGCGCACCATCGACCAGTTGCGCATGACGTGATCTTGAATGCTCGCCTTGATCCACCAGACGGCATAGGTAGAAAAGCGCACCCCGCGGTCGGGGTCGAACTTGTCGGCAGCTTTCATCAGGCCCAACCCGGCCTCTTGGATCAGATCGTTCATCGACGCGCCATAGCGCTTGAATTTACCCGCCATCGAGATAGCTAGACGCATGTAAGCTGTGATCAGCCGATGCAGCGCTTCCTCGTCGCGTTCGTCCCGCCAGGCATAGGCAAGCTTCAGCTCTGTCTCCGCATCTAAAAGCTCTGCTTTCATTGCGGTGCGGGTCAAAGAAAATTCACGTGATTGCGCCAGCGTCATGATGTCCATCCCTACTATTGAGGCACATCTGTCTGCGCCTTTTCATCTAAACGCGGAAAACCGCCAGTTGGTTCACGCGGAATCAAAAAAGAATCGGCTTTTTTCCGCGCAGCTTGCTTTGACTTTGTGACAATGACGCTAAATAAATCGCAAACCACTGGGCAAATAAGGCGCGCTGATCATGACTATCTGGCATTGGGTGCGCCACGGCCCGACCCACGAGAAAAACTTTGTCGGCTGGCGCGATGTCCCTGCCGATCTGTCCGATGTCGCGCAGCTCGGTCGGCTCAACGCGCATCTCCCGCAGAGGGCCGTGATGGTATCCTCGGACCTCATCCGCGCTTCTGCCACCGCCGATACGCTGGCCTCTGCCAGCCGCCTGCGCCTGCCCCATGACCGCGACCTGCGCGAGCTTGACTTCGGGCTGTGGGACGGCATGCACGCCCGCGATGTATCGCAAAACCACCCCGAGCTCAGCCGCGCCTATTGGACCACCCCGGGTGACATCGCCGCTCCCGAGGGCGAAAGCTGGAACGACGCGGCCCGCCGGATCAACGCCGCCGTTGACCGGATCACACAGGCCCATCCGAACACAGACATCATCGCCGTGGCGCATTTCGGCGTGATCCTGACACAGGTCCAACGCGCGCTTGGCGTGGATGCCCATGCCGCGATGGCCCATAAGATCGACAACCTGTCGGTCACGGATATCCACATCACCCCGCAGGGGTGGGACATCGGCACGATCAACCATCAGGTCTGACGGCCCCGCCCCTACCTTCATTTTGCCAATTAAACTCAAATCCCGCGCTTTCCACGTTCGTTAACGCTTATTAAACACCCCCGCCCTACCCCTGAGGTATCGCAAGACATCAGGGGTAGAATGGTCGCACGGGCATATACGGTCGCATTCCAGGGCATCGACGCGCGCATCGTCGAGGTGCAGTGCGCGCTCTCTGCTGGCATGCCCGCCTTTTCAATCGTGGGCCTGCCCGACAAAGCGGTGTCGGAAGCGCGCGAAAGGGTCCGCGCCGCGCTTGGTGCGATGGCCATCGCCCTGCCTAGCAAACGGATCACGATCAACCTCAGCCCTGCCGACCTGCCCAAAGAAGGCAGCCATTTCGACCTGCCGATCGCGCTGGCCCTGCTGGGGGCGATCGATATCCTGCCGAATGATGTCATCCAAAGCACCGTCGCCTTGGGCGAACTGTCGCTGGACGGGAGCCTGATCCCCGTGATCGGCGCGCTGCCTGCGGCGATGGCTGCGGCGGAAAACGGGCGTAGCCTGCTTTGTCCCGCTGCCTCTGGTGCCGAAGCGGCATGGGTCGGCAATGCGCAGGTGATCGCGGCTCCTAGCCTCGGCGCGGTGGTGCGGCATTATACCGGCCAAACCCCGCTGCCGCCTGCCACACCGGGCGAAGTCTCTCAAAGCCCCAGCCAGCATGACCTGCGTGATGTCAAAGGTCAGGAACGCGCCAAACGCGCCTTGGAAATCGCGGCCGCGGGACGTCATCACCTGATGTTTGTCGGCACGCCCGGCTCGGGTAAATCCATGCTGGCGGCGCGTTTGCCCTCCATCCTGCCCCCGCTGACCCCACAAGAGGCGCTCAGCACCTCTATGATCCACTCGCTTGCCGGGCTTCTGGATGACGGCGGCATCTCGCGTCTGCGCCCGTTCCGCGAACCGCACCACACGGCGTCTATGGCGGCGATCATTGGCGGCGGGCGGCTGGCCAAACCGGGGGAGGTCAGCCTCGCCCATAACGGCGTGCTGTTCATGGATGAATTTCCCGAATTCCCCCGCACCGTGCTGGAAACCCTGCGCCAACCCGTCGAGACGGGCGAGGTGATGATCGCCCGCGCCAATGCACATGTGAAATACCCATGCAAATTCATGCTCGTCGCCGCCGCGAATCCCTGCAAGTGCGGCTATCTCAGCGATCCGTCCCGCGCATGCAGCAAAGCCCCCGCTTGCGGTGAGGATTATATGAACCGCGTCTCGGGCCCGCTGCGCGACCGCTTCGACCTGCGCATAGACGTGCCGCCCGTGGGCTATACCGACCTCGACCTGCCCCCCAGTGCGGAAGGCTCGGCGGAAGTCGCCCAAAGGGTGCAAGCCGCACGCCGCCGCCAGCACGACCGCTTTGCCGACCATCCCACAGCGGCACTGAACGCAGATGCCGAAGGGGACCTGTTGGAACAGATCGCCGCCCCGGATACGGAGGCGCGGCAGCTGCTGTCCCGCGCGGCAGAGCGGTTTCACCTATCGGCACGTGGGTATCACAGGGTATTGCGTGTGGCGCGCACCATCGCGGATCTGGACGGGGCCGGCGACGTGCGCAAACCGCATCTGGCCGAAGCGCTCAGCTTTCGGTTGCCGTCGGTGGCAGTTGCGTGATCCAGCGCGCCAATGCGTCCAGCGTGGCCCGCGCTTCGGGCAAGGTATTGTGGAAGATCGGCCAGACGTGGGGCAGGCCATGCTCCTCTTCCAACGACGCGCTAACACCTTGATCCCGCAAATGCGCTGCCATCCGGCGCGCGTCATCGCGTAGAATCTCTGTGGAACCGACAGTGATCCAGACTGGCGGCGCCTCCGGATAGCTCGCAAGCAAGGGGCTTATATCGGGATCTCGGGGGTCGGCACCGGCCAGATACATCTCTGCCATAAGACCGGCCTGCGCGGCGGGCAATACGGCCTCTCGTGCCGCATTCTCGCGGAAGCTGGCCCCCTCGTGCAGAAAATCGGTCAGCGGTGAAAAGGCAAAAAGCGCGCGCGGCAGGGGGCCACTGCCCGCACAAAGCCGGCTAAGCAGATTGAACGCCAGCGCGCCGCCCGCGCTATCGCCGCCGACAATGATATTCTGCGCCGACACACCGCTGTCGAGCAACGCCTGATAGGCCGCCGCGACATCTTCGATTGCGGCGGGAAACGGCGCTTCGGGGGCAAGACGGTAATAGGGCAATACCGCCACAGCCCCCAGACGCTGCGCCAAGGCCCCCAGCATCGCGCCGTGGGTATCGGGGCTGCCAAACACGAAACCGCCCCCATGAATGTAAAAGATCACCAGATCAGAGCGTGTCTGCGCAGGGGTCACCCGCAGAACCTCGCCCGCGCCAACCAAGCGGCTGCGGGTGATCTGGGTGCCGCGCGGTGCGCGAAACAGCAGCCGCGCGGTCTTCGCAAAATCACGACGTATCTTGTGCACATCACGCGTGCGCGCCAGCTTGCGCTTCTCTACCAAACGTAAATAGCCGTTCAGCAGAGGGCGCAGCACGCTCATGCGCGCTTACGCTCGATCGCTTCCCATATCTTAGCCGCGATATTGGCGCCGTCGAAACGTTCCAGTTCTTGTATGCCCGTGGGGGAGGTCACGTTGATCTCTGTCAGATAGTCGCCAATGACATCGATGCCGACGAAAATCTGCCCCTTCTCGCGTAGCAACGGGCCGATGGCGGCGCAAATTTCAAGGTCACGCTCTGTCAGGCCGACCTTCTCGGGGCGGCCGCCCACATGCATGTTCGACCGGGTTTCCCCCTCTGCCGGGACGCGGTTGATGGCCCCGACGGGTTCGCCATCCACGAGAATCACCCGTTTATCGCCCTTGGACACAGCAGGCAGGAATTTCTGTACGATCAACGGCTCGCGCGAGAAACCGGTGAACAGTTCGTGCAAAGAGCTGAGGTTGCGATCATTCGTGTCCAGACGGAAGACCCCCGCGCCCCCGTTCCCGTATAGCGGCTTGAGGATGACATCCTTATGTTTCGCCTTGAACGCTTTGATCGTGTCCAGATCACGGGCGATTGTGGTGGGCGGGGTCAGCTCCGGGAAATCGAGCACCAGCAGTTTTTCGGGGTAGTTCCGCACCCAGAACGGGTCATTCACCACCAGCGTTGTCTCTTTCAGACGGTCCAGCAAATGGGTCGAGGTGATGTAATGCATGTCGAACGGCGGATCCTGCCGCAGCCAGACCACGTCGAAATCCGCCAGATCAACCTCGCGTTCAGGCCCCAAGGTGGCGTGATCGCCCTGCACCCTCTGCACGGTCAGATCATGACCCCGCGCGGTTATGCGCCCCTCTTGATAGGCGAGGTGATCGGGGGTGTAGTAGAACAGCGCGTGCCCGCGCGCCTGTGCTTCCTCGGCCAGGCGAAAGCTGCTGTCCGCGTTGATGTTCACGTCCCCGATCGGGTCCATCTGAAAGGCGATTTTCATAAGGGGTCTCCCTGTTGTTCCTTTCTAGATGGCGCAGCAGGGCGTGGGGTGCAATGGGTCAGTCGTGCCCGAAGGCGTTTTCAAGGATACGCAGGTCACCGGTCTGATCGACCAACGCCACGTCAAACCGCACATCCGTCAGCGCGCCTTTGGGTTCGCCGCCAATGAATTCTTCGGCGGATCGATAGATACGGCGCATCTGTTTCCGGTTCAGACGCTGCAGGGCGCTGTCATGGCTTTTGCTTTTCTTCACTTCGACAAAGACGATCCCGTCGCCGTCGCGCATGATCAGATCAATTTCGCCTGCCTTACCGCGCCACCGTTCGTGTGCCAGATCAAAGCCGCGGCGGCGGTAGTCATCCGAGACCTGCAGTTCAGCCGCACGACCTGCGTGATAGGAAACAGCGCCTTGAACGGATTTCGCCAATGTCGTCAGTGTGTCGGTCATCTTAGGTTTCTTTCCCCAGTTCCAATGCCGCCTGATACACCTGTCGGCGCGGCACATCATATGCCTGCGCCACCATATCGACGGCATCGCGCATCGAATTCGTTTCCAATGCGTTCGCAAGGTCAGAGGTTAGATCACTTTCGCTAACAGCCGGTAAACGCCCGCGATCGATCAGCACAACAATCTCGCCCTTCGGGGCTTTACCGCTGTAGTGTTCGGTCAACTCATCCAGGGTACCGCGCTGAATTTCCTCGAACTTCTTGGTCAGCTCGCGACAGACAGCCGCCGGACGTTCCGCGCCCAGCGCCTGTGCGGCATCGCGCAGCATCGCCCCCACCCGCTTGGGTGATTCGTAGAAAACCAGCGTGCCTTGGACCTCTTTCAACTTTTGCAGCGCCGTGAGCCGTGCGCCTTTCGCATTGGGCAGGAACCCTGCGAAAAAGAAGGCATCCGTCGGCAGCCCTGCCAAAGCCAGCGCGGTCAGCACCGCCGAGGGGCCCGGGGCGCAGGTCAGCATGAGCCCTGCCTCGCCGACACCGCGGGACAGTTCGAACCCCGGATCCGCGATCAGCGGCATGCCAGCCTCAGAGGCATAGGCGACGGATTGCCCATCGCGGATCGCGGCGACAAGCTTGTCCTGCACGCCACTGCCCGAATGGTCGTGCAGCGCCACAATCTGCCGCCCGTTGAGAGGCACCCCATGGATATCCATCAACTTACGCAGGCTCCGCGTGTCTTCCGCCGCCAGCACATCAGCCGAGGCCAGCACGTCGAGCGCCCGCAAGGTTATGTCGCGGGCAGAGCCGATCGGCACCCCGACAAAGTAAAGCCCCGCCGCAAGGGGAATCTTTTGGTAATTCAAGCTGGACCCGCCTTTCGCACCCTCTATGATCAGTGCATATGTCCCCGGGGCCATCGCCGCCGACCTGCCACCAATGGAGTGACACTGTTATGATCGCTGTTTTCAACATCCTTCGCAAGCCACTGCGGCTTTTGATCCTGCCACTGATCGCATTGGCGCTTGCCGCCTGTGAACCTGTGGCGCTGACCAATATGAACGGGTCCAAGGGCCCCAAAGTCGACTCGAGCAAACCTATTCCGGTGGCCTTGCTGATCCCGCGTGGCGGTTCGGCGGCAGATAACCAGCTGGCGCAAGAGCTTGAGAACGCCGCGCGTCTGGCGATCCGCGATCTGGGCGGCGTGCAGATTGACCTGCGGGTCTATGGCACGGGCGGCAATGCTGGCACTGCGGGCACCGCGGCGGCGCAGGCTGTCACCGACGGGGCTCAGATCATTCTGGGGCCGCTTTATGGCGAGGCCGCAAATGCGGCGGGTAACGCGGTTGCCGCGCAGGGCGTGAATGTCCTGTCCTTCTCGAACAACCCCAGCATCGCGGGCGGCAATGTCTTTGTGCTGGGTCAGAACTTTAACGACACCTCCAACCGTCTGGTCCGCTACGCCAAGAGCAACGGAAAAGACAAGATCCTCGTACTGCACGGTCAGGATCTGGCCGGTCAGCTGGGCCGCGATGCCATCCTCAAGGCGATTGCCGCAAACGGGGCGACCTCTGCCGGTACGGTTGATTACGCGCTGAGCCAAGAAGCCGTAATGTCTGCCGTGCCGCGCGTGAAAGCTGCCGTAGAAAGCAACGGGGCGAATGCGATCTTCCTGACAACATCCTCGGCCAGTGCCCTGCCGCTCTTCGCACAGATGCTGCCAGAGGCAGGGATCAGCGGTGCCACCACGCAGTACATCGGTCTGACCCGCTGGGACATCCCGCCCCAAACGCTGGCCCTGCCCGGCGTGCAAGGTGGCTGGTTCGCCCTGCCCGATCCCGGTGCGACAACCGCATTTTCGCAGCGCTATGCCGCAGCCTATGGCGACACACCGGGCCCGATCGCAGGTCTGGCCTTTGACGGGATCGCAGCCGTGGGGGCCTTGGCGAAATCCGGCAAATCCGACGCGTTGTCCGCGGCACGTCTGACCCAAGGCGCGGGCTTCCGCGGGGCGAGCGGCGTGTTCCGCCTCAAGGCGGACGGCACCGCCGAACGCGGCCTTGCCGTTGCCACGATCCGCAACCAGCAGGTCGTCATCATCAGCCCTGCCCCCCAAGCCTTTGGCGGGGCCGGTTTCTAAGGGACGCCTTTTGTGAAACCCCTTGTTGCACCAGCAGAATCAGGTGAGGCCACCGCGCGTCACCTGATCAGCACCCCCAAACGCATCTTTGACGAAGCGGCTGTTTCCGCCGCGCTCAAGGACGTGCTGGACGGTTTGACCGATCCGGCAGAGATACAGGCCGCCGCCGTCGCCGTTCTGCAAGACGCGCAAAAGAACGGGCGTGCCGAAATCGCCCGCGCCTTTGCGGCGTCACCGTTCAACGCGCGCCCCATGACGTCGGCCTATTGCTACCTCACCGATCAGCTTGTCCGCACGACCCTGCAGATCGCCGGACAACGGCTCCACCCGGTTGACACGCTTGGCCCGAACGACCGGCTCGCCGTGATCGGCGTCGGCGGGTATGGCCGCGGAGAGATGGCCCCCTATTCCGATGTGGACCTACTGTTCCTCATCCCCCAGACGCCCAGCCAGCGCACTGAAAACCTGATCGAATCCATGCTCTACATGCTATGGGATCTCAAGTTGAAGGTCGGCCATTCCACCCGCACCATCCGCGACTGCGTGACCCTTGGCCGCGAGGATTTTACGATCCAGACAGCCCTGCTGGAGCACCGCTTTATCGCCGCCGATGTGGCTTTGGCGCAGGATTTGGATGAAACGCTCAAGACCGATCTTTTTGCAGGCACCGGTCGCAGCTTTATCGAAGCCAAGCTGGAGGAACGCGACGCGCGGCACCGCAAGCAGGGTTTACGTTATGTGGTCGAACCCAATGTCAAAGAGGCCAAGGGCGGCTTGCGCGATCTGCAATCGTTGTTCTGGATCGCCAAACATATCTACAGCGTCGAACATGCCGCCGATCTTGTCGACCGCGGCGTGTTTCTAGAGGAAGAATTCAAGACCTTCGTCGCGGCCGAGAATTTTCTTTGGGCGGTACGCGGACACCTGCACCTCATTTCAGGACGCGCGACCGAACAGTTGACCTTTGACATGCAGGTCGCCGTGGCCGAGGCGATGGGATACCGCGACACGCGGGGCCGCCGCGGGGTCGAGGTGTTCATGCAGGCCTATTTCCGCCACGCCACCGAAGTGGGCGAGCTGACGCGCATCTTCCTCACCAAGCTCGAAGCCTTGCACGTCAAGGCCGAACCCCTGCTCGAACGTATCTTTCGCCGTCGCCCCAAGCTGCGGGACGGCTATGAGGTCGTGGGCGGGCGGCTGGCCGTCACCGATGGCAAGGCGTTCATCAGCGACAAGCTGAACCTGCTGCGCATCTTCGAAGAGGCATTGCGCACCGGCATGTTGATCCACCCCGATGCGATGCGTCTGGTCAAAGCGAACCTCGCCCTGATCGACGACGACATGCGCAACACGCCCGAAGCGCGGCGGATCTTCCTTGATCTGATGCTGAAACACGGCAACCCCGAACGCGGCCTGCGCCGGATGAACGAACTGGGCGTGCTGTCGGCCTTCATCCCCGAGTTTGAACCCATCGTGGCGATGATGCAGTTCAACATGTACCACAGCTATACGGTGGACGAGCATACGATCCAGTGCATCACAAACCTTGCCCTGATCGAGAAGGGCGAGCTGGAAGAAGACCTGCCCGTCGCCTCGTCGATCCTGCAACGTGGGGTGAACCGCAAGGTGCTATATGTGGCTCTCTTGCTGCATGATATCGCCAAAGGCCGCCCCGAAGACCATTCGATCCTCGGAGCCCAAATGGCCCGCAAGATCGCGCCCCGTCTGGGCCTCAACAAGGCCGAGGTCGACACGGTCGAATGGCTGGTGCGCTACCACCTGCTGATGTCGGATATGGCGCAAAAACGCGATATTTCCGATCCGCGCACCGTGCGGGACTTTGCCAAGGCGGTGCAGACCGTCAAACGGCTTGATCTGCTGTGTGTGCTGACCGTCTGCGATATCCGCGGCGTCGGCCCGAACACATGGAACAACTGGAAAGCCGTGCTGATCCGCGGGCTCTACCGGCAAACCAAACGCGCGCTTGAAACCGGGCTCGAAGACCTCAACCGCGAGAACCGCGGCGCGGGGGCCAAAAAGGCCCTGCGTGCGGCCCTTGCCCATTGGCCGCGCAAGGATCTTCAGGCCGAGACCGCACGCCACTACCCGCCCTATTGGCAGGGGCTTCATACGGCATCGCAGGTGGTATTCGCCGAACAGCTCCGCGATATTCAGGACGGTGAAATCCGCATTGATCTGCACCCTGACGATGACCGCGACGCCACCCGCGCCTGCTTTGTCATGGCTGACCACCCGGGCATCTTTGCACGGCTCGCCGGTGCGCTGGCGCTGGTCGGGGCCAATGTCGTCGATGCCCGCAGCTATACCACCAAGGACGGCTGGGTGACCGATGCGTTCTGGATCCAGGACGCCGAGGGCAACCCCTACGACGTCTCGCGCCTGCCACGGCTGCGGCAGATGATCTCCAAGACGCTCAAGGGTGAAATTCTGGCCCGCGATGCGCTGAAATCCCGCGACAAGGTGAAAAAGCGCGAGAAAGTGTTCAAGGTGCCCACGCATATCACCTTTGATAACGAAGGCTCCGAGATCTACACGATTATCGAGGTGGATACCCGCGACCGCCCCGGCCTGCTCTATGACCTCACGCGGTCGCTGTCTGAATCCAACGTCTATATCGCCAATGCGGTGATCGCGACCTATGGCGAACAGGTGGTCGATACCTTCTACGTCAAGGATATGTTCGGGCTGAAATACTATACTGAAAGCAAACAAAAGACGCTCGAGAAACGGTTGCGTGCGGCGATCATCGACGGTGTTGCGCGGGCGCAGGACTGACATCGGCGCTTTCGCGCGGGCATGACGGCTGTGTTCGCATTTCCCTGATTGCGCAGTGCGGCGCCAACGGCTAGGCCATTTGCACCGCAGTTACGGGGCAGCACCACCATGAAACCTATCCGCCTTATGTCCGGCTTCTTCACCGTCGGGATCTGGACCCTCCTCAGCAGGGTCATGGGGTTCGTGCGCGATGTGATGATCGCGGGCTACCTTGGCTCCGGCCCCGCCGCCGAAGCGTTTCTGGTCGCCTTTTCCCTGCCCAACATGTTCCGCCGCTTCTTTGCCGAGGGTGCGTTCAACATGGCCTTTGTGCCGATGTTCTCGAAAAAGCTCGAAAGCGGCGATGATCCGGAGAAGTTCGCGCAGGATGCTTTCGTCGGCATGGCGTTCATCCTGACGCTGTTCACCATCATCGGGATCGTCGCGATGCCGGGGCTGGTGCTGCTGATGGCCTCGGGCTTTGCGGGGGACGAACGCTTCGATCTAGCGGTCGAATACGGGCGTCTGGCCTTCCCCTATATCCTGTTCATCTCCCTCGCCGCACTTGTATCGGGCGTGCTGAACGCCACGGGCCGCTTCATGGCAGCGGCGGCAGCTCCTGTGGTGTTGAACGTCATCTTCATCCTCGCCGTCCTGATCGGGGCCGCCCTTGGCCGCGACGGATCAGAGGCGATCGGCATGGGAATCGACAAGGCCCTTGGCCTGCAGATCGGCGACACGCTGGCGCTGTCTGTCCCGCTGGCGGGGATCGCGCAACTGGCGCTGGTCTGGTGGGCCGCGAAACGCGCGGGCTTCACACTGACCTTCGGCCGTCGCCCCCGCCTGACGCCCGAGCTGAAACGCCTCGCCATCATCGCCGCCCCTGCGGCCTTGGCAGGCGGAGTTATGCAGATCAACCTACTGGTCGGCCGTCAGGTCGCCAGCTTCTACGAAGGGGCCGTGGCCTGGCTCAATTACGCAGACCGCCTCTACCAACTGCCCTTGGGCGTGGTGGGGATCGCGATTGGCGTGGTGCTGCTGCCCGACCTGTCACGACGGCTCAAGGCCGGAGACGAACACGGATCGCACACCCAGATCAGCCGCGCCGCCGAGGTGTCGCTGGCGCTGACCATCCCTTCGGCGGTTGCGTTGATGGTGATCCCCTTCACGCTGGCCACGGTGCTGTTCCAACGCGGGGCCACAACCACAGATGACGCCGCGGCCATCGCCATTGCGGTGGCGATCTACGGGCTCGGCCTGCCGGCCTTCGTGCTGCAAAAGATCCTGCAACCGCTTTACTACGCGCGTGAAGACACCCGCCGCCCCTTCTACTTTGCAGTGGTGGCAATGGTGGTGAACGTGGTACTGGCCGTCGGCCTCAGCCCCGTGATCGGCTGGATAGCCCCTGCCATCGCAACGACATTGGCGGGGTGGGCGATGTTTGCCTTGCTGGCCTATGGCGCACGTGGCTTCGGGTTGGCCGCGAAATTTGACGCGCGTTTTCACAAACGCATCTGGCGCATCATGGCGGCGGCGGCGGTCATGGGCGGCGCGCTCTGGATCGGCAACCTGGCCCTGCAACCCCTGCTCGCCGAAGCCTGGTGGCGCGGGGTCGCCCTGGTGATCCTCATTGCCCTGGCGGCCGTCAGCTACTTCGGCACCGGCCAGCTCATCGGTGCGTTCAAACTGGCCGAATTCAAACGCGCCCTAAAACGCGGCTAACCCGCCCCACTTCTAAATGGCATTAAATCCCGGGGGTCAGGGGGCTGGCCCCCTGCCTGTCACGCCTGCCTGTCCCGCCTGCAAGCCTCACCGATGCCGAATACGCTCCCGCAGCCTGCCCCATTCGCCCGGCGCAAAAACAAAGCTCAGCGCGAAACCACAGGCAAAGCCCAAAAGCTCCGCCACCCACTGGGTGCCCGCGTCAAAGAACACGCCCCAGATCAGTTGCAACCCCATCAGCACGGCAATCAGCGAAAACGCGCGGTACTGCTGTTCCCCTTGCCCCGCCAGCTTGCGCCACATGACAAAGGAATAGCCGCCGATCAGCCCATAAACCGACGGATAGGCACCGACCAGCCAGACCGGATCATCCAGCACCAGCGCATAGACCACCGCCCCGAAAATGCCCGACACAAAGAAGATCGCCAGAAACGCCACCTGCCCCATCGCCTCCGCCACCATCTTGCCAAGCGCCAGCAACAGCACGCAGGCAAAGATCGCATGGGTGAACCCCAGATGGATGAAACTATAGCTCACCACCCGCGACAGGTCGCGCAGGGGGAACTGCATGTTGGCGACCATCCAGTCGAAGACATCGCCCGAAAATCCGAAGTCGCGGATCAAGGCCAGACGCCAGCCCACAGCAGCAGGGCCACCGATGATCCCGGCCTCGGCCAGCGACAGCACGACCTCTATCCCCGCCAGCGCCAGAAAAAGCAGCGTGACGGTTGCGGGCATCGGGTTCACGGGGGGGTGAAAATCTGGGTCTTCCATAGGGCCTCCTTGACGGGCATGGTGCGCATGGGTAAGCCCATCTGGCCGTAGTTTCCAGCCTTATCGGAGCATCCAATGACCGACACCTCTTTCACCCCGCGTGTGTTTTCCGGCATCCAGCCGTCGGGCGATTTGCATCTTGGAAACTACCTGGGCGCGCTCAAACGTTTCGCCGATGCGCAGGACAAGGGGGTGCAGTCGATCTACTGCATGGTCGATCTGCACGCGATCACCGTCTGGCAGGACCCTGCAGACCTCAAGCGCAGCACGCGCGAGCTTTGCGCAGGTTTCATCGCGTCGGGCATCGACCCCGATAAATCCATCCTGATCAACCAAAGCCAGGTACCCGAACACGCGCAACTGGCCTGGGTCTTCAACTGCGTGGCGCGTATGGGCTGGATGGGCCGCATGACCCAGTGGAAGGACAAGGCCGGCAAGAACGCCGAAGCTGCCTCGCTGGGGCTCTTTGCCTATCCCGCGCTGATGGCCGCCGACATCCTGATCTATCACGCGACCCATGTGCCCGTGGGCGAGGACCAGAAACAGCACCTTGAACTGACCCGCGACATCGCGGCCAAGTTCAACCATGACTACGGCGTCGATTTCTTCCCGTTGACCGAACCGGTGATCGAAGGGGCTGCGACCCGCGTCATGTCCCTGCGCGACGGCTCCAAGAAGATGTCGAAATCCGACCCTTCCGACGCCAGCCGTATCAACCTGACCGACAATGCCGACACCATCGCCAAGAAAATCCGCAAGGCCAAGACCGACGCCGATGCGCTCCCCTCCGAAGTGGACGGCCTCAAGGACCGGCCAGAGGCGCGCAATCTGGTGAATATCTTTGCCGCGCTGAACGACCAGACCGTTGAACAGGTTCTGGCCGATGTGGGCGGCCAGCAGTTCGGCACCTTCAAACCCAAACTGGCTGAACTCGCCGTCGCCAAAATGGCCCCGATCAGCACCCGCATGGCAGAGCTGATGGCCGACGAGGCAGAGATCGACCGCATTCTGGCCCACGGTGCCACCCAAGCGCGCGAGATCACCGCGCCGATCCTCAAGAAAACCTACGAGATTGTGGGCATGGTGGGCTAAACCAGCCCGCCCCTTCACCCTTTCCCAAATACTCACTCCACAGGTCCCCCCGCAGCACCAAGGCTGCGGGCCTTGCCCCCATGGACAATCCTTTAGCGTTTTGCCAGCCTTCGCCCGAACCACGAAGGGGATAGACGATGACCACCGGTTTTTTCATGGATGAACGCTGCTTTTGGCACGCAGGTGGCAACTATGCCTTTACCATGCCCGTGGGCGGCTTGGTGCAGCCGCTGGCCGCGGGCGGCCTGCCGGAAAACCCCGAGACCAAACGCCGCCTGCGCAATCTGATGGAGGTCACCGGCCTGATGGCCGAACTCGACGTGCGCAGCGCAGCACCTGCCACCCGCGACGATCTGCTGCGCGTCCATCCGGCTGCCTATCTCGACGACTTCAAGCGCCTTTCCGACGCGGGCGGTGGAGAGCTGGGGTTGCGCACCCCCTTCGCCGCGGGCGGGTTCGAGATTGCGGCGCTGTCCGCGGGCCTCTCCATCGCCGCGGTAGAGGCCGTCGCCCAAGGTGACCTCGACAATGCCTATGCGCTCAGCCGTCCACCGGGGCACCATGCGCTGCCTGATTTCCCCAACGGCTTCTGCCTGCTCGCCAATATCGCCATCGCGATCGAGGCAGCAAAGGCCAAGGGACTGGTGCGCCGCGTTGCCGTGCTGGACTGGGATGTGCACCACGGCAATGGCACCGAGGCGATCTTTTATGACCGCGACGACGTGCTGACGATCTCGCTTCATCAAGAAGGGAATTACCCGCTTGATACTGGCGCGCTGGCGGATCGGGGCGACGGCGCGGGAGCCGGTTACAATATCAATCTGCCGATGCATGCGGGGTCGGGGCATACGGCCTATCTGCATGCGCTCGATCGCGTGGTGCTCCCCGCGCTCGACGCGTATCAGCCCGATATGATCATCGTCGCCTGCGGTTTCGATGCCTCTATCGTGGATCCGCTGGCGCGCATGCAGGCCACAGCGGAAACCTTTGCCGAGATGACACAGCGTATCAAAGCCGCGGCGCAAAAACTTTGCGGCGGCAAGCTGGTGCTCGTCCATGAAGGCGGCTATTCAGAGGCCTATGTTCCCTTCTGTGGCCACGCCACCATTGCAGCCCTCGCAGACAGTGACATCACAGCGCCAGATCCCCATGCGAAGAACTTTCGCATCCGCCAGCCAAGCCCCGCATTCGACGCTTTCCTGCGCGCGTCCATTGACGACATGGCGCAAGAGCTGAACCTATAAGAGAGACCCCGATGCCGACACCCAATCCCGACGCGCTGCATTTCCTGCAAACCCGCCGTTCGCGCCCCGCCAAGACCCTGACCACACCGGTCCCCGACCGCGACACGCTGACCGAGCTGTTGACCGTGGCCTCGCGCGCGCCGGATCACGGGATGCTGGAGCCGTGGCGTTTTATCGTGATCGAAAAGCCTGCGATGGCGCGTCTGGCCGACATCGCCGAGGCACGCGGCACCGCCCTGGCGCTCGACGCCGAGCAGATCCAGAAGGGCCGCGGGCAATTTGATCAGGGCGATCTGGCGGTTGTGGTGGTCGAGGTGCAGAAACCCTCGCCCAAGATCCCGCCGTTGGAACAGACCTATGCCGTGGGCGGGGTCTGCCTTTCGCTGGTCAATGCCGCGCTCGCCTCTGGCTGGGGCGCGAACTGGCTAAGCGGTTGGGTCAGCCACGACCGCGCCTTCATGACCGAGGCTTTCGACCTCGCGGAACATGAACGCATCGCCGGCATTATCCATATCGGCACCGAAACCTCCGCCCCGCCAGAGCGCGGGCGCCCCGACATCACGGCGATCACCACATGGCAATAGCACAGATTTTTCGCGCCTTCGGGCTGGCCGTTGGACAGGTTGGCGATCCAAGCTTTCGCCGCGTGCTGCTGCTGGGTGTCGGCTTGGCGTTGCTGCTGCTCGTCGGTGCGTCTGCGGGCTTTGTCTGGCTGATCGACTGGCTGACCGGAGAGGACAACTGGCTGCCCGTCCTGGGCGAGGTTTCGTGGCTTGACGATCTGTTCAGCTGGGGGGCAGCGCTGCTGCTGATGGTGCTGTCGGTGTTCCTGATGGTGCCCGTCGCCTCGGCCATTACGTCGATGTTTCTGGATGATGTGGCCGACGCGGTAGAGGCCGAACACTACCCCCATCTGCCCCCCGCCACCCCCGTGCCCTTTGGCGATGCGCTGCGCGATACGGTGAACTTCATGGGGGTGCTGATCGGCGTGAACGTCGTGGCGTTGGTGCTGTACCTGATGTTCGCCCCCTTCGCGCCCCTGATCTTCTGGAGCGTGAACGGTTTCTTGCTGGGGCGCGAGTATTTCACGCTTGCCGCGATCCGGCGGGTGGGCCGGACCGAGGCAAAGCGTCTGCGCGGGAAACATGGCCTTACAATCTGGGCCGCCGGCGTGTTGATGGCGATTCCCCTGTCGGTGCCGCTGCTGAATCTGGTGATTCCGATCCTAGGGGCGGCGACCTTTACCCATTTGTTCCACCAATTGGTGTCGGCGCCCCGTGGAGCCACTGCTCCACATCCGCCACGGTGAACCAGCCCGACAGGATGATCCCCGCGATGATCGCCCAAAGCACGATCGACACAGCGGTCGTCCACAGCGCTTTCTTTTTAAGATGGTGATGTTCGGGGGCCCCCGCGTGAGTGCCCTCGACGATCTGGCCCAGATCCCCCTGGGTCTGCACCCGTACTGGCAGCAGGATCATAAAGACCATCGACCAGATCACGGTGAACAGAACGATACCTGACATGACGGCCATGGTTACACCTGCTCCAGCTCGACCAGCGCGCCGTTAAAGTCTTTGGGGTGCAGGAAAATCACCGGCTTGCCGTGGGCACCGATCTTGGGCTCTCCGTTCCCCAGAACACGCGCGCCGCTTTCCTTCAGGCGATCCCGCGCCGCGATGATGTCTTCGACCTCATAGCAGATGTGGTGGATGCCACCGGCGGGGTTCTTTTCCAGAAAACCGTTGATCGGGCTATCGTCCCCCAGCGGGTAAAGCAGTTCGATCTTGGTATTGGGCAGTTCGATAAAGATCACGGTGACGCCGTGGTCGGGTTCGTCCTGCGCAGGACCGACATTCGCACCCAAAGCGTTGCGGTATTGATCCGCAGCGGCCTCAAGGTCCGGCACGGCGATGGCTACGTGGTTTAGGCGACCGATCATCATTCTTCTCCCTCAAATCAACATTTGACCCGGTTTATGGGCTGCCGCTGCCGCAAGAGCAATGCGTCACGTTAACACCGTATTAGCGAAGCGCGCCTAACCATAGGTCACCCACAAAGCATAACGGAGGAATCATGGATACGCTTGAACATCAGGCCCAAAGCCTGCCCGCCCCCACGGCCGACCGCCCGCTTTTGGGCCTTACCGTTCTGGTGATCGAAGACAGCCGCTTTGCCTGCGAGGCGATGCGCCTGCTCTGTCTCCGCTCTGGCGCGCGGATCAGACGGGCCGACAGCCTGCGCGCGGCGCGGCGGCATTTGCAGGTCTACCGCCCGTCGATCGTGATTGCCGATCTGGGGTTACCAGACGGAAACGGCATTGATCTGATTGCGGAACTGGCACAATCGCAGCCCCGCGTGGATGCGCTACTGGCGATTTCGGGGGACACCCACCTGGCGGCGGATGCGCTGGCCGCAGGGGCAGACCGTTTCATGAGCAAACCGTTGCAGTCTTTGTCACAGTTTCAACAGGTCGTGCTGGCCGCCCTGCCCCAGCATCACCGTCCGCTGGGGCTATCCGTGCTTGCCGATGAAACGATCACACCCGACACTATCGCGTTGCAGGATGACATGGCGCATATGGATGACGTTCTGTCCGGCCCCTGTACGCCTCAGACGCTGGAATATGTCGCGCAGTTTCTGACCGGCGTGGCGCGCAGTGCGCGGGACGCAGCACTGGAACAGGCGGCGACAGCGCTGGCAGCACGCAGTACCTTGGGCCTGCCGGCGATAGAAGAACAACGGGTGATCCGGTCGGTCTTGCGCCAACGCCTGATGCGGCAGATCGCGATATAGTCGCGGGTCACGTCAGCGGGTCACTGGACACCCGCACGAGGCTGGTCAGGTCGCCCAACCGTTCGCGCTGCTTGCCCTCTGCGTCAAAGTTTGCAGGGGAAAGCCACGCCTCGAAGGCTTCGCGCAGGCCCGGCCATTCGGCGTCAATCGCCGCAAACCAAGCCGTATCGCGGTTGCGGCCCTTAACGACAGCCGCCTGTCGAAAGATGCCTTCGTAGCTGAAGCCCAAGCGTTGCGCGGCACGGCGCGACGGCATGTTCAGCGCGTTACACTTCCATTCATACCGACGGTATCCCGCCTCGAACGCCCATTTCATCATCAAATACATGGCATCCGTCGCCGCCCGCGTGCGCTGCAACGCCGGCCCAAAGGTGATTGACCCGACCTCTATCGATCCGGCCTCTGGCGCGATGCGCAGATAGCTTGCCACCCCTTCGATATGCCCTGTCTCTAGGTTCTTGATCGCATAGAAAAGCGGGTCGTCTTTGGTTTCGACCTCGCGCACCCAGCGGTGAAACTGGGCAGAGGATGAGAACGGCCCGTCATACATATAATGCCACAGTTGATCCTGACCTTCAAAAGCGCGGAACAGCAGGGCGGCGTGGGCCTCGGCGTTCAGCGGTTCAAGCTGGGCGTAGCGGCCCGTCATCACCGTCCGCGGCGGGCGCGGCGGGACGGAAAAATCTGCAACAGGGGCACCAAGTGGGCCGGGGGGCTGGTCATCTTGTTTCATGCGCTTACGTTAAGGCCAAGCGCTGTCAGCGCCAAGACCCGAATGTCATATGACATCACCCAATCTGGAGCGCAGAAAGGTCCTGTTTTTGCCACAAACGCCTGCGAGGCTGATGGCATCCGCAACCACCAACCCACCCACGTCACCCATCCCAAGGGGCACATCATGTTCACCAAACTGCGCCGCATCTACGCCAAGGAAACCAGTTTCGACTGGACCGTCTTTGCGGCAAATGTGGTGGGTGTGGCGATCGTGGCACTGGCTTTTGCCCATGCGCGCGACTTTGGCGCGCAGGCCGTGGTAGAGGTTGCGCACGCCGGTTTCTGACCTTTGGGCGCAGGCCGGCATGACATAGACCGCCACCCCGACACCACGAGATTCAAACGAAAAAGCCCGCCTTTGGAATATCCAAGACGGGCTTTTCTATGGGTATGTTGCAGGGCTTAGTCCTGCGGGATGACCCGCAGACCCAGCTCCATCAACTGATCCGACTGTGGTTCGCTTGGCGCGTTCATCATCAGGTCTTCGGCGCGCTGGTTCATCGGGAAGAGGATCACCTCGCGGATGTTCGCCTCTTCCGCCAGCAACATGACGATCCGGTCGATACCGGCCGCACACCCACCGTGGGGCGGGGCACCGTATTGGAACGCGTTCACCATGCCGCCGAACCGCTTTTCGACTTCGTCCTTGCCATAGCCTGCGATCTCGAACGCCTTGAACATGATCTCGGGCTTGTGGTTCCGGATGGCGCCAGACACCAGTTCGTAGCCGTTGCACGCAAGGTCATACTGATAGCCAAGCACTTCAAGCGGGTCGCCCATCAGCGCGTCCATCCCGCCCTGCGGCATGGAGAACGGGTTGTGTTCAAAGTCGATCTTGCCGGTTTCTTCGTCTTTCTCGTAGATCGGGAAATCGACGATCCAGGCAAAGGCGAAACGGTTTTCGTCCGTCAGACCCAATTCGGCACCGATAACGTTACGGGCACGGCCCGCGACACCTTCGAAGGACTTGGGCTTGCCGCCAAGGAAGAACGCCGCATCGCCCACGTCCAGACCCAATTGCTGGCGGATCGCCTCGGTACGCTCTGGCCCGATGTTCTTGGCCAGCGGGCCCGCTGCTTCCATGCCACCTTCGACCTCACCGGCTTTCAGCTTGGCTTGGGCTTCTTTCACCGTGATGCCCAGTTCCTGTGCCACGCTGTCGGCGGTTTTCTCGCGCCAGAAGATATAGCCCATGCCGGGCAGCCCTTCTTTTTGCGCAAAGGCGTTCATGCGGTCGCAGAACTTGCGGCTGCCGCCTGTGGGCGCGGGAATGGCGCGGATTTCGGTGCCTTCCTGTTCCAGCAGTTTCGCGAAGATCGCAAAGCCGGAGTCGCGGAAATGGTCGGACACGACCTGCATCTTGATCGGGTTGCGCAGGTCGGGCTTGTCAGAGCCATACCACAGCGCCGCATCTTTATAAGAGATTTGCGGCCATTCCTTATCCACAGCCTTGCCGCCGCCGAATTCTTCGAAAATGCCAGTCAGCACGGGCTGGATGGTGTCGAACACGTCTTGCTGTTCGACAAACGACATCTCGAGGTCGAGCTGGTAGAAATCGGTGGGCGACCGGTCAGCGCGCGGATCTTCGTCGCGGAAACACGGCGCGATCTGGAAATACTTGTCAAAACCGGACACCATCAGCAGCTGTTTGAACTGCTGCGGGGCCTGCGGCAAAGCGTAGAACTTGCCCGGGTGCAGACGCGACGGCACGAGGAAGTCGCGCGCGCCTTCGGGGGAAGACGCGGTGATGATCGGCGTCTGGAATTCTTTGAAGTTCTGGTCCCACATGCGCTTGCGGATCGACGACACAACGTCGGACCGCAGCACCATGTTGTCCTGCATTTTTTCGCGACGCAGATCGAGGTAGCGATAGCGTAGGCGGGTTTCCTCGGGATATTCCTGATCGCCAAAGACCTGCAAAGGCAGTTCTTTCGCCGGCCCCAGCACTTCGATGTCGCGCACGAAAACTTCGATCTCGCCGGTGGGGATCTTGGTGTTGACCAGATCGGCGTCGCGGGCCTTTACCTCGCCATCGATGCGGATACACCATTCGGACCGCACCTTCTCCACCTCGGCAAAGACGGGGGAATCAGGGTCGCACAGCACTTGGGTCATGCCGTAATGGTCGCGCAGGTCGATAAACAGGATACCACCGTGGTCGCGCACACGGTGCACCCACCCGGACAGGCGAACCTTGTCGCCAACGTTTTCCTTGCTCAGATCGGCGCATGTATGGCTGCGATATGCGTGCATGACGGGTCCCTTTCGAGGGCTAGAATTGTTCGGGGCAGGTACACCGTTTGGGGCCGCGGAAGTCAAGAGTTTCCCGTAAAAACGGCACAAACCGCGGGTAAAACCCCCGCGTTAAACCATAGCGCTGAAAATAGATGGGCCGCCTGCTCCTCCCAAAGCAGACGGCCCTTCCCGCGCGACGTTGATGATCCTCTTACAGGACCAGTACATCAAGCGGCGGAAACCCGTTAAAGCCGACCGAACTGTACGAGCTTGTGTAAGCGCCGCAGTTCTTGATCATGACTTTGTCACCGTCCCTTAGGTCAAGTGGAAGGTCAACCGGATTTTTTTCATAAAGCACATCGGCACTGTCGCAGGACGGGCCAGCAAGCACACAGGGGCCGACGGGCTTGCCGTCATGCGGGGTCACAAACTGATAGCGGATCGCCTCGCCCTCGGTTTCGGCCAGACCGGAAAAACGCCCGATATCCAGATACACCCAACGGCGCGCCGCCTCTGCCGATTTGCGCGACACCAGCAACACTTCGGCCGCGATATGCCCTGCCTCTGCGACCATGCCGCGGCCCGGCTCTGCCATCAGGACCGGAATCTCGCCAAAGCGTTCTTTGACAGCGGCAACGACTGCGGCGGCATAGCCGCGCGGCGCATCCACCGGATCACCGTGATAGGCAGGAAAACCGCCGCCGATGTTCAGCAGTTGCAGGTCGTGCCCTGCTTCTTTCGCGGCGTGCCACAGCGGGGCGACCTGATCCAGAACGGGGTGCCAGTATTCGGCGCGACGGGTTTGCGACCCGACGTGAAACGACAGACCATAAGGCACGAGACCCACGGATTTGGTGTACTCCAGCAGGCTTGGCAGCAGCGAGCCCGCGCAGCCGAACTTGCGGGTCAGCGGCCAGTCCGCCATGGAATTCTCGACGATCAGACGGATATAGACGCGCGCGCCGGGGGCGTGCTCTGCGATTTTGTCGAGCTCTGCCTCGCAGTCGGCGGCGAACATGGTCACCCCGATGGAATGGGCAAAGGCGATATCAACGCCGCGTTTGATGGTATTGCCAAAAGAGATTTTCGCAGGATCCGCCCCTTGGGACAAACACAGCTCGATCTCCTGACGCGACGCCGCATCAAAGCCCGAGCCGCGTTCGACCAGCATACGAATGATCTCGGGGGCGGGGTTCGCCTTTACCGCATAGTGGATTCGCGCATCGCCCAGACCGGCTTGCAGCGCGTCGTATTGAACACCCACACGGGCGCGGCTGACGACGAGAGTCGGTTTGTCGAAGCTGTTGTTCCAGATGTAATCAGCCGCTTCGTCATAGTTCGATGCTGCGGATGTGTTCACGGTGGCGGTAGCTGTGGCGTTCATGGTCATCTCCAAAGAGCAAGGAAGGGCGGGAGTACCCTAACATGTCGTTTCAAGAGACGTTACCGTCGCTGCATAGGCGCGGGGTCAATCCGCGGACAGACGGACCGGCCAGAGGCGCGTGCGTTGGCGTCTGTAAGCGCGCAT
This sequence comes from Sulfitobacter sp. SBS6, assembly GCF_048285585.1. Classification (NCBI taxonomy): domain Bacteria; kingdom Pseudomonadati; phylum Pseudomonadota; class Alphaproteobacteria; order Rhodobacterales; family Roseobacteraceae; genus Sulfitobacter; species Sulfitobacter sp. SBS6. The sequence goes on along the minus strand of NZ_JBLWBA010000008.1, from coordinate 169,225 downwards.
TTACGCTGTTTTCAGATTCGCGCAAGTGGCAAAATACTTGATACGACAATTCGTTTTTCAAGGAGGCACGCAAAGCGCTGCGTACCGGTGAGCGGTGACGGATCGGGGCTATTTTTCCCAATCCGTGCCGATGGCTTCGCGGTCCTTTTCGCGTTCTTCGGCTGCCATTTCCCGCACCTCCGCGCGCTCTTCGGCGTCGCTTTGTTCGGGCGTGGAATTCGACTGTGGCTCCCCTGTCAGGGCAAGCGAGAACAGGATCGGGAAGTGGTCGGACCCGATATTGGGCAAGCGCGACATACGGATCAGGCGGAACTCTGCATCATGGAATAGGTGGTCAAGGGGCCAGCGCATGACGGCAATACCCGCGTGAAACGTGTTATAGAACCCACGTCCGACCCGTGGGTCCAGCAATCCCGATAGCCGCTGAAACCGGCGGGTGGTGGTGGACCAGGCAACGTCGTTCAGATCACCTGTCACGATCGCGGGCAGATCGTCCTTGCTGGCTTCGATGCCGACCAACGCGATCTCTCCGTCGCGGCCTTTGGTGTCGTGATAGGGCACGGGTGGTTCGGGGTGCACGATATACAAACGCCACATCCGCCCTGACGGCATCGCGACCTTGGTCCGGATCGACGGCACATCATCAACCAGCAGGTCCCGCACCTGCGTCTCTGACGGCTCCATCTTGGACATCATGACCACGCCATAGGAGTTATCCTTGGGCACTTTCACCCAATGCGGGTACTGGTCTTTCAGCGCGTCATAAAGCGCATCGACCCAGTCCGGGTCCACCTCAAGCGCGGCGGCGATATCGGGGTCTTCGGTGCGGATCAGGTCGATCAGACGCTGATACTGGCGATTGGATTGTTTCACGTTTGACGCGAGGATGGTGACACGGTTTTCCGCATCGGCGGCCTGTGCCTCGGTCGCATCCACCGATTGGCGCGGCCAGAGCGGCGTGAATTTCAGGATGTAGCCCGTGTGGATTGCCGCAATCACAGCGAGGATCGCCAGCGCCGGGTTGCGATGGTCGGGCTCAAGAAACACCAGCGCCACGGCAGCCAGCGCGACGGTCAACACGAACAGCTGCTCACGGGGGAACGCCATCCCCCGGATCGCGCCGTGCGGTATCTTGCTAAAGGGAAGCACGCTGATCGCAGCAACGAGTGCGACAACGCCCCAAAACAGACCGAGTAGTATCGTCGCCAGCATGCATGCCCCCTACGTCAAAAAAGGGGCGCAGAGCGGTTGCCCTGCACCCCTAGCTCAACACAAGGTTAAGCGGATTTGTTCCGAAGCCGCCAGATGGGCGGAACCGAATTACTTGTCGTCGTCTTCATCCGCGTCGGAACCGCCCTCGGGCAGCTTGAAGAAACTGTCGGCGTCAGAATAGTCGCCGTGGTCTTTTTCTTCGTCATCCGCAGGGTTGCCGGACAGGGTGAACGTTTCCAGACCTTCGATAGAGGTCGGCATCTTCGGTTCCGTATCCATGCCAAGCGATTGTTCGGTGCTGACCAAACGGCGGCGTTCGTCATCGGTCATCAAACCACCTTCGGCGGCTTTCTTGGCAGCGGCTTTCTGGACGGCAGCGTCCAGTTCGGACTGTTTGCACAGCCCCAAAGCCACGGGATCGATCGGTTGGATGTTCGCAATGTTCCAGTGCGTCCGCTCGCGGATCGCCTGAATGGTTGGCTTGGTAGTGCCGACCAGCTTGCTGACCTGACCGTCGGAGAGTTCGGGGTGGAACTTGACCAGCCAGTAGATCGACGCGGGGCGGTCCTGACGTTTGGACAGCGGCGTATAGCGCGGGCCGCGACGTTTCTCTTCGCCTTGGGCAGACGCGTTGAACTTGAGCTTGAGCTTGTGCAGCGGGTTCGCCTGCCCTTTTTCGATCTCTTCTTCGGTCAGCTGGTTGTTGGCAATCGGGTCAAAGCCCTTCACGCCTTGCGCCACGTCGCCATCCGCGATGCCCTGCACTTCAAGCTCGTGCATTTCCACGAAATCCGCGATCTGTTTGAAGCTCAAGGTTGTGTTGTCCACCAGCCATACGGCAGTGGCGCGGGCCATAATCGGTTTTGCCATGTCGGTCTCTCCTTAAAACGCACTTTCCCCGTCGCCTGAAATAGGCTGTCCTGCGGGGCAGAACGGTTTCCATTGTGGGGGAACTTGAACGCCTTATACTCGGACCGGCAAAATAAGGAAAGACCCCAATGCGATTGCTGATCCTGTGCCTGTGTCTGTTGCTGGCCCCGATGCCCCGCCCCGCGGCGGCCAAGGGCGAAATTGCGGGGGGATTTGACTATTACGTGCTGGCGCTCAGCTGGTCGCCCAACTGGTGCGCGCTGGAAGGCGATGCGCGCGATTCCGCGCAATGCGACGCGCGCCACGATCACGGCTGGATCATGCACGGGCTTTGGCCGCAGCTGCATCGGGGGTTCCCCTCCTACTGCCGCACCGCCGAACGCCCCCCCACCCGTGGCATGACCGCCGCCATGGCTGACATTATGGGAACGCCCGGTCTGGCGTGGCATCAATGGAAGAAACACGGCAGTTGTACCGGCCTGTCTGCCACCGGATATTTCGATCTGTCGCGTCAGGCCTATGATGCCGTGACCCTCCCCGCGGTCTTTCGCAAGATCACGGGCGACATCCGCCTGCCCGCCTCGGTGGTGGAGGAAGCGTTCCTGAAAGCAAACCCGACGATGGAGGCCGATGGCGTTACCGTCACCTGCAAAAGCGGCTACATTCAAGAAGTGCGTCTATGCCTGTCAAAAACGCTGGAGCCGGTGCCTTGCGGGCGCGACGTGATCAAGGATTGCACGCTGGATGACGCGCTGTTTACCCCGATCAGATAAACCCGGCACTACGTGCGATCATTGCGGCGTCGGTGCGGTTGCGGGCGTCCAGCTTGCGGCACAGCGTTTTGACGTGCAGCTTGATCGTGACCTCTTGCAACTCTAGGTCGCGGGCGATTTCCTTGTTCGATTTCGCCTCCATCAAGCCGCGCAGAACCTGACGCTCCCGCTCTGACAGGGCCTTTTCAAAATCGGTTTCTTCGGGATCGTCCTTGCCAGACATAAAGTTGACGGGCGCGTAAATCTCGCCCGCGGCCATAAAGCGGACCGCGTTGACCAGTGATTTCGCAGGCAGCGTCTTGGGCAGGAAACCGATCGCGCCCATGGCCAGCGCCTGTTCCGCGATCAACCGCGTTGCCGTGCCCGAAATCAGACCGACAGGCTTTTCCTCGTTGGCTTTCATGACCTTAGGCAGCGCCTCAAGCCCCTTCATGCCGGGCATCGTATAGTCGAGCAGCACCAGATCAAACGGCCCTTCTGCCTCTATCTTGGCCATCGCTTCGGGCAGGTCGCTTGCTGCAACCGTCTCTGTCTCGCCATCGGCGTCCAGAAACATTGCAATCGTTTCGCGGACCATATCGTGGTCGTCCGCAATCAGTATCCGTAATGCCATAAGTTCTTTCCTTCCCTCGCCACCACCTCAATGCTGCTTAAGTAGTCGTAGACCAACTTATGGGCGAATAATAGCACACATGAGGATAGGATAACTGTGTCGAATTTTTGACGGCTATACCTTCGTATAGTAAGAATACCCTTAATCTCAGTCGCTCTCCAAACGGCGTTAACCTAAGGTTGATGTACAAACACAGGGGAAGGATACCGAGTTATGACGTTTCAAGCTTTCACCAAGACAATCACCGCCGCACTGTGCGGTGCCGCATTGGCCACTGCTGTGAGTGCACAAGAAGACGCCGTTCTGACCGTCACGGCAGGCGACATGGAACACACCTATACGATGGAGCAGCTGAAAGAACTGCCCTCGTCCAGCTTCGAGACCGAAACCATCTGGACCGAAGGCGCGCAGACCTTTCAGGGCGTATCGCTCAAGGATCTGATGGACACGCTGGACGTGTCCGAAGGTACGATCGAAGCAACCGCAATCAACGACTATGCGGTCGAAATCCCGATGGAGGATGCGGTGTCCGACGGGCCGATCATCGCCTATGCCAACAACGACAAAGAGATGTCGCGCCGCGGGAAAGGTCCGCTATGGATTGTCTATCCCTATGACAGCGACGTAAAGTACCAGACAGAGACGATCTATAGCCGTTCTATCTGGCAGTTGAACCGGCTGGCGATCAAGTAACCGCAAGGCATGTTCACCATGGCCGATTTGATGCAGCGCGGCCCACAGCGGAACAGGGTAAGATACGTTCTTGCCCTGGCGCTGATGGTCGGCATCCTGCTTGCCGGCTACCTGGCGTTCAACGTCTGGGACCGCGTGCGCGCCCTTGGCAGCGCGCAGCAGGATCATGCCGAATGGGTGTTCTCACAGCTTGAAATCGACTTTCTCAAACTGGATGGTGCCGTTGAACAGGCACGGTCCGGTGATGAAAACGATCTGGCGAACCTGCGCAAACGGTTCGACATCTTCTACAGCCGCACCGAAGTCGCCGAACGCGTACAGCAAAGCGGCGACCTGACCCGCGAAATCCAGAAGATACAAGCGGTTCTGGACACACAGATCCCCCTGATCGACGGCAGCGATGAGGGGCTCGCCGCAGGTGTGCCCGCCCTGTCGGATGCGCTGGACACGGTCGAGGATATGCCGCGCAACATCGGGCTTGCCTCCATCTCCTTTGCCGCCAAAGCGGCGGAGGCCGAGCGCAAAGAGATCGCGCAGCTGATCGAGATCTTGCTGGTGATTGTGGTGACCGTGACCATTGCGCTACTGGGGGCGATCCTCCGGCTGTCGCGCCAGACGATCACGCTCAACCGTGCCTCGCGCGAGGTCGAACGCAACCACTCGCAGCTTGAAACCATGCTACGCGCCTCGCTTGATGCGGTGATGGTGCTGTCGGTAGATGGCGAGATTATCGATTTCAACGGCTCTGCCGAAGAGGTCTTTAGCATCTCGCGCGATCATGCGCTTGGACGCAGCTACATCGAACTGCTGGTCCCCCCTAAACTGCGCCATCGCCAACGGGACAACCTCGCCCATTTCAACGAAACCGGCAAAACGCGGCTGGCCGAAACCGGCCGTCACGAGACAGAGATGATCGACGGCACCGGCCGCATCTTCCCTGTCGAACTTTCGGTGTCGCTGGCGCGGTCAAACGACGCGCCGGTTTTCGTCACCTATATCCGCGACATCACCGACAAACTGCAAAAAGAGCAAGAGATCATCCGCGCCCGCGACGAGGCACTGGATGCCTATCAGGAAAAATCGCGTTTCTTCGCGATGATGAGTCACGAGATGCGCACGCCGCTGAACGGCATCCTCTCCGCCATCCACTTGCTGCATGACGACAAGCTGGACGCCGAACAGCGCAAATACGTCGAAGCCGCACTGAAATCCGGTGACATCCTGCTGGGCCATATCGACGACGTGCTAGCCATCGAACGCAGTGAGGCCGAAACCAACGACAACGAGTTGCAAGCCAGTGATATGGTCGCGCTGACCGCCGGCATGGTCAACACCATGACGCCACTGGCCAAGACATCGGACACGCGCCTGCATCTGGATCAGGACGGGCTGACCGACACACCCATCCTGACAGACCCGCGCGCGGTGCAGCAGATTCTGGTCAACCTCATCAGCAACGCGATCAAATTCAGCCCCGACGACGATATTGTGCTCAGCGCGACCTATGACATGGAAACGGACAATGCGCCGATGCTGCATATCGAAGTGGCAGACAATGGCCCCGGTATCCCGCCCGATGACCTCAAGCGGATTTTCGAGGATTACGTATCGCTCGACAGCCGCTACGAGCGGCGCACAGGGGGCACCGGTCTGGGGCTGGGCATCGTGCGGCGGCTGGTGCACCGTCTGGGCGGCACGATCACCTGCGTCTCCGAGGTTGGCAAAGGCGCGCGGTTTATCGTGCGACTGCCAGCAGACTTCGTGCAGACAGAAGCCCCGCAGCCCGTCGCCCAACCGCAGCTTGATACCGAAGACACCCCCGCGATGAACTTGCTGGTCGTCGACGATAACGAGATCAACCGCGATCTGCTTAAGGCAATGCTGGGCCGTCTGGGTCACGAGGTCACCCTTGCCAGCAGCGGCCCCGAAGGCATCGATCGTGCGGCCGAACAGAGGTTTGACGCGATCCTGATGGATATTTCGATGCCGGGGATGAGCGGGCTACAGGCCACGCAGGTGATCCTTCAAGGGGGCGGGCCCAATGCCGATACCCCGATCATGGCCGTGACCGCCCACGCCCTGCCCAACGAACGCGCGGCCTTTACCGCGGGCGGGATGACCGGCTTTCTGCAAAAACCCATCAACACGCGCCGTCTGAAAACCGCGCTAAGCGAGCTTGTGATGCCCGCCGCTGAGGGTGCCTCTGATGCGGCTGAAGCGATGCACGCCGAGCCGCAGCATCCGGTGTTGAACGCCAATCAGGTGAACGAATTGTTCGAACTACTTGGTCCTGAAAAGCTTGCCGATCGCATTGGCAATCTGCGCCAACGTGTAGAGGGGCAATTGCCGCCCCTAGCCTCTGCCGAGGACCGCGACGATCTGCAACGCAAGACCCACGACCTTGCCGGGTTGTGCGGCATGTTCGGCGCAGAGCGTATGCACGCGCTGCTTGCCACCATCGAACAGGACTGCAAACAGGGCGACGTGGATAAAGCCCGTGATCAGGTCGCCAAAGTGCCCGCGGCATGGGCCGAAACCCTTGATGCGTGGGAGGCGCGCCTGTCGGCGTAGCGCCCCCTGAACGACAAAGGGCACCCTGATATCAGAGCGCCCCTTGCCTCAAATTATTGCCAGCCGCTTAGGCGTTGGCGTCGACCTTCAACACGATCTTGCCGATATGGCCGCTTGTCTCCATGCGGGCGTGCGCCTCGCTCGCGTCCTCGAACGCGTATTCGCTGTCCATCACCGGTGCGATCTTGCCCGCGTCCAGCAGTGGCCAGACCTTCTCGCGCAGCTCTTCGGCGATCTTAGCCTTGGCCAGATCGCTTTGCGGACGCAGGGTGCTGCCGGTCATCGTCAGACGGCGTGTCATCAGCGTGGCAAAGTTCACCTCTACCTTGGGCCCGCTGAGGAAGGCGATCTGCACAAGACGGCCGTCTTCGGCCAGCGCTTGCAGGTTGCGCGGGATGTAGTCGCCGCCGACCATATCAAGGATCAGGTCTGCCCCGCCCTCGGCTTTCAGCACATCAACGAAATCCGAGTCACGGTAGTTGATCGCGGCCTCGGCCCCGAGTTTGGCGCAGGCGTCGCATTTGCTGTCGGTCCCTGCCGTGGCAAAAACCCGTGCGCCGAATTCGCGCGCCAGCTGGATCGCTGTCGTTCCGATGCCCGACGACCCGCCATGCACCAAGAACCGTTCGCCCGCTTTCAGGCCACCGCGCATGAACACATTGGACCAGACGGTGAAGAATGTCTCGGGCAAGCAGGCGGCTTGCTTCATGTCCATGCCCTTGGGCACCGGCAGACAATGGGCCGCAGGCGTCGCGACATATTCCGCATAGCCGCCACCGGGCAGCAGCGCGCAGACCTTGTCACCGACAGCCAGACCGCTGACGCCCTCGCCCACGGCGGACACCACGCCCGAGGCTTCAAGCCCGGGCAGATCGCTGGCAGTGGGGGGCGGCGCATACATGCCCGCACGTTGCAGCGCATCGGGGCGGTTCACACCGGCATAGGCCACTTTGATCACCACTTGCCCGTGAGCCGGCTGCGGCATGGGGCGGTCGGTGGGTTGCAGCACTTCGGGTCCGCCGGCCTTGGTGATCTCTATCGCGCGCATGGTTTCTGTCATCGACTACGTCTCCTCCGTAAATCAGTGTTGCCGCACCATAGGCACGGTTTTCGGCACACACAATGCGAACTGACAGGCGTCAGGTCGCGGAGGGGCTCACGTCAAAGCCCGCCACGGGCACGCAGGGCCTCGGCCACATGTTCGGCGTCGTCAATCGCCAGCACGGTAAACGGGATGATCATCCGCCAGCCGACCCGCTTGGTGGAGCGCGCGCGCCATGACTGCGCCAGCAACTGGCCCTTTTGCGCCAGAACGGGGGTAAAGCGGATGACGAGGGCGATGCCCAGTTCGATTGCGCGGGTCTGGATACCAAGGCGGCGCAGCGGCGTTGTCAGCCATGTCACCACAGCCACCATCTGTGCCAGCTTGGTCGTCATGGTCACCAGATTCGCCAGCGCCACCGCTGTCATCATCCGCAACGTCACGGTCGCACCCGCCATGATGTCATGGGTCACGATATGCCAGACCATGATCAGCACAACGAAGGGCAGCAGCACCCGCAAGCGCGCCAGCCCCACCTTGAAAAACCGCCACCCCGGCAGCGCATAAAGCAACAGGGTCACCGCCAGCGCCGCCGCCTGCAGCGCGGGGTGGGTCAGGCTGAACAGCCCCATCGTCGCCACGCAAAGCGCTGCCAGCTTTGCTCCCGCGGGCCAACCGTGGGCGCGGGTCTCAACCGGGGAGGTGAGTGAAATCATCGCTTTCCCCGATCTGTTGCATCTGTGCCACAAAGGCTTGGGTCACCTGAGGCACCGCGCCGTCCTGCATGATCTGCCCCTGATCGATCCAGATCATCCGGTCATAGGTCGCCAGATGCGCGGGGTCATGGGTGATGTGCACCAGATGCGCCTCTACCGCGTGCAGCACGCGCGTGAGATGCATCATCGTCGGGATATCAAGCCCCGCAAAAGGTTCATCGAGGATGATCAGGCGCGGCTGCATGGCAAGGATCGACATCAGACAGACCAGCTGCCGCTGCCCCTGAGATAGCTGATGGATCGCCGCCTTCGCCCAATGGCTGCGGTTAAAGCGGGCGAGGATATCCGCCGTTCTCTCTGCGGCCTCTTTTGCGGTGTGTTTTAGCTGGGTCAGGCCAAAGCTGATCTCTTCTTCCACCGTGGGGAAGATAATCTGGTGATCGGGGTTCTGGAACAGGATGCCGACCTGCCGCAGCGCCGCCTTGCGATCCTTGACCACATCCACCCCGTTGATCCGCAGCTTGCCCGACGACGGGGCCACCAGCCCCGCCAGCACCCGTGCCAGAGATGTCTTGCCGGACCCGTTCCGCCCGACAATACCAATCCGCCGCTCGGATGCCTGCAGTGTCACATCACATAGCACCGGGGTTCCTTCAGGGGTGTAGGAAACCTTGTCCAGATCGATCAGAAACGGGTGCATATGCGTGAGTACCAATAAGCCGCGCCCGCGCCGGATGCGGACGCCGCAGCACCTAGCAGGTCTGATCTGGCGAGGAAAGCCAGCCTAGGGACGCGGGCTGCCCCAGCTACCGGGAAGATCGCTACGGTTCAGGCGCGAGGGGGCTTTTACATGGGAGAGCAACCAGTTGGGCCCGGCCATCAACATGCTGAGCGTCGGGCTGCTGTTCACCTGCGCCTTGACCTTTTCGATCTGCATCACATTCTCGATCCGCCGATCAAGGAAGGCCCATGTCTCTGCGTGGCCCTCGCTGGTGTCGCCCAGCCAGAACAGCACGGTCGAGGAATAGACCGCGCTCAGCGTGGCGCGTTTGGTGTACCAGTTCACGTCTTCGGACGTATCCCCCAAGGCCGCCCATATGGCATCCGCCGTCCCCCAGACCAGTTTGGCCCCCTCGTGCGCATATTGCGGCAGGGCAAACAGGGTTGTCCCACGACGTACGGCCTCTTTATCCGTGGCGGCTTCAAGACGGAAGCGGACCATAGCGGCAACCTTGGCCGAGAATTTCATCTCGGTCATGTTTTCGGCCTTCATCCGATTGATCATCTGCTGATCGCCCCGCTTGTGATAGGCGACGGCCAGATCAACGGCACCGCGCGGACAGACAGCACGCGCGACGGTCGGGTCCATGCCGGTATCGCTGACCGCAGCCTTGAACGTCGCCTCTGACCAGCCGTCAAACGCGACATGCATCAGCGCGGCATCCAGCAGCTGTTCTTTCGGTGTCTGGGACGTGTTCGTCATAGCGGCCTCCTGAAGGGGTGATTGGCTTTGCTCTAGACAATATAGGTTTCGGTTGCTATATGGCCAGTTCCTGCAAATCCTTGCAACTTCAAACTAGAAAGGTGGTGAAAACCACATGCAGGTTAGTGTTCGCGATAACAACGTCGATCAAGCGCTGCGCGCCCTGAAGAAAAAACTTCAGCGCGAGGGTGTGTTTCGTGAAATGAAGCTTAAGCAGCATTTCGAGAAACCTTCCGAGAAAAAAGCACGCGAGAAAGCAGAAGCGATCCGCCGTAGCCGCAAACTGGCACGGAAGAAATTGCAGCGCGAAGGCATGATGTAAATCATCCAAGCGACGCATAAGAATACGAACCCCCGTTACCTTTCGGTGCCGGGGGTTTTCTTTTGTCTGCCGCTGCGCACGTGGTGACGCATGGGTACAGTAGACAGGACCCGACGGCAGAGCGTATCGCAAAGCGGCCAGAGACAGGACAGACTATGACCCAGCCCACCTACCCCAGCGTTGCCCCGATCCACCGGCGGGCTGATCTGATCGTCCACCTTGTGGGGCTTGCGCTGATTCTGGGGGCTGGCGGCGCGTTGGTGATGAAATCGGCCACATCGCTGCAAACGGCGGTGACGGTCGCGGTGGTAGTCTATGTGCTTTGCGCGCTGGCATCAAACCTTGCATCCTGCGCCTACCACTTCGCGCCGTGGCATGATGCGCGCAAACTCATGCGCAGGATTGATCATGCGGCGATCTACCCCAGCATCGCGGGCACATTTACGCCGTTCTTCGTGCAGGCCGGCACGACATGGACGATCACGCTGCTTTGTGTGTCATGGGGGCTGGCGCTGGTGGCGATGTACAAAAAAATCACCGACCCGCAGGTTCAGGGCAAGTGGTCCACCGCATCCTATCTGGGGCTGGGTGCCATTGGCCTTTGCGCGCTGCCGGACCTGACAGGGGTGCCGCTGGCAACACTCTGGTGCATCATCGGCGGGGCATTTGCCTATGTGATCGGCGTCGGCTTTTATGTGCGCCGCGCCATGCGCTTTCGCTATGCGACGTGGCACGCTTGGGTCAATATCGGCGGCATCGCGATGTTCGCGGGCATCTGGATGGCGCTGTTTCCCTCCGCGATTTAACCGACTGGCAGCGCTGTGGTGTTGCACACCGTGCGCAGCGCAAAGCTGGATTGCATCTGCCCCACACCGGGCAACCGCGCCAAATGCTGGCGATGGATGCGGGCGAAATCCTCGGTATTTTCGGCCACGACCTTAAGCAGGTAATCCGCGGCCCCCGCCATCAGGTGACATTCCAGCACATCGGGAATACGCGCGACCGCCTTCTCAAAGGCGTCCAGCACCTCGTCCGCTTGGCCTTGTAGGGTGATCTCGACAAACACCGTCGTGGGGACGCCCATCTTGCGCGGGTTCAGCAGGGCGACATAATCGCGGATATACCCTTCGGCTTCCAACCGCTGCACGCGCCGGTGACAGGCCGACGGCGACAGATGTACCTTTTCCGACAGGTCAGAGTTCGACATCCGCCCGTTGCGTTGCAGGGCAGTAAGGATGCGGCGATCGATGTCGTCTAGACTCATGTGGCGCAATACTTTCGCGTGAAATGACCAATATGCAGCAGAGTATTCGAAGAGCAAGGGGGATAACGGCCCATAATCCGTGCCCAATTGCGTATCGAGGGGCGTACCGTAATTCAAATGCACCCTCAATAGGATGAACTCATGAAAATCGGTTGCCCCAAAGAAATCAAGCCACAGGAATTCCGCGTCGGCATGACCCCGAATGCCGCTTACGAGGCGGTGAACAAGGGACATGAGGTTGTTATCGAAGCAGGTGCCGGCATCGGCGCTGGTTTTGATGACGCCGCCTATACCGACGCAGGCGCGACGATCCTTGCCACCGCGCAAGAGGTCTTCGAGAGCGCCGACATGATCGTCAAGGTCAAAGAACCCCAAGCGGCTGAACGCAAGATGCTGCGCGAAGGGCAGATCCTGTTCACCTATCTGCACCTCGCCCCCGACCCCGAACAGACCAAGGATCTTCTCGCCTCCGGTGCGACTTGTATCGCCTATGAAACCGTCACCGACCGCAATGGTGGCTTGCCGCTGCTTGCGCCAATGTCCGAAGTCGCCGGTCGTCTGGCCCCGCAGGTGGGCGCATGGACGCTGCAAAAAGCCAACGGCGGGCGCGGCGTGCTGATGGGCGGCGTCCCCGGCGTTGGTCCGGCGCGTGTGGTCGTGATCGGCGGCGGTGTTGTCGGCACCCACGCCGCACGGATTGCCGCTGGTATGGGCGCGGATGTCACCGTGCTTGACCGGTCCCTGCCCCGTCTGCGCTATCTGGATGACATCTATGGCGGCGTGTTCAACACCTCTTACGCCTCGGCGGGCAATACGATCGAACTGGCGCGCGAGGCTGATATGATCATCGGCGCCGTCCTGATCCCCGGGGCCGCCGCCCCCAAGCTGATCAGCCGCGCGCAACTGTCCGAGCTCAAGCCCGGCGCGGCGCTGGTGGACGTGGCGATTGACCAAGGTGGCTGCTTTGAAACCTCGAAAGCGACCACCCACCAAGACCCCGTATACGACGTGGACGGCATCATGCACTACTGCGTTGCCAACATGCCCGGTGCCGTGGCGCGGACATCGACGATTGCGCTTGGCAACGCCACGATGCCGTTCATGCTGGCACTGGCGGATAAAGGCTGGAAGCAAGCCTGCGCCGACGATCCCCACCTCAAGGCAGGTCTGAACGTGCACGCAGGTCAGCTGACCTACGCCGCCGTGGCCGAAGCGCTCGGGATGGAGGCGATCACCGCCGATCAGGCCATCGCCGGTTAATCACCCCCTACGCACCACGCAAAAGGCCCGCAGTGCACCTGCGGGCCTTTTCGTTTCACGGCGTTAAAACGCTTATTTCTTGGCAAGCTCATCGCGAATTTGCAGCAGCACGTCCAACTGGCTGGGGCCAGTCGCCACTTCGGGGGCGACATCATCGGGGCGTTCGGCCAGCGACTTCAGCCGGTTAACGGATTTGACCAGCATGAACACCACAAAAGCGATGATCAGGAAGTTGATGCAGGCCGTGATGAACGCGCCATAGGCAAAGATCGCCGCGCCGGTTTCGCGCGCCGCGTCCAGACCGGTACCCGCAGGCACATCCCCAGACAGCACCACATACATGCTGGTGAAATCAACGCCGCCAAGGACCAGACCGATCACAGGGTTGATCAGATCGCTGACCAGCGAGGTCACAATAGCCGTAAAGGCCGCGCCGATAATGATACCGACTGCCAGGTCCATAACATTGCCCTTGGCAATGAAATCCTTGAATTCTTGAATCATGTCTGTCCCTCGTATGATTGAAAGCCGTGTCTGCTACGTCGCACGACATACTGCGCATGCGTTAGCACAAGTTTTCCAAATAACGATGGGTTTTTGTCGGATAAGCACGGTTTTCCCCCTTACAGAGGCGAAAACCGCGCAATCCGGTGCAAAGCGTGCTTACTCTGGCAGGGAGCCCGTCAGCACATAGCGCAGGATTTGCACGACCTGCGCGGGCTCTTGGGCGACAGCCAAAGCTGCGGCGTCGACCTCTTTCAGCGCGTGCGCGTGGTCGTCCCCATGCAGGATCACCAGAGATTTCCCCAGAGCCGCCGCATAGCCCGCATCAAAAGCCGCGTTCCACTGTTTGTACTGATCGCCAAAACGCACGACCACGACATCCGCCTCTTCGATGCCCTTGCGGGTGCGGATCGCGTTCAGCTGTGCGCCCTTGCGGTCGTGCCAGAACTTGTTTTCCTCGCCCCCCAGAATCGCCACACCGCAGTCGTCGCTGGCCGCGTGGTCGGTGACAGGGCCGGTGAACACAACATCCAACCCCGCCGCGCCATCGATGATCTGATCGCGCCAGTCGGTGTGGATTTCACCCGAGAGATATACATGCAGTGTCATACCGCCTCCGTTCGCTTTAGCCGCGCAGCACGCCGCCGCTGGCTTTGGTCACCTTATCGATGACCTTGGCGCCAACCGCCTCGATATCCGCGTCTTTCAGTGTCTTGTCGCTTGGCTGCATCCGTACCGTGAGGGCGAGCGATTTTTTCCCCTCGCCCAAGGCACCGCCGATGAATTCATCAAAGACGCGCACATCGTCAATCAGGGCCTTGTCCGCCCCCATCGCCGCATTGACCAAGGTCAGCGCGTCAACATCGGCATCCACCACAAAGGCAAAGTCACGTTCCACCGCTTGCAAAGCGCTGGTGTTCAGCGCGGGACGTGTGGCACCGGACTTGCGCGGCAAGGGCACCTCGGCTGGCCAGATGGTGAAGCCCATCGCGGGCCCTTTCACATCCAGTGCCGCCAGCACCCGCGGATGAATTTCGCCAAAGACGCCAAGCACTTTTTTCGGGCCAAGGCAGATCTGCCCGTGACGCCCGGGGTGGAACCAGTCAGCGCCATTGCGGTTGATCTGCACCTTGGCGGGGGCACCGATGGCGGACAAGACCGCCTCGATATCCGCCTTGACGTCGAACACATCGACCGGACGGGATGCGCCATGCACATCTTTGGGGCCGGTGCTGCCGGTCAGCAGACCGCTGATCTGCAGATGCTGATCGCCGGGCTCGCCGCCGGTGAAGACGGGGCCGACCTCGAACAGCGCCATGTCAGGGAAGCCCCGCGCCTGATTGCGGGCCGCGGCCTGCAGCAAGGCGGGCAGCAGCGAGGGGCGCATATGGCTCATGTCATTGCTGATCGGGTTTTCCAGACGGGTGTCATCGGTGCCGCCACCAAACAGCGCGGCAGACGCCTGATCGATAAAGCTGTAGGACACGCATTCGTTGTAGCCCAATGCGGCGCAGGCGCGGCGCGCGATGGCCTCGCGGCGCTGCATCGGCGACAGGACGGGCTTGGGCACGCCGGTCGTCAGGCGCGGCAAGGGGCGCCCTTCAAGCTTGGTGAGTGACGCAATCCGCGCGACTTCCTCGACCAGATCGGCTTCGCCCTGCACATCGGGGCGCCAGCTTGGGACATGCGCCATGTCGCCTTCCAGACGGAAGCCAAGCGCCGTCAGCGTCTTGCGCTGCTCGCTTTCCGAGATGGTCATCCCCACCAACGACTGCACGCGTGCCGCGTCCAGCTTGTAGGCGCGAGAATAGTCCGGCACCTTGCCCGCAACGACAACTTCAGACGCCTCACCGCCTGCGATGTCCAGGATCATCTGGGTCGCATGTTCGATGGCATAAGGCGTCCATTCGGGGTCGATCCCCCGTTCAAAGCGATAGCGCGCGTCCGAGTTGATCTTGAGCGCGCGGCCCGTGTAGGCGGTGCGCACCGGATCGAAATAGGCCGCTTCGACAAAGACATTCACCGTGTCCATGGAACAGCCGCTTTCCGCGCCGCCCATCACACCCGCAATGCTTTCGACCTTTTCGGCGTCCGAAATCAGGGTCATGCCTTCGCTGAAGGTATATTCCTTGTCGTCCAGTCCCATCAGGGTCTCGCCGCCCTTGGCGCGGTGGATGCGCAGGCTGTTACCCGCGACCTTATCCGCGTCGAACACGTGCAAAGGACGGTTGCGGTCATAGGTGAAGAAGTTCGTCACATCGACGAGGAACGAGATCGGGCGCAGGCCAATGGCGCGCAGCTTGTCCTGCAACCATGCCGGCGACGGGCCATTTTTGACGCCGCGGATCACACGACCGTAGAAAACCGGACATTGGTCCAGCGAGTCTTCGTCGATCGAAACAGAGATCGGACACGGGAACTGCCCCTCGACCGCGGGCACATCGCGCTGTTTCAGCGTGCCCAGACCACGGGCTGCCAGATCACGCGCAATCCCGCGCACACCCAAGGCATCGGGTCGGTTGGGGGTGATCGCGATCTCGATCACGGGGTCGACCTTGGCGGGGTCGTTTTCCGCCAGCCAGTCGATGAAACGGTCGCCGACATTGCCCGAGGGCAGCTCGATGATACCGTCATGTTCCTCGGACAGCTCAAGCTCGCGCTCTGACGCCATCATGCCAAAGCTTTCGACGCCACGGATCTTGCCAACGCCAATGGTGGTATCGATGCCCGGCACATAGACGCCCGGCTTTGCCACAACCACGGTGATGCCCTGACGCGCGTTCGGGGCACCGCAGATGATCTGCTGCACGCCTTCGTCGGTATCCACCTGACAGATCTGCAAACGATCCGCGTCGGGGTGCTTTTCTGCCGATTGCACATAGCCCAGCGTAAAATCCGCCAGCTTCGCGCCACGGTCTTCGACGCCTTCGACCTCGAGCCCCAGATCGGTCAGCGCATAGGTGATTTCATCGATCGACGCGGTGGTGTCGAGATGTTCCTTCAGCCAGGACAGTGTGAATTTCATGGCGGTGATCCTCATGCAATGCTTGCGCTAGGGCGTAGCGTTTAATCGGCGCGGTTTCAATGCGGTGCGGCTGCGTTTTGCGCCTAGCCCGGTGTTTTGGGCATCAACCCGTCCAGCTGGTAGCCAAGCCATCCGGTCGGGATGAAATGTCCGCCGGTATGGATGTCCAGCGTCACACTGCGGTCGCCGGCGCAATTGTCCCAAGCGAAATGCGCGAACTCTACCCCCGGGGCGAGGGTCAGCGCGCCGTCCAGCCGGCCCTTGCCGCAGCGGAACGCCTTGCGCCACAGGGCGACGACATTGGTGGTGTCATGCTCAGGCCCGCGCGGCAGGCTCATCCACAGGTCGTTGAGCCCATGCACATGGCGGACCTGACGCGGCGGGTTGGCGCAGGTGCTGGACTGTTTGATCGTGCCCGACATGGTCATCAGCCCCGCGATCCGGTCGCCGCGCGCGCAGGCATAACGCCACGCCATCGCTGCGCCAAAGCTGAACCCCGAGATATAGATCTGGCTTTGATCCACCGGATAGCGTTTCGCCACATCCGCCAGCACCGCGTCAGCAAAGGCGATATCCGCAGGGTCATCCTGCCAGAACCGCCACGCCCGATGCTGCGCCGACGGGGCCACAAGCATCACACCACGGGGCTTTGTCTCGGACCCGATACGCGGATGGTGGATCACCGTGCGCCCGCGCCGCAGGAAAGCGTGAAAATGCATCATGACAGGCAGGGGCGTCACGCCGTCCCAATCGTCGGGCATCAGGATGTTGTAGCTGCGGTCACCTATTTCGCAGACGGTATCCCCGCCGCAGGGCGGGAGGGTTTGGGCGGTGGCGGGAGCGGTAAGGAGCAGACACAGACAGAGCAGAGGTGAGAGGTATTTCACAGGCGTACCCTACAGCAAACTTTAAGGTTATCGATTTCTGAAGTCCGAAAAGCCGGGATGAATTGCACAATTGGAACCATTAAAGCTTTGCCTTAATTGATCTAAGGGCGTCGATAGCTATGCATAACCACTTCTATTAAGTCAGCGTCAGCCTTCAAACTTACCCTGAGTAAGATCCGTAGCGTTTTATGCTGTTTCCTCTTCCACGGGCGTCATCGTGAAAAAAGCATTTATTGCAACTTGAGCCGCCTCTTCAGTTTCATCAGTAATATCCTTTCGGATAGCCAGAATGGCGAGTCTTCTAGCTCGTTGTGACGGTATAAACGCTTCGCGACCTTTTGGATGCTCTTTGCTAGCACGAGCGTGTTTTTCAGACCCCAGCGCACCCAACACGTAGTTTTGGTATTCCAACAAGGTTTCGAGGTATTTCTGACATGCGGAGATAACACCCGGAGGTCCATAAAAAATTACTTCGTAACTCGCAGCAACCACGTTTGGATAAGCCGCAATTATTCCGCGGTCTTCTTCTTCATATAGACTACTTGCAAGCAAAGAGTGGTGGGAGGTGACAGCAAAAACAAAGCGCTGATATGCAGCTAGCTTTTCACTATGCTCTTTGAGCTTCCGGTCTTTCTTCTTTTGATAAGGGTATGCAACAAAGGCGATTAGTAAAGCAGTTCCTGCCGCAACCAATGCCGCTGCCAACGTCCACCACATCTATCGGCTCAAACCACCATGCAGCGTCGGCTGATCCAAGCTTGCAAACCCGTAATGCCGCAACCAGCGCAGGTCTGAATCAAAGAACGCCCGCAGATCAGGAATGCCGTATTTCAGCATCGCGATGCGGTCGATGCCCATGCCAAAGGCAAAGCCCTGCCATTCGTTCGGGTCGATCCCGCCCGCTTGCAGCACCTTCGGGTGGACCATGCCGGAGCCCAGCACCTCCATCCAGCCGTCGCCTTCGCCGATGCGCAGCTGCCCGTCGACCCAGGAACACTGGATATCAACCTCTGCCGAAGGCTCGGTGAAGGGGAAGTGCGAGGCGCGGAAGCGGGTCTTGATGCCCTCGACCTCGAAGAACGCGCTAAAGAATTCCTCCAGCGTCCATTTCAGGTTCGCCATAGAGATGTCTTTGTCGATCGCCAGTCCTTCGACCTGATGGAACATCGGCGTGTGGGTCTGGTCATAGTCGGCACGGTAGACGCCACCGGGGCAGATGATGCGCAGGGGCGCGCCTTCGGCCTCCATCGTGCGGATCTGCACGGGGCTGGTGTGGGTGCGCAGCACGTGGGGCGGACGGTCGTCGCCCTCGGCACGGGCCATATAGAACGTGTCCATCTCGGCGCGTGCGGGGTGGTGGCCGGGGATGTTCAGCGCGTCGAAGTTATACCAATCGGTGTCGATGCGCGGCCCTTCGGCGACTGAAAACCCCAGCTCGGCGAAGATCGCGGTCACTTCCTCGGTCACTTGGCTGACAGGGTGGATCGTGCCCTGACGCGTCGCCCGCGTGGGCAGTGTCACGTCCAGCCATTCGCTGCGCAGACGCTCATCAAGGGCCGCATCCCCAAGTGCTGCTTTCTTCGCGGCAATGGCGGAGTTGATCTCGTCCTTGAGCGCGTTCAGCGCGGGGCCGACTGTCTGGCGTTCTTCGGGCGTCATACGGCCCAGCTCGCGCATCTTCAGGGCGACTTCGCCCTTTTTACCCACGGCGGCCAGACGGATGTCCTCCAACGCGGCTTCGTCGGCGGCACCAGCGATCTGGCCCAGATATTTCGCTTTCAGGTCGTCCATATCGGCCTCATGTCTTTTGCTCGGGCTGGTGCTAGCAGAATTGGCCCCGAATACAAGCGGCAGGGCCATTTGATGCGGGCCTTGTTATGCTGAAACCGCGGGCACATAGTGGCGCAAACCATCAAGGGGGTGCCGCGCGTGGCAGAGATTTTACAACCCGACAGCAACCCGTCCCTGCCCCGACCTGTCACACGGCCCTGGCTGGCGCTGCTTGGCCTGACGCTGGGGGTGACGGTCACAAACGGGTTCGCGCGCTTTGCCTACGGGCTGATCCTGCCCGCGATGAAGACCGAGCTGGACTGGACCTATGCGCAGGCGGGCTGGCTGAACACGGCGAATGCCATCGGCTATATCATCGGCGCGGTGTTGACGCTGCTGCTGATCGGGCGCATCGCGCCTGCGCGGTTGTTCGGGTTCGGCATGGTGACCACGACGCTGACGCTGTTGGCGACGGGGTACGAGGCGACGATGGGCTGGCAGACCTTCTGGCGGATCGCGGCGGGGGTGTTCGGGGCAATGTCCTTTTCCACCGCAGGCGTTCTGACCGCGCGGCTGTTTCCGGGCGACGCGCGCCGCAATGCGCTGGCGATCGCGATCCTGTTCGGCGCGGGCGGCGGTATCGGGATCATGCTGGCAGGCGCGTCCCTGCCCCTGATGATAGAGTTCTGGGGCACCGGATCATGGCGCTATGGCTGGTATATCATCGGCGTGATCAGCTTGGCCTGCCTGCCCCTGTCCCTATGGGCCGCGGCGCGTCTGTCGGTCCCTGCACAGCGCAACACGGCGGCCGGCGGCATCAAGCTGCACCTGATCTGGAGAGAGCTTGCAGGCTACGTCGGTTTTGCCATGGGCTATATCGTCTATCTGACGTTCCTGTCTGCGTGGATGACGGATCAACAGGCGCCGGCGCTGCTGATCTCGGCGGTGTGGATCATCATGGGGGTGGCGCTGATCGCCTCGCCCTTCGTCTGGCGCGGGGTATTGGCGCGGCACGCTTCGGGCAAGCCCCTGGCGATGATCCTGACCGGCATCGCAATCGGATCGGCGCTGCCGCTCGTCCTGCCTGCGGGTGGGGCCGTGGTGATTTCAGCCGTGATTTTCGGGCTTTGCGTCTTCATGGCCCCCGGCGCGATCACCAGCTTTATCCGCCAGAACCTGCCTGCCGAAAGCTGGGCCGCCGCGATGAGCCTGTTCACCGTGGTCTTTGCCATCGCGCAGACCGCTGGCCCCTTCGCCGCCGGTGCCTTGGGCGACCTGACGGGCAATATCGGGTCCAGCCTCTTGGCTGCCGCTGCAATCCTGCTGACAGGGGCCGCTGTGGTGGCGTTTCAAAAACCGCTGCCGCAACAAGACCCCAGCTGATCACCGCACAAACGAAAAACGCCGCCCCGATGTCAGGGCGGCGTTCTAAAACTTGGGGTCGGCAAAGGGCGCTTACGCGGCCAGTGCGTCTTGTGCTTGCTTCACGATGGCACCGAATGCTTCGGGCTCGTTGATGGCCAGGTCGGACAGAACCTTCCGGTCCACTTCGATACCAGCCAGGGACAGACCATTGATGAAGCGGCTGTATGTCAGTGCTTCGTCGTGGCTGCGCACAGCGGCGTTGATCCGCTGGATCCACAATGCGCGGAAGTTCCGCTTGCGGTTCTTACGGTCGCGCGTGGCGTATTGGTTGGCTTTGTCGACCGCCTGACGGGCGACCTTAAAGGTGTTCTTGCGGCGGCCATAGTAACCTTTGGCTGCTTTGATTACCTTTTTGTGACGGGCGTGGGTAACGACACCACCTTTTGTACGGGACATATCGGCTCTCCTATCTTAGCGGTCGTAGGGCATGAAGCCCTTGATGATCTTGGCGTCGGGTGCAGACAAAGCTGTTGTCCCACGCGCGTCACGGATGAATTTTTTCGTCCGTTTGATCATACCATGCTGTTTGCCAGCCTGACCGCCGATGACCTTGCCGGTCGCCGAGATCTTAAAGCGCTTCTTGGCGCTCGATTTCGTCTTCATCTTGGGCATTTCCGTCTCCTTAACTTGAGTTCGGTAAGTGCGCGACTCGGCATGCCACGAAGGCCGGACGCGCGGAACGAAGCTGGCGTATAGGAGGGACAGGGGCCCAAAGCAAGGGCAAAAGCGCGAAACGCCTGCGCTTACCAGAACTTGTAGCGCGCAATCACATGCAAAACGGCGTCTGGCACGTCTTCCAACGCGTAGCCGCCCGGATGGGTGTTGATGGCATAGACGATCATCCCGCCCGCGATCAGCACCGTCAATGCCGACGCGCGCGGCGCACGGCCATCAGAGAAGGCCGACACGACAGAGGGGATAGAAAGCACAGCAAGGGCAAGACCAATCACCAAAATCAGATCAGTATCCATTATTCCTGCCCCTGCTCGATATATTCTTGTTACCTGACCAGAGGTTATTCCGGATCGGTATTAAAGATCAATCGTTCGTCGCAGGGTGCGACGCGCAGGATATTTGTGCTGCCCTCGACGTTGAAAGGCACGCCTGCGGTGACAACGATCAGATCCTCCGGCCCGGCATAGCCTTCGTCACGGGCAACGCGCGCGGCGCTGACCACGGCCATCTTGAAGCGTTCCAGCGTGCCGGTCTGAACGCAATTTACGCCCCAAGTGAGCGCCAGACGGCGCGCGGTCTTGACCAGGGGCGTCAACGCGATGATCGGCACCCGCGGGCGTTCACGTGCGGTCAACAGCGCCGTGGTCCCGCTTTGGGTGAAGCAACAGATTGCCTTGATGTTCGCGGTTTCCGCAATCTCGCGTGCAGCGGCAACGATACCGTCCGCCACGGTCATGCGGTCCACCTTGCGCGACGATTCGATAATCTGGGTGTAGGTCGGATCCTGCTCTACCTCGGTGGCCACGTTATCCATCGTGCGCACCGCCTCGACCGGATAGGCACCGGCCGCGGATTCCGCCGACAACATCACCGCATCGGCCCCTTCATAAATGGCGGTCGCGACATCTGA
Organism: Sulfitobacter sp. SBS6; assembly: GCF_048285585.1. NCBI lineage: Bacteria > Pseudomonadati > Pseudomonadota > Alphaproteobacteria > Rhodobacterales > Roseobacteraceae > Sulfitobacter > Sulfitobacter sp. SBS6. The sequence continues at coordinate 147,210 of NZ_JBLWBA010000008.1, read as the reverse complement.
TACCTCGGCCCGGGTGGGGATCGGGCTTTCGATCATCGATTCCAGCATCTGCGTCGCCACGATCACCGGCTTTGCCGCCGCACGGCATTTGCGCACCAGTCGTTTCTGGATCGGCGGCACGTTCTGTACCGGCAGTTCAACCCCCAGATCACCGCGCGCAACCATGATACCGTCGCTCACCGCCAGGATGTCCTCGAACCGGTCCACGGCCGACGGCTTTTCGATCTTGCTCAGCAATGCGGCACGGCCCTTGGCCAGTTCGCGCGCCTCGGTCACATCTTCGGGGCGCTGCACAAAGCTCAGTGCCAGCCAGTCGACCCCCAGCTCGCACACGAATTCCAGATCGGCGCGGTCTTTTTCCGACAGGGCGGCCAGCGGCAGCACCACATCCGGCACGTTCACGCCCTTGCGGTTAGAGATCACGCCGCCGATCATCACTTCGCACTCCGCGAAATCGGGGCCGCATTCCTTGACCTTCAGACGGATCTTGCCGTCATTGACCAACAGCGATGCGCCCGGTTCAAGCGCCTGGAAAATCTCGGGGTGCGGCAGGCACACGCGGCGGGCATTGCCCTCTGCCTCGTCCAGATCCAGCCGGAAGGACGCGCCCTCGACCAGCAATTCGCTGTCCCCCGAAAAGACACCCACACGCAGCTTTGGCCCCTGAAGATCCGCGAGAATACCGATCGTGGATCCCGTTTCTTCTTCGATCTGGCGGATGATCTGGTGCTTGATCCGGATTTCGTCATGGCTGCCGTGGCTCATGTTCAACCGGAACACATCCGCGCCCGCGTGAAACAGTGCCGATATCGTCTCGTGCGTGTCCGAGGCCGGACCCAAGGTGGCAACTACTTTGACATTCCGCGTGCGTTTCATACTGGTGACGTCCCTTTTCATCTGCGGGCTTTGGCAGCCCCTGCGCTTATTGCCACGGGTCTAACACGCGCGGCGGTCAGAGTGGATAGTAAATAAGTTAGCGTTAACATGTGTTAGCGTTAACACTTAGCGAAGATCGCCTGCCCCGTCTATGCCCACCACAGTATGACAGCACGATGACAGCGGACGGCGGAAGGTCGCGCCACATTCACGGCCCGCCGCCTTGAACCCGCACCGGCCAACCCATAGCTTGGCCCCACCCCACACGCAGGAGAGCATAATGCCCACACAACAGGAAATCGAACTTCAGGCCGCTGCGTTTCGCCGGCTGCAACAGCACCTGATGCAAGACCGCACGGACGTGCAGAACATCGACATGATGAACCTGGCCGGATTTTGCCGCAACTGCCTGTCGCGCTGGTATCAAGAAGCCGCAAACGAACGCGGGATCGACATGGGCAAGGATGAAGCGCGCGAGCTGTTCTACGGCATGACCATGGACGCATGGAAAGCCAACTATCAGACCGACGCGAAGGACGCGCAGAAAGAGGCGTTCAAGGTCGCCTTCGAACAGAACGTCGGCGAAAAGGGCTGACCGCGCGCAGCCAGCCCCTTGGCAAGGCGGGTTAGACCGCCGCCTTGCGCATCTCGTCCAGATAGATCTCGCGCAGACGCGGCGCGACCTTGCCCGGTGTTCCATCGCCTAAGGCCACGCCGTCGATCTCGACCACGGGCATGACAAAAGCGCTGGCGGAGGTGGTAAACGCCTCATCCGCCTGCTGCGCTTCGTGGATGGTAAAGTTACGCTCTTCCACCACCATCTGCGCCTCTTTGGCAAAACGCAGAACCGCAGCGCGGGTGATGCCGTGCAAAATCTCGTTGCTCAGGGCGCGGGTGATGATCTTGTTGCCCATCACGATATAGGCGTTGTTGCTGGTGCCTTCGGTGACAAAGCCGTCCTCGACCATCCAGGCATCATCGCAGCCCGCTTTCTTGGCCATCATCTTGCCCATCGACGGATACAGCAGCTGCACCGTCTTGATATCGCGACGGCCCCAGCGGATATCTTCGATGCTGATGATCTTGGCACCTTTCTTGGCAGCAGGGCTATCGGCCAGACCGGGTTTGGACTGGGTAAACAAGACAATCGTCGGCTCTGTCGTCTCGGGATCGGGGAAGGCAAAGTCGCGATCCCCGTCCGACCCGCGGGTGATCTGCAAATAGATCAGCCCCTCGTCGATCTCGTTCACGCGCACCAGCTCGCGGTGGACCTCCAGCAGGTCCTCCTTCGAGATCGGGTTGCGCATCTGTAGCTCGTTCAACGACCGGCTGAGCCGGATGGCATGGCCGTCAAAGTCGATCAGCTTGCCGTCCAGCACGCTGGTGACCTCATAGACCCCGTCCGCCATCAGAAACCCGCGATCAAAGATCGAAACCTTGGCTTCGGTCTCGGGCAGGTATTCGCCGTTCACATATACAGTCCGCATGTCTTATCCCCAAAGCTTGGCCGCAGGCGGATGCACCCCGGCGGCGTCAAATGTCAAAGCGTTGTCGCGGTCTTCGGCCAGAAGCAGCGGGCCGTCAAGGTCCACGACCTTTGCCCCCTGCGCCACCAGCACCGCCGGAGCCATCGCGAGCGACGACCCGACCATGCACCCCACCATGACCTCATAGCCCTGCGCGACAGCCGCATCGCGCAGCGCCAGCGCCTCGGTCAGACCACCGGTCTTGTCCAGCTTGACGTTGACCACATCGTATTTGCCTTTCAGCGCAGCAAGGCTCGCACGGTCATGACAGCTTTCATCGGCACAGACCGGCACGGGCCGCTCCATCCCGACGAGCGCATCGTCATCCCCTGCGGGCAAAGGCTGTTCAACCAATGACACACCCAGCCGCACCAGATGCGGGGCAAGATCGGCATAAACCTCTGCCGACCAGCCCTCATTCGCATCGATGATGATCTGCGCGTCAGGGGCACCGGCGCGCACAGCCTCAAGGCGGGGCATATCATCCGGCGTGCCCAGCTTGATCTTCAACAGCGGGCGATGCGCATGCAAGGCGGCCTGTTCGCGCATCTTTTCGGGGCTATCCAACGACAGGGTATAGGCCGTGATCTCGGGCCCCGGTCGCGCCAGCCCCGCCAGTTCCCACACAGGCTTACCCGCCTGCTTGGCTTGCAGATCCCACAGGGCACAATCCACTGCATTGCGCGCGGCACCAGCCGGCAGCAGGTCATACAGCGCATCACGCGTCAGCGGCCCGCGCAGCGCTTCGATCTCTGCCGTGACCGACTCCAGCGTCTCGCCATAACGGGCATAGGGCACACATTCGCCCCAACCCGTCACGCCGCCATCGGTGATCCGCACCGTGAGCACCTGCGCCTCGGTCCGCGATCCACGCGAAATGGTAAAGACCTGCGCCAGCCGAAAGACATCCCGGCTTACCTCAATACGCATATCCGCTCCTTCATTTTGCCACTTAAACTCTCCCCGAAGGGCCGATCAGAGGGCTGCCAAAGCCTCCGCCAATCTCGCGGCACCTTGGCGGAACGGGTCCACGGCTGGCAAGCCCAAGCGTTGTTCGACCTCGGCCAGATAGGCATCTGCCTCTGCCTCCGACAGATGCTGGGTGTTGATCGAGATACCGACCACCTGACAGCCTGCGTTGGCAACCTTTGCCAGCGTCAGCGCCACATCGCGCACTTCTTCCAACGTGGGCAGCGTGTAGTCGGGCAGTCCGCGCATGGTCTTGCGGGTCGGCTCGTGGCACAGGATCAACGCATCGGGTTGGCCGCCGTGGATCAGCGCCATGGTGACGCCGGAATAGGACACGTGGAACAAGCTGCCCTGCCCTTCGATGATATCCCAGTGATCATCGTCATTGTCGGGGGTCAGATACTCGATCGAGCCGGCCATGAAATCCGCGATCACCGCATCCAAAGGTACGCCTTCGCCGGTGATCAGAATACCGGTCTGGCCCGTCGCGCGGAAGCTGCTTTTCAGCCCCTTCTCTTTCATCGCCGCGTCCAGCGCCAGCGCGGTATACATCTTGCCGACCGAACAATCGGTGCCGACCGCCAGCACGCGCTTGCCGCTGCGTTTGACGCCATTCGCAATCGGGTACTGCACCGACGGGATACGCACATCATGCAAGCTGCGCCCGTGTTTCTCGGCGGCGGCCACGAGCTCTGGCTCGTTGCGCAACAGGTTATGCAAGCCGGATGCCAGATCGAAACCGGCCTCCAGCGCGTCGACCAGCACGGCGCGCCATGTGGCGCTGATGGTGCCCCCGCGGTTGGCGACACCAATCACCAGGGTCTGCGCGCCTGCCTCTTTCGCTTGCGCAAGCGTCATATCGGTCAGACCCAGATCCGCCTTGCACCCGTCCAGCCGCAGCTGACCGACGGCATTTTCAGGACGCCAGTCCTTGATGCCCTGCGCCACTTTAACCGCAAGGTGATCCGGCGCGTCGCCCAGAAAAAGAAGATAAGGTGTTTTGATCATGATCACATGCTCCTGCAATTTGGCTTTGGCTCAGTTTCGCAGCCTTTCGGCGCGATAAGGTTGCAAATGAGTGGTGGGCGCAAGAGATGGCGCAGAAATTTTGCGGGTATCTGCCGATGCGAGCAAGAACTGTGCACAGAAATTCAGCCGCCGATGCTGCAGGTGCGAGATCACCCTTGCAGGGCGCAGCGCAATTTAATACCACCCAAGGCAAGCAAGTCGTAACTTTATTACTCAAGGATTCCGCATATGAGCTTTCGCATCCAGCCTACAGCACCTGCACGTCCCAACCGCTGCCAATTGTTCGGCCCCGGTTCGCGCCCGGCAATCTTCGAAAAAATGGCAAGTTCCGACGCTGATGTGATCAACCTTGATCTGGAAGACAGCGTTGCCCCCACGGACAAGGACAGCGCCCGCGCGAATATCATCAAGGCAATCAGCGATGTAGACTGGGGCGACAAAACACTGTCCGTGCGGATCAACGGGCTGGATACTCCTTACTGGTACCGCGATGTCGTCGACCTGCTGGAGCAAGCGGGCGAGCGTCTGGATCAGATCATGATCCCCAAAGTCGGCTGCGCTGCTGACGTATATACTGTCGACGCGCTGGTTACGGCGATCGAAACCGCCAAGGGCCGCACCAAGAAAATCTCGTTCGAGGTGATTATCGAATCGGCCGCAGGCATCGCCCACGTCGAAGAGATCGCCGCCGCCAGCCCGCGCCTGCAAGCGATGAGCCTTGGTGCCGCCGACTTTGCCGCCTCTATGGGGATGCAGACGACCGGCATTGGTGGCACGCAAGAAAACTATTACATGCTGCGCGACGGGACCAAGCATTGGTCTGATCCGTGGCATTGGGCGCAGACCGCCATCGTCGCCGCCTGCCGGACCCACGGCGTGCTGCCGGTCGACGGTCCGTTCGGTGATTTCTCGGACGATGAAGGTTACCGCGCGCAGGCGCGCCGGTCGGCGACCTTGGGCATGGTCGGAAAATGGGCCATTCACCCCAAGCAGATCGCCGTCGCGAACGAGGTGTTCACCCCCTCTGACGAGGCCGTCGCCGAAGCGCGCGAGATTCTGGCCGCGATGGAAACAGCCAAGGCCAACGGCGAAGGCGCGACCGTCTACAAGGGCCGTTTGGTCGATATCGCCAGCATCAAACAGGCCGAAGTCATCGTGCGCCAGTCCGAGATGATCGCCTCGCGCTAACCCCGCGATACTGAGCAGCGGCGCGAGGCGACCCTCGCGCCGCGACATCTCCCCCGCAGCAAAGCGGGCTTGGCATGCCCCGCGGCTTGGGGCATCAAGGCAGCATGACCATCGATATCCTCTCTGCGCTCGCGCTTTTCGCGTTGATCACCTCTATCACGCCGGGGCCGAACAACCTGATGCTGATGGCATCGGGCGCGAACTTCGGCTTTGCGCGCACGGTGCCGCATATGATGGGCATCACCCTTGGTTTTATGGTCATGTTGCTGCTGGTGGGCTTTGGCCTGATCCGGGTGTTTGACGCCTTTCCTGTGATCTATACGGTGCTCAAGATCCTGAGCCTGATCTATCTGATCTACCTTGCCTATAAGATCGCCACCGCCGCCCCGGTGCAAAGCGCAGACCCCAACGCCAAACCGCTGAGCTTTCTGCAAGCGGCGGGGTTTCAATGGGTCAACCCCAAGGCCTGGGCCTTCGGGCTCAGTATCATCACGATCTACGTGCCCTCTGCCGGCATATTGCCGCTGGTGATCACGGCGCTTGTCGTGGCGGTGATGGCGCTGCCGTCGGTCACCCTCTGGACCCTTCTTGGCGGGCAGATGGCCCGTTTTCTAACCAATCCCCGGCGTTTGCGGGTGTTTAACGTAACCATGGCCGCGCTGCTTGTGGCGTCGTTGCTGCCCGCCCTTTGGCCGGCCAGCTGACAGGTTCCGTTGCAAAGACCGCAAATCAACGCCATATAGCCCTGAACAAAGCGCGGAGCAGGTGATGACACAGTATCTGGATTTCGAAAAACCACTGGCCGAAGTGGAAGGCAAAGCGGAAGAGCTGCGCGCTCTGGCGCGGTCCTCCGAAGGGATGGACGTGAGCGCCGAAGCCAAAACGCTGGACGAAAAAGCCCACCAAATGCTTGACGATCTGTACAAGTCGTTGACGCCGTGGCGCAAATGTCAGGTGGCACGTCACCCCGACCGGCCCCATTGCAAAGACTATATCGAGGCCCTGTTTACCGAATACACCCCGCTGGCGGGGGACCGGAACTTTGCCGATGACCTTGCGGTCATGGGCGGTCTGGCACGGTTCAACGACACGCCTGTCGTCGTGATCGGCCACGAAAAGGGCAACGACACCAAATCCCGTATCGAACGCAATTTCGGCATGGCCCGCCCCGAAGGCTACCGCAAAGCCGTGCGGCTCATGGAACTGGCCGACAAGTTCGGGCTGCCCGTGATCACGCTGGTGGACACCCCCGGTGCCTACCCCGGTAAAGGCGCGGAAGAGCGTGGCCAATCCGAAGCCATCGCCCGCGCGACCGAGAAATGCTTGCAGATCGGTGTGCCGCTGGTTTCTGTCATCATCGGTGAAGGTGGGTCAGGCGGGGCGGTTGCTTTTGCCACGGCGAACCGCGTCGCCATGCTGGAACATTCCGTCTATTCCGTGATCTCGCCCGAGGGCTGCGCATCGATCCTGTGGAAAGATGCCGAAAAAATGCGCGAGGCCGCCGAAGCGCTGCGCCTGACCGCGCAAGATCTGAAACAACTGGGCGTCAACGACCGCATCATCCCCGAACCCCGTGGCGGCGCGCATCGGGATCGGAAAGAGGCAATTGCATCGGTCCGCAAGGCGATTGCCGCGATGCTGGATGACCTGTCGGGCAAAGACCCAAAGGCGCTGGTGGCAGATCGTCGCAAGAAATTCCTCGACCTCGGGGCCAAGGGGCTGGCGGCGTAATCTACGCCGCCCGCTGGTGCATCATGTCGCCAGCATCCGCAGACCTTGGGTCACGTCGGTGCGCACTGCCAGCCGCAGACCGGGTTCGTCGCCCGCGCGCAGCGCCGCGATAATCAGCTTGTGAAAATGCGGCGGCTCTGTCCGTCTGAGCCGCCCATAAAGCGCCCGCATCGTCGGGCCCATCTGCAGCCAGACCGTTTCCGCCATCGCCAGCATCGCAGGGGCCTGCGCCCGCAGGTACAGCGTGCGATGAAATTCCAGATTGGTGCGAATATAGCTCACCGCGTCACGGTGGATCACCGCATCCGAGATGGCATTGTTGATCGCCTGCATCCGGTCGATCAGCGCAAGGTGGGCCCGCGGCAGGGCGCGGCTCGCAAGCTCCACCTCGATCAGGGCACGCAGGGCGGCCAGTTCCTCGATCCGTTCGTTGCTCAGCTCCGGCGTCGATATCCGGCCAGAGGCCGACATGGTCAGCGCCCCTTCCGCCGCCAGCCGCCGCACGGCCTCGCGGGCGGGGGTCATCGACACCTCGTATTCCTTGCCGATTCCCCGCAGGGTCAGCGCCTGCCCCGGGGCCAGATCGCCGTGCATGATGCGGGTCCGCAACTGCCGATAGACACGGTCATGGGCCAAAGGATGCGCATCAAGGGGGCGAGGGTTCAGGTTCATATCGCCGTTGTGATCACGAATCGCCGCTGCGTCAATGTCGCAAACGCGGGCGAAGTCTATGCCTGCGCGGTAAACTTGAACCGGTGCAGGTCGCTGCCGTGGGTGCGCAGCCAGCCACGCGCCTCTTGATAGGGGCCGTAAATCCGTTCGACCTCGGCCCAGAAGGCGGGCGAATGGTTCATCTGCGCCAGATGCGCGACCTCGTGGGCGGCGACGTAATCAAGCACGTCGGGCGGCGTCAGGATCAAGCGCCACGAAAACATCAGCCCCCCGTCCGAGGTGCAAGACCCCCACCGCGACCGCGTATCCCGCAAGGTCAGCTTGTTGTACGGCCGCCCCAGCAGCGCACTATAATCGTCGCAGGCCCCGGTCAGCCGGTCCCGCGCGAGCTCTTTCAAATGCGCGGCAAGCCGGGTCGGCACACGCGCTGCAGGGCCGGGCACGGAAATCGTATCGGTCCCCAGCACCACCCGTCTGCCCTGCCCGGCTTCAACCCGCATCATCCGACCGCCCAAGGGAAACTCTGCCCCGATGCCCACCAGAACATCAGCGCCACGCGCTTCCAGATGTTGGCGAATCCACGCCTCTTTCTCGCGGGCAAAGGCGATTCCCTCTGCCTCTTTCAAGCGCTTCGGCATGGTAAGCGTCACCCGCCCATCCAGCTGCGATATCCGCAATGATATCCGCCGCGCCCGCGCAGAGCGGCGCAGGATCAGCGGGATAGGCGGGTTTCCGGGCAGGACAGGATCAGGCATTTCAGGGTTCCGGGTCGCGATGGGGTGGCGATTGCCTTTGACAGTGCCTATCTCATATGGCACTTGGCCTGAATCATCTATACGCAACAACACTTTCAAAAAGGGGACTTCGATGCCCAATGAAGAATGGGGAACCAAGCGCCTGTGCCCCACAACGGGCAAGCGGTTCTACGACCTGAACAAAGATCCGATCATCAGCCCTTACTCCGGCGAAGTGGTCGAGGTGGATAACTCCAAATCCCGCATGATCGCAGCAGATGCCGAAGATGCCGTCACCGCCAAAGCCAAGAAGGGCGATGTGGATGATGACGAGACATTGGTAGATGACGACGATGTAGATGTGGATCTGGACGACGACATCCTGGACGATGACGACGACGATGATGATACCGTTCCACTCGAAGAAATCGCCGACGTTGCATCCGACGACGAAGATTGATTGAATTTTGCGAGGGCGGGATAGATTTTCCTCTTGATCCCGCCTTCGCGACCGCCTATTCAGCGGCGCATCGGCCTTGAACGGTTGATACACTTCCCGGATCTCTGATCCACGATGGGGCCTTAGCTCAGCTGGGAGAGCGCCTGCATGGCATGCAGGAGGTCAGCGGTTCGATCCCGCTAGGCTCCACCAAACACCACCCTACATCCCAGCATACACGTCACCCACCACGCGGGGCTGACTGAC
>NZ_JBLWBA010000008.1:0-137720 GCF_048285585.1 Sulfitobacter sp. SBS6 | reverse complement strand
TGACGCGCGCCCGCGAGGCGGACACTCTGAGTCAGCGGTTCGATCCCGCTAGGCTCCACCAAACTTCCCCCTACATTCCAGCATACACGTCACGCACCACGCGAGGCTGACTGACGCGCGTCCGCGAAGCGGACACTCTGAGTCAGCGGTTCGATCCGGCTAGGCTCCACCAAACTTCCCCCTACATTCCAGCACACACGCCACCCACCACGTGGGGCTGACTGACGCGCGTCAGCGTTTTCGACGCATCGCAAGCCTACCTACGTACACAACGCCCGCGGTCACGCTGACGGCGGCGAAGACCCATCCGAACGCCACGAGCAGCTTGTGCCGGATCGGGTGGTAGTTGCGGAAATAGGCCCATGTGTCGGTGTAGGGGATGCTTTCGACCCAGTGCTGCACCGCAAGGAATGCGATGATCCCGAGACAAAGCACGCCTGAGACGCAAAACACCCATATGACCGCTCGGTCCGTCACCTTTCCCATTGCGCACCCTGCCCCTTGAAACGCCGCTCCACCCCAAGCTGTACGGCAAGGACCAGCCGCGCACAAAATTAATTCGTCCGTACCACTAGACGACCGGTCTATTACTTCTTACCTCCCCCGTATGACAGAGCAAAAGAAATCAGATCAAACGCGGCAAAAGATACTGACCGCCGGACGTGCGCTGATCAGCAAGCACGGGTTTGGCGCGGTCGGGCTCGCGCGCATCCTGAGGGAAAGCGATGTCCCCAAGGGGTCGTTCTATTATTACTTTCCGTCCAAGGATGCCTTTGGCCAGGCTTTGCTGCACGACTATGTCGACGATTATCTGGCGCGCATGGATGCGCTGTGCAGCGGGTCGGGTTCTGTTCGTGACAAGCTGCTGTCCTTCTGGTCGGCGTGGCTGGCCCATGCCCATTCCGAAGGCATCGCCAACCAGTGCCTCGTTGTGAAGCTTGGCGCCGAGGTTGCCGATCTGTCCGACGACATGCGGCGCATCTTGGATGATGGCGTGGCACAGTTGGTCGGCCGCATTGCGCAGCTGCTGGTTGTCGGGGCCGAAGAAGGCTCCGTCCCGCCGGTCGATGATCCGCGGGCAGCAGCGCAGATGCTCTATGCCAAGTTTCTGGGGGCCGCGATCCTGTCGAAACTGTCGCAGGATCAGCTCCCGTTGCAGCAGGCTTTGTCAGAAACCACCGATTTTCTAACCATACGATAACCACAAGAAAGCGAGACCATCATGAAAGCAGCCGTGCACAACAGCTTTGGCGAACCCATCGACGTCATCGAAGCGACCGATGTCGACACCCCCACCGCAGGAGCGGGCGAGGTTCTGGTCAAGATGACCCTGTCGCCAATCCACAACCACGACCTTTGGACCATCCGCGGCAACTACGGCTACAAGCCCGAGCTTCCCGGCGCGATTGCCGGCAGCGAAGCGCTTGGCACCGTCGAGGCTGTCGGTGAAGGCGTGGACGACGCGATGATCGGCCAGCGTGTGTCGATCGCGGGCGTGCATGGCACCTGGGCTGAATACTTCGTCGCCCCCGCCACGGGTGTTCTGCCCCTGCCCGACGCGATCTCGGATGTTGCTGGCGCACAGTTGATCGCGATGCCCTTCAGCGCCATCTCTCTGCTGGAAACGCTCAAGGCGCAGAAAGGCGACTGGATCGTCCAGACCGCTGCAAACGGGGCCGTCGGCAAGATCATGACCACGCTCGCCAAAAGCCGCGGCATCAACCTGCTGAACCTCGTGCGGCGCGAAGACGCTGTGAAAGAGCTGACGGATCTGGGCATCGACAACGTGCTGTCGACCTCGGAAGCGGGCTGGCAGGATAAAGCACGCGAGATCATTGGCGAAAAAGGGGCTGCATCCGCGATCGATTCCGTGGGTGGCGATATCTCGGCTGATCTGGTCGATCTGCTGGGACTGGACGGAGAGCTTGTCGTGTTCGGGACCGCGACCGGTGCGCCGATGCCGCTGAATTCTGGCGCGCTGATCATGAAGCACATCACCGTCAAAGGCTTCTGGGGCTCCCGCGTGAGCGGCGATATGGACCCCGAAGAGCGCAAGCGCCTGATCACTGAACTGGTCACGCTGGTCGCCAAAGGAGAATTGGTGCTGGAAGACGGTGGGCAGTTCGGGCTGGATGATCTTTCGGGTGCGCTGAAAGCCTCGCTGACACCGGGCCGCCCCGGCAAGGTGATGATCCGCGGCTAAACGCAGCCGAATACCACAGCACCAAACGGGGCGGCCCTTGATCCGGAATCAAGGGCCGCCCTGCTTTCATTTTGGTACTCTAGCTTGAGTGGCCGCGATCTTTAGAACGGCAGCCCCGTATAGTTCTCTGCCAGATCGCGCCGCGCTGTTTCGCTTTGCGCCAGATGGGCCAGCGACGCCCGCCGCATCTGCGGGGCGAAACTGTCTTCGCCCTCGAACTGATGCAGCATTGTTGTCATCTGCCAGCTGAACCGCATCGCCTTCCAGATCCGCGACAGCGCATGGGCGGAATAACCGTCAACCCCGCTGTGATCCCCTCGCTTCAACGCGGCAATCAGCGCGTCATGCAGATAGAAGACATCGGACACCGCGAGGTTCAGCCCTTTGGCACCGGTGGGCGGTACGATATGCGCGGCATCCCCCACCAGAAACAGGTTTCCCCACCGCAAAGGTTCGCTCACGAAGGAGCGCAGCGGCGCGATGGATTTCTCGATCGACGGGCCGGTCACGAGCGCCTCTGATACAGGTCGCGGCAAACGTTGCTTCAGCGCCTCCCAGAAGCGGTCATCGCTCCAATCCTCGACCTTTTCGGTCGACGACACCTGAATGTAATAGCGGCTCAGGCTTGCGCTGCGCATGGAGGCCAGAGCGAAGCCCTGCGTCGAACTGGCATAGATCAATTCATCGTTCACCGGTTTCGTGCGCGACAGAATCCCGAGCCAGCCAAAAGGGTAGACCCGTTCAAACTCCCGACGTTTGGCGGCGGGGATCGTCGCGCGGCTGACACCGTGGAACCCATCACAGCCCGCGACGTAGATGCAGCTGATCTCGCGTCGCTGGCCGTCTTTGGTGAAGGATACCGTGGGCGCATTGCTGTCCGCACCGTCGATCACCACATCCTCGACCTCGTGAATGATCGTGGTGCCCATCCGATCCTGTGCGTCGTACAGGTCGCGGGTGACCTCTGTCTGGCCATAGACCATGACCTTCTTGCCGATCAGCTTGTGGAAATCGATATGCACCATCAGATCGTTGTCGGTCAGGTAGCAGCCTTTGTGCGGCAGGCCCTGCTGGTCCATCCGCGCACCGACACCGGCATGGCGCAGCAGGTTCATTGTGCCGTCTTCAAGCACGCCCGCGCGGATGCGGGACAGCACGTGTTCACGGGTGGTCCTTTCAAGCACGACAGTGCTGACGCCTGCGTCGTTCAGCAATTGCGACAGCAGCAAGCCCGATGGCCCGCCGCCAATAATGACGACTTCCGTTTTCATAGAGCTGCTCCCTGCCCGATTTTCGGGTTAACCTATTGTACGGAACGTGCATGATGAATGGATCGTTAGCGCAATTGCTGGTACAATACGTGCATGACAGAGCTTTCCCCGATCCCCAGCTATGCGCTTTTTGGCGAAACCAAAGGCTTTCCCGATGTCCTCCATTGCGAACGGATCAAGGACCGCGCACCGGATCACGCGTGGCACATCGCGCCACATCGGCACGCGCAATTGGCGCAGGTGCTCTACATCCTTTCGGGGGGTGGCACGGCGAATATAGATGGCGACCGATTTGCCCTGACGCAGGGATCGGTCGTCTTTATCCCGCCCCGCATGGTGCATAGTTTCGACTTTGCTCCCAATACCCAAGGCATGGTGCAATCCTTTCCCATTGCGATCCTGCACAGCATCGGGCCCGTCAATGCCGAGGTCGCACAGGCGCTGACCAAGCCGACGGTTGGTCGCGCCGCGGGCCCGCTGATCGCCCTGATGACCCAGCTGGAAACCGTGGCGGCCCAGACGGGGGCGCCGTTTCGGGCGCAGATTGCCGTGGGGCTGGGGCATGCGGTTCTGGCCAGCATCGCGGCATGGGGTGCCACGCAAAACCGCAGCAACGACGCACCGCAGGATGATCGTCTGTCGCGGCTCGACCAGCTTATCGGCGATCCCGACAGTGCCGGCTGGACGGCCAAGGACTTTGCCAGCACCCTCGGGATCAGCACCGGACATCTGTCGCGCCTGTGTCGCGCGGCAAAGGGGCTGTCCGCCACCGCCTACATCGAAGCCCGCCATGTCGAGGAAGCCTGCCGCATGCTGGCCTTCACCCGCCTGTCGGTGGCCGAGGTTGGCTACCGTCTGGGGTTCGCCGATCCGTCCTATTTCTCGCGCCGTTTCCGCACCGTGCAGGGGGTGACCCCATCGCAATACCGCCAGCAATTCGTAACCTGAGATCGCGGCCAAAGGACCACAGGTTGAAGTCTCGGCAAATCAGCGCTCACAAAACTGACAAATGTCAGAATAATTAACCGTTATCGCTAACAGCCGTTTGACCTACCCCAAATGATACGTGAAGGTGACGTTAGGGAGCCTGCGCAACCCGTGCCGCGCAGATAAGAGAAACCGAAGTTTCTGGGAGGAAATAGAATGACAAAAGGCAATATGAACCGTCGCACCATGCTGCGCGGCGCTGCTCTTGGCGCGCTGGCGACACCGGCGCTGGTCGGCAAAGGGATCGCGCAGGGCAAGGTCAACTGGCGCGTGCAAGCGCATTGGCCCAAAGCGTCCAGCTCTTTCACCGACAGCCTTGGCAAACTGGCCGAAGTGCTTGAGACGCGCACCGAAGGCGCGTTCAAAATGGATCTGCTAGGTGCTGGCGAATTCGCCAAAGGCCCCGACATCTACAATATCGTGCGCAAGGGCGTGGTGCCGATGGGGACGGTCAGCCCGTCCTATGTGCAAGATCAGGCGCAGGCCGCGTCCTTCCTGTTCGGCATCCCCGGCACCTTCCGCCAAGCCTGGGAAATGGAACACGCGGTCAAGAACCTTGGCCTTGAGGCGCTGGTGAACGAAGACCTGAACGCCGATGGCGTGATGATGAAGACGGAAAAGGTCCTGCCCGTCGAAATCGTCGTGTCGAAAAAGATCGAATCCGCCGAAGACTTCAAAGGGCTCAAGCTGCGGTCGTCGGGTACGATGCTGGATTATCTGCAATCCGCCGGTGCCGCGCCGCAATACATCCCCGGGTCCGAGCTCTATCAATCGCTCAGCTCGGGCGTTGTGGATGGCGCGCATTGGGGCGCTGCCGTCGGGGCGAAATCCATGTCCCTCTGGGAGGTCTGCAAATACCACTACAAACCCGCGCTTGGTCAGACCACCGACGCCTTTATCCTGAATATGGAGGCCGTCGACGGGCTGGAGGACGATCTGCGCACTGCCCTGCTCGACACGATGGAGACGCGCTTCTTCCAGCGGTCGGCCGAATACCAGCACGCCGAAGCCATCGCGATTTCTTCGGGCATCGCCGAGAACGATATCGAGGTGTCCGAACTGCCCGACGACGTTCTGGCGATCCTTGCCGATGCCTCGGCCAAGATCCTCGACACAGAGGCGCAGAAAGGCGAACGCGCGGCCAAGGCGGCGGATATCTACAAAACCTTGATGACCGACCTCGGCTACCTCTAGGGGCCTGATCCGGGGGTCAGCCTCTCGGTGATGCCACAGTGAAAATCAATGTAGCCGCCTGACATGTCCCTGCATTTCGGGCGGCTTCTTTTATGTCTTGAGGGAGAAACGTTTTGTTTAAACTTGCGCGCTTCATCACGCAATTGAACCGCATGATCGGCTATTGGATCAGCTTTTGCGTGCTGATCATCTTTGCCCTGCTGCTGGCCGATGTGGTCATGCGCTATCTGATCGGGCAGCCCGCGATCTGGACTGCCGAGCTGGCGACGCTGATCTTTGGTGTCTATGCGATCATCGGGGGCGGCTATCTGTTGACCGAACGAGGCCACGTGAACGTCGATATCATCTACGGCCAGTTTTCCCCCAAGCGCAAAGCCTTGGTGGACATCGTGACATGGCCGCTGTTCCTGATATTTGTCGGCGTGCTGCTGTGGCAAGGCTATGACATCGCGTCCGAGGCCATCGCGGATATGGAGCGGTCAAACTCTGTCTGGAAGGCCCCGCTGTGGCCGACAAAATCGCTGATCCCCGTCGCCGCCTTGCTGCTGCTGTTGCAGGGCTTCGTACGCCTTTGGGCCGATGTGCGCACCCTGATGGGGCTGCCCAATGATCCCGCGATCTTTGGACAACCGGCCACCGGCGACACTCAAGCCGCCCAAGCCGCAGGAGGCCAGTCATGAGCGTTGAAATCCTGACCATGCTGTTCTTTGGCGCGCTGCTGTTGTTTGTGATGCTCGGCACGCCGCTGGCCTTTGCCCTTGGGGGGATATCGGTCATCTTCCTCTATGCGGAAATGGGCGATCTGGGGTTCTATCTGCTCGCCTCCAAAATGTGGGAAACGATGCAATCCCCCACGCTGATGGCAATCCCGCTGTTTGTCTTCATGGCGATCCTGCTTGAAAAATCGGGGGTCGCGAATGACCTTTACGATATGATGCACGAATGGTGGGGCGGGCTGCGCGGCGGTCTGGCCATCGGCACGGTACTGATCTGCGTGATCTTTGCCGCCATGTCGGGCATCTCGGGTGCGGCGGTTGTGACAATGGGGACCATCGCGCTGCCCAAGATGCTGGAACGCGGCTATGACAAGAAGCTCGCGCTTGGGGCGATCAACGCGGGCGGGGGCTGGGGCATCCTGATCCCGCCGTCGATCCTGATGGTGCTATATTCGCTGCTGACCGAAGTGTCGGTCGGGCGTCTGTTCGCCGCCGGTATCGGGCCAGGGCTGCTGCTGTTCTTCCTCGTCTCCGTGTATATCGGCGGGCGCTGCTGGATGCAGCCGGAACTGGGCCCCGCCCTCCCGAAAGAGGAACGCGCGAACTGGGGGCAGAAGCTGCGGTCTCTCAAGGCGGTGATCCTGCCGATCCTGATCGTGGTGATCGTGCTGGGGGCCATCTTCGGCGGCTACGCGACGCCGACCGAAGCCGCCGCCATCGGCGTCTTTGGCGCAATGGTCGCTACGGGCGTCAACCGGCAACTGTCATGGGCCGTGATCCGCGACGCCTCTGTCGCGACGCTGAAACTGACCGCGCTGATCATGTGGATCCTTTTCGCGGCCCACGCCTTCAGCACGGCCTATACCGCGCTTGGGGCCCAAAGCCTGATCCAGGACATGATGAACCTTGTGCCCGGTGGGCGTTGGGGGTCGCTGGTGTTTATGCTGGCGGTGCTTTTCATCCTTGGCATGGTGCTGGATCCGGTGGGGATCATGCTGATTACCCTGCCTGTGTTCCTGCCTGTTGTGCAGAGTTATGGCTTTGATCCGATCTGGTTCGGCATCCTCTTCATCATCATGATGGAGGTCGGGTATATGACCCCGCCCTTCGGCTTTAACCTCTTTTACCTCAAAGGGGTGGCCCCGCCGGATGTCACAATGGGCGATATCTATTCCTCTGTGACGCCTTACGTGATCGTGACGCTGATCGGGGTTCTGCTGATCATTCTGATCCCCGAGATCGCGACCTATCTGCCCAAGTATTTCTACGGGTAGACCTGGAAACACCTGCTTTGACCTGCGGCACGGCTGCGGGTCAAAGCCCCTGACGGGATATGCTCAAATAATAGGCAGCCGTCGAAATACAGCCTGAAATTGCGCCAAAAATGCCCGTTTCGGATCGCACCCGACGGGAATCACGCTATCCAGATGGGAGTTATTTTCAGCTGGACGAGGCCCCCCATCAACATCGCCGCCCATACCGATCAGGCTCTTGCCGTGCCGATGCAACCCCGCGCCCGCGGGGCGTTGCGCATCAGCAGCAAGACCTATGGCAGCGCGTCCGTGATTGGCGATCTCTACCAGCAAGGCTGCTTCAAAGCGCTGTTTCCGCGCGCGGCGGCGGGCGGGCTGACGGGGGTTTTCCTCAATACTTCGGGCGGGATGACGGGCGGCGATGAACTGTCGATCACCGCCACGGCGGGTGCGGGCAGCCGGCTGACCCTGACCAGCCAAGCGGCCGAGCGCGTCTATCTGGCGCAACCCGGCCCCATGGCGCAGATGACCACGCGGCTGGAGGCCGAAGCGGGGGCACGGGTCGATTGGCTTCCGCAAGAAACGATCCTGTTCAACGGTTCCGCCCTGCGCCGCAATCTGGAGGTGGACCTGACGGGCGATGCCTGTTTCTTCGGCGTAGAGCCGCTGGTCTTTGGCCGCGTCTCCATGGGCGAAACGCTGCGCGACGCGCGCTTTGCCGATAACGTCACGATCCGCCGCGACGGGCAGCCTATCTTTGCCGATGCCGTTCGTCTGTCCGGCGATATCCATGCACAGCTTGCAGGCACCGCCACGGCGGGCGGCAACTGCGCCATGGCCAGTGTGATCTACGCCGCCCCCGATGCCGAAGCGCTGCTTGCCCCCCTGCGCCCGCTGCTGCCTGCCAGCGCCGGTGCCAGCCTGATCCGCGACGGCGTGCTTTATGCGCGGCTCCTCGCGCCCGACAGTTACATCCTGCGCCAGTCTCTGGTGCCGATCATCGCCCGCCTGCACGGCGCGGCCCCTCCTAAAACATGGATGCTTTGACATGCAGCTGACCCCCCGTGAAAAAGACAAACTTCTGATCGCCATGGCGGCCGAAGTCGCGCGCAAGCGTCTGGCCCGTGGCGTCAAGCTGAACCACCCCGAGGCGATTGCCCTGATCACCGACACCGTCGTCGAAGGCGCGCGCGATGGCCGCAGCGTGGCCGAGATGATGCAGGCCGGTGCCCAGGTCATCACCCGCGACGACTGTATGGAAGGCATCGCCGAGATGATCCACGACGTGCAGGTCGAAGCCACCTTCCCCGACGGGACCAAACTGGTCACCGTGCACAACCCTATCCGCTAGACCCCATTCGCAAGAAAGGCCCCTGCTATGAAACATCTGATGATCCTGCCCGCCGCCCTGATGGCCGGCCCTGCCCTTGCCCACCCCGGTGTGCATATCGCCCCCCACGGGGCCGAATGGATGCCTGTCTTCATGGGGCTCGCCGTCATCGCAACCGCCGCGGCCATCGCCCTGCGCGGGCGGGTCAAGGCCCCCCGCAAGGCGCGCAAATGATCCCCGGAGAGGTGCTGTGCGCCGCGGGGGACATCACCCTGAACGCCGATCGCACAGCCATCACCCTGATGGTTGCCAATACCGGTGACCGGCCCGTGCAGGTCGGCAGCCACTACCACTTTGCCGAAACCAACCCCGCGCTCGACTTTGACCGCGCCGCCGCGCGTGGTCACCGGCTGGACATCGCCGCCGGCACCGCCGTGCGCTTTGAACCCGGTCAACGTCGCGAGGTGCAACTGATCCCGCTCGCGGGCGACCGCAAAGTGTACGGGTTCAACGCTGAAGTGATGGGCGCGCTCTAAGGCGCTTCGAGGAAAGAGAGACCAATGACCACCACACTCCCCCGCTCTGAATATGCAGCGATGTATGGCCCCACCACGGGGGACCGGCTGCGACTGGCCGACACCGATCTGATCATCGAGGTGGAACGCGATCTGACCACCTATGGCGAAGAGGTGAAGTTCGGCGGCGGCAAGGTGATCCGCGACGGGATGGGCCAGTCGCAGGTCACGCGGGCAAACGGTGCGGTGGATACTGTGATTACCAACGCTCTGATCGTGGATCATTCGGGCATCTACAAGGCGGATGTGGCGCTGAAAGACGGGCGCATCGCGGCGATTGGCAAGGCGGGCAACCCCGACACCCAACCCAACGTCGACATCATCATCGGACCGGGGACCGAGGTCATCGCAGGCGAGGGACGCATCCTCACCGCCGGCGGTTTCGACAGCCACATCCACTTTATCGCGCCCCAGCAAATGGAAGACGCGCTGCATTCCGGCGTGACCACCTGCTTTGGCGGCGGCACCGGCCCTGCGCATGGCACGCTCGCCACCACCTGCACCCCCGGCCCGTGGCATATCGGGCGCATGTTGCAGGCGATGGACGGTGTGGTGATGAACATCGGCCTCTCGGGCAAGGGCAATGCCAGCCAACCCGGCGCGCTGGTTGAAATGGTGAACGGCGGGGCCTGCGCGCTGAAACTGCACGAGGATTGGGGCACCACCCCTGCCGCTATCGATTGCTGCCTGTCGGTCGCCGACGATATGGACGTGCAGGTGATGATCCACACCGACACGCTGAACGAATCCGGCTTTGTCGAACATACACTTGGCGCGATGAAAGGCCGGACCATCCACGCCTTCCACACCGAGGGCGCAGGCGGTGGCCACGCCCCCGACATCATCAAGATTTGCGGCGAAGAACACGTGCTGCCGTCCTCGACCAACCCGACACGCCCCTTCACGGTGAACACGCTCGAAGAGCATCTGGACATGCTCATGGTCTGTCACCACCTTGATAAATCCATCCCCGAAGACGTTGCCTTTGCCGAAAGCCGGATCAGACGCGAGACGATTGCCGCCGAGGATATCCTGCATGACATCGGTGCTTTCTCTATCATCGCCTCTGACAGTCAGGCCATGGGACGTGTGGGCGAGGTGCTGATCCGCACATGGCAAACCGCTGACAAGATGCGCAAGCAGCGCGGGCGCTTGCCGGAAGAAACCGGCGACAACGACAACTTCCGCGTCAAACGCTATATAGCGAAGTATACGATCAACCCCGCCATTGCTCATGGTGTCAGCCGCGAGGTCGGCTCGATCGAAGTGGGCAAAAAAGCCGATCTGGTGCTATGGAACCCCGCCTTTTTTGGCGTGAAGCCCGAAATGGTATTGATGTCCGGCATGATCGTCGTGGCGCAGATGGGCGATCCGAATGCGTCGATCCCCACACCGCAGCCGGTCTATACCCGCCCGATGTTCGGGGCCTATGGCAGTGCGCTTCAACATTGCGCGGTGACCTTTATTTCGGAAGCCGCGCAATCGAACGGGCTGCGCAACAGCCTTGGCCTGCGTAAACAGACCATCGCCGTGCAAAACACCCGCAACATCGGCAAATCCGACCTGATCCACAACGCGGCCACCCCCAAGGTAGAGGTGAACCCCGAAACCTACGAAGTCCGCGCGGACGGCGAGCTGCTGAGCTGCGCGCCTGCCGAAACCGTGCCCATGGCGCAACGCTATTTCATGTTCTGAGGCCCCTAGATGACCGACCTTCCCCCCGCCCATACGATCAAGCGCCACGGCCAGTGGGACCATGCGGACGACAGCTGCGTGCTGACCTATGACGACCGCTTCCTGCGCCGCAAACGCCTGCTGACCAGCCATAACCGCGGGTTCCTCGTGGACCTCGCCCATACGGAATCGCTGAACCACGGCGATGCGTTCGAGCTTGAAGGCGGGCAGATCATCGAGGTCATCGCGGCGAAGGAAGCCTTGCTGGAAATCACCGGCGACGATCTGGTGCGGCTGGCATGGCATATCGGCAACCGGCACTGCCCCTGCCAGCTTGAACCCGCCCGCCTGCTGATCCAGAACGACCACGTGATCCGCGACATGCTGACAAAGCTCGGCGCGACGTTGCGGGATGTGTCCGAACCGTTCATCCCCGAAGGCGGTGCCTATGGCCACGGGCGCACCCATAGCCACGCACATTAGGCCCGCTGGACGATGCAAACCCAAGCCCTGATCACGCTCGCGCAATGGCTGTCGCCCAGCTTTCCCATCGGCGCGTTCAGCTATAGCCACGGGCTGGAAATGGCCGTGCAGGACGGCACCATTCACGATGCGGCCAGCCTTCAGGCGTGGCTGTCGGATATCATCACCCACGGTACGGGCCGGACCGATGCGATCCTGCTGAACGCTGGCTTTGCGGGTAAGGGGGTGGACGAGGTGGATGCGCTGGCGCGCGCGCTGGCCCCCTCGTCAGAGCGGCTGACCGAGATGACCCAACAGGGCGCGGCTTTTGTGCGGGTGGTCAATGATGTCTGGGGGCATAGCCTCCCCGACCTGACGCTGCCCGTCGCCTTTGGCGCGGCCTGCGCGGCGCAGGGGCTGCCCGTAGAGCAAGGCGCTCAGCTGTTCCTGCACGCCTTTGTCAGCGCACTGGTGTCTGCCGCGATCCGCGCGGTGCCCTTGGGGCAAACGGACGGGCAGCGGGTGATCACCGCCCTTGCCCCCCTGTGCCACCACACGGTGACGCTTGCCCTGACCCAAACCATCGACGACATCGGCAGCGCCTGTTTTCTGGCCGATATCGCGTCGATGCGACATGAAACGCTTTACTCAAGGATGTTCCAGACATGACCTCCCCCCATGGACCGCTTCGTATTGGCATTGGTGGCCCCGTTGGCGCGGGCAAGACGACAACGACCGCCGCCCTGTGCCGTGCCATGCGCGACCGCTGGTCGATCGGCGTGATCACCAATGATATCTACACCCAAGAGGACGCCGAAGCGCTCATGCGGCTTCAGGTCTTGCCGCAGGACCGGATCATCGGGGTCGAAACCGGCGGCTGCCCCCATACCGCCATCCGCGAGGATGCCTCGATCAATCTTGCCGCCGTCGCCCGGATGCGCGACCGTCATCCCGATCTGGACTGCGTGCTCATCGAATCCGGTGGCGATAACCTGTCGGCGACCTTCAGCCCCGAACTGGCGGATGTGACGCTTTATGTCATCGACGTGGCTGCGGGCGAAGAGATCCCGCGCAAGGGCGGGCCGGCGATCACCAAGTCGGATATACTGATCATCAACAAAACCGACCTCGCCCCGCATGTGGGCGCGTCGCTAGAGGTGATGGACCGTGACGCCAAACGGATGCGCGGCGATCTGCCCTATCTCTTTGCCGAGATGAAACACGATAAGGGTGTGGCAGAGCTGCTGGACCTGATTGTCAAAATCGGCGGCCTCCGCCCGGTTCCCGAAAATTAACAATTTGCAATAATAACGGCGGAATTTTGCCCACAAAAATCCTGACGCTTTGTTTTTGGCCGAGAATCGCGGAATGTCTGCCGGACTTTACTGGGACAGTAAGGTGAGTGAAACGGGCAGCAGGACAGATAAATGAGCGTGAAACGCCAGTGGTCATCGAAAGTCGGAGTTCCTTTTTTGTGTGTGGCCCTGCTGATGACAGCAGCCTGCGCCCGCGGCCCGTCTGAAATTCAGACCATTGGTCAGGCGGGTATCAACCCCGACCTGCACGCCATGGCAATCCGCGAGGTGCGCGTTTTGCAATCCAAAGGTCAGCGCGTCTGGTGCGTGCCCTTCGCACGCAATGCCAGCGGCGTTCAAATCCGCGGCAATGCCAATACGTGGTGGGCGCAAGCCAACGGCCTGTACGAGCGCGGCAAAGAACCCGTCGTGGGGTCGGTCATGGCGTTCAAAGGCACCAGCCGGAACCCAATGGGCCATGTTGCCGTCGTCTCCGAAGTCGTTTCCCCGCGCGAGATCAAGGTCGACCACGCCAATTGGAAGCGCAACAAGATCTCGCTTGGGATGAGCGTGCAAGACGTATCTCCGCTGAACGACTGGTCCGATGTGCGCCTTGAAAGCCAGGCCGGGTCCTACGGCAGTGTCTATCCGATCAACGGGTTCATCTATCCCGACGCGAAATCCGCGCCGTCGAACGAGATGACGCAGCCCCCCGTGTTCGCATTTTCAGCGGCACCGACACAAAGCAACTGACCAATGGGGCCGCAGCGCCCCTCAAGGTTGCAAATCTGCTGACACTGGCGTTGGGTAGGCACATCTAAACATCAGGATGCCCCCAATGACCCAGCAGCAGAATGCCTCTTGGCAGATCACCAAACCCGCGACCCGCAGCCGCAAGGGGATCGTCGCCTCGCAAAGCCGTGTTGCCGCGCAGGTCGGGGCGGATGTCATGGCGCAGGGCGGCAATGCGGTGGATGCGGCAATTGCCACCTCCTTTGCGCTTGGCGCGGCTGAACCCTGGATGAGCGGTATGGGCGGCGGCGGCTTTATGGTCGTGCGCATGGCGGGCGAAAAGACGGCCAAGGTCATCGAATTCGGGATGAAATCCCCCAAGGGGCTGGATGTCGCGGACTACCCCATCGTGGGCGGCAAGGCGGGCGATCTGTTTCCCTGGCCTTCGGTGCTGGAAGACCGCAATGTCTTCGGGGCCAAGGCGATTGCCATTCCCGGTCAGGTCGCTGGCATGGGTCTGGCGCATGAAAGCTTTGCCACGAAACCTTGGGCCGATCTGCTGGCCCCTGCGATCAAGCTTGCCGATGATGGTCTGCCTGTGGACTGGTACACGCAGCTGATCCTTGGTGGTTCGGCCAAAGACCTCGCCCCCTTCCCCGCCTCGGCCGAGACGTTTCTGGACGAAGACGACTTTCCCAAATCCTCTGGCTGGACCGCCTTGGGCGAGACGAAATGCGACCTTAGCCGTCTTGCCGCGTCGCTACGCACCGTGGCCAAGGACGGACCGCGCGCGTTTTACGAGGGGCCTTTGGCGCAGTCCATCGTCGCCGATCTGCAAGCCGCGGGCGGGCACCACACGGCCGCGGATCTGGCCCAGTATCAGGCGACATTGGTCGACGCGATGCACTATGCCTACCGCGGGCACGAGGTCATCGCCACACCGACCCTGACCGCTGGCCCGACCATGCGCCGCGCCCTTGATCTGATGACCGCGTGGCAGCCCGGCACAGACGCCCCCGACGCCGAAGCCTTCATCGCTTATGACCGTGCCATCCGGCAGGCCAACCAAGAACGCTATGACACGATGGGCGATATCGAACATGAACCCGATCCGTCCTGCACCACACATTTCAGCGTGGTCGATGCGGCGGGCAATATGGTCGCCGTCACCCAAACGCTGCTGTCGATCTTTGGCTCGCGGATGATGCTGCCGCAGTCGGGCATCCTGATGAACAACGGCATCATGTGGTTCGACCCTGAACAGGGCAAGCCGAACTCGCTTGGGCCGGATAAACGCTGCCTTGCGAATATGTGCCCCACCCTGCTGGAGCGTGCCGACGGTGCGCAATTCGCGCTTGGGGCGTCTGGCGGGCGCAAGATCATGCCCGCTGTGGTCGAACTGACCTCACTGCTGCTGGACTACGGGATGGATCTGGAAGCCGCCTTTCATGCGCCGCGCACGGATATGAGCCTTGCCGATGTGACCATCGTGGATCAGGCGCTGCCGCCGCAGGTGATCGCGACGCTGCAAGACACGCTGGACAATGTGGTGACCGCGCCGCGCACGATCTTCCCCTATCACTTCGCCTGCCCCTCTGCTGTCGGGCGCGCGGGCGACGAAAATACCGGCGTGACAGAGGTGATGTCCGCTTGGGGGGATGCCGTCAGCGCCTGAAAGAGCGACGGGCAAGCATAGCTGCCTTGCCCTGCGCATCTGACAAAGAGATGTACATTTGCGTCACAACCGACTAGGGACGGGCGCAACACGTGGCTGGCGTATCCGCTTTTGCCGCGACGCGCGTATTTGTAGCGCGACATTTTCTCAGACAGGACAATCCCTTGATCCAAACCATCGCAGACGCGCTTGCCACCCAAGGCTATGATTCGCTTACCCCCGTCCAAGAGGCGGTTACCAACCCAGATCTGGTCGAAGCCGACCTTCTGGTGTCCGCCCAAACGGGGTCCGGCAAGACAGTGGCCTTTGGTCTGGCCATCGCACCGACCCTTTTGGGCGATGATGAAAAATTCGGACACGCCGGCGCGCCCCTGGCGCTGATCATCGCACCGACGCGCGAATTGGCCATGCAGGTCAGCCGCGAGCTGACGTGGCTTTATGGCAAGGCCGGTGCGGTCGTGACCACCTGCGTTGGCGGCATGGACACACGCACCGAACGCCGGGCGCTGGACCGTGGTGCCCATATCGTCGTCGCGACACCGGGCCGCCTGTGCGACCACATCAAACGCAACAATATCAACCTGTCCGACATTCGTGCCGTGGTGCTGGATGAAGCGGACGAGATGCTTGATCTGGGTTTCCGCGAAGAGCTGGAATTCATCCTCTCCGAAGCGCCGGAAGAGCGCCGCACACTGTTGTTCTCGGCCACCGTGCCTGCGGCGATCGCCAAGCTGGCGAAATCCTACCAGCGTGATGCGCAGCGCGTCGAAACCGTGGGCGAAAAGAAACAACACGCCGACATCGAATACCGTGCGCTGAACGTGCACCCACGCGACACTGAAAACGCGATCATCAACGTGCTGCGCTTTTACGAGGCGAAAAACGCCATCGTCTTCTGCAACACCCGCGCCGCCGTCGCACGCCTGACCACCCGCTTTACCAACCGCGGCTTTTCAGTCGTGGCGCTGTCGGGCGAGCTGACGCAATCCGAACGCACCAACGCCCTGCAAGCGCTGCGCGACGGGCGCGCGCGCGTGTGTATTGCGACAGATGTTGCCGCACGCGGGATCGACCTGCCCAACCTCGAACTGGTGGTGCATGCCGATCTGCCGTCGAACTCTGACACGTTGCTGCACCGCTCGGGCCGTACCGGTCGTGCCGGTCGCAAGGGTGTGTCCGCGCTGATCGTCCCCGCCAAGATGCGCAGCAAGGCAAACCGTCTGCTGGGCGGCGCCAAGCTGAAGGTCGAATGGGCCAACCCGCCCTCTGCCGAAGAAGTGAATGCCGAAGACGAAAAACGTTTGCTGGCCGATTCCGCATGGTCTGACCCGATCCCCGATGATGCAGCGGGCTTTGTTGCCAATCTGGTCGAACAGTTCAGCGCCGAGCAACTGGCGACGGCCTTTGTGAACCTGTACCGTGCACGCCAGTCCGCGCCCGAGCAGCTGGCAGAGCCCGGCACCCCTGCCGACGAACGCCCCCGTGGCGACTTTGGCCCGTCGGTCTGGTTCTCGATCTCGATCGGGCGCAATGATGACGCCGAACCCCGCACCATCCTGCCGATGATCTGTCGCATGGGCGATCTGACCAAGGATGACGTGGGCGCGATCCGCGTGCAGCCCAGCCATACCTTTGTCGAAATCCTCGCGACCTCGGCAGATAAATTCACCAACGCGCTTGGCCCCGACATGAAGGTCGAAGACGGCGCGGTTGTGACCAAGCTGGACAAGGCCCCCGATCTGTCGCGCGGGCCCAAGCCCGGCGGCCGTGGCCCCAAACCGAACCGTGGCGGCCCCCGTTCCGACAACGGCCCGCGTCCCGATCGTGGCCCACGCCCCGACCGCGCACCCTATGACCCCGACGCACCACGTGCACCGCGCAAACCACGTGCGGCCAGCACCGAAGAAGCATCGGTTACCTACGACAAACCTCGCGGCCCGCGCCCCGACAAAGGGTTCGACAAACCTCGCGGCGACAAGCCGAAGTTTGACAAGCCCAAAGCCCCCAAAGGCGAACGCCCGCCCAAGTCGCACAAGACCGAACGGTCTCCGATGAAGCCCGGTGCCACGCCTAAACCCAAATCTGCGGGCAAGCCCGACAGCTTTGACAAACCCGGCGGAAAGCCCAAAGCCAAAGCCGTCTGGAAAAAGGAAAAGCCAGCGGATCGTGGGGCGGACCGCCCCCGTGGCGACGGCAAACCAGCGGATAAACCGTTCAAGGCCCGCGCCGCTGACCCGTCGAAACGCTTTGTCCCACCGGGCAAACTGGGCGCGAAACCCAAGGGCGGCAAACCCTCGGGCAAAGCCGGTGGCGGCGATGCAGCCCCCAAACGCGGCAAGTCGAGCTTTCGCCCGAAATAAGCGGCAAGACCTACCCCCGGTCTGAAAACGGGGAAATACAGATCAATCAATCGCTTAGGGGCCGGGATTTTAATCAATTCCGGCCCTTTTTGCGTCTATATTCCCCGTCCCGCCCCCCTATGTGGCAGGTTTTTCCTTTTCAGAGGGGGAAGTTGCTCCTAACAATCACTGCACATGGGCCGAAACAGACGCGAGGCGCGTTTGCGATGGGGCCTTGAAAACAGGGTGCTTTGCCACCCGCCCCCAATCCCAACCTCGGAAAGGTCACGCACATGGATGGTACATTTAGCGAAAACGATATCTCCCGTGTGGTCGAGGCAGATCGCGCGCACATCTGGCACCACCTCAGCCAGCACAAAGCCTATGAAACCACGGACCCACGGATCATTGTCGAAGGCAAAGGCATGCGTGTCTGGGACCAAAAGGGCAAAGAGCATCTGGACGCGGTGTCCGGTGGTGTCTGGACCGTCAACGTCGGCTATGGCCGTGAAAGCATTGCCAACGCCGTGCGCGACCAGCTGATCAAGCTGAACTATTTTGCGGGGTCTGCCGGGTCTATTCCGGGGTCGCATTTTGCGGAAAAGCTGATCGACAAGATGCCGGGCATGAGCCGCCTGTACTATTGCAACTCCGGCTCCGAGGCGAACGAGAAAGCCTTCAAGATGATCCGCCAGATCGCCCACAAACGCTATGGCGGCAAGAAGCACAAAATCCTGTATCGCGACCGCGACTACCACGGCACGACCATCGCTTGTCTGTCTGCGGGCGGTCAGGAAGAACGCAATGCGCAATACGGCCCCTTCACCGACGGGTTCGTCCGCGTCCCCCACTGTCTGGAGTATCGCAAGTTCGAGCAAGACGGCGCGCCAGAGGATAACTACGGCATTTGGGCTGCGGATCAGATAGAGAAGATCATCCTCGCCGAAGGGCCCGACACCGTGGGCGGGCTGTGTCTTGAACCCGTGACGGCGGGCGGTGGTGTTATCACGCCTCCGGACGGCTACTGGGAACGGGTGCAAGAGATTTGTCGCAAGTATGACGTGCTGCTGCACATCGACGAAGTCGTCTGCGGCATCGGGCGCACCGGCGAATGGTTCGGCTACCAGCATTTCGGCGTCCAGCCCGATATGGTTACGATGGCAAAGGGTGTGGCCTCGGGCTATGCGGCGATTGCCTGTCTTGTGACGACGGAAGAGGTCTTTAACCTGTTCAAGGACGACGCCAGCGACCCGCTGAACTACTTCCGCGATATCTCTACCTTCGGGGGCTGCACCGCGGGCCCCACCGCCGCGATTGAAAACATGGCGATTATCGAACGCGAAAACCTGCTGCAAAACACCCGCGACATGGGGCAATACATGCTCGAAGAGCTTGAAGAGCTGTCGGACAAATATGACGTGATCGGTCAGGTGCGCGGCAAGGGTTTGTTCCTTGGCGCAGAGCTGGTCCAAGACCGCAGCACCCGCGTTCCCGTTGTCGAAGCGCAGATTCAGGCGGTCGTCGCAGACTGCATGGCGCAGGGCGTGATCATCGGGGCGACCAACCGGTCGGTGCCGGGCAAGAACAACACGCTCTGCTTCAGCCCTGCATTGATCGCGAAGAAGGACGATATTGATCAGATCATCGCGGCTGTGGATGGGGCAATGGGTCGGGTGTTCGGCAGCAAATAGGCTGCCGCTCCGGCACTTTGTTGCCGATCAAAATAATCTTACTGGAACCAAACCCGTCACATAGCGTTAAGTACTGAAGCTAGTATGGAGTATATCATGAAAAAGCTACTTTTGGTCCTGCCTATGGTTGGCGCACTCGCCGCTTGCGAAACGCAGACGCAATCTTCTGTAACCGGCGCTGCTGCTGGTGCGGCTCTGGGTGCTGTCGTCTCGGGCGACGATGACAAAACCAAAGGCGCCGTTCTGGGTGGCTTGGCTGGCGCTGCTGCAGGTGCATACCTGGGCCGCGGCAAAAACGGCCAGTGTGTCTACCAGAACTCCGCAGGTCAGCGTTACACGGCTGCTTGCCCATAAGCGTTTTCTGCTCCCGAAGGCAGATATTCACATTAGGCCTCGGCGTTTCGCCGGGGCCTTTTTTATGCGCTGACCGATTGGCTGCGTCTTGCGCACAAAAAAGGGCGGCTAGATGCCGCCCCGTCTTAACCGTGATTTTACCGCGCGATCAGTCAAGCAGACCCGCGTGCTTCAACCCGTGATCCACGAGCGCTTTGGTGGCATCGGTCAGCGGCACCAGCGGCAGGCGCACCTCGTCCGAGCACAACCCCAGACGCGCCATCGCGTATTTCACCCCCACCAGGCCCGGCTCGGTGAAGATCGCGTTGTGCAGCGGCATCAGCTTGTCCTGGATTTCCAGCGCCGACGCATAGTCCCCCGCAAGGCAGAACGCTTGCATCTGGCTTAGCAGCTTGGGCGCGACATTCGCGGTAACAGAGATACAGCCCACGCCGCCTTGGGCGTTGAACCCGTGCGCTGTGGCGTCCTCGCCCGAGAGCTGGACAAAATCCGGCCCGCACAGCATCCGCTGGTCACAGACCCGCGCCAGATCGCCGGTGGCATCCTTGACACCGATGATACGCGGCAGCTTGGCCAGCTCCGCCATGGTTTCGGGCAGCATATCAACGACCGAACGGCCAGGGATATTGTAGATGATGATCGGCAGACCGCAGGCCTCGTGGATCGCGGTGAAATGCGCGATCAGACCGGCTTGGGTCGGCTTGTTGTAATAGGGCGTGACCACCAGAACCGCATCGGCACCGACGCTTTCGGCGTGTTTGGCCAGACGGATGCTTTCGGTCGTGTTGTTCGAACCGGCACCTGCAACGACGGGGATACGACCCGCGGCGGCTTTGACGACTTCGGCGACAACGGTTTCATGCTCGGCATGGGTCAGGGTGGGCGATTCACCGGTGGTCCCGACAGGCACCAGCCCGTTCGATCCTTCCGCGATGTGCCATTCCACCAGCTTCTTGAGCGTGGCCAAATCCAGCGCGCCGTCCGTGAACGGCGTGACGAGTGCAGGTAGTGAACCTTGTAGCATATGCACGCTCCTATTCTTGCGTTGCTGGGCAAGCGCCCAATTGCTGATAGCGGCAAGTTGAGTTGAAACCCCCGCGCCGCGCCGTATGTTGCAAGGCTGTAGCCTTTGACCAGTAGGAAATGCAAGTGATGAGACGCGCCTTGGCGACGCTGACGATGGTTTTTGCCCTCGCCCTTCCGGCCCATGCCGAAAGGCCGCGTCCGCTGGGATGGGCGATGGACGCCATGCGCGCGGGCAGCTGGGATAATGCCGCCCTGATTGCGCGCCGTGACGGGGCCGTTGCGGTAGATGTGATCGAATGGCACCGCCTGCGCGCTGGTCGTGGCACTTATGCCGAGGTGACAGATTTCCTTAACCGCCGCCCTGATTGGCCGGGCGAGGCCTATCTGCGCAGACAGTCCGAAGAGGCCGTGATCCGCGAGGGTGACAAGGCGATACTGGAGTTCTTTACCGGTCAGGGCCCGCAGACGCCCGAGGGTGTGCTGGCCCATGCCGCAGCGCTGCTGCGTGCGGATCGTCTGGGCGAGGCACAGGCGCGGCTGGTGCTGGCGTGGCGTACCCTGCCCATGAGCGGGAACGATCAGGCAAAGTTCATTGACGCGCATGGGCCTTTGCTGAAACCGCACCACGCCGCCCGTCTGGACGAGATGCTATGGCAACGGGAACACGCCGAAGCCCGCCAGATGTTCGATCTGGTCAGCGATGCCGACAAGGCGCTGGCCGAAACCCGCATCGCCCTGCAAAATCTGGACGGCGACGTAAACGCCCTGATCGACGCGCTGCCCGCCAGCAAGGCCGGTGATCCGGGGCTACAGGCCGACCGCTTCGAATGGCGCATCCGCAAAGGCTACGGCGACAGCGCCAAGGATCTGATGCTGTCGCAATCGGTCAGCGCTGCGGCCCTTGGTCAGCCCGCCGCATGGGCCAACCGCCGCCGCGCGCTGGCGCGGGACGAAATGCGCAATGGCGATCCGGCGCGGGCCTATCAGATGGCGTCGAAACACTTCCTGTCCGAAGGGTCACATTTCGCGGACCTTGAATGGCTGTCGGGCTATATCGCCCTGCGGTTCCTCAAAGATCCCAAGCTGGCGCTTGGTCACTTTCAGGCCCATGACGGCGCGGTAGAATCCCCCATCAGCCAAGGGCGCGCAGGCTATTGGCAGGGCCGCGCGTATCAAGCCATGGGCGACGCCGAGGGCGCGGCCAAAGCCTATGCCCAAGGCGCGAAGTTCCAATCCTCTTTCTACGGTCTGCTTGCGGCAGAGCGGGGCAATCTGCCGTTCGACACAAGCCTTGCGGGCGCGCCCCCTGAACAGGACTGGCGCACATCGGCGCTGGCACAGGCGCCGCTGTTTCAGGCGGGGCTGCTGCTGCAAGCCTCGGGCGAGCTGTCGACCGCCGAACGGTTCTGGACCCATCTGGCAGAGCAGTTGATCACCGAAGACGCTGCCCTTCTGGGACAGGCCGCGATTGACGTGGGCCAGCCGCATCTGGCCGTGATGATCGGCAAACGTGTGGCGCAACGGGGCATAACCATCGCCGGCCCCTATTACGCGCTGCATGATGCGATCAAACTGGACCTGAACATGGCCCCCGAGATGGTGTTGGCCATCGCCCGCCGCGAAAGCGAATTCGATCCCGTGGTCCAAAGCCATGTGGGCGCGCGCGGTCTGATGCAGCTGATGCCCGCCACGGCCAAGGATGTCGCGCGCGATCTGGAGATCAGCGCGCTGCACACCACCGACCGGCTGACCGCCGACCCGGAATACAATGCTTTGCTGGGGTCCGAATACCTGTCGCAGATGGCGGGCCGGTTTAACGGGAATGTGGTCATGGTCTCGGCCGCCTATAACGCGGGCCCCTCGCGTCCGACGCGCTGGATGGACACCTACGGCGACCCGCGCGAGGGCGACATCGATATCGTCGACTGGATAGAGATGATCCCTTTCCGCGAGACGCAGAACTATGTGATGCGGGTGACCGAAAGCCTGCCCGTTTACCGCGCGCGCATGGGCAAAGATCCCCTGCCCCAACCTTTTACCGAGGAACTAACGGGCACGACCCTTTTGCCGTTCGCGCCAAAAGGTGAATAGCCCCGCCGCGACGATCAGCGCCGCCCCGATGGCGACATTGGGGCGCACGGTTTCGCCAAAGGCGCTGATGCCGATGATCGCGGCAAAGACCAGTTGCAAATAGGCAAAGGGCTGCACCGCGCTCGCCTCGGCCACTTCGTAGCAGCGGATCAACAGCCAGTGACCCGTGACACCGGTGATGCACAGGCACCCCATGATCAGCCAGTCGCTGGCAATCATCGGCTCCCAATACCACAGCCCCGTGGCTGTCATCGCCACTGACCCCGTGACGCCGGTCCAGAAAAAGCTGGTGGCGGTCTTGTCCTTGCGCCCGACATAGCGGGTCAGCAGCCCGTAGACCGCGAACATCGCGGCTGCCACCAGCGGGATCACGGCGGCGGGGTCAAAGACGCTCATCCCCGGCTGTAGAATGATCAACACCCCGATAAAGCCGACCCCGATCGCCGCCCACCTGCGCCAGCCGACGCTCTCCCCCAGGACAGGGCCGGACAGGGCGGCAACCAGCAGCGGATAACAGGTAAAGACCGCATGGCTTTCCACAAGGCCAAGGATCGTGAAGGCGACGATCATCACGCAAATCTCGGCCGCCAGCAGTAGCCCGCGGAATATCTGGAGCACCGGCTGGCTCGTCCGCGCCGCCGCCCGCAACCCGCCCGCATGGCGCTTGGCCAGCGCGATCACAAAGGCCGCGAAGAACCAGTAGCGGATCATCACCACCATCATCACGTTGTATTCAGAGGCCAGATGCCGCGACAGCCCGTCCTGCACCGCAAACACAAAGGTCGTGATCACCATCAAGGTGATGCCAAGCGGGATATTGTTCGACTGCGCCGCAGCCGCCGCGCGGTTGGTGGCCATGCTCATACGCGCACAGCCCGCGTCATGTGCCGCTTGCGTCCATAGCCGGTCGTGCGCTCGACCGCGAAGCCCGCGCTTTCCAGCGCGCGACGGACCGCGCCAGCGGCGGTATAGGTCGCGGCCGTGCCAAACGGTGCCGTGTGGCGTGCTACATCGTGCAGCAGCTCCGGCTCCCACAGCTCGGGGTTTTTGGCGGGGGAAAACCCGTCAAGAAACCACGCATCCGCCAGCCCGTCCCACGCGGGCACCGCACGTCGCGCATCGCCGATCACCACGGTCAGCACCACATCGCCAAAGCGCATCTCTCCACCTTCGGGCGACCAGGCGTCCAGCAGCGCGTCGCGCTTGCCGTCGAAGGCAGGAAAGGACCGATGCGCTTGGGCCATATCCTCGGACGACATCGGGAAGGCTTCGAAGGAGGTGAAATGCAGCGAGCCTTTCGCGCCATGCCGCGCCCACGCGTCCCAGGCCACAAGAAAGTTCAGCCCCGTGCCGAACCCCAACTCTCCGATGCGGAACCCGTCGCGGAAGCGGTTGGTCAGGTCATTCCCGTCGATAAAGACATGCTGCGTTTCCTCTACCCCGTTGTCGAGACTGAAGTACGGGTCGTCGAACTTGGAGGACACGGGCACACCGCTGTCTTTCCATTCGATATCAGCTGTCTGGTTCTCCATGGGATGGCCTTGTGCTATGGGCGTTGCCGAACACTGCGCAAAAAGGGCAAGGATTGGCAATGGCCGAAATCACGATACGCGGCGCGGGGATATTCGGGCTATCGGTGGCATGGGCCTGCGTGCAACGCAGCGCGACGGTGCAAGTGATCGACTCGAATGGCCCCGCCGCAGGCAGCAGCGGCGGTATCGTCGGCGCGCTGGCCCCACATGTGCCTGAAAACTGGAACGCCAAGAAAGCCTTTCAACGCGACAGCCTGCTGATGGCCGAAGGGTTCTGGCAAGCGGTTGAACAGGCGGGCGGCGGGAACGCGGGCTATGCCCGCAAGGGGCGCCTGCAACCCGTGGCCGATGACGCGGCATTGGCACTGGCACAGCAGCGGGCCGAAACCGCCAAGGCGCTGTGGCAGGGTCAGGCCACATGGTCCGTGATCCGCGCGAGTGACACGCCGTGGCAGCCCGACAGCCCCACCGGCTGGCTGATCCACGACACGCTAAGCGGTCTGATCCACCCCCGCCACGCCTGCGACGCGCTGGTGCGGGCACTGGCGGCCAAAGGCGTGACGGTGCAGGCGGAAGGCGAAGATCGCGGACAGGTTCTGTGGGCGACGGGCGTCGCGGGGCTGGCGCATATGACTGCCAATCACAGCCGTCTGGTCGGCGCAGGCGTCAAGGGGCAGGCCGCGCTGCTGGACTATGACGCGCGCGGCTTGCCACAGCTTTTTGCGGGCGGTGTGCATATCATCCCGCATAGCGACGGCACCACCGCCATCGGATCAACGACAGAGCGCGCGTATACCTCGCCCACCGAGACGGACGCGCAGCTTGATGACGTGATCGCCGCCGCACGCGCTGCAGTGCCCGTGTTGCGTGATGCGCCGGTGATCACCCGCTGGGCCGGCGTGCGCCCGCGCAGCCGCAGCCGTGCCCCGATGCTGGGGGCCTTGCCCGACGCTCCGGGGCAGTTCGTGGCCAATGGCGGGTTCAAGATCGGGTTCGGCATGGCCCCCAAAGTGGCCGAGGTCATGGCCGACTTGATGCTGGACGGGCGCGATACCATCCCTGATGGGTTCCGCGTCGAAGACAACCTCTAGCGCCGCGGCGGCCCGGCAGCCCACTAAGGCACCTCTTAAACGCAAAAGGGCCCCGGCAGATGCCGAGGCCCTTTCACGTTCATGTCGCCAAGGTTTAGGCAGCGTTTGGCAGGATCACGATTTCAACGCGGCGGTTTTGCGCTTTGCCCGCTGCGTTCAGGTTGCTTGCCACCGGCTGGCTTTCGCCACGGCCCACGGATTGGATGCGGTTACCGGGAACGCCGTTCGACACCAGCACATTCGCAACGGCGCGCGCACGGCCTTCGGACAGCTGCTGGTTATAAGACGCTTCGCCATCGCTATCGGTGTGACCGACGATTTGCAGCGTGGAGTTGCTGTAGACGTTCACGTTCCGCGCCAGTGCGGCCAGATCGTTTTGCATACCGGCCTGAACCTGCGTGCTGTCTGTCGCGAACAGGATGTCCTGCGGCAGGGTCACGATCAGGCGGTCACCTGTGTTGGTGATGATCACGTCGGAATCCAGCTGACGGCGCAGGTCGGCCTCTTGCTTGTCCAGCGAATAGCCATAGCCAGCACCCAATGCACCGCCAGCGACCGCACCGGCCAAGGCACCTTGCGCACGGTTGCCGTCGCCTTTGGACAGCGCACCGATCACAGCACCGGTACCTGCACCGATCAGCGCACCGTTACGTGTGTTGGCGTTCGGGTCGTTGGGGTTGCCGCCAATCGGACCGGGTTCACAAGCAGCCAGCGCCAGAACGCTTGTCAGAGCTACAGCAATGGAGGTTTTCGAAAGTGTCATATCTTATTCTGCCTTTAAGTTGTGGCCCCGTTCGGGCGAGGCAATCGTCACATAACGCTTTACACCAGCCTTTGTTCCCGTTGAACCGGCAGCTTCAAACCCATAGGCAGCAACCCGCCGATGACCTCACGCGTCGACGCGGGCGGATTCAAAGGCCAGCATGGCGCGTTTGACCGGCAGCCCCCAGTGATAGCCCCCTAGCCCACCGGATTTGCGCAAGGCGCGATGGCAGGGGATCAACCAGCTGATCGGGTTACGCCCCACCGCCGTGCCCACGGCGCGGACCGCTTTGGGCGTGCCGATGGTCTGGGCGATTTCGGAATAGGTGGTCACATGACCCGACGGGATCGCCAGCAAAGCCTCCCATACTTTGATCTGGAAGGGCGCGCCGATCAGATACATCGGGGCTTTGTCGGTCCCGTCTCCCTGTAGGCCAAAGGCAATCTGCACCCAGTCGCGCAGCACCGCCGGATCCTCGCGGAATGTCGCCCCCGGCCAGCGACGGCACAAATCCTCCATCGCGGCATCGGTGCCCATCTCGGCCGAGAAAGCCAGCCCGCAGATCCCCCGTGGCGTACCCATAACCAGTGCCGGGCCAAAGGGGCTGTCGAACCACCCCCACGAGATCACAAGCCCCTCCCCCTTGCGGGCGAAATCACCGGGGCTCATGGCTTCCCACCGCAGGAACATGTCGTGCAGACGGCCAGAGCCGGACAGCCCCAGCTCGTGCGCCGTGTCGAGCGTGGTAAAGCGGTCGCGCAGCAACGACTTGGCGTGATCCAGCATCAGGTATTGCTGATAGCGTTTCGGCGACACCCCCACCCACTGCGAGAAGAGCCGCTGGAAATGCGCCGGGCTCATCCCCATTTCGCCCGCGATCTGATCCAGCGCCAGCGGGTCGGCGGCGGCATCAATCAGATCAATCGCCCGCCGCATCACACCGTAGTGATAGGCGCTGCCGTCTGCGGTGGCGGCATCTTCGGGGGCGGTGGTTTGGGGCGTGTGCTGTGCATGTGTCATAGGGGCAGACTACGGCAGGCCCCGCCCCCGCGCGACCCGAAACATGCGCCAAATGACCCAGCCCCCTGCCGCAGCGACGCCCGTAAAATCCGCCGCGCGCGGCTTGCCCTGAGAGGCGAAACCACGCATACCCTTGGCGCATGGCCAAAACCCTTGATTATCACACGATCCGCGAGATTTTCACCCGCTTTCAGGACGCCGAGGCGGAACCGAAAGGCGAGCTGGATCACACCAACGTCTATACGTTGCTGGTCGCTGTCGCGCTGAGCGCGCAGGCCACGGATGCGGGGGTGAACAAGGCCACCAAATCCCTGTTCGAGATTGTCGAGCACCCGCAGCAGATGCTGGACCTCGGGCTGGAAGGGCTGACCGAACATATCAAGACGATCGGCCTGTTCCGCCAGAAGGCCAAGAACGTGATGAAGCTGAGCCAGATTCTGGTGGATGACTATGACGGGGTCGTACCCAACAGCCGCGCGGCGCTGCAATCGTTGCCCGGCGTGGGCCGCAAGACCGCGAATGTTGTGCTGAATATGTGGTGGCATTATCCGGCGCAGGCGGTGGACACGCATATCTTTCGCGTCGGCAATCGCACACGCATCGCCCCCGGCAAAACCGTCGATGCCGTAGAACGCGCGATCGAGGATAATATCCCCGTCGATTTCCAACACCATGCCCACCACTGGATGATCCTGCACGGGCGATACCATTGCAAAGCACGCAAACCCCTATGCAGAACCTGCATCATCCGTGACCTTTGCCCCTATGAGGAAAAAACCGAATGACCCAATACGAAGTGGTTGGCATCGGCAACGCTGTTGTCGATGTGATCTCGCATGCGGATGACGCGTTTCTGCAAGATAACGGCATCGAAAAAGGCATTATGCAGCTGATCGAGCGTGACCGCGCCGAAAACCTGTATGCGACAATGCAAGACCGTCTGCAGACCCCCGGCGGGTCGGTCGCCAATACCATTGCGGGCATCGGCGCGCTTGGCTTGCCCACGGCCTTTATCGGGCGGGTGAATGACGATGATCTGGGGCAGTTCTATGCCAAGGCGATGACAGACATCGGCATTGATTTTGTCAACGCGCCTGTGACCGGGGGCGAGAACCCGACCTCGCGCTGCATGATCTTTGTGACCCCGGATGGGGAACGCTCTTTGAACACCTATCTTGGGATCTCCACGGGGCTTACCTCGGACGACGTTCCGCAGGCGGTGGCCTCCAGCGCCAAGCTGATGTTCCTCGAAGGCTACCTTTTTGACCACGACGCCGGCAAAACCGCCTTCCGCGAAGCGGCGCGCGCGGCGACGGCGGGCGGTGGCATGGCGGGGATCGCGATTTCCGACCCCTTCTGCGTGGAACGCCACCGGGATGACTTCCTCGCGCTGATCGAAAACGATCTAGGCTATGTGATCGGCAACGAGGCCGAGATCCGCGCCTTGTGGGAAACCGACGATCTGGAAGACGCGCTGACCCGCACGGCGGCGATCTGTGACACGGTCGTCTGCACCCGGTCCGGCGACGGCGTGACGCTGATCCGCAAGGGCGAACGTGTCGACGTACCGGTGACCAAGGTGACCCCCGTGGATGCCACAGGTGCCGGCGATCAATTCGCGGCGGGGTTCCTCTATGGCATGGCCACGGGTCGCGACCTCGAGACATGCGGCAAGATGGGCAACATCTGCGCAGCCGAGGTGATCAGCCACATTGGCCCGCGCCCGCAGACCTCGATGATGGAGCTGTTCAAGGAAAAAGGGCTGGTCTGATGCTGACCGACGGATATCACGACGTACCGCTTGGCAAACTGGCGATGGTTGTCACACATCTTGAGATGCGCGAGGCCGCCCCCCTGCGGGATGTCCCCGCCCCCGAGGGCGTGGCCCTGCGCGCATTGACCCCGACACTGGACTGGTACCGTAATATCTTTCGGCGGGTCGGACAGGATTGGCTGTGGTTCGGACGGCTCACAAAGACCGACGCCGAATTGCAGGCGCTGTTGTCGGATGCGGACACGCAGTTTTTCACGCTGACCAAGGACGGTCGCGACGAGGCGCTGCTCGAGCTCAAGTTCACGGCTGATGGCACGTGCGAGCTGGCCTATTTCGGACTGACGCCCGCGCTGATCGGATCGGGTGCCGGGCGCTACCTGATGAACCACGCGATCCGCACGGCTTGGGCACGGCCGATCTCGCGGTTTCATCTACATACCTGCACGCTCGACAGTCCGCAGGCACTGTCCTTTTACATCCGCAGCGGGTTTACCCCGTTCAAGCGGCAGGTCGAGGTCGCGGATGATCCGCGGCTGATCGATCTGCTGGACAAGGACGCAGGGGCGCATGTGCCGACCATCGGCTAGCGCCCCCGTGGCTCACCCCATCCGTTCAGAGGCGTAAGACCCCGGCGAGGCAGGGAAGACCACCGTCTTGTTGCCATTCACAAACACGCGCCGGTGGATATGCGCGTGAATGGCCCGCGCCAATACCTGACTTTCGACATCCCGCCCGAGCGAGACATAGTCTTCGGCGGATTGCGCATGGGTGACGCGCACAATGTCCTGTTCGATAATCGGCCCTTCATCCAGATCGGCGGTCACGTAATGCGATGTCGCCCCGATCAGCTTGACCCCGCGCTGGAACGCTTGCTTATACGGGTTCGCCCCCTTGAAGCTGGGCAGGAAAGAATGGTGGATATTGATGATCCGCCCCGACATCTTCTGGCACATTTCGTCCGACAGGATCTGCATGTAGCGCGCCAGCACAATCAGCTCGGCCCCCGCGTCTTCGACCACAGCCATGATCCGCGCCTCGGCGTCGGCTTTGTTTTCCGGCGTGACCTTGATGCAGTGGAACGGGATGTCGTTGTTAACGACGACCTTTTGATAGTCCATATGGTTGGACACCACCGCGACAATATCGATCGGCAACGCGCCGATACGCCAGCGGTACAGCAAATCGTTCAGACAATGCCCGAAGCGCGAGACCATGATGACGACCTTCATCTTCACCGCCTCGTCGTGGAATTCATAGGCCATGTCAAAGGGCCGCGCCGCATCGGCAAAGCCGTCTGACAGGGTCGCCAGATCAACTTCGGCTTCGCTTTCAAAGCTGACGCGCATGAAGAAACCGCCGGTTTCCTTATCGTCGAACTGCGCACTGTCCGAGATGTTGCAGCCTTGATCGGCCAGATAATTCGCAATCGCCGCAACAACCCCGCGCGCAGAGGGGCAGGTCACGGTCAGGGCATATGTCTTCATCGGGATTTTTCCTGTGGCAAAGCGGTCCGACGTCGCGCGCCGATAGCCACCTGTTTCCTATCCGCCCCCGCCCCGTCAAGTTCGCGACAGCCGAAAAAGACACGCGACGCCCGCGCGGTCGGTCAAATCAGCACAATCGGTTTCCGATCATGCACATTGGCCCATATCCGCTACGCAATCGGGCAGACGGTGAACGCGGCCCGCCCCTTTGTCAGGCGTCGGCGAAATGCTCGACAAAGGCGTTGACCACAGCGGTATAGACCTCGCGCTTGAACGGGACGATGTTGTCGACCAGTTCGCGCACCGGCAACCAGCGCCAGTCCGAGAATTCTGGGTGTTCGGTGTCCAGGTTGATCTCGTCATCCGACCCGTGAAAGCGCAGCAGGAACCACTTCTGCTCTTGCCCGCGGAACCGGCCTTTCCAGATGTTGGGCACCAGTTCGATCGGCAGGTCATAGGGCAACCAGCCCTCGGTCTGTGCCACCACGGTGACAGAGCTTGGGGGGATGCCTGTCTCTTCCTCCAGCTCGCGCAGGGCGGCGACTTCGGCGTGTTCGCCCTTTTCGACGCCACCTTGCGGCATCTGCCATGCGTCCTGATCCCGGTCCCGACGTTGCCCGACAAACACATGCCCGTCGGCGTTGACCAGCATGACCCCGACACAGGGGCGATAGGGCAGTCGGGCGATTTCTTCTGGCGTCATATCGGGGGCCTTTCGCGGCAAGAGAAGTCATACCGGCGTTAGCACGAATCCCGCGCCCATGTATATTGGCTTACGCAGCGTTGTGCGTGACAGAACCGCAGGCTTGGGGTGAACTGCCGCACAGAACGGTCCAGTACCCTACATTCAGCCCTCGAAAGGTTTGCCAAATGTCCGACTATCCGCACCTGCTTGCCCCGCTTGATCTGGGGTTCACGACGTTGAAGAACCGCGTGTTGATGGGGTCTATGCACACCGGGCTTGAAGAAACACAGGACTGGAACCGCGTCGCCGAATTCTACGCCACCCGCGCGCGTGGCGATGTGGGGCTGATGGTGACAGGTGGCATCGGGCCGAACCCCGAAGGGTCGGTCGCCCATGGTGCCGCGATGATGCTGTCGCAAAAGGACGTGGACAACCATAGCATCGTCACCGACCGCGTGCACGAGGCAGGCGGCAAGATCGCGATGCAGATCCTGCACGCGGGGCGCTATGCCTTCAGCCCCGATTGCGTCGCCCCCTCGGCGATCAAATCCCCCATTTCGATGTTTGCCCCGAAAGAACTGGATGCGGAAGGCATCGAAAAGCAGATCAGCGATATCGCCGCCTGCGCCCTGCGTGCCAAACAGGCAGGCTATGACGGGGTAGAGGTGATGGGCTCCGAAGGGTATTTCCTGAACCAGTTCCTCGTCACCCACACCAACAAACGGACCGACGAATGGGGCGGGTCTTACGAGAACCGCATGAGACTGCCAGTCGAGGTCGTGCGCCGCGTGCGCGAGGCCGTCGGCCCCGATTTCATCCTCATCTACCGTTTGTCGATGATCGACCTGATCCCCAACGGCTCAACCTTTGAAGAGGTCGTGCAGCTTGCCAAGGCGGTAGAGGCCGCAGGTGCCACGATCATCAACACCGGCATCGGCTGGCACGAGGCGCGCATCCCGACGATCCAGACCTCGGTGCCGCGCGCGGCCTTTGCATGGGTCACGAAAAAGCTGATGGGTCAGGTGAACATACCGCTGATCACCTCCAACCGGATCAACACGCCCGAGGTCGCCGAAGAGGTGCTGGTGGACGGCTGCGCCGACATGGTGTCGATGGCGCGGCCCATGCTGGCCGATGCCGATTTCGTCGCCAAGGCCGCCGCCGGAAAATCGACCGAGATCGCGCCTTGTATCGCCTGCAACCAAGCCTGTCTGGACCATACCTTTGGCGGCAAAATCTCGAGCTGTCTGGTCAACCCGCGCGCCTGCTACGAGACTGAACTACGCGTCGATCCTGTTGACGCGGCCAAGACAATCGCCGTAGTGGGCGCGGGCCCTGCGGGGCTCTCTGCCGCCATCACCGCGGCAGAGCGCGGCCATACGGTCACCGTCTTTGATCGCGCAGCCGAGATCGGCGGCCAGTTGAACCTTGCCAAGCAGGTCGCCGGCAAAGAAGAGTTCTGGGGCCTCGTCGACTGGTATCGGGAGATGGTCAAGAAATACGACGTCACCGTGAAGCTGAACACCGAAGTCTCGGCCAATGATCTGGGCGAGTATGACGAGGTGATTATCGCCACCGGCGTTATTCCCCGCGACCCGCAAATCCCCGGTCAGGACGCGGGCAATGTGGTCAGCTATATCGACATCCTGAACGGCACCGTCACCGCTGGTCAGCGCGTCGCCGTCATCGGCGCGGGCGGCATCGGTTTCGATGTGTCCGAACATCTGGTGCATGACGGGGACAGCACCACCACCAACCTGCCCGAATGGATGAAGGAATGGGGCGTCACCGACCCCGCCGATCACCGCTCTGGCCTCGCGCCCCAAGGTCCGCAGCCGCACGCCCCCGCGCGCGAAGTTACCATGCTGCAGCGCAAGACCACCAAGGTCGGCAAGGGCTTGGGCAAGACGACCGGCTGGATCCACCGCGCGTCCCTGACCATGAAGAACGTGCAGATGATCGCGGGCGTCAACTACGAGAAGATCGACGCAGAGGGCCTGCACATCAGCTTTGGCGAAGCGCGTGAAAAGCCGCAGGTGATCGCGGCGGATACGATCGTGCTTTGTGCCGGTCAGCTGTCGGACCGGTCGCTGGCCGACGCGCTAGAGGTCAAGGGCATCCCGTGCCATGTTATCGGCGGCGCGGATGTCGCGGCTGAACTGGATGCGAAACGCGCGATTGACCAAGGCACCCGTCTGGCCGCTGCGCTGTAAGGTATGTCGACCAAAACGGGGCAGGCTGTCGTGACCTGCCCCGTCTTTCGCCCGCGCCACAAGGGCAGCACATCTTGCGCCTCCGCGCCGGTCTGTCAAAATGCCCGGATCAATAGATGTTTCAGGGTGTGGCCATGCCGATTTGCGTTTTCGATATCTTTGCCGATGGCACGACCCAAGTGCCCACCGACACGCATCTTACGGGGCCGGGCATCTACCGCTGGTGGCACTTTGATCTTGCCGACCCGATGCTTGAACCCTGGGTCCGCGAACACTTGCACGAAATCCCCGCCGGATCGCTGATCCAGAAACAGACCCGCCCGCGCTGTGACCGCTTTGAAGGCGGGCTGATCCTGAACCTGCGCGGCATCAATATGAACGAGGGGCAGGATGCCGATGAAATGGTATCGGTGCGGATGTATGTGGATTCCGACCTGCTGATCACCGTGCGCCGCAAGAAAGTCTTTGCCATCGACGCGATCCGCCGCGAGGCCGAAGCGCAAAAGGCCCCTCCCAGCCCTGCGGAGTTCCTCGAAGCGCTCGTGGGTCGCCTGACCCTGCGGGTGCAGGAACATGTTGCAACACTGGATGAACAGGCGGAGTTCTTCGAGGATGATCTAGAGGACAAGAACACCCCGATGCCCCATGAGCTGCCCGAAATCCGGCGCAGCGTGATCCGGCTGCGGCGCTATCTTGACCCCCAACGCGAGGCGCTGGCCAAGCTGGCCGCCTTTGACATCCCGCTGATCCCCGACGAAAGCCAGCTTGAGCTGCGCGAGCAGGCCAACAGCGCGCTGATCGCGGTAGAAGAGCTGGACGAGCTGCGCGACCGGCTGGTGTCGGTTCAGGAAGAGCACGACGCCAATATCGCGCAGCGCCAAGCGCGCCACGGCTATGTGCTGTCGGTCGCCGCGGCGATCTTTCTGCCGCTGGGATTTCTGACCGGTCTGTTCGGCGTCAACGTGGGCGGGATGCCGGGGGTGGACCATCCTTGGGCGTTTACCATCCTCTGTCTCGGCATGGCGGGGCTGGCGCTGCTTATGTTTCTGGTCCTGAAACTGGTCCGCTGGATTTGACCACAGCACGGCGCGCCCTGTTTCCCCGCCGCGAACGATCCCTATAAATACCTCTCCACTGTCTCACCGCTGCCGTGATCCTGCCTGATTTGGCCGCCATACCCTTTCCAGACGCAGATGATGAAAGGGGACGGGTATGGACCGCCTGACAGAGATGGAAGCATTCGCCACGGTCGTGGACCAGGGTGGCTTTACCGATGCGGCCAAGAAGATGGGTATCTCCAAATCCGCCGTATCCAAACACGTATCCTCGCTTGAAGCGCGGCTTGGGGCGCGGTTGCTGAACCGCACGACCCGCCGTGTCAGCCCGACAGAGATCGGGCTTGCCTATTACGACCGCGCCCGCCGTGTGCTGAATGATGCGGGCGAAGCCGATGCGCTTGTGACCTCTATGCAATCCGCGCCCTCGGGCCTTTTGCGGATCTCGGTCGCGACGGACTTTGGCGTGAACCATCTGTCACCCGCCCTGTCCGAATTCCTCGCCGATTTCCCCGATATCACCGTCAACATGGTGCTGAACAACCGCTACGTCGAACTGATCAG
This sequence comes from Sulfitobacter sp. SBS6, assembly GCF_048285585.1. Lineage (NCBI taxonomy): Bacteria > Pseudomonadati > Pseudomonadota > Alphaproteobacteria > Rhodobacterales > Roseobacteraceae > Sulfitobacter > Sulfitobacter sp. SBS6. The sequence goes on along the minus strand of NZ_JBLWBA010000008.1, from coordinate 102,671 downwards.
CGAAGGTTTCGATATGGCCGTCCGTATCGGTGAGCTGGAAGACAGCACCCTGCGGGCCCGCAAGCTAACCGAGACGACCAAACGCATGATCGCCTCCCCCGCCTATTTCGAGAAATACGGCCGCCCCGAAAAGATCGACGATCTGAACGATCACAAGCTGCTGCATTATTCCAACCAGTCCAGCGGCAATATGTGGAAGCTGACCTCGCCGTCGGGCGAAAAGCGTCAGGTGCGCACCGCTGGTTGGCTGTCGGTGAACGACGGGCAATCGCTGCTGAACGCCGCCATCTCTGGCCTTGGCATCGCCTACCTGCCGAGCTTTCTGTATGCCGACGCGATGGAGAAAGGCCTGGTCGAAGACGCGATCCCCGATCTCCCGCTTGAGACCCAAGGCATCTACGCCGTCTATCCTCCGGGCCGGTTCACCCAGCCCAAGGTGCGCGCCTTCATTGATTTTCTAGCCCATACCTTTGCCGAAAAAGGTCCAACGGACTGGTAACACGAGATCACCAACTGCCCTCGGTGAACTGAGCCCACATGTGGCTGCCCCCGCTCCCTTTTCAGGGATGCGGGGATTTTTCTGTTCGGGGTCAGGGCGCGGGTAAAAGCACGGCCTCGACCCGTCGATTGGCGTCGCGCCCCGCTTTGGTCTGGTTGGACGCGATTGGCGACAGATAGCCCATGCCCTGCGCCTCGATCCTATCGCCCGCGATGCCATGCGCCGTGATCAGCCGCCGCCGCACCGCCGCCGCGCGGCTTCGGGACAAGGCAATATTGTTTTGCAGCCCGCCGACGCTATCGGTGTGGCCCACCAGAACAATCCGCAGATCAGGCTGGTCTTTCAGCACCGCCGCCAGATTGGCCAGCGCATCAAACTCCCCCTGCCCCAAGGCCGCGGTGCCGGTGCCGAAATCAAGCGCAGCCAGCACCACATGGCCGGTATTCTGCAACGCCGCAGCCATCTCTGACTGGCTTTGCGCGGGGGCATCGGGGGCCAAGGTCTTTGTGTTTTCCGCCACCTCTGGCACCGACGGGCTGGACGCCGGGCCTTGCGCATCCGCCTCAACGATCTGCAGATAGGCAGAGGTATCGGTTGTGCTGACCAGAAGGGTCGCAACGGCGTCAGGTGATTGCAGCGACCCTTTGACGGCGGTGACAAACTGGTACTGGCGCAGATCGACATACATGTTCGGCGCGGGCAGTGTTTCGATCGCAAAGCGGAAATCGAAACCGCCGCAGACCTCGGCGCTGCAATCCAGCACGATCCTGTAGCCCGCGTCCTCTAGCTGGGTGCGCAGGGGCCGCATAATCTGTAGGGGCGTGAGGCCCGGAGCCTCTAACCGCCAGGCAGAGCGCGCGATGGACCCTTCGATTTTGACGCTGGCAAAGCCGCCGTTCTCAAAGGCAGAGGTCGGGGCAAGATAGCTGTCAGGGTCGGTATCGCGGGTCACGGTCTGCCGCGCCGCAGCGGGCAGCGACAGGTCCAGCGCATGGGCCGTGCCCGCCAGTAAAAGCCAGATCAGCCCGGCACGCCAGAGGATCATCTGAATTGCGCGTGGTAAGCGTCGTTCGGTTTCATTTCGGTCGCGCTGGCGACGCGGTTGGTCATATTGAAGAACCCCGTGACCGACGCGATGTCAAAGATATCGCGGTCGGAAAATCCTACATCACGCAGCGCCTGACGGTCCGCCTCGGTGGTTTTGGCGCTGGCGACGGTCAGGTGTTCGGCAAAAGCCAGCATCGCGGTTTGCCGCGCATCCAGATCGGCGACACGCCAGTTCATCACCATCTGTTCCCCAAGGATCGGATTGCCCGACAGTTGCCGTACCGCCGCGCCATGGGCCGTCAGACAATAGTAGCATTTGTTCACGGACGACACGACGACCGCAATCATTTCGCGTTCCAGCTTTGACAGGTTCGACGCGCCCAGCATCAGGTCGTTGTACATCGCGGTAAAGGCGTTCAGCTTGTCGATGTCAAAGGCATAGGCCTGCAGCACATTCGGCACCATCCCCAGCTTTTCCTGACAGACATCAAAGTATTTCTGCGTGTCCTCGGGCAGCGGATCGACCATCGGCAGGTTCAGGGCAGTGGGGGCATCATGCGCCATGGGGCGGCTCCTTCAGTCAGGGGATTGACGGTAATGATAGTGCCCTACCAGATCAAAGCCCAGACCCTGATACAGGCGGTTCGCGGCCGCGTTCGCCTTTGTGCAAAGAACCGCCACCTGCGTCGCCCCCTGCGCCTGCGCCCAGAAACCGGCGCTGCGCATCAGCCATTTCGCCACACCCTGCCCGCGCTGGTGTTCCAGCACCTCGACCGCATGGACCATGCACACGCCATCATGCAGCGCGGCAAAGGCGACGCCACCGGGCATCTCGTTCCAGCGGGTCAGGATCGCGGTTTTGGTCGCGGCGCGGTGCATCACGTTGATCCGTTCAGGGCCCACGCCGCCCTTGGCCCAAATCTCTGTCATGATGGCCAGCGGCTCCCATATCTGGAAAGCGGTCACCCGCGGCATCGGCACATCGGTCAGCTTGCCGACCGGCGCGATATAGACATTCACCGGATCGACGATGTCATACCCGCGCGCGGCCAGTTCTGTATCCAGCGTGTCGTCGCCGTCGCGGATCATGAAGATTGGGCGCTGGTCCATGGCGTGCATCGCGGCCTCGGCCTGACCAATATCTGCATTGGGTTCGGCCATCGTCGCGGCAGAGACGCGTTTGCCCCCGCCCTGCCCGTCCCGCAGGGTCCAGCCGGTTTCGGTCCAGATTTTCGCGGCGGGCCATGTGTGGTCGATGACCTGATAAAGCTGCGCCAGATCGGTCACGGGAACACCTGCGCGAGCTTTGCCATCGCCGCGTCGACCTCGGCCTGATCATTGCCACGGATCACGATATGCGCGCCGTATTTGCCGTCTTTCTGGAAGGGGTAGGACCCGATAGAGAGGTTGGGATAGCTATGCGCCAACTCTCCCAACGGTCCGGCGATGTCGCCCTCTCCGCGTTCGATGCGATGGGTGGCGCTGATCAGGGGAGCCCCACCGGTCAGGGTTGGCAGAACGCTGGCGACCATCGCCTCGAACACGGCGGGGACGCCGGCCATGACATAGACGTTTTCCAGCTTGAACCCCGGAGCCGCCGACACGGGGTTGTCGATCAGCGTGGCATCATCGGGGATACGCGCCATGCGCAGACGGGCAGTGTTCAGTTCTGTCGCGCTTTTGGCGTAGTGGTCGGCCAAAATGGCGCGGGCATCCTCGCGCACGTCGATATGCTTGTTGAACGCAGCGGCGATGCAATCGGCAGTGATGTCATCATGGGTCGGCCCGATGCCGCCGCTGGTGAACACGCTGTCATAGACGCGCGACAGTTCCTGCACGGCAGCAATGATTGTGCCGTTTTCATCCCCCACCACACGGACTTCTTTCAGGTCGATCCCGACGCTGGTCAACTGCCCCGCCAGATGGTGCATGTTTGAATCGCGGGTGCGCCCCGACAGGATCTCATCGCCGATGACGATCATCGCAGCAGTGGGGTTGGGCATGGCTGTCTCCTTGAGGGGCCGTTAATTGAGGTATAGGTCACCCCCCATGCGCTTTCAAACCGAACTTGTCCCCGCCCGCCTGATCCGCCGCTACAAACGGTTTCTGGCCGATTGCCAGCTTGAGGACGGCACCGAGGTGACGGCCCATTGCGCCAACCCCGGGTCGATGATGGGGCTTGCCGACCCCGGCATGAAAATCTGGCTTGAGCCCAATGATGACCCCAAGCGCAAGCTGGATTACGGCTGGCGGCTGGTTGACCACGAGAACGGGCATTTCACCGGCGTCGATACCGCGCTGCCGAACCGTGCGATCAAGGCCGCGTTAATGGATCGGCAGATCGCCCCGCTCGCGGGCTACACGACCGTGCGGCCCGAAGTGAAATACGGTGAAAACTCGCGCATCGATTTTCTGCTGGCCGAGCCCGGCCTGCCCGACGCCTATGTCGAGGTGAAATCCGCCACCCTGTCGCGCCGCGAGGGGCTGGTCGAATTCCCCGATAGCGTGACCAAACGCGGCGCAAAGCATCTGGGAGAGCTGGCGCAGATGGCACGGGACGGGCACCGCGCCGTGCTGCTGTATCTGGTGCAGCGCACCGATTGCAGCGCCTTTAGCGTGGCGGCCGATATCGATCCCGCCTATGCCGCCGCTTTTGCCGACGCCCGTGCTGCGGGGCTGGAAACCCATGTCATCGGCACCCATATCAGCCCCCTTGGGGTCAGCGTAGCGGGCGCAATCCCCCTAATCGACCCGCCTGCACTGGCTCTTGGGGGCCAAGCGGGTTAGACAGCAGCAAATTCATATGACGGAGACAGCGGTGATGAACGAACACCGAGGACGCCAGACCAAAGATGGCATTCGCATTTACGACCCCTCGGATTTCGCGGGGATGCACGCGGCGGGCAAGCTGGCGGCGCAAATCCTTGATGACATCGCCGAACATGTGTTTGTCGGACAGACCACCGGTGCCATTGACGGTGTGATCACGCAGATGATCGAAGACGCCGGCGCGAAGTCTGCCACCATCGGGTATAAGGGCTATCAACACGCCAGCTGTATCTCGTTGAACCATGTCGTCTGCCACGGCATCCCCGGTGATAAAAAGCTGAAGGATGGCGATATCCTGAACATCGACGTCACCGTAATTGTCGATGGCTGGTACGGAGATAACTCGCGCATGTATGTCGCGGGCAAGCTGTCGCGCAAGGCAGAGCGGTTGATCAACGTGACCCATGACGCGCTGATGCGCGGGATCGAGGTCGTGAAGCCCGGCAATACCTTTGGCGACATCGGCCACGCGATCCAGACCTTCGCGGAATCCCACCGGATGAGCGTCGTGACAGATTTCTGCGGTCACGGGCTGGGCCGCGTGTTCCACGCACCGCCAAACGTGCTGCACTATGGCCGCCCCGGCACCGGTGCGGTGCTGGAACCCGGCATGTTTTTTACCATTGAACCGATGGTCAATCTGGGCCGCGCAGAGACCAAGGTACTGGCCGATGACTGGACAGCGGTCACCCGCGACAAATCCCTGTCAGCGCAGTTTGAACACTCTATCGGCGTGACCGAAACCGGATACGAGATCTTTACCGAATCCCCCGCCGGTATGTTCCACCCGACCTATAGCCAGGGCTGATCCTCAGCCCCGGCGCTTGGCCAGCCTCAGCTCGATCACGGCCCACAGCACGCTGCCTGCATAGGCAAAGCAGCAGATCACCAATGTGGCCCAGGGGAAGCTGACCAGGCAGGCGATAAAGCCGGTAAAGAAGATCAGGAAATAGGTCACGTTGGCGCGCGAAAAGCTGACCGATTTGAACGACCACGTGGGGATGCGGCTGACCATGACCCAGCCGACCAGCACGATATACAGGCTGGATACAACGTCGGGCAGCGCGGCACCGGGGCCGAAGGCATAGGGCAGATAGATCGGCAGCATCACCAGCATCGCACCTGCGGGCGACGGCACACCGGTGAAATAGCCGCCATCGTCCAGCGGGTCTTTGGTCCGGGAATCGACGTTGAACCGCGCCAGCCGCATGACGCAACAGATCGCAAAGACCAGCACCGCCAGCCAGCCCGCGCGGTAGGAATCCTGTAGCCCCCAGAAATACACCACCAAAGGCGGGGCAACGCCAAAGTTCACAAAATCCGCAAGACTGTCGAGCTCGGCCCCGATCTTGCTGTTGAAGCCCAGATAGCGCGCGGTGCGCCCGTCCATCCCGTCAAGGATACTCGCCAGCGTGATTAGCGCCACAGCCAGAGCGATATTCCCCTCGGCGGCGAAACGGATCGCGGAAATACCGGCACAGATCGCGGCAATGGTCAGCATGTTGGGCAACAGCTGCAGCAACGAGAATTCGGTTTTCGTCTTATCCGGCGCGACGGGGGGCTGATCGGTCATCTCAGGAAAGCTCTGCCAGCACGGTTTCGCCTGCGACCATCGTCTGGCCGATGCTGACGCGCGGGGTGACTCCCTCGGGCAGGTAGACATCGACGCGCGATCCAAAGCGGATCAGACCAAAGCGTTGACCCGCCTGCGTATGCGCGCCCTTCTTGGTGAAACACACGATACGACGCGCTACCAGACCGGCGATCTGGACGGCGGCGACCTCGCGGCCGTCGGCCATCTTGATGCGCAGGCTGTTGCGTTCGTTATCCTCGCTCGCCTTGTCCAGCGATGCGTTGAAAAACTTGCCGGGGCGGTAAGCGATTTCGGTGATCTCGCCCGCGACGGGGGCGCGATTCACGTGGCAGTTAAATACGTTCATGAACACGCTGACCCGTGTCAGCGGCGTGTCGGGCATTCCCAACTCTGCGGGGGGCACGGCAGGTTCGATCAGCGATACGATGCCATCGGCAGGGCTGATGACAAGGTTATCGCCCTTGGGTGTCACCCGCTCAGGGTCACGGAAAAAGTAGTAGCACCAGACGGTTGCGCCCACCCCCAGCCATCCCAGTGGTTCAGCGATGATAAAGAGCACCAGCGTGATCGCGGCAAATATCGCCACGAACTTGCGCCCCTCGGGGTGCATCGGCTTGATGAAGGTGCTGGTCATGCTCAGGCTCATGGCGGTCTACTTTCCTTTACGTCTTTGTTAGCACATAGGCCGCAGCGCAACGAATGCAAAGCGGCAACTGGTGATGCCCAATGGGCTAGTCTTGGCGCAGCAGGGTGATCCAGGTGTCGCCATACTTGCGCTTGTCCTCGCGCGTGAAGCCTTGGGGCGGATCAAGCGGGGCGTTTTCCTCGCAGACGATCATGGCATCGGGTGTCAGCCAGCCGCCCGCGCGCGCCTTGACCAAGGCGGTCTGGCCCATGCCCTTGCCATAAGGCGGGTCGAGAAAGACCAGATCGAACGGCGCCGCGATCCACCCCCCAAGGGCCGTCGCGTCGGAGCGCATCAGCGTGGTCGCGCCCTCGGCCCGCAGCTTCTTGATGTTCTCGGTGATCAGCTTTTGCCCGACGCGCCCGTTCTCGATGAACACCACCTCGCGTGCACCGCGCGACAACGCCTCTAGCCCAAGGGCACCGGTGCCCGCGAACAGGTCAAGCACCCGCGCGCCGTTGATCACATTGTGATGGGTCAGCATGGAAAACAGGCTCTCGCGCACGCGGTCAGAGGTGGGGCGCAAATGCGCATCCGCATCGCCCTTGCCCACGTCGGCCAGTTGGGTGCCACGGTGTTTGCCAGCGATGATCCTCATGACTTCAGCAGCGCCTTCAGGTCTGTGTTCGGGTCTTCGATCAGCGCAGGCGCGGGGGATTTGCCCGCCTCAATCAACCGGCGCCCGATCATAAAGCCGCGCGGATCGTTCATTGCATCCACCGCCAGCAGCTCGTCCCCGCGATAGTACCAGAAGGCCACGCTATCGGCATCGCTGCGTCGGGTGATCACGCGATCATAGCCCATGTTCAGCCCCGCGATCTGCAGTTTCACGTCATACTGGTCCGACCAGAACCACGGCTTGGCGACATATTCCTTATCCGCACCCATGATGTTTTCCGCGACCAGCTCGGCCTGATCAATGGCGTTTGGCACCGATTCCAACCGGATGCGCCCGCCGCGATAAGGGAAGGACGCGCAATCGCCTGCAGCCCAGACATGCGGTGCAGAAGTGCGCCCGTGGGTGTCGGTCATAATGCCGTTGTCATTCACGATCCCCGCCGCATCGGCCAGCGCCGTCGCCGCCCCGATGCCAACGCCGACGATCACGAAATCCACGTCCAGCGTCGTGCCGTCCGACAGTTCAGCGCCGGTGACATGCGTGTCGCCTGTCAAACGCTCAAGCCCGACGCCTTCGCGGATGGTGACGCCATGCGCCTCGTGCAGCGCGCGGAAAAAGTCAGAGGTCTGCGGGGCCGCGACCCGTTGCAGGATGCGATCGCCCATCTCTACCAGTGTCACCTGCAACCCCAGCTTGGCCGCGACCGAGGCGGCCTCTAGCCCGATATAGCCACCGCCGACGATCAGCACCCGCGCGCCTTTGGTAAAGCGCGGGCCCATCGTATCGACATCGCTGAGGTCGCGCACCACATGCACGCCCGCCAGATCGCCACCGATATGCGCGGGCAGACGACGCGGGAAAGATCCGGTGGTCAGCACCAGATCGTCATAGGCCATATCCCCGCCGTTCACCCGCACGGTCTGCGCCGCCGGATCGATGCTGTCGACCGTGGTGCCCAGCATCAGGTCAATCCCGTGGTCGGCGTAAAAACTCTCGGGCCGCAGATACAGCCGCTCAAGCGCCATGTCGCCCAGCAGATAGGCCTTGGACAAGGGCGGGCGCTGGTAGGGGGGCACGGTTTCGGCCCCGATCAACGTGATCTTGCCCTCAAAGCCGGAGTTGCGCAGCTTGGCCACACAGGATGACCCCGCCTGCCCTGCCCCGATCACCACCACATGACCCATCCTTGCCCCTTTCGAAAAAACCGTGTTCCTGCCTGCGTGCAAAGCCTATATCTTCCGTGAAGACAAACGCAATGACACGAAAGGTCACGCATATGACGATTTCTCAAGGCGACACGCTGCCCGATGCAACGCTGGTGCAAATGGGGCCGGACGGCCCGCAGCCTGTGCAGATGGCTGACAAGCTAAAGGGCCGCAAGGTCGTCGTCTTTGCCGTGCCCGGTGCCTATACGCCCACCTGCGATTCCGCCCATGTGCCCAGCTTTGTGCGCACCAAGGACCAGTTCGACGCCAAAGGCGTGGACGAGATCATCTGCGTGTCCTGCAATGACCCCTTTGTTATGGCCGCTTGGGGTGAATCGACAGGCGCGACGGCGGCTGGCATCACCATGCTCGCCGATGCCAACAGCGCCTTTACCAAAGCCATCGGCATGGAATTCTCGGCCGAGCCCGCGGGGCTGATCTCGCGCTCCAAACGCTATGCGATGCTAGTGGATGACGGCAAGGTCACGCTATTCCAAGCCGAGGTACAGCCCGGCGTCTGCGATATGTCGGGCGGTGAAGCACTGCTGGACAACATGTAATCCTGCACGACCCTTAAAAAGAAAAACGCAGCCGCGGGGGCACCGCGGCTGCGTTTTTCATTGGATAATGCGACGGTCAATGGTGCCTTAGCCCGCTTTGACCTCGCCCATCAATCCATCCATCTTGCGCGCCAGCTTGGCATCAAGCGAGCTTAGGCCATCCACGTCATGGGTCGTCAGGGTGACGATCACCTTGTTATAAACGTTCTCCCACTCTGGATGGTGGTTCCATTTCTCGGCCCAGATCGCCGCGCGGGTCATCCAGCCGAAAGCATCCGCGAAATCATTGAACTTGAAGGTTTTGACGATCGCATCCCGGTCCTCCACCATAGCCCAGCCTGTGCTGAACAAGGGGGCCAATACGGTTTTGCGCGTCTCTTCGCTTAATCTTTCGCTCATTCCTGTTCCTCAACCTCGACCCTTTTGAATGGGCCGTAATCTGTCAAAATGTCTATCTCTTCGTCAACGGCTGCCCGTTCCTGTACAAGATAGTCTTCAACAGCGCGCATAAAACCCTCGTCCCGCATCCAATGCAGCGACCACGTCGCCTGTGGCAGGTAACCGCGCGCGAGCTTGTGTTCCCCCTGCGCACCTGCCTCGACGGTAGAGAGGCCCAGCTTGATCGCGATATCGATGGCCTGATAATAGCACAATTCAAAGTGCAAGAACGGATGATGTTCGGTGCAGCCCCAATAGCGCCCATAAAGCGCATCGGCACCGATAAAGTTCAGTGCCCCCGCCACCCATGCACCATCCCGCTTGGCCAGCACCAGTGCCATGTCGTCGCGTAGCTGGTCCTGGGCGATGTCGAAGAATGCGCGTGTCAGATAGGGCGTACCCCATTTGCGTGCGCCTGTGTCCTGATAGAATTGCCAGAAGGCATCCCAATGTTCGGGCTGAAGATCGTCACCGGTGAACACCTCTATCTCTCCGCCAAAGGCCTGTGCCTGCTGGCGTTCCTTGCGGATGTTCTTGCGCTTGCGCGAGCTGAGCGTGGCAAGAAACCCGTCAAAGTCCTCAAAGCCCGCGTTGTGCCAGTGGAACTGCTGGCTTTTGCGGGCGAGCAGGCCCAGTTGCTCTGCGGCGGCAGCCTCGTCTTGGGTACAAAAGGTAATGTGCAAGGACGACAGCCCGTTTGAATCCGTCAGCTGGACCGCCCCCTGAATGAGGGCCGCGGTGCCTGTCTCTTCAAACCCCGGACGGGTCAGGAAACGGCGGCCCGTGGCAGGGGTATGGGGCACGGCGATCTGCAGCTTGGGGTAATAGCGCCCGCCCGCCCGTTCAAACGCATGGGCCCAGCTGTGGTCAAAGATGTATTCGCCCTGACTGTGTGACTTGGCGTACATCGGCGCGACCGCGATGATCTGACCGTCAATGGCAGCGCTGAGGTATTGCGGCTGCCACCCCGTACCGGGGCCGACGCTGCCGCTTTCCTCTAGCGCTGAAAGGAAACGAAAGGTGGTGAAAGGGTCCGCGGGGCGCGCGCCCCCGGCGGCTTCGGGACAGGCACAGGCATCCCATTCCGCTTGACCGATTTGCGCGATGCGCGAGGCAATTCTGATTTCGACGTCGCGCGCGTTCATACTGGATGTCCCGTTGTCATAGGCCTTATCTGTGGCCGAAGCCTGACGGTTCAACCTTGCAGCGGCGCGTCATAGCCTTCGAAGGTGATATTATGCGCAAATTCGCGTGCGCCGTTTTCAACTGAAAGGCTGCGCACGGTCCAGCAGCAGATCATCGCGCCTGCCTCGCGCAGCTCTGCCACGCGGGGGCGGGGCAGATCGTCGACCTCGTGGCTGATGAAACACGCGCCGGTGCGGTCGTAATCGGGGATCTCGCGCAGGCGGTCGCAGGTGGCTTTGGGCAGCGGCCATTCGACATAGCGATAGGCGCTGGTCACCAATCCACGCGGCACATGCGGCAGCAGCTCTGCCATCCGCGCGACGCTGTTGGGGTTGAACGACATGACCGCCACATCGCCCACATAGTCGCGCAGGGCTTCTGCCACCGCATCTTCCAGCGGTCCGATGTCCGTACCCATTGCACCGTCCTGATCCTTGATCTCGACCAGCAGCGGCACGCGTCCTGCGATCAGTTCCAGTACCTGCGGCAGGGTGGGAATAGTGTCGCTGCCGCCGGTGAGCGTAATCTGGCACAGGTCATCCGCATCGCGTTGCCGGATGGCACCGGTCTGCCCCGTCAGCCGATCCAGCGCATAGTCGTGAAACACCAGCGCCACACCATCGCGTGACAGCTGCACATCAAGCTCGATGCCATAGCCCCGATCAATCGCGGCCCGAAAGGCGGCAAAGCTGTTTTCGGGCCGACCGGCATCGCGGTGATGAAAACCGCGATGCGCAATAGGGGTTGTATAAAACGCCTGTGGTAGGGTCATTCGATTTCGAAAATGCCTTCGATCTCGACCGCGACACCCAGCGGCAAGGAGGCGGCAGAAACGGCCGAGCGCGCGTGACGCCCCGCATCCCCCAAAGCTTCGACAAGGAAGTCAGAGGCCCCGTTAACCACTTTGGGCTGGTCGGTGAAGTCGGCGGTGGAGTTCACAAAGGCCGTCAGCTTCACCACCCGCTTGAGCCGTTCGATATCGCCGTCACATGCGGCTTTGACTTGCGCCAGCAAGCTGATCGCGCAGGTCTTGGCGGCTTCGGCACCCGCGGCGACATCCATATCCGCGCCCAGTTTTCCGGTGATGAACCCGTCCGGCCCGTTCGAGATCTGGCCCGAAACATAGACCGTGTTGCCGGTTTTCACGAAGGGCACATAGTTCGCCGCAGGGGCAGGTGCGTCAGGCAGGGTGACGCCAAGATCGTTCAGACGGCTGGTGATGCTCATGGGGGACTTCCTTGGAATGAATGGCTTTGGCGGGACGATAGCGATGCGATGCCGAAACGAAAAGACCCAAGAGGGAGGAACTGCAACACCTGCCCCCTACGCGAGCCGCCCAAGGAAACTCATGTTGCGTATTTCGGGGACGCTGCGCATAACGAACCATGTTTTTCACGCGTTTTCGGGATTTATACCATGTTTAAGGCCACGAGCCTCTCCACATCGCTGCGCGCCCTTGTGGGTGTCACTTTGGTTGCAGGTCTTGCCGCCTGTAGCGGTGCATCGCGGACCCAGCCCGCAGGGGTCAATGACCCGCACGAGGCCGGTAACCGCAAGGTCCACGCCTTTAATCAGAAGATCGGCGGATCGGGCAAACCCAACCGCGTGCTGGGGGCGGTGCCTATCGAATTCCAGACGGTCGTGCATAACGTCTCCGAGAACCTGTCGATGCCGCAAGCTGCCGTTAACAGCGCCTTGCAGGCGGATCTCGCGGGCTTTGGCCTGTCGACCTACCGCTTCTTGGTAAACAGCACGCTTGGGATGGGCGGCCTGTTCGACGTCGCGAGCGAATTCAAAGTGCCCGAGCATGATACCGACTTTGGCGAAACGCTGTATGTCTGGGGTGTGGGCGAAGGCCCGTATATCGAGCTTCCGCTGATCGGCCCATCGACCCGTCGCGACACCGCCGGCCGCGTGGTGGACCTGTTCACCAATCCGCTGTCCTATACGCTTGATAGCCCCGAAAGCTACGTCGGCACCGTCACCGGCTATGCCGATAGCGCATTCGAGAAAAACCGCCGCATCGTGAATGGCAAACAAGTGCCAATCTCCGCATCGGGCGACAGCTATGCCCAGGCACGTCAGGACTATCTGCAAAAGCGCCGTGCCGATCTGGCGCGCCCTACCAGCATCGCCGCCACCACCGGCCCGCGCATGGTTGACTAAGCATCAAATAACACGCGCCTCCCTTCCGGTCTCTTTCGGATAGGGGCGCGCGATTCAGGTCAGGGCAGCTTGGCAACGGGCCTGCGGAGGATCATTATCAGGGCATGGATATCACCCTGATCAAAACCTTTATCGAAGTCGCCAACACCGGCTCTTTTGTCGCTGCTTCCGAACGGCTGTTTGTCACCCAATCCGCTGTCAGCCTGCGCGTGCAACGGCTTGAGGACAGCCTGGGCCACCCGCTGTTCAAACGATCAAAAGCGGGGGCGGTGCTGACCTCGGAAGGCGAACAATTCACCTCATACGCGCTGAGCCTTCTCAAGATATGGGAAGAAGCCCGGCAGCAGATCGCGATCCCGGAAGGATATAGCCGCAGCTTTTCATTCGGCGCGCAGCACGCCCTTTGGCACAAGCTTGGCTTTCGCTGGATCGACGCGATGCAAACGATGATGCCCGAACTGAGTATTCACGCCGAAATGGGCATGTCCGACCGGCTGACGCGGTTTCTGGTCGAAGGGGTTATTCAGGCCGCCTTGCTTTACACCCCGCAGCTGCGCCCCGGTTTGCGCGTCGAACCCGTGCTGGAGGAAGAACTGATTCTCGTCGCGTCCTTTGAAACGGACGTCAAAGATCTTGGCAAAGAATATGTCGCGGTCGACTGGGGGCCGGAGTTTACGCATATGCACGCCAGCGCCCTGCCCCATCTGACCAATTCGGGGCGATCATTGGCCCTTGGCGGGCTTGCGGCCGACTATATCGTCAACCGTCGCGCGGCTGCCTACCTGCCCGCACGGGCAGTGCAACGGTATCTCGACGTTGGAAAACTGCATGTTGTGGCAAATTCCCCACGCTTTGCGTACCCCGCATGGGTGGTCTGGCGCGAAGATCTGGACCCCGAGATGCTGTCGATCGCACGGCGTAGTTTGATGGACCTCGCTCAAGCGGCTGAAAATCAACAGAATATTCTGATCGAGAGCTTGGACAACGGGCAGAACACGCCTTAATTCCGCTTCAAGGGCAGTTAACACGAGTAATACTTGCTTCATGCACGATTTATTCGAATTTCACTTATCTGACCTCCTATCTTAAATCCATTCTCAGCAGAGATGCTCTCGCCTCAATCAACGGGGCGGGTCACTTCTAAGGGAAAGGATTCCCCAATGAATACAGTACTTAAAGCGTCCGCGGTTTCCGTAATCGCACTCTTGGCTGCTGCTCCCGTTTTCGCGCAGCAACGTGCGCTTGGCATTGAAACGCTGAACGACCAGATCGACGACATCACCGATGATGTGAACACCGACCTGGCCCGCGGCACCGACGCAGAACGTTATGGCGCCAATGGCGTTGCCCAAGGCTGGCGCGGGTCTTTCGCCCTGTCCGCATCGGGCACCAGCGGCAACACAGACAACGGCGAAGTATCGGGCGCTGGCCGCCTGACATACGGTGTCGGCGACTGGAACCACCTGGTTGGTTTTGCGGTAGAATACGGCGAAGCAAACGGCACCAAGAGCGAAGAGAAGTTCTTTGGTACCTATGAAGGCAGCCGCTACTTCACACCCGAGTTCTATGCGTTCGGCCTGGCCCGTTACCAATATGACGGTTACCTGACCGACACATCCGGTGCAGCCGTTGACGGTTCCGAAACAGACGCATTCTTGGGCTTTGGTCCGGGTTACCGCGCGATCAATAAAGAAGACAACACATGGCGCGTTCAAGCGGGCCCCGGTGTACGCTACTTTAAAGACGCAACCGGCACCTCCGAAACCGAAGTCGGCTTCATCGCCTCGTCGCGCTACTTCTACGCGTTCAACGACATCGTATCCTTCACCATGGACACCGACATTGTCGGCTCTGACGTGAACACCATCGTGTCGAACGACGCTGGCATCAACTACAAGATGTCCGACAACCTGTCGACACGCGTAAGCTACCGTACCGACTACAACACCGATCCGGTTGCGGGCCTGAAATCCACTGACAACACCCTGGGTGTGTCGCTGGTTCTGGGCTTCTAAGCCAGACCGTCAAACCCCGGGGGCGGGTCCCCTCGTACCGCCTTCGGGGATGCGACAAAAGGAAGGGAGGCCGGAATAATCCGGCCTCCCTTCTTTCGTTTCCAAAGCAATGTGCTGCGGCAGAGGCAGGGTCTTTACCCGCCAAAGATATCGCGCAGCACCCTGTCGATGACGCCCAGTGGGTTGTCCTGACGCGGCACCCGCTGCGGCTGCGCCGGTTGCTGAGGCTGCGGCGGGGCTTGCACCACTGGCGGTTCCGGCACGATCATCGGCAGCGGCGTGTTCGGCAGCCCTTCGTGAACGCGCATCATGACCTGCTGCCAGATCTCGGTGGGCAACCCGCCCCCCGATACACCGGTCAACGGCGTGTTGTCGTCATAGCCCATCCAGACACCGGCCACATAGTCTGCAGAGAAACCGATGAACCACGCGTCGCGGTTGGCCTGTGTCGTGCCCGTTTTACCGGCCAGTTCACGACCACCAAATTGCGCCCGCTGCCCCGTGCCTTCGGACACGACCTTTTCCATCATATAGACCAGTTGCAGCGCGGCATCTTCCTGAATGACCCGCTCGCCGATACCGCCGCCGGTGCCCATCACCGGATCAGTGTCGCCCTGCAACGTCAGATCAATCAGCCCATAGGGTTTAACGGATGACCCGCCGTTCAGGATGCCCGCATAGGCACCTGTCATTTCAAGCAACGTGCTTTCGGACGCCCCAAGCGCCAGCGCCGGACCGACGGCCAGATCGCTTTTGATGCCGAACTGCTCTGCCACCTGGCTGACCACATCGCGCCCAACACTCTCCGAGACTTTGACCGCCGGAATGTTCAGCGAATCCTTGAGCGCGGTGGTGAGCGTCACGTTGCCCTTGAAGCTGTTGGTATAGTTCTTCGGGCACCATTGGCCCGACCCCGGCACATTCAGACAATAGGGCGCGTCTTCGATCAGGTCGTTGGGCGAATACCCCAGATCCAGCGCCGCTGCATAGATAAACGGTTTGAAGGCAGAGCCGGTCTGGCGCATCGCTTGTGTCGCGCGGTTAAAGGCCCCCGCGACCTTGGTCTTGCGCCCACCGACCATGCCACGCACGGCCCCGTCAGCAGACATGATCACCACAGCCGCCTGCGCTTTGGAACCTTCGCGGACCTTGTTTTCGAACACCCAGCTCAGACCTTCCTCGGCGGCGCGCTGGATCTTTTGGTCAAGGGTGGTCTTGATCACCACATCCTCGGTCGTGTTGCGGGTAAAGAACTCCGGCCCCGACGACATCACCCAATCCGCGAAATAGCCGCCCGCCTCGGCCTCTGCGGCTTCTGACAGCTCGGCGGGGTTGGCAATGGCGTTATCCGCTTCGGCCTTTGACAGATAACCCTGATCCTCCATCAGGCGGATCACGGTTGCCGCACGGCTTTGCGACCGATCAAGGTTATTGGTCGGTGACAGGGTGGTCGGTGCGGTCAACAGACCCGCCAGCATCGCGCCCTCGGCAGGCTTCAACGCGGCGGCCGGTTTGCCAAAGAAACGTTGCGCCGCGGCTTCGGCCCCAAAGGCACCGCCGCCCATATAGGCGCGGTTGAGGTAGATCGACAGGATATCATCCTTCGAATACTTGGCTTCCATCGCCATGGAGAACAGCGCTTCCTTGCCCTTGCGCGACAGCGAGGACCGGCGACATTCGGCTTCGTATTCCTTTTCCGTCTGCCCCGACGACGCATCATAGGGTTCACCCAGACACAGCAGCTTGGCCACCTGCTGCGTGATCGTCGACCCCCCGTGACCGGACAAGGGTCCGCGGCCTTCGCTCAGGTTGATCTTGACCGCCGAAGCGATGCCGCGCGGGCTGACACCAAAGTGACGATAGAAGCGTTTGTCCTCTGTCGCGATCACCGCGTTCTTCAGGGCGGGGGATACGCTGTCTGCGGTGACGACGCCGCCGAACTGATCCCCGCGCCATGCAAAGACATCACCATAGCGATCCTTGAGCGTGACAGATCCTCGCGCACGCCCGTCCAGCAGCGCATCGAGCGGCGGCAGCGTGGTGTAGAAATAGCCGACGGCCAACGCAACCATCAGCACCGCCACGGCAGTCACCCGCCAGACGATCGTCCAGATCAAACGGAAGACCCACCGCACCAGCGCGGCCAGCCAGCCAATAGGACCCTTGGGGCGCGCAGGCGCACGACGTGCCGGCTTGCGCTTGGCCGGAGCCTTTTTCGCGACCGGCTTGCGGGGCGGTTTGCCGCCTTTGCCCACGGTGCGTTTATCGGCAACCAAGGGCCGCTTCCGTTTGGATGAATCACTCATATGCTGCTCGCTGAACCATTCTTTTTTTTCGCACTCTATCCTGCACGGCGCGGTTTGTTTAGCGCAGACGCCCCGCTGTGCCGTCTAATTAACGCACAATAATTAGGCGCATTTCCCACAGCGCCCAATAATCAGGCAAACACGCCCGCCCAGAGAGGGACTAAGCGCGATGTACCCTTCCTTCAAGGGGCACCGGCCGCTCTTTTATCCAAGGCATAACGCAGGAAGTACCTGCCATCTGGAAGAGGGATTATAGGTGAAACTCATTATCGCAACAATCAAGCCATTCAAGCTCGAGGAGGTGCGCGAAGCACTGACCGAAGCGGGCGTGCGTGGCCTGATGGTGACCGAGATCAAGGGCTTTGGCGCCCAATCCGGTCATACCGAAATCTACCGCGGCGCTGAATATGTCGTGAACTTCGTACCCAAGGTGAAGCTTGAACTGGTGGTCGCAGATGCGCTGGCCGACCAGATGGTCGAGACGATCACCCGCACCGCACATACCGGCAAGATCGGCGACGGCAAAATCTTTGTCCTCGACGTTGAACAGGCCGTGCGCGTGCGCACCGGCGAAACCGGCGAAGACGCCATCTGACCCCCACGTCCGAGGAATTGACGACATGACATCACGACTTCTTATTCCCCTTGCCGCCGCAGCGACGCTGCTGCCGTCCTTGGGTTTCGCGCAGGAGGCCGAGTATGCAACCGCGGCTGACACTGCTTTCATTTTCAACACGATCCTGTTCCTGATCGGCGGCTTTCTGGTGTTCTGGATGGCGGCGGGTTTTGCCATGCTCGAAGCCGGTCTGGTACGGTCCAAGAACGTGACCACCCAGCTGACCAAGAACATCGCGCTTTTCGCATTGGCCGCCATTCTCTACTGGCTGGTCGGCTACAACATCATGTACCCCGGCGACGCGTGGATCATCCCCGGCGTGTTCGGCACTTTTGCAACCAAGGACATCAAGACGGCGATTGACGCGGGCGGCTATTCCAACGCATCGGATTTCTTCTTCCAGTTGATGTTCTGCGCCACCACCGCATCCATCGTTTCGGGTACATTGGCCGAGCGTATCAAACTGTGGCCCTTCCTGATCTTCACCATCGTGCTGACCGGCTTTATCTATCCGATCGAAGCAAGCTGGCAGTGGGGCGCAGGCTGGTTGTCTGACGCGGGTTTCAGCGACTTCGCGGGCTCCACTCTGGTCCACGCCGCGGGCGGCTTTGCGGCTCTGGCAGGTGCGCTGGTGCTTGGCCCCCGTATCGGCAAATACAAAGACGGTCGTGTGATCCCGATGCAGGGTTCGAACCTGCCGCTCGCCACTTTGGGCACGTTCATCCTGTGGCTGGGTTGGTTCGGCTTCAACGGCGGCTCGCAATTGGCCATGGGGTCGATGATCGACGCTGATGCTGTGGCGCAGATCTTTGCCAACACCAACATGGCTGCTGCGGCTGGTGCCATCGCCGCGCTGGTCCTGACCCAGATGCTGTACAAAAAGCCCGACCTGACAATGGTGCTGAACGGCGCGCTGGCCGGTCTGGTCTCTATCACAGCTGGCCCGCTTGACCCGACGCTCTTCGGTGCGCTCTGGATCGGTGCTGTGGGCGGTGCGATCGTGGTCTTCGCGGTGCCCTTCCTCGACAAGCTCAAGATCGATGACGTGGTCGGTGCGATCCCGGTTCACCTGATCGCAGGCTTCTGGGGCACGCTGGTTGTTCCCGTCTACACCGACGGCACATCCTTTGTGACACAGATCATCGGCTTTGCCTCAATCGGTGCCTTTGTCTTCATCGTGTCGCTGATCGTGTGGATGATCCTGAAAGCCACCACCGGCATCCGCGTCAGCGAAGAAGCCGAGATCGCTGGTCTGGACGTGTCCGAACTGGGCATGGAAGCCTACCCTGAGTTCTCCAAGAGCTAGGGTCTAAACTCCTGCAGGCAGGCAGAGGCCCGGGCGTTCGCGCCCGGGCTTTTTGCTGCGCGCGTGTTATGCTGGGCAGGGCTGAGAATGCGCCCAAACAAAACCGCCGCGCCAGATGCCAGCGCGGCGGTTTGAGTATTTTTGAAAGGGTGAAGCGGCGGGTTAGATGCCGACCTCGATGATCGCCTTGGCGAGGATCGGCACGGTTTCGGCGTTCAGCCCCGCGATGTTCATGCGGCTGTCACCCACCATATAAATACCGTGGTCTTCGCGCAGCTTGTCGACCATGTCAGACGAGGTTCCGAGGCGCGAGAACATGCCGCGGTGCTCGGCAAGGAAACCGAAGCGGTCAGAGCCGGAGAGACGCTGAAGTTCGCCCGCGAGCTGGCTGCGCAGACCCAGCATGGTGTTGCGGATGTCTTCGAGCTCGGCCATCCAGTCGCTGCGCAAGGCGTCATCGTTCAGGATGGTGGTGACGATGCGGGCCCCGTGATCGGGCGGGAAGCTGAAGTTCTGGCGGTTGAGAAAGGCCAGCGTGCCCTGGTTCAGCTTTTGCGCCGAGCTGTCTGCCGACAGCGCCATCAGGATACCGGTGCGTTCGCGGTAAATCCCGAAGTTCTTGGAGCAGCTTGCCGCGACCAGACATTCCGGCACCGCCGCCGCGACCTTGCGCGTGGCCGCCGCATCCGCGTCAAGCCCGTCGCCAAAGCCCTGGTAGGCGATATCGATCATCGGAGTGGCACCGGTGTCTTGCAACACTTTGATCACCGCGTCCCATTCGGCGGCGTTCAGGTTGGCCCCTGTCGGGTTGTGGCAGCAGCCGTGCAGCAGGACCACATCGCCTTTTTGCGCGGTCTTGAGGTCGGCGATCATGCCATCGAAATCAACGCCACGGGTTTCATCGTCGAAATAGCGGTAGGGGATCATCTCCATTCCCAGATATTTCAGGATCGACAGATGGTTCGGCCATGTCGGATTCGACACAAACACCCGCGCCTGCGGGCGGGCCATCTGGATCAGCTCGAACGCCTGACGGATCGCGCCGGTCCCGCCCGGGGTCGCGGCGGCGGCGACCTGTGCGCGGAGCACCGCATCGCCAAGCACCATCTGCACCATCGCATCGCCAAAGGCAGGGTCGCCCGCCAGACCGGTATAGGCCTTGCTGGTCTGGGCTTCCCACAGTTGGTGTTCAGCCGCCTTGACTGCGCGCATGACGGGCGTCAGCCCCGTGGCATCCTTGTACACGCCCACGCCAAGGTCGATCTTCGTCTCGCGGGGGTCATCCTTGTACATCTGCATCAAGGCAAGGATTTTATCGGCGGGCTGCGCCTGTAGGGTTTCGAACATTATGCGTCTCCGGTCGCAACGGGCACGGTGGGGAACATCCCCCATTCTGCCCAAGATCCATCGTAAAGGGACCAATCGGTATGGCCCATCCGTTCCAGTGCCAGCGCGAGTATCGCCGCGGTGATGCCGGACCCGCAGGTCGTGATCACAGGGTGCGACAGGTCAATGCCCGCCGCTTCAAAAGCCGCTTTGGTCTCGGCTACGGATTTCAGTGTTTTGTCGTCGTTCAACAGCTCTGTGTAAGGCAGGTTGCGCGACCCGGGGATGTGGCCAGCGCGCAGGCCTTCGCGGGGTTCGGGCGCGTCGCCGCGAAAGCGGGCTGCTGCGCGGGCATCCACGATCTGCGGTGCCTTGAGCTTGGACGCCTGAGCGACCTGCGTCACATCACGCACCAGTTGGTTCTGGAACCGCACGGTCATGTGGCGGTCGCGGGGGATCGGGGGCATGTCTTCGGTGGGGCGACCTTCGGCGACCCATTTGGGCAGGCCCCCATCCAGCACGGCGACATTTTCCTGCCCCATCAGACGGAACAGCCACCACACACGCGCGGCCGACAGCAAGCCGGCCCCGTCATAGACCACCACCTGATGCCCGTCGCCCACACCCATAGCGCGCATCCGCGACATGAACTTTTCAGCAGGCGGGGCCATATGCGGCATATCCGACCGTCCATCCGAGATTTCGTCGATGTCGAAAAAGCGGGCGCCGGGGATATGCGCCTGATTGTATTCGGCTTTGGGGTCGCGTCCTGCATCGGGCAGATACCATGACGCGTCCAGCAGACGCAGGTCGGGATCCTTGAGGTGCTGCGCCAGCCAATCGGTTGAAACAAGCGTTTTCGGGTTGTCAGCCATGGGTCCACCCCCTTTTAGAACAGGTTTTTCAATGCCTACCCGCGACGGCCCCCGCAAGCAAGAGCCCGCGACTGTGCACATGCAGCACAGGCCGGAAATGGGCATATTGTGTTCGTTCAGGCCCCGAGAGCGGGACGGGGCGTCAGCCGTGGTCTTTCAGCAGACGCTGCTTTTGGCGGGACCAGTCGCGCTTGGCGGCAGTTTCCCGTTTATCGTGCAGCTTTTTACCCTTGGCGATGCCGATCTTGATCTTGGCCATGCCACGGTGATTGAAATACATCACCATCGGGACCAGCGTCATGCCTTTGCGTTGGGTTTCATTCCACAGGTTCGACAGTTCCTTCTTGGACACCAAGAGCTTGCGGCGACGGCGTTCCTCGTGGGTGAAGGTCTTGGCCTGCGTGTAAGGCGCGACGTAGGAGTTCACCAACCATAGCTCGCCATCTTCCACGGCGGCATAGCTTTCAGCGATATTGGCACCGCCGTTGCGCAGGGATTTGACCTCGGACCCTTCAAGAATGATGCCGCATTCGACATCATCGTCGATCGCGTAATCGAACCGCGCGCGGCGGTTTTCGGCGATGACCTTGTAGTTCGGGTCGGATTTGGAAGATGATTTAACCTGTGACATGCCAAGGATGTAGGGCGTTGCGGCCCTGCGCGCAAGATGCCGCAGCGGGCATAACCGCATGGACCGTCAGGCGGGGCGCGCCGGCCCTGCCCGCTTAGTCGCCCAGCTTGGCGTGCACCTCGGCAAGGTCGATCTCGCCCGTGGGCATCTTGTTTGCGGGATTGTCGAAATCGTATTTGAACAGCTCGAAATCCTTTTTGAAGATCTCGCGCATCAGATGCATCGACAGATCGTCGAAGTAATCCTCAACCGGGTGGGCGCGCTTGGGACCGTGGCCTTCGGATTCGTTAAACCGCGGAATGTCGGACAGATTCACCGCATGGGGCGTGTCGATGGCATCCAGCACGCTTTGCATGCCGTCGTTGAACTTCTCTGTCCAGATGATCTTGTCATAGGTGCCGCCGTTCACGATGAACGTGCTGACATGTCCCGACTGCGCGGACCAGTGGATGTCGGGGTCCATCGGGCGACGCCAGCGGATGGTGTCGCGGGCAAACAGCAGGAAGCGGCGGAAGCTGGCGATCTGGTCAAACTCTTGCTTGCCGTCATCGCCGCCGACCTCGATCCCGTATTTCTGCACGAGCAGCGGCACCAGATTGCCGCGATACCGCCGGCCATTGCGCTGGATGCCGCAGATCTTGTCAAAGAAAGAGCTGAGGATGCGGGTATATGGATTGCGCACGCAGGTGAAGGCGTAGGATTTGTGGTTTTCCACATTGCGCGTGATCAACGGCTGAGAGTCGTCATGCGCCCATTTGTGCATGCCCGATTTCGCGTCATGGATGTCGCCGTCAAAGAATTCGCCATGGTCCGAATAGAACATGATCTGCCCGATGGTCGAACAGGCGCATTTGGGCACCACGCGGTAGACCACGCTTTCGCTTTCTGTCATCCATGTCCCTGGGAAACCCATAATCGGCTCTGCCTCCTAAATTTTTTTCGCACTTATGCTGCCATTTATGGCGACAGAATGGCCTGAAATATAGAAAAAGCAAATATTCGCGGTTTATTCAATCGCTGTTCGCCTTTATCTAACAAACTCGTCCAGAGCAGAGGGGATGCGTGTTTCGCGATGGCCAGAATTGCCTATATCCTTTTGTGTCACAAAGACCCCGTTGCAATCATCAAGCAGGCGGAGAGATTGACGGCGTCTGGCGACTACATGTCGATCCACTTTGACGCCTCGGCCAGCCCGACCGATTTCGCACAGATCACCCAAGCGCTTGGCAAGAACCCCAATGTGACCTTCGCAAGCAAACGCATCCGCTGCGGTTGGGGAGAATGGTCGCTGGTACAGGCGACGCTGAACGCCGTCGAAAGCGCGATTGATGCCTTTCCGCGTGCCACACATTTCTACATGCTGTCGGGCGATTGCATGGCAATCAAATCCGCTGAATACATCCACGACTACCTTGATGATAACGACGTCGATTTCATCGAAAGCTTTGACTATTTCGAAAGCGACTGGATCAAGACCGGCTGGAAGGAAGAGCGGCTGATCTACCGTCACTGGTTCAACGAGCGCACCCAGAAAAAGCGGTTCTACGGCATGTTCGAACTGCAGAAACGCCTTGGCCTGACGCGCGACATTCCTGCGGACCTGCAAATCCAGATCGGTAGCCAGTGGTGGTGCCTGCGCCGCCAGACCATAGAGGCGGTGATGGCCTTCACCCGCAAGCGCAAAGACGTGATGCGGTTTTTCCGGACCACCTGGATTCCGGACGAGACGTTTTTTCAGACCATCGTGCGCCATATCGTGCCCGACAATGAAATTCGTGCGCGCACGCTGACGTTCCTGATGTTTACCGACTACGGCATGCCGGTGACCTTCTATAACGACCACTACGATCTGCTGCTGGCCCAAGACTATCTGTTCGCACGCAAGATCAGCAGCGAGGCAACGGACCTCAAGCGCCGGTTGGGGTTGCTCTATTCGGCCAAAGATGTCGAACTGCAGATCAGCAACGAAGGGCGTAACCTGTTCAAGTTCCTGACCGGTCGGGGCCGGATCGGGCGGCGGTTCTCTACCCGTTTCTGGGAGACGGAGAGCACGCTGGGGCGCGAGCGCGAGCTGCTGATTGTCGTGTGCAAAAAGTGGCATGTCGCCAAACGCGTGCTAGAGCAGATGCGTCAGGTCACCAACCTGCCCGCGATCGAATATCTTTTCAGCGAACAGGACACCCCCCTGCCCGATCTTGGCGGCATCCAGAACAGTCTGGGCAAGCGCACCCGCCACCGGCGGTCCCTGATGCGGATGCTGTTCGACTATTACGAGGCCGACCGGCTGATCGTCTGCATGGACCCCGGCGATATCGACCTGCTGAACGACTTTGCCTCAGACCGGTCGATGACACGGGTTCTCGAGATCGAATGCCAGTTCTCGGATGACTACCTGATCGGCCACGCCATGCGTGTGGGGCTGGCGGGCGAACGCACCTCGGCTGACACGCTGGAACGGCTGCTGCCCACCATCCGGAACGACCTGACCCTTGAATCCGACCGCATCCGCGACGCGCAGTTTGAAAACTACGCCCGGATGCGCGAAACAGCCTCGGCGCAGGACAATGCCGAGGCGCTGGCCGCTTTCCTGCGCATCTCTCCGGAACAGGCGCAGCCCATTGCCGACA
The DNA here is from genome assembly GCF_048285585.1 of Sulfitobacter sp. SBS6. Taxonomy (NCBI): domain Bacteria; kingdom Pseudomonadati; phylum Pseudomonadota; class Alphaproteobacteria; order Rhodobacterales; family Roseobacteraceae; genus Sulfitobacter; species Sulfitobacter sp. SBS6. Next base: position 78,142 of record NZ_JBLWBA010000008.1, on the reverse strand, counting down.
CACATTATCTTTTCACCGATTAAGGACATTCCATGGCTTACAGCTACGACGACCAGAACATCTTTGCCAAAATCCTGCGCGGCGAAATCCCGAACAACACGGTATACGAATCCGACCACGCGCTTGCCTTTCGCGATATCGAACCCCAAGCGCCGACGCATGTGCTGGTGATCCCCAAGGGCCCCTACATCAGCTTTGACCACTTCGCGGCAGAGGCAAGCGATGCCGAAATCGTCGGCTATGTGCGCGCCATCTCGGAAGTCTGCAAAGCCGAAGGGGTCACATTGGACGCGGGCGAAGGGTTTCGTATGATCGCCAATGCCGGCGCGCATGGGGTTCAGGAAGTCCCGCATCTGCATGTGCATATTCTGGGCGGTCGGCCCATGGGGCGCATGGTGGCGCGCCCCAGCTAACCCGTCACGACATTAATCTGTGCGCAAAAGGCGCGGCGTGATCTTGCGCCGCGCTTATTTGTTTTTACGACCCGCCCGCCAGCGCGCGAAACGGCCCTGCTTTTCGGCGATGTCATCTTCCAGCCGCTCTAACGTCGGATCGATGCGCGCGCGTTTGAACCGACGCCAGCGGACCCAGATCGCATAGACCACCGCGGCAAACAGGATCAGGATGATGATATTCAGGAACGGGATGCCCTTGCTGGCATCCGGCCCGTCCACCACGCGCACGGACACCGCGTTGGGGAAGATCGACAGGAACTCGTTGCGCCAGCCGTAATGCTTGACCGCCACATACTGCGGCGTACCGGCAGCGGACTTCAGATCAGATGCCTCGGCCTGCAGGTTGGTCGTGTCGAACTTGAAATACGGCGGCCAGCCCCAGCCGGTATCCTCGTTGCGGTAAACCATGACGTCGCCTTTGGCCCGACGCGTCTGGATGAAGAAAACATCGCGGTTGCCCAAGGCGGTGCTGTTGCCCACATCCGCATGCGACCAGAAGATCGAGTTCTCTCCAAAGTCGATGCGCTTTTCATAGGTGTCGGTGATCCGTACGATATCGACCTGAGGCAGCGTATAGTGAAAGAACGCGGCAATGATCAGCCAGATCACACCCCAGAAGGTCCATTTGATGATCGCCATCGGCGTTACCCCTTAGTTAAAGTTAGTGAGGTAGACGGTCAGGATGACCAGCCCCACCGGGACAATATAGACCCCAAGGATCAGCTTGCGACGGATCGACCCGTCATATCGTTTGAGCCCTCGTTGCACGAAAATGTCGCGATCCACAAGACGCGGCCCGTCCGCCCACTTCTGGTAAAGCTTGCCGCGCCGTACCCGACGCGAATAGATCGACAGGGCGATATAGATGATCGTTAGAACGACGAACCCGATGACGATCAACCTTAACAAAGCCAGCATAATCCCTGCGCCTCTCTTGTGCCCCGGGCCGGGTGTCAGTCGGTGACGGGCCAGACGATCTTGATCTCGCCGCCGCTTTCACGCTCTGGGGTTTCCAGCTCTCCGCCCAATTGCTGGGCGGCGGCAAGCAGGATGCGCATGCCGAGCCCCGTGCCCGTGGTCCGATCTTTGGGAATACCGGGGCCGTCGTCAATGCAGCTGAGGTGGTAGAAGCCGCCCTTGCGCTCGCCGCGCAGGTCGAGTGTCCCGCGCTTGCGGCCCTCGTAGGCGTATTTCGCAGCGTTGGTCATCGCCTCGTTCACGATCATCCCCACGGATGACGCAGAACGGGACGACAGATGCGCCTGATCGACCTCTATGTTCACCTGCACCCCGTCAGGCAATTGTTCACTGGTGGAATGGGCGACCTTCTTCAGGAAGGCTGCGATATCCACCGCGGCACCGGTTTCAGTCAGGTACAACGCTTCATGCAGGCTGCTGATGGTCGACAGGCGACCCTGAATGGTGTCCAGCGCGGCGCGGGCTTCGGGGGATTTTTCGCTGCGGATCTGGATGCGGATCAATGCCTCCAGGGACTGGAGCGAGTTTTTCACGCGGTGGTCGACCTCTTTGCGCAGCACCTCGGCATCGGCCAGTGCCTTGCGCAGCTCGATCTGGCGCATCGCCTGCCCCGCCAGCACCTTGAGCGCACGGCGCTGGAAATCATTCAACTGATGCGGTTTTTTATCCAGCACGCAGAGCGTCCCGAGCGGCAGATTCTTGTCATCCTCCAGCAAGGCACCGGCATAGAACCGGATCGAATCCTCGCCGGTGACGAAATTATTGTCAGCGGTGCGCGGATCGGCGGTGGTGTCGTTCACCTCTAGGTAGTCATCCCCCGCGATGGCATGGGCGCAAATACTGTCGGTGATGTCGCTACCGTCAATTTCAAGCCCGACCTTGGATTTGAACCACTGGCGGTCTTCATCCACCAAAGAGATCAGCGCGATCGGCACCTCGCAAATCTCTGCCGCGAGGCGCGTGATGTCGTCGAACCCTTCTTCGGGGGCGGTATCCAGAATATTATATCCCCGCAGCAACGCGAGGCGCATTTCTTCTTGTTCTATCAAAGATGCTTTCATCGGGAACACTCACGAAACAGCGTGCGGAAAGCACTTTTAACAAGACTAAGGATGCAGGCGATAGGCACGGATATAGCCTGACACGCCCATCCCGCGACAGCGATGCGTCAAGATATCGACGTGACAGGGTACGTCAAGCCATATTCCCTGTTTGTACTCGCGGTCATCCCCAACCGCTAAAAGGGCGTTTGCCCCCCGTAAAAGGGGGCAGCGCAATCAGCCTATGACGTTGAAATCAGGGCCATAAGGATAGCCGGTGATATTGTCGTTACCGTCTTCTGTGATCACCAGAATATCATGTTCGCGGTAGCCGCCCGCGCCGGGTTGACCTTCGGGAAGGGTCAGCATCGGCTCCATCGAGATGACCATGCCGGGTTCAAGCACCGTGTCGATGTCTTCGCGCAGCTCCAGCCCTGCTTCGCGGCCATAGAAATGCGACAGCACGCCGAACGAATGACCATAGCCGAAGGTGCGGTATTGCAACAGGTCACGCTCTTCGAGGAAGGCGTTGATCTTGTGGGTCACATCGGCGCAGCTGATACCGGGCTTCAGCAGGCTCATCCCGTATTCATGGGCAGCGACATTTGCCTCCCAGATTTTCAGGCTTGCGGGGTCCACCTCTCCGGCGAACATGGTGCGTTCCAGCGCCACGTAATAGGCCGAGATCATCGGGAAGGTGTTCAGCGACAGGATATCGCCGCGCTCCAGCTGCCGTGCAGTGACCGGATTATGCGCACCATCGGTGTTGATGCCGGATTGGAACCACACCCAGGTGTCGCGGTATTCGGCGTCGGGGAACCGCTTGGCAATCTCAAGCTCCATCGCATCGCGGCCTGCCATTGCGATGTCGATCTCGCGCGCGCCGACCTTGACCGCATCGCGGATCGCATAGCCACCCACGTCAGCAACCTGAGCGGCCTGACGGATCAACGCAATCTCTGCCGGAGACTTGTGCATCCGCTGGCGCATGGTCGTCTCGAACAGGTCGATCATCACCACCGGCTCAAGGAAATCTTCCAGCTTGTCGCGCTGCATTAGCGTCAGGTGGTCACCTTCATAGCCGATCACCGCGCCCTTGCCCGTAACCGAGGCGACGGCGCGCCAATAATTATCGCGCTGCCAGTCGGTATAGGTGATGTTGTCGCAGAAGCTGCGGCGCCACGGCTGACCGGCGTCGATGCCTGCGGAAATCGTCACACAGTCTGTCTCGGTCACCACCAGCCCATAGGGGCGGCCAAAGGCGCAATACAGAAAGCCCGAATAATAGGCGATATTGTGCATCGACGTGAAGACCGCCGCCGTCGCTCCGGCCGCATCCATCCGTTCGCGCAGCTCTTCCAGGCGCGCTTCGTATTCAGCGGTGTCAAACGGCAGCGGAGACTTCGTGCCGTTATGGAAACGGTACATATCGGGACGGGCGGTTTTGGATGTATTGGTCATATCAGACCCTCCTTCTCAGAAAGGTCCCGGCGTGCAGGACGCAAGGGCCGTGAAATGCAGGACGACGCCATCGTCCCAACCCGCCCCCTGTCTCGCCGATTTGCGCGGCCCGATCAAGGCTCACTTTATGCCAAGCAGCGCTTTCACCATATCGCTGTCGGGGTCTTCCAGCAGGTCGATAATGTCAAAGTGGTGCCGCCCCTCGACGACGAACTGCTTGGCCCCCCACACGCGCGAGAATTGTTCGGCCTGCTCCAGAAAGGCGGGGCGTTCATCGGCCCCGACCCAGATCGTGACGTTCACCCCATGGGGCGGCGTCATGTTCACGGGGCTTTCCGCCGTCGCTTCGGCTTCGTCCAGCTGAAGAATGTCGTTCATAGAGGTCTGCAACAGCGGCATCAGATCTGCCACGGGCGAGATGGACACGATATTCTCGATCCGGTCGCGGACATCGCCGGACAGGATCAGCGGGTCGGTCATGCGGGCAACCTGCTGCCCACCTGCGGAATGGCCGACAAGCGCCAGCGCACCTTGGGTGCGTTTGGCGATCTCGGAAATGGCGCGGGCGACCTGTCCGGTGATCTGGCTGATCCGCACATCGGGGCACAGGTCATAGCCGACCATCGCAACCGCATAGCCGCGCGCCAGGGGGCCAGCCGCCAGATGGGACCAATCGGCAGGAGCAAACGCTTTCCAATAGCCACCGTGGACAAAGATCACCGTGCCCCGCGACACGCCTTCGGGTTCAAACAGATCATAGACTTCGCGGTCGGTCGGCCCGTAAGAGATATTCTTTTGCGCACGAAACCCCAGCTTCTTGCGGAATGCCGCTGCGGCGTCTTTCCAGCGGGGCGGATATGCCTCTGCGTTATCGATATAAGCGGCGTTGGCATAGGCGTCGTCTAGCTGCATGTGGTCCTCCGTCAGCGTCCCGATACGAACTGGAACTAGACAATCATAGCGTTTGTTGCTTTGGGTAACCACAGACAAAAGCGGAGAGATCAAAATGACTGACGCAAAGACTGACCTGAAATCAATGCTCAAGGATCCAAGCCTGCTAGAGACCCGCGCCTATATCGGTGGCGAATGGGTGGATGGCGACGATGGCACCTTTGATGTGGTGAACCCCGCCCGCGGCGATGTGATTGCCAAGGTCGCCAACCTCAGCCGTGCGCAGGTGGCCGGTGCCATCGCCCAGGCGGAAAAGGCACAGAAGGAATGGGCCAGCTGGACCGGCAAGGAACGGGCCGGCGTCATGCGCAAATGGTTCGACCTGATGATGGAAAACCAAGACGATCTGGGGGCCATCCTGACCGCTGAACAGGGCAAGCCTCTGGGCGAGGCCAAAGGCGAAATCGCCTATGGCGCGTCCTTTATCGAATTCTTCGGCGAAGAGGCCAAGCGCGTCTACGGCGAGACCATCCCCGGCCACCAGCGCGACAAGCGGATCACCGTGATCAAGCAGCCCATCGGCGTGGCCGCGTCGATCACGCCCTGGAACTTCCCCAACGCGATGATCACCCGCAAGGCCGCGCCCGCGCTGGCCGCCGGCTGCGCCTTCGTGGCGCGCCCCGCTGCGGAAACACCGCTGTCGGCAATCGTGATGGGCGTGCTGGCCGAACGCGCGGGCATCCCCGCAGGCGTGTTCAACGTGCTGCCGTCGTCCTCTTCTTCTGCCGTGGGCAAGGAGTTCTGCGAAAACCCCGCCGTGCGTAAACTGACCTTTACCGGTTCGACCGAAGTGGGCCGCATCCTGCTGAAACAGGCTGCCGATCAGGTCATGAAATGCTCGATGGAGCTGGGGGGCAACGCGCCGTTCATCGTCTTTGACGACGCCGATCTGGACGCCGCTGTCGAAGGCGCGATCCTGTGCAAGTTCCGCAACAATGGCCAGACCTGTGTTTGCGCGAACCGCATCTACGTGCAGGCCGGTGTCTATGACGCTTTCGCCGAAAAGCTGAAAGCCCGCGTTGAAAAGATGAAGGTCGGCGACGGCTTTGAAGACGGCGTAGAGCTGGGGCCGCTGATCAACGGCGATGCCTCCGAGAAGGTGAAAGAACATGTCGAGGACGCGGTGTCGAAAGGTGCCGAAATCCTGCTGGGCAGCAAAGAAGAGAAGATGGAGGGCAACTTCCTCGCGCCGACCATCATCACCGGTGTGACGCAGGATATGAAAGTCTCGAAAGAGGAAACCTTCGGCCCGCTCGCCCCGCTGTTCAAGTTCGACAACGAAGACGACGTGATCGAGATGGCCAATGACACGATCTTTGGCCTCGCGTCCTACTTCTACGCCAAAGACCTAAGCCGCGTGTATAAGGTCGCAGAGGCGCTGGAATATGGCATCGTGGGTGTGAACACCGGCATCATCTCGACCGAGGTCGCGCCGTTTGGCGGCGTCAAGCAGTCCGGTCTGGGCCGCGAAGGCAGCCACCACGGGATCGAGGATTACCTTGAGATGAAATACATCTGCATGTCAGTCTGACCTGCGGATCATCTGGCATTAGAAACGGGCGGCGGGATCATCCTGCCGCCCGTTTTCGTATCAGCTGTTCAGCGCGCGGGTGATCAACTGGCCCAAGCGTTCGATCCCTTCCGCGATCTTGCCTTCGGTCGAGGTGGAATAGCTGAGCCGCAATGTATTGCGCCCCGACCCGTCCGCGAAAAACGCGTGCCCCGGTACAAAGGCGACCCGTTCGCTTTCCAGCGATTGTTTCAGCAGATCGGCCCCGTCCAGCGTGTCGGGCAGTGTCACCCAGATGAACATGCCGCCTTCGGGTTTGGTCCAGCTCACCCCATCGGGCATATGCGCCTGCAGCGCTTCCAGCATAGTATCGCGACGGGCACGGTAGGCGCTTCGGATCGTGTCGATGTGGCTGTCGAAATGCTGCTCCGCGACCGAGGCCACGGCAATCTGGTTCAATGTGGCACTGTGCAGATCCGCCGCCTGTTTCATCAGCACAAGTTGCGAGATCACCGGCATCGCGGCGCAGACCCAGCCCACACGCAGCCCGGGCGACAGTGTTTTCGAAAAGCTGCCGCAATAGATCGTCCGACAGGCTTCCAGATCACCGTTCCGGCGTTCGGCCTCAAGCGCGAGGATCGGCGGGATCGCGTCGCCGTCAAAGCGCAGCGACTGATAGGCCGCGTCTTCGATCACGGCGATGTCCATTTCCTCGGCCAGATCAATCACCCGCTCGCGCGCGGCGCGGCTGACCGTGGCCCCTGTCGGATTGGCAAAATCAACGGAAAGATAGGCGAACTTGGCCGCGCCGCCTGCCTCTTTCGCGGCGGCGGTATAATCCGCGCCACTGCGGTTGCTCAGCGGGTCCAGCTTGTCGTAGCGCGGCTCGTAGGCGTTAAAGGCGCCCAAAGCGCCCAGATAGGTCGGCCAGCCCACCAGCGCGGTATCCCCCGGCGACAGGAACAGCTTGCCCAGATAATCCAGCGCCTGCTGCGAGCCCGAGGTGATCAGGATGTTGTCCGGCGTCGCCGGAATACCGATCGCCTGCATCTGCGCGGCAATCCAGACACGAAGCGGTTTGTGCCCCTCGCTGGTGGAATACTGCAACCCCTGCGCCGCCATCGGCCCGTTCAGCGCCTCGGCAAAAGCGTCCTGAAACGCCGCTTTTGGAAACAGATCAGGGTCAGGAATACCACCGGCAAAAGAGATGATATCCGGCTGGTCCAACAGCTTGAGCAGCTCGCGAATTTCCGACGCCTTCATGCGATTGGCGCGTGTGGCAAATATTTCCTGCAGTGACATCCGGCGTTCCTCCCCCGACTGGATCGGGGCACTGTGCCCATTGCGCTATTTTAAGTCAACAACTGTGACCTAGCCCCACGCGCGCACAAAAAAGCCCGGCGCAAATGCACCGGGCTTCGTCTGTCACAGAGGGGACGGTTAGTTAACGGTGTTCGCGTCAACCACATCCTTTTCAATCGCCTTTGGCGCACGCGCGATCTGGATCTGGCGCGGCTTCAGCGCTTCGGGCACCTGACGTTCCAGATCGATGTGCAGCATACCGTCGGCATGGGCCGCGCCAGTCACTTGCACGTGATCCGCCAGATGGAAGCGGCGTTCGAACGCGCGGGTCGCGATGCCACGATGCAGATAGGTCTTGTCCGTATCTTCATCAGCTTTGCGCGCCGAGACGATCAGCGATTTTTCACGGACTTCAACGCTCAGGTCGCCTTCGGTAAAGCCGGCGACGGCGATGCTGATACGATAGGAATCATCGTCCAGTTTTTCGATGTTGTAAGGGGGATAGCTTGGCTGCGGTGCGTCGTTGGCCATCACGCGATCCATCAGATTGGCAATCTGGTCAAAGCCGACAGTCGAACGGTGCAGCGGTGCAAAATCAAAACTACGCATAGGTATTCATCCTCGTTTGAGCGATAATCATTCAGGCCTTCCACCATGGACAGACCCTGGGTTGTCTGCCGGAACCCTCAACAGGCGTTCCGGTGACATGCATGTGGGGATGGGTAAATCGCGTTTCAAGGGGACAAAATCACCCCTGATGACAAGGTCAGGGTTTGACGAATTTCGCGCCGGTGGTGCGGCGGCGATCCTCTGACGTGATGCGCTTGCTGACAACACCTCCGCCTTGGAACACCCCCTTGCCCGCCACCAGATCCGCCTGAAGCCGGGCCAGCGGTGCACCAAGCGCGGTACCAAGGGACACTTCCTTGTCCTCGACATGGGCCTTGGCGGATACGACAGACACAATCTGCGGCACCCCGTTTTCAAAGGTAAAGATCGGCGCACCACTGGCCCCGAAATCGACGGAGCATGTGGTCACCAGCACGCCTTCTTGGCGGGCCAGCACGCTGCAGACCTCTTGCAGGGACGGTGCCTCTGACCGGTCCTTGGCATAGCTCACCACCCCTAACTGGTCGCCGCGGCGCGGACGGCGGGCGGTGTCAAAAGGTTTGATCGTGGTATTGCGGATCGGCCGGTCGAGTTCGAGCAGGGCCAGATCGTTGCGCACACGGTCCGAGGATACGACGCCGTCGTAGACATAATCGGGATGCACCACCGCACGGCGCACATTGCGATAGGCCCCCGCCCGCCCGTTGCGCCAACCGGCAAGGAATTCTACCTCGCCATGATCAATGCGCTGCTTGCTTTCCTTGTCGTACAGACAATGCGCCGCCGTCAGCACCAGACGGGGCGCGATCAACGCGCCGGTGCAAAACCCTTTACCACCGATATCCAGACGACCCACGGCCTCCCACGCGCCGGCATCCACCCCCGTGTCCAGCCTGCGCAACCGCGCATCCTGAGCAAGGCCGGCCGTCGCGACGGTCAGGCACATGATAGAGATGGCTACCCAACGGCGCACGGATATCGCTCCTACTTCGGTGAGGTCTGGTCTTTAGCCTCTCCTAGCCGCGAGATAAGGCGAAAATGCGGCGAAAACCCTAGCGGAGGCGAGGAATCTGCAAGTTTGTGCCTTTTTCTTGCGACAACGCCGGAGGCTTCGGCCCACCCGACGCCCAATCCAGCAACTCTACCGTGTGCACCACGGGCACGCCCGCCGCCGATCCGATCTGCATCATGCAGCCGATGTTGCCCGCCGCGATCACATCGGGGTTCTTGGCCTGCAGGGTTCTGACCTTGCGGTCTTTCAACTGCTTAGAGATTTCGGGCTGCATCAGGTTATACGTCCCCGCCGACCCGCAGCACAGATGTGAATCCGCAGGCTCAACCACGGTAAAGCCTGCGCGTTTCAGCAAATCCTTGGGGTAGCTTTTGATCTGCTGGCCGTGTTGCAGCGAGCAAGCGGCATGATAGGCCACGGTCAGGCCGTGATGGGCGGGCGCGGGGGCCTTTGGCGCGTCGATGCCCGCGATATCCCCCTTGGCGGGGTTGGGCATGGCGTCTGGGTCTGCACCCCCCGCAAGATCATGCAGCACCTCGGACACATCCTTGGCGATCGCCGACACCCGCGCCGCATCTGCCGCCAGCGGGTCATTGTGGAACATATGGCCGTAGTCTTTCACCGTGGTGCCACAGCCCGAGGTGTTGATGACGATGGCGTCCAACCCCTGCCCGTCCATCTCGGCGCACCATGCCTTGATGTTGCGCGCCGCTGTGGCGTGGCTTTCGCTGGTTTTGCCCATGTGATGGGTCAGCGCCCCACAGCAGCCCGCGCCCTCTGCCACGACCACCTCGCAGCCCTGCCGTGTCAGCAGGCGGATGGTGGCGTCGTTGATGTCGGTGTTCAGCGCCTTTTGCGCACAGCCCGTCATCAGCGCCACCCGTTTGCGCGGTGCCCCCTGCGCGGGGAAGCTTTGCGGGTCGTCGTTGCGGCTGACCGGCGGGATCGTCTTGGGGGCCATCTCGATCATCGCACGCAACCGCGCGTCGGGCATCAACCGCGCGAAGGGCCGCCCGATCTTCGCCCCCAGAAGTGCCAACCGGAACCGCGTCGGATAGGGCAGGATACGCGCCAGAATCCACCGCAGGGCACGGTCGCTGAAGGGCCGTTTGTAGCGTTTTTCGATGTAATCGCGGGCGTGATCCACCAGATGCATATAGTGCACGCCCGAGGGGCAGGTCGTCATACACGCTAGACAAGACAGGCAGCGGTCGATGTGTTTGACCGTCTTTTCATCCGGATCGCGGTCGTTCTCGAGCATGTCCTTGATCAGATAGATACGCCCGCGCGGGCTATCCAATTCGTCACCCAACACCTGATACGTGGGGCATGTGGCGGTGCAAAAGCCGCAATGCACACAGGCGCGCAGAATCTCGTTGCTGCGCGCCGTCGCGGGGTTTTTCAACTGTTCTGCGGTGAATGTGGTTTGCATGAAAGCTCCGGCATTGCGGGCACGAGACCCTGACGAGGTAAAGAGTTAAGCGGCGACGGTGCTGGCCCAGATCAGGCCGAACCAGGGCAGCGTGGTGGCCAAGATCCCCAGCACATTGGTCCAGCGCTGCGTGACGGGGCCGGGATAGGCGCGGCGCAACACCTGCGCGACAAAGGCCAGAACGGCGATCCAGCCCAGCCAGATACAGGCAATCGCCCCCATCGACGCCAGCAGGTTTTCGCCCCAATACTGCGCCACGCCATAGCGTATCGCCATCCCCGCCACGGCACAGAGAAAAGCCAAGAGCACCAGCGCACGTAGGCTGCGCCGGTCAGGCTTGCCACGGGTCAAGAGGCGGAACACCAACGGCCCGCCGATAAAGACGACAAGGAAGACCGCAAGCAAGCTCATGCCGCGCGGTCCAGCTGGCCCGCGTTAAAAATGCCCTTGGGATCGAACTGCGCCCGCAGGGCCGCTGTCAGCCGCGCCACACCGGCGGGTTCGGGGTGGAACACGCCCAAGCGCGCCTTGGTCTGTGCATCGGCCCGCACCAGCGTTGCATGCCCATCCATCGGCCCGATGGCCGCGCGCAGATCATGGCCCGCGACGCAGCGCAGCCAGATCAGCCCGCCCGCCCAGTCATAGGTCCAGCGCTCTGCCCCCGACCGCGCCGCGATCCCCGGCGCGTCAGAGGGTTTGCACGACACGCGCCACACATCACCCTGCCCGTCGTGAAACGCCGCCACATCACGGATGCCGGACCAAAGCGCCTGCGTCGCCGCTGCATCGCGTTGCTCGACCTCTGCCCCCGCGCCGGCGAGCAACGCTTGAAGCTGGCTCAGACGGTAGCTGACCGATGCCTCGAACCCTTCGATGCGCAGTGCGGTTTCGCGGGTGGCAGGGTCATGGGCGGCCCCTGTCACCTCGAATGCGCTGCCAAGGGCGCGGGCCATCGCGGCCACAGCGGCCCTATCGTCCAGCCCGTGCAACACCAGGGTCGCCTGCGTTTCAGGGCGTGGCAGCACCTTCATCGATACCTCGCTCAGCACACCCAAAGTGCCGTAAGACCCCGCCATCAGCTTGACCAGATCATAGCCGGTGACATTCTTCATCACGCGCCCGCCGTTCTTGACCACGGCACCGCGCCCGTCGACAAAGCGCACCCCCAGCAGAAAGTCCCGCGCCGCCCCGACCGAGATCCGCCGCGGCCCGCTGATATTGCCTGCCATCACCCCACCGATCGTCGGCGTGCCGCTGGTGCCCAACAGTCCGCGATGGTCCATCGGTTCGAACGCGAGACGCTGGTTTTCGGCGGCCAGCGCCTCTTCGATCTCGGCCACGGGGGTGCCGGGTTTCGCGACCAGCGTCAGCGCACCGGGTTCATACAGCGTGATCCCCTGCAGCCCCGCGACGCGCATGATCTGACCTGTCGCGGGCAGGCCGCGCGTGCCGCCCCCCTGAACCGAGATCGGGCCAGCGGCACCTTTGACCGCTTCGACCAGTGCCTCTTCGGATGTGATGGCCATATCTCGGCTCCTTCGTCGTGCGTGTCATCTGTTGAAGATCAGCAGTTAATCAGGCGCGGATTATTCCGCCGCCAGCGCCACGGCGCGGCGTGTCTCTGACGCGTCCAGCGGAAAGACCTTGGCGGGGTTCAGCAGCCATGCGGGGTCGAACACATCCTTCACCGCCATCTGCGCCTCCAGATCGTCGGGGGCGTATTGCACATGCATCAGATCGCGTTTCTCAATCCCGACGCCATGTTCGCCGGTCAGACAGCCGCCCACTTCGACGCAGAGCTTGAGGATCTCGGCCCCGAATGCCTCGCAAAGCTCCAGATCGCCCGGTTTGTTGGCATCAAACAGGATCAACGGGTGCATATTGCCGTCGCCTGCATGGAACACATTGCCGACCTTCAGCCCGAACTGATCGCTGAGTTCCTTGATACGTTTGAGCACGAAGGGCAGCGAGGACACAGGGATGGTGCCATCCAGACACATGTAGTCGTTGATCTGCCCCATCGCGCCAAAGGCCGATTTCCGACCCAGCCAGATCTTGGCGCTTTCCTCAGCGGATTTGGATTGCCGCAGCTCCACCGGATTGTGCCGCTGCGCGATGTCGGAAATCAGACCCAACTGGTGGTCGATCTCCGCGTCGGAGCCTTCGACCTCGATGATCAGCAACGCCTCGCACATGGGATAACCAGCCTTGGCGAAGGCCTCCGTCGCTTCGATACAGGGGCGGTCCATGAATTCGATGGCGACGGGCAAGACACCCGCCTTGATGATGTCAGAGACACATTCCCCCGCGACCTCGTTATCGTCGAACCCGATCAACACGGGCCGCGCGCCTTCGGGTTTGTGCAAGATGCGCAGCGTGGCTTCGGTGACGACCCCCAGCTGCCCTTCAGAGCCGCAGATCAGCCCCAGCAGGTCCAGCCCGCCCGCATCCAGATGCGCGCCGCCGACCTCGATCACCTCGCCATCCATCAAGACCATCGTAACGCCCATGAGGTTGTTGGTCGTCACCCCGTATTTCAGACAATGCGCCCCGCCCGAATTCATCGCGATATTGCCCGCGATGGCACAGGCCAGCTGGCTTGAAGGGTCGGGCGCGTAAAAGAAACCGTCTTCCTCGACCGCGCCTGTGACGCTCAGGTTGGTACGCCCGGTTTGCACCTTGATGATGCGGTTGGGGTAATCGGTTTCGATCACCTCGTTCATACGCGCCACGCCAAGGATCACGCAGTCCGCCGTGGGCAGCGCGCCCCCCGCCAGCGACGTGCCCGAGCCGCGCGGCACGACGGGCACGCCCTCTTCGTGGCAGATGCGCAACACGTCCGACACCTGCTGTGTGGTATAGGGCAACACCGCCACCATCGGCGCACATTTATAGGCGGTCAGCGCGTCACATTCATAGGCCCGCGTCTCGCGTTCATCCGAGATGACAGCATCAGCCGGCAAAACCTGACGCAGCCGATCAACCACGCGCGTCTTGCGCGCGATCACGGCTTGGCTGGGAATGGGCATTTCCATGGCGAACCTCCAGTTTGGTAAAATAATATGACCAATTAAAGACATTGGCAACATAGAACCAGTCGGCGTATGCAGCTTAGCATGACTTTGATGGATCGCATCGCCCTGTTTCAACCGCTGGATTATGCCGCTTTGGCGATAATCTTTTGCGCCTGGCTGGCCATTGGCTGGCGCATCGAACACCCGAACCCCGCGAAGCCCTCTGTGTCGCTGATCATGGCGCAATACCGGCGCGAATGGATGACCCAGATGATCACCCGTCAGCCGCGTATCTTTGATTCGCAGATGATCAGCACCCTGCGGCAAAGCACAGCTTTCTTCGCCTCTACCAGCATGATCGCTTTGGGCGGGACACTGGCGCTTTTGGGCAACAGCGAGCGTCTGTCGACGGTGGTCGAAGACCTTGCCCTGACCGAGCTGCCCACCGTGGTGTGGGAATTCAAAATGCTGCTGCCACTGTTCTTTCTGACCAACGGCTTTCTGAAATTCGTCTGGTCAAACCGGCTGTTTGGCTATTGTTCGGTGCTCATGGCCGCCGTACCAAATGACCCCGAGGACCGCCGCGCACCCCCGCTGGCGTCCAAGGCGGCAGAGATCAACATCACCGCCGCACGCAGTTTCAATCGGGGGTTGCGATCGCTTTATTTTGCGCTGGCCAGTCTGGGCTGGATCGTCGGCCCAATCCCCCTCACCGTAGCGGCCATGGTCACCGTCATCATCATCTGGCGGCGCGAGTTCACGTCACTGTCACGGCGCATTCTATTGGAAAATGAGCAAGGCTAGTCTATATGTCTGTTTTCAGACATTGGTGTATTCATGTACAAATTGATCCTTTCCATTCCGCTGCTGGTTGCAGCACAGGTCGCTGCGGCAGACCCGACCTCCATCAACTCGGTGCGCGTGTCGAAAGAGGGCGGCCTTTATAAATTCGACGTGACAATCAGCCATAATGATACCGGCTGGGACCACTTTTCGGACGCGTGGCGCATTCTGGATGCCGATGGCAACCAGCTGGCGATCCGCGAATTGATCCACCCCCACGTGGACGAACAACCGCTAACCCGTTCCCTGTCCGGCGTTGAGCTGCCCGCAGGCACGACAGAGGTCGGCATTCAGGCCCGCGATACGCAGTCCGGTTGGGGGAAGGAGATCAAGAAGGTCCAGATCAAGTAAGGTTTGGGCCCTGCCGGACCCCAGAGCTGGCGGATTTATACGCGGTGGTATGGGCCGCCCGACAGGATCGAGGCGGCGCGATACAGCTGTTCTGCCAGCATGACGCGCACCAGCATGTGCGGCCAGACCATCTTGCCGAATGACAGCGCATGATCCGCCTCGCGGCGTAGCTCTTTGTCGATGCCATCCGCGCCGCCGATGACAAAGCACAGATCCCCCCGCCCCTGATCGCGCCAGCCCCCTAGACGGTTGGCGAAGTCCGGCGAGGTTTCGACCTTGCCCCGTTCGTCCATCACGCAGATCAACGACCCCGCAGGAATGGCACGGCGCAGCAGCGCGGCTTCGGCGGGCATACCGCCATTTTTCTTATCCTCAACCTCGATCACGCGCGCGGGCCCAAGGCCCAGCGCGCGACCGGTTCGATCGAACCGATTCAGATAATCATCAATGAGGTCTTTTTCCGGTCCGGCGCGCAAACGCCCGACCGCACAGATGTGAACACGCATGAACCCTGCCTGAAAGGCAGCTTAATGCGGCATCACGGCTGGGGCTTCTGTGGTCATCCACATCTTCTCCAGCTGGTAGAATTCGCGGACTTCCGGACGGAACACGTGAACGATCACATCGCCTGTGTCGATCAGCACCCAGTCGCCGGTTTCCTTGCCTTCGACCTTGGGCGAACGGCCATAGTCGTCCTTGACCATCTGAGCCAGCTTTTCGGCGATTGCCGAAACCTGACGCGAAGACCGGCCGGAGCACACAACCATATAGTCGCCGATTGCCGTTTTGCCGCGCAGATCGATCTGCACAACTTCTTCGGCTTTGTCGTCGTCAAGTTGGGAAAGGATTGAAGCCAGCAGAGCGTCGCTTGTGGCTGTGTTTTGTTCAGCAGTCATCAGGGCTGCCTGCGGGGTAGCAGTCGGAACTGCATTTGAAAGCGTTGACAGGACATTGTCCTCCTTTAGACGCGCCGACAGTCCCCCGGCGCTGGGGATGTCCTAGAATAGGCACGCCGAAGTGAAATTTCAATGACAAGCGGCCATGACCGGCATTTACCGGCGCGCGCCAGTCGGGGCCGTTCCGCGAGCCGCGACACCACCGCTTTGACGGGCCGCCCGTAACGCGGCCAGAGAATGGCATACCCTGACGGGCAAACTCTTGTCCGCTGTGCATTTTTGCCAACGGCACTGGCGTTGTCAGGGGGTACGACGACCACCCTCCTCGCAGCGCCATGAAGGTCTGGCCGAAAGGCACATATGCCATCTGTCCGGCTCGGGCTGGCAGTCGTGCCATTGCGTCACAAAGCTGCCATGCGCCCGCGACAGGGGGATATGGGGGTTCGGGCGCAGTCACGACCGGTTCACGGCCCCGCTGATTCCCGCCGCTCATTCCTGTGTTGATCCGACACCTGCACCCGCGCGGGACAGGGCGAGCTTGCTGTCGTCCAGAACCTTGACCTCGCGCTGCGGGAAGGGGATGGAAATCCCGTGCTCTTTGAACGCATCCCAAAGCGCCAGATAAACATTGCCCCTGATATTGGTCAGGCCGCCTGTCGGGTCCTTGATCCAGAAGCGCAGGATGTAATCGACGCTGCTGTCCCCAAAGCCCACGATATGACAGACCGGAGCCTTGAAGCTCAGCACCCTCTCGACCCCGCTTGCCGCCTCTACCGCAAGCTTGCGCACCACATGGGGATCATCCCCGTAAGCGGTGCCGAAATAGATATCGAGCCGCACAAAATCGTTGGAGTGGGACCAGTTCACCACCTGACCGGTGATCAGGTCCTCGTTCGGGATCAGATATTCCTTCCCGTCCCGCGTCACGACAGAGGCATAGCGCGCGCCCAAGGTCTGGATCCAGCCAAAGGTATCGCCAAGGCTGATCACATCCCCCGGCTTGATCGACTTGTCGATGAGGATGATGATCCCCGACACAAGGTTCGACACGACCTTTTGCAGGCCGAAACCGAGGCCCACACCAATCGCCCCCGACAGCACCGCAAGCCCGGTAAGGTCAATTCCGACGGCCTTGACCCCCATAAAGAAAGCGATGCCATAAAGCGTCAGCTGTACACCCTTCACCGCCAACACCTGCATAGAGGGGCTGATGTCTTCGTTCTTGCGGATCGTGGCAGCGCTGGTCTGGCTGATGATCCGCGCCACAGAGAAGAACAGACCGATCACCACCAGCGCGGTGATCACCGTCAACAGCGACAGCCGGAAATCCCCGATCGACAGCGCCACCGAATCCAGAAACGCCGAGACATCATCAACCACGTTCAGCGCATAGAGCGTGGCGTAGATCCACAGCCCCCATGTCACCAGACGCCGCATGGGGCGGTTGCGCACCAGCCGCGCTGCGAAGGCGATACAGACCCAAACAGCCACCAGCGTTGCGAATATGCCGATCAGATAGGACCGCGAGGGCCAGGTAATGTTCTGCATCACCAGATAGACTGTCCCTGCCAGCAGGGCGAACCACATCAGCCCCAGACGCCGCTTGACCTGCACCACCATGCGCAGCTGCCATTTGGACCACCCCTCGCGCGAGCGGACCCAGTTTTGCAGCCAGTTGCCCGTGGCGTGATGCAGCCCCCATGATATCAGCGCAAGCCCGAGCAGGATGAACATCTGGTACTGACGCCAGCCGGGCTGCATCAGGCTTTCCGCCAATCCGATCCCCCCTGCGATCAACGCCTGGATACTCTCAAGGAAATGGGCAAAGGGGTCTGGGGTCATCATAAACTTTCAAGGCAAGAAACTTGTACAGGGCTTCAATGGTGGGACAATCCCGCGCACCGCGCAAGAAGGGATACCCGCGTCCGTGCACAACCACGTGATCCGATGCAGCCGCGCCACCACCGTGCCACCACCGCACACCGTCAGAATCCTTGATCACATGGCCGAAAGCGTCTAGCTAAGCCGCTATGACACATGTTTCAGACGATCTGTTCAACATTTGCGACCGCGCCCGCTTGCGCGAACGCTTTTTCGGGGCAACCCACACCGTGCTGGCGCGACTATAAACGCCCGCCCGCGCCTTGGCGCTCGTCTTTCGTACACCCCTATACTTCGCTTACATAACATACGGGAGAGGACCACATGTCCCCCAAAACGCTCTATGATAAAATCTGGGATGCCCATGTCGCGCACGAGGCCGACGATGGCACCTGCCTTCTGTACATCGACCGTCACCTCGTCCACGAAGTGACCAGCCCGCAAGCCTTTGAAGGGCTGCGAATGACGGGCCGCACCGTGCGCCGCCCCGACCAGACCATCGCTGTGCCCGATCACAACGTGCCGACCACGCTGGACCGCGCCAACGCCGCGACAATGACCGAAGACAGCCGCGTTCAGGTGGCCGCCCTTGATACAAACGCCAAGGAATTCGGCCTGCACTACTACCCCGTGTCCGACGTGCGTCAGGGCATCGTGCATATCGTCGGCCCCGAGCAGGGCTGGACCCTGCCCGGCATGACCGTTGTCTGCGGCGACAGCCACACCGCGACACATGGTGCCTTTGGGTCGCTGGCCCACGGGATCGGCACCTCGGAGGTGGAACACGTGCTGGCGACGCAAACGCTGATCCAGAAGAAATCCAAGAACATGAAAGTCGAGATCACCGGCAAACTTGCCCCCGGTGTGACCGCCAAGGACATCACCATGACCGTGATCGGTGAAACCGGCACGGCGGGCGGCACCGGCTATGTCATCGAATATTGCGGCGAGGCGATCCGTGACCTGTCGATGGAAGGCCGCATGACCGTCTGCAACATGGCCATTGAGGGCGGCGCGCGCGCTGGCTTGATCGCGCCGGACGACAAGACGTTCGAATATTGCAAAGGCCGCCCCCACGCGCCCAAGGGTGCCCAGTGGGAAGCCGCGATGGATTGGTGGAAAACACTGTATTCCGATGACGACGCCCATTGGGACAAGGTCATCACGATCAAGGGCGAAGACATCGCACCAGCCGTCACCTGGGGCACCTCGCCCGAGGATGTTCTGCCCATCACCGCCAAAGTGCCCGCGGCATCGGACTTTACCGGCGGCAAGGTCGACGCGGCGAAACGCGCGATCGAATACATGGGCCTGACCGAAGGCATGGCGCTGACCGATATCGAGATCGATACCGTGTTCATCGGGTCTTGCACCAACGGCCGCATCGAAGACCTGCGCGCTGCGGCGGCAGTTCTGAAAGGCAAGAAGATCAAGGACGGGATGCGCGCCATGATCGTCCCGGGCTCCGGCCTTGTGCGGGCGCAGGCCGAGGAAGAAGGGCTTGCCGATATCTTCAAGGATGCCGGTTTCGAATGGCGCCTTGCGGGGTGCTCCATGTGTTTGGCGATGAACCCCGACCAATTGGCACCGGGCGAACGCTGCGCATCGACATCGAACCGCAACTTCGAGGGCCGTCAGGGCTTTAAGGGGCGCACCCATTTGATGTCCCCCGCGATGGCTGCCGCTGCCGCTCTTACCGGACGTTTGACCGATATCCGCAAGCTCGACGCGTAAGCGGCCAGCAGATCAAAGGACAACAAAACCATGAACAAATTCGACAAACTTTCCGGGATCGCGGCCCCCATGCCGATGGTGAATATCGACACCGATATGATCATCCCCAAGCAGTTCCTGAAAACGATCAAACGGTCGGGCCTTGGCGTGAACCTGTTTGACGAGATGCGCTATGACCGCGACGGCAACGAAGTACCGGATTTCGTGCTCAACAAACCGCAATACCGTGACGCGCAGATTCTTGTAGCGGGCGATAACTTCGGTTGTGGTTCTTCGCGGGAACACGCGCCTTGGGCCATCGCCGATTTCGGCATCACCTGTGTCATCGCGCCCAGCTTTGCGGACATCTTCTACAACAACTGCTTCAAGAACGGCATCCTGCCGATCGCCCTGCCGCAAGAGCAGGTGGACCTGTTGATGAAAGACGCCGAAAAAGGCTCTAACGCGCGGATCGAAGTGGATCTTGAGGCGCAGACGATCACCAGCTCTGACGGTGAAGTCATCAGCTTCCAGGTTGACGCGTTCAAGAAGCACTGCCTGATGAACGGACTCGACGATATTGGTCTGACGCTGGAAAAAGCGGCCTCTATCGACAGCTTCGAATCTGCCGCTGCACAGGCACGCCCCTGGGTCTGACCCTCACGGGCCCGGCCCGACGGGCTGGCGCGCTTGACCTAACCACGGGTTGAGTTCTATACATGGTTGTGGGCACCGCTTTGTTGCCCACAACAGACCGCGGGTTGCGTCATTTTCGCCGCAGCTATGATGCAATATCGCACCACACCTGCGCTCAAAATGTCTCAGATCCGCGCGCATCGTCAGGAACGGGCTTGAGGAATGTGGCGAAAGAAGACACAATTGAGGCAATTCTGAGGCAGGCCTTCGACACCCGAGGGCATCAAGTTGGAACAAGCACGCGGCAAAGAATCGTGGCTGGCCAGTTTGGAAGGGTAGTTTTGTGATTGCACGTATATCCGGCGCGGCAGCGCGTGGCATTCTGGTGGCATTGTTGATTGCAACGCCCGCCCTCATGTTACCCGATGCGTTGAACGATTCCAGCCAGATCACAATGCTGGTGGCACTGATCGCCTGCTTTCTGACGTTCATCGAATACAACTCGAACTTCCCCAGCATCATCGAATTCCGCGACGCGGCCCCCTTCAACCGGCTGCGCTATGTCTGCTTGCTGGTCACCATCATCCTGCTGACGTTGATCCTGAAGCAAAAGGTCAGCCCCTCGGTTCTGGGCGGTGCCATGACCTCTATCGGGACGATCCTTGGCAATGCGATGGATTTCCCCTTTTCGCCGGTGCGCATGATTGTCCTGATGCTGCCCGAAAGCGCCAGCGACGCACTGGTGACATCGGTCCGTACGTCCGCGGGCATGGCCTATCTGATCTCGCTGATCTCGATGGGGGCGTTTCTGGTGCTGGTGCGCATCATGAATTGGCCAGTGCGTCAGGGGGCCTTTAACGTCTGGGTGAACCTGCCGCTGTTCGACCCGACCGCGGGCGGCGATGTCATCTATCGTCTGCAACGGGACGCACGGATCAATATCGCGCTTGGCTTCCTTCTGCCCTTCCTGATCCCCGCAGTAGTCAAAGCGGCGGCCGATCTGCTAGACCCGATTACATTGCAGAACCCGCATACCCAGATCTGGACAGTCGCCGCATGGGCCTTCCTTCCTGCCAGCATCATCATGCGCGGCATTGCCATGGGCAAGATCGCCGAGATGATCGAAGAGAAACGCCGTCGCGCCTATGCCGACGAGGCGGAGAAAGATCACGGCTTGCAGCCAGCCTGATCGCAGGCGTTCTGCTGGCCGCATCCCCCGCGGTGGCAGAGCCCCTGCGCATCGCCACCTTCAACACCGAATTATCGCGGGCCGGACCGGGTCTGCTGCTGCGCGACATTGCCAAAGGGGCGGACCCGCAGATTACCGCTGTGACGCGCCTGCTGGCGGATGTCGGTGCCGATATCATCGTGCTGCAGGGGGTGGATTACGATCTTGGCGGCACAACGCTTGGCGCTTTGGCGGACAGGCTTGGCGAGGCTGGCCCCAGCTACCCCTACCGTTTCGCGCTGCCCCCGAATGCGGGACGGCCCACGGGTCTGGATATGGACGGCGACGGAAAAGCGGGCGGCGCGCGCGATGGTCAGGGCTATGGCCGCTTCTTCGGCGCGGGCGCGATGACGATCCTGTCGCGCTATCCCGTGCTGCGCACCGACGTTCAGGATTACAGCGATTTCCTGTGGCGTGACCTGCCCGATGCGCTGCTGCCGCAGACGGACGGTGCCCCCTTCCCCTCTGCCGCGGCGCAAGAGGTGCAGCGGCTTGCCTCGCACGGGGCATGGGTCGTGCCGATCGACATCCCAGACCAAGCGCCCCTGACCTTGCTGACCTTCTATGCCACGCCCCCTGTGTTCGACGGACCAGAGGACCGC
The DNA here is from genome assembly GCF_048285585.1 of Sulfitobacter sp. SBS6. Taxonomy (NCBI): domain Bacteria; kingdom Pseudomonadati; phylum Pseudomonadota; class Alphaproteobacteria; order Rhodobacterales; family Roseobacteraceae; genus Sulfitobacter; species Sulfitobacter sp. SBS6. The sequence goes on along the minus strand of NZ_JBLWBA010000008.1, from coordinate 56,228 downwards.
AACGGCAAACGCAACCATGATGAAATCCTGTTCTGGGATCACTATCTGGCGGGCACCTTCGGCCCGCCGCCAACAGACCGTTTTATCCTGCTGGGGGATGCAAATCTTGATCCGGCGAAAGGCGAAGGGCTGCGCGCCGCGATCCAGACGCTGTTGGATCACCCCGCGCTGCAAGACCCGCTGGCGGGTCAGCCCACCGTCACCTTCGACGGTTTGGGCGATATGCGTGTCGACTATCTACTGCCCTCAACCGACTGGCGCATCGTCGCCGCTGGCGTGACCCGCGACCCTGCTGCCAGCCGTCATGGCGTGGTCTGGGTCGATCTTGACCGCTAGCCGTTCTTGACCCCTCTGGCTCCCCGCGCTACCCCGCTATCAACGTATTTTTCAGGAGACATCGCATGGCCAACCCCACATTGCTAATCCTCGCCGGTGACGGCATCGGCCCCGAGGTCATGGGCCAGGTTGTTCGCATCATCGACTGGTTTGGCGACAAGCGCGATCTGGCCTTTGACGTGGATCACGATCTGGTCGGCGGTGCCGCCTATGACAAACACGGCACCCCCCTGCATGACGACACGATGGCCAAAGCGCTGGCGGCGGATGCTGTTCTGCTGGGTGCCGTTGGCGGGCCGAAATACGACGCGCTTGATTTCAGCGTCAAACCCGAACGCGGCCTGCTGCGCCTGCGCAAGGAAATGGACCTGTTTTCGAACCTGCGTCCGGCACAGTGTTTCGACGCGCTGGCGGATTTCTCCTCGCTGAAGAAAGACCTCGTTGCCGGGCTCGACATCATGATCGTGCGCGAACTGACATCGGGTGTCTACTTTGGCGAACCCCGCGGAATTTTCGAGGAAGGCAACGAGCGCGTCGGCATCAATACACAGCGCTACACCGAATCCGAGATCGACCGTGTCGCACGGTCAGCCTTTGAACTGGCGCGTCGTCGGGGCAACAAAGTCTGCTCGATGGAGAAAGCCAACGTCATGGAAAGCGGCATCCTGTGGCGCGAAGTCGTGCAGAAGGTGCATGACGAAGACTACCCCGATGTCGAGCTGTCCCACATGTACGCCGACAACGGCGCGATGCAGCTGGTGCGCGCGCCCAAACAGTTCGACGTGATCGTCACCGACAACCTGTTCGGCGATATCCTGTCCGATTGTGCCGCGATGCTGACAGGCTCGCTGGGGATGCTGCCCTCTGCCTCGTTGGGTGCGCCCAATGCCGATGGCCGCCCCAAAGCGCTGTACGAGCCCGTCCACGGCTCTGCTCCCGATATCGCGGGTCAAGGCAAGGCGAACCCCATCGCCTGTATCCTCAGCTTTGCAATGGCGCTGCGCTATTCCTTCGACCAGGGCGATGAAGCCGCGCGTCTGGAAAAAGCCGTTGAAAAAGTGCTGGCCGATGGGGCACGCACCGCGGATCTGATGGGCCCCGAAGGCGGCTCCCCCATCTCGACCTCCGAAATGGGCGACGCAATCCTCGCCGCGCTGGACGCGAGCCTGTAAGATATAAAGCGCAGCCCTGCCGGATGACTGGCGGGGCTGCTTTGCTTTGGCCAGACGCATCAGACGCTGCCGCATGCCGCAGCCACGTTCCTATCCGCGCCCCTGCCGGCGCAGAAACAACATCGCCAGAGTGATCACCGTCGCCATGGCAATCACACCAAGATACCGTTCGTAAAGTCCATCGACATCGGTGGGTAGCATGAAAAAGACCGGTGCCGAGACGGTCCAAAGCGCACAGAGACCGACAAGAATTCTGCCGTATACCGCACCGCAGCAGCGCGCCCCGTCTGACATGGACCACGGCAAGATCGCCATAAGAAGGCCAAGAGCATAGACCAGGTAGCTATGGATCACGACGCCATCGCTGTCGTTGTCGCCGTATTCATTCCGCGCGCCAACAAGGAAGACAATCAGCCCCAAGACGGTGAAGCCCACGATCCCGACGCTCCAGCGCCAATTGCCCAGATGAATATGCGCGGCAAGTAAAGCGATCGATATCAGTGAAGCCGAAAACGCATAGATGCCGATATCGACAATATATTCATATTCACCCGCACCAAGATCGCTGATGGTGTCGGCGATCCAGTCGTGGTCCGGAACAACAAAATCCGCGATCAGGATCATCCCCGAAAACAAGATGCAGCCAAATATCGCGTACCATGCAAGGAGGCGCACGAGCCCGGGCCTTTCTCGAACTGCTGCGTCGCCGATTTCGTTCTCCATGTACAATTTACCTTTTAAAAATGAAAAATTCCGATCGTAAGCTTACGCTGGTCATGAGCACGCATCTAAATCTGCGAAAGCTCTATTATGGCCTCTGTGAAGACCCTTTTATCCCGGCTAGCCGTTCTGCGTGAACGGATAAGCATCTCCCCCGTGCTGCTGACCGATGAAGTTAGGCCGCCCCCTTACCTCCACGCGTTCGGCTTTCCCCGCAAATAAGGCACGTTCTCAGGTAGTAATGGCGACCCCGGCAGGATTCGAACCTGCAACCTGCCCCTTAGGAGGGGGCTGCTCTATCCAGTTGAGCCACGGGGCCACGGGATTGGCTTAGCGCAAAACGGGGTGGTGATCCAGCCACACTGCACGGTGGTATGGCAGCGCTGTGGTGGGGGGCTTGATATGGTGATTGCCTGCGCCCAACCGACGCACTACGCTGTTGATAGAATACCACTTTCAAGCAGGACAAGCGCCTTTGACACAGCCTCCGAAACGCCCGTTGACCCTTCGTGATGTATCCGATGCCTGCGGGGTGTCGGAAATGACGGTCAGCCGGGTTCTGCGAAAACGCGGCGACGTGTCCGAAGCGACGCGCCGGCGGGTGCTGGCTGCGGCGAAAGAGCTGGGGTATGTGCCCAACCAGATTGCCGGATCGCTGGCGTCCCAACGGGTGAACCTTGTCGCGGTGATTATCCCGTCGCTGTCGAACATGGTCTTTCCCGAGGTGCTGAACGGCGTCAATCAGGTGCTTGAAGACACGCCGCTGCAGCCGGTCGTGGGCGTCACCGACTATATGCCCGAGAAAGAAGAACGTGTTCTCTATGAAATGCTGTCGTGGCGGCCCTCGGGCGTGATCATCGCGGGGTTGGAACATAGCGATGCGACTCGTGCCATGCTCAAGAACGCGGGCATCCCCGTGGTCGAGATCATGGATGTCGACGGGCGCCCGATTGATGCGATGGTCGGCATCTCGCACCGCCGTGCGGGGCAGGAGATGGCCAAGGCGATCCTAAAGGAAGGCTATGAACACATCGGTTTCATGGGCACCAAGATGCCGCTCGACCACCGTGCCCGCAAACGGTTCGAAGGGTTTACCGAAGGGCTCGCCAAAGCGGGGATAGAGATCGAGGACCGCGCGTTCTACTCTGGCGGCTCTGCGCTGGCCAAGGGGCGCGAGATGACGCAAGACATGCTTGAGCGGTCGCCCGAGCTGGATTTCCTGTATTATTCAAACGACATGATCGGCGCGGGCGGATTGCTGTATCTGATCGATCAGGGCATCGATATTCCGGGCCAGATCGGCCTTGCCGGTTTCAACAACGTCGAACTGCTACAGGGCTTGCCCCGTCAGCTTGCCACGATGGACGCCTGTCGGCTCGAGATCGGACAGGCCGCGGCGCGTATCATTCTGAACGATACACTGGATGAACCGGACCCCGACCTGCAAACGCAGATTACGCTGACACCGACCCTGTCGCTGGGGGACACGCTGCGCCGCAACCGCAAGGTATGACCCTGCCGCTGATCGGCAACCGCGACGCCCGTCGCATCTTTCTGCATCGCCATCTGCTGAGCGATGCACCCCAGGGGCCCGCCAGCGGGAACGACCTGTTGCAGCTGATCCAGGGCCTGGGCTTTGTGCAGTTGGACAGCATCAATACCGTGGCGCGGGCGCATGACCTGATCCTGTTCTCGCGCCGCCAACGCTATCGCCCGCAAGCGTTGAAGACATTGTATGAACGCGATGGGGCGCTGTTTGAGCACTGGACCCATGACGCCGCGGTGATCCCGATGGGATACTACCCCCATTGGGAATTGCGCCGCCAGCGGGACGCGCAGATGCTGCGCCAGCGGTACAAGAACTGGCACCAACATGATTTCGAGGGGCGGTTCCAGAGCGTGCTGGACCAGATCCGCGCACAGGGGCCAGTGTCGTCGTCTGATGTGGGGCAGGATGAACCGCGATCAAATGGCGGGTGGTGGGATTGGCATCCCTCCAAAACCGCGCTGGAATATCTGTGGCGCGCCGGAGCGCTTTGCGTCGTGGGGCGGGACGGTTTCCAGAAACGCTATGACCTGACAGAGCGGGTAATCGACGCGGCGCTATGCGACCCGTCGCAGGCACCGGATGAGGCGCAGACCATCGATTGGTGCTGCAACGGCGCGCTGGATCGTCTGGGCTTTGCCACACCGGGGGAACTGGCGGCATTCTGGGCGCATATCTCTCCGGCAGAGGCGAAGGCATGGGTCCAGCGTGAACAGGCCGTCGGACGTGTCGAGCAGGTGCAGATCGCGGGCGCCGACGGCACAGTCCATCGCAGCTTTGCCCGTCCCGGTCTGGCAAGCGACCCCGCGATAGACATGGCTCCGACCGCACGGCTGCGCGTGCTCAGCCCCTTTGACCCGGCCTTGCGCGATCGCAAACGCGCCGAACGTCTGTTCGGCTTCCGCTACCGGATAGAGATGTTCGTGCCCGCGCCCAAACGGGTCTATGGCTATTATGTTTTTCCGATCCTGCAGGGCGACAGCATCGTCGCCCGGGTGGATATGAAAGCACACCGTGACCGCGATACGCTGGTGGTACGCGCCCTTTGGCCAGAGCCGGGCAGCCGGTGGGGCAAAGGCAAACAAGCCGCCTTCGAGGCAGAGCTGGCCCGCATCATCCGTCTGGCAGGCGTCAGTCAGATCGCTTTCGAAGACGGCTGGCTTCGGTAACCCACCCCGTTTCGATGAACGAATTGGCGGTACATGCTTGCGCAGGCGACAACGATGACAATTTGTAAACATTTTGTTGACGTATTGCTTTTCCCTGCCAAAGTGAGCGGAAAGGAATCAAGAACCATGTCGAACCGTCTTTGCTTTCATCCCAAGGGTCGCCCATGACGCGCCATGTGGTCGTCGTGGGGGCGGGTATTGTCGGTGTGTCATCGGCGATCTGGCTGCAACGCGCAGGCGCGCAGGTCACGATCATTGATCGCGCGGCACCGGGGACAGGCACGTCGCATGGGAACGCGGGCGTGCTGGCAGCCTGCGCCGTGGCACCTGTCACCGCCCCCGGCCTGATCGCCAAAGCCCCCGCGATGCTGCTGAACCCGGATGTGCCGCTTTACTTGCGCCTGCCCTATCTGCCACGTCTGCTGCCGTGGCTGGCAAAGTATCTGCGGGTCGCGAACGACCGCGACACCCGCCGGATTGCGCAGGGGCTCGCGCCTATTGTCAGCGACAGTGTGGACCAACACAAAAGCCTGACCGCTGATTTGGGCCTGTCCGACTGGGTGAGGGACAGCGATTATGTTTTCGCCTATCGAAACCGCGCCGCGTTTGACGCCGAAGCCTACACCTGGGCGCTGCGGGCGGAGGCGGGGTTCGCGCCAGATCTGATCGAGGGGCCGCAGATACACGAGTATGAACCGACGCTCGGCCCGGACATACACCTGCTTGCCACCATGAAGGACCACGGCTTTGTCCGCGACCCCGGCGGCTATGTCGGCGCGCTGGCGCGGGCGTTCGAACAGGGCGGCGGCACGATCCTGCAGGCCGAGGTCAAGGATTTCGACCTGTCCGGCGGCGCGATTTCCGGGGTCGAGACGACCCAAGGCCGCGTGGCCTGTGACGATATCGTGCTGGCCACCGGCGTCTGGTCGAAACCGCTGATGGCCAAGCTGGGGCTGAACGTCCCGCTGGAAAGCGAACGCGGCTATCATGTGATATTCGAGGGCGCGACGGGCGGGCCCGCGCGCCCCGTGATGATCGCCAGCGGGAAATTCGTTGCCACCCCCATGGCGCAGGGCCTACGCTGCGCGGGTATTCTGGAATTCGGCGGGCTTGACGCAGCCCCGTCCAAGGCACCGCTGGCGCTGCTGCGGCGACAGGCGAAGGCGGCCTTTCCACAGCTTAGGGCCACGCGCGAGATCGAATGGCTGGGGCACCGACCTGCCCCCAGCGACAGCCTGCCCCTGATCGGACAGGTTGGCACAAGCCGGGTCTTTACCGCCTTCGGGCATCACCACATCGGGTTGACAGGCGGGCCCAAAACAGGCCGCCTCGTCGCAGGATTGGTTATGGGGCAACCCGTCAACACCGACCTGCAGCCCTATGCACCGCAACGGTTTAGCAGGGGCTAACCCCGCAAGCCAAAGACATACCAACAAGGAGAGAACCACATGAAACGGACCACCACATTGATGACAGGCGTCGCGACCGCCGCCCTGACGGTCACCACCGCCCTGCCCGCTTTCGCGGCTGAGAAATGGGACATGCCGATGGCCTATTCGGCGTCGAACTTCCATTCCGAGAACGGCGTTGAATTTGCCAACTGCGTGACCGAAGGCACCGCGGGCGAGATCGAGATCACCGTGCACCCCGGCGGGTCGCTGATCGCGGGTGCCGACATCAAACGTGCGATCCAGACCGGTCAGGTCCAGCTGGGCGAACGCATCCTGTCGGGGCACCAGAATGAAAACGCGATCTTCGGCTTTGATTCCATCCCCTTCCTCGCGCCGTCCTTCGAGGCGTCCGACAAGCTGTGGAAAGCCGCGAAACCCAAGATCGAAGAGCTGTTGGCAGAGCAGAACCTGACGCTGCTTTATAACGTGCCATGGCCGCCACAGGGTCTGTACTTCAAGAAAGAGGTCAACACGATCGAGGACATGAAGGGCGTCAAGTTCCGGTCCTACAACAACGCCACCAGCCGTCTGGCAGAGCTGACAGGCATGCTGCCCGTCACCATCGAAGCCGCCGAGCTGAGCCAGGCTTTTGCCACCGGCGTTGCGGAATCGATGATCTCGTCCGGTGCGACCGGCTATGACCAGAAAGTCTGGGAAAGCCTGACCCATTTCTACGAGGTCGACGCCTGGCTGCCGCGCAACTACATCATGATCAACAATGACGTGTGGAACGATGTCTCGGAAGAGAACAAGGCGATCATCACCACCTGTGCAAGCGATGCGGAAACGCGCGGGCTGCAAGCCTCCAAGGACTATACGCAGTTCACCTATGACGGGCTGCGCGAAGGCGGCATGACCGTGGAACCCGCCAGCGAAGAGCTGATGTCCGGCCTGCGCGACATTGGCGGCACCATGACCTCCGAATGGCTGGAGAATGCGGGCGAGGACGGTCAGGCGATCGTCGATAGCTACAAATCCATGCAGTAAATCAACGAACGGCGGCGCCCCACACAGGTGCCGCCGTTTGACGTTCGATCCGCCAATCCGGAGACCTTTCCCATGAACATCCTGCGACGCCTGCTTGATTTCATCTATTTCGCATCTGGTGCCCTGGCTGCCGTCAGTCTTGTCGCGATCCTGCTGCTGATCGTGGTGCAGATGGTTGCCCGCTGGACCGGCGAGGTTTTCCCCGGTGCGGCAAGCTATGCCGGCTATGCGATGGCCGCCGCCAGCTTCCTCGCTTTCGCCAACGCGCTGAACCGTGGCGCGCATATCCGCGTATCGGTGCTGCTGAACGCACTGCCCGCAGGCCCGAAACGGCTTCTTGAAATATGGTGCTTCGGCCTTGCCGCGGCGATTGCGTGGTATTTCACCTACTACGCCTATTGGTTCGTCTACTGGTCGTGGAAATTCAACGAAGTCAGCCAGTCGCAAGACGCCACATCCTTGTGGATTCCGCAGTCGGTGATGGTTGTGGGCGGTGGCATCCTCGCCATCGCGCTGACCGATAACCTGCTCTATCTGATCGTAAAAGGCGAACACCGTCTCACCCGCGATCTTGTCGATCAAAGTTTTGGGGAGTGACGCTGTGACGGAACTTTACGCGATCATTCTGTTTATCACTGTGCTGCTGTTCCTGCTGGGCACCGGCGTCTGGGTTGGCCTGGCGCTGATGGGCGTCGCCTGGTTCGGGATGGAACTGTTTACCACCCGCCCGGTTGGCGATGCTATGGTCACGACGATCTGGGCCTCGTCCAGCTCGTGGACGCTGACCGCGCTGCCGCTGTTCATCTGGATGGGTGAGATTCTATTCAGGACGCGGCTATCCGAGGATATGTTCAAAGGGCTGTCGCCGTGGCTGGCGAAATTGCCCGGCGGGCTGGTGCATACCAATATCGTCGGCTGCACCGTGTTTGCCGCCGTGTCAGGGTCGTCTGCCGCGACGCTGTCGACCGTGGGCAAAATGTCGATCCCCGAACTGCGGGCGCGCAATTATCCCGAAAAGATGATCATCGGCACGCTGGCCGGTGCCGCCACGCTGGGGCTGATGATCCCGCCCTCGCTCGCGCTGATCGTTTACGGCGTCACCGTGAACGAAAGCATCACCGAACTGTTCTTTGCCGGCGTCCTGCCGGGGCTTATTCTGGCGCTGATGTTCATGGCCTATGTCGCCTTTATCGCGCTGACCTCGAAGGACTGGAACCCCAGCGTCGAGACAGGGATGAGCTTTGCCGCCAAGCTGCGCAACTCGCGCTTTCTGTTGCCGGTCTTCGGGCTGATCACGGTGGTGATCGGGTCGATGTATCTGGGCTACGCCACCGCGACAGAGGCGGCGGCCATCGGTGTGCTAGGGTCGCTGGCGCTGGCGTTGATGCAGGGGTCGCTGAACTGGACCAGCTTTCAGGAAAGCCTGATGGGGGCGATGCGCACCTCTGCCATGATCGCATTGATCCTTGCAGGCGCGGCCTTTCTTAAACTGTCGATGGGCTTTACCGGCCTGCCGCGTGCGCTGGCGGACGGGATTGCAGCGCTTGAACTGACGCGCTTTCAACTGCTGATGGCGCTGCTGGTATTCTATATCGTACTGGGCATGTTCCTTGATGGTATTTCGTCGGTCGTGCTGACGATGGCTGTCGTTGAACCGATGGTGCGCGGTGCGGGGATCGACTTGATCTGGTTCGGAATCTTTGTTGTGGTCGTGGTCGAGATGGCGCAGATCACGCCGCCGATCGGGTTCAATCTGTTCGTGCTGCAAGGCATGACGGATCACGAGATGGGATATATCACCAAAGCCGCCTTGCCGATGTTCCTTATCATGGTGGTGATGGTCTTTGTCCTGATCTTCTTCCCCGACATCGCGACCTGGCTGCCCGAAAATCTAAGGCAGGTGCCCCAATGACCGACTTCCCCCTGATCCAGACCGTTGGCCTGTCCGGCGTGCTGGTGCGTTTTGCCGACACGATGTCAGAGCCCGCGAACCGCGCCGCCCTGTCGTTTCGCGCCGCCGTGGATGCCGCCGACTGGCCCGAGGTGACAGAGACGAGCACCTCGCTGGTGTCCACCTTCCTGCAGATCGATCTGGTGGCGGCTTCGGTGGACACCCTGCTGGACCGGCTGCACGATCTGCTGGCAACGCGCGACTGGTACACCTCTGACCTGCCGACGGGGCGGACGCTGTGGCATGTGCCAACGGTCTATGGCACCGACCTTGCGCCACAGCTTGAAGAAGCGGCAGAGCTTGCGGGGCTGGACCCCGATGCGGCGATTGCACAGCTGTCGCAGGCGCGCGTGCGGGTGCTGACCATCGGCTTTGCCCCCGGCCAGCCCTATATGGGCGAACTGCCGCAGAACTGGGATATTCCGCGCCAGCAGGGGCTGACAAAATCCGTCCCCGCCGGCGCGTTGATCGTGGCGATCCGGCAGCTGATTATCTTCACCAATGCCTCCCCCACCGGCTGGCGCCATATCGGGCAGACCGTATTCAAGACCTTCCGCCCGCGCAGCGACACGCCCTTTGCCCTGTCACCGGGGGACGAGCTGTGCTTCCCCTCCATATCGCGCGCCGAATATGACAAGATCACCGCCGCAGATGAAACCGGCCAGGGCGGCGCAGAGACAGAGGTGCTGGCATGAGCGCGACCCTCACCATTTCCCAAGCCGGTCCCGCCCTGACGATACAGGATATGGGCCGTCCCGGTTGGCGTGCCCAAGGGCTTACAAAGGGCGGTGCCGCCGATCCCGTGGCGCTTTACGAAGGGGCTGCCCTGCTGGGCCAATCGCCCGAGCTTGCGGTGATAGAGATGACAGGCACCGGCGGGACCTTCACGGCTGACGCCGACATCCGTATCGCCCTGACAGGGGCCACCATGGCCGCCAGCATCGACGGGGATGCCATCGTCTGGAACGCCAGCCACATGCTGCCCGCGGGCGCAAAGCTGACCATTGGCGGCACCTCGGGCGGCACCTATGGCTATCTGCATGTGGGCGGGGGCATCGTCTCTGACACACTGTTGGGGGCACGGGCCAGCCACCTAAGCGCCGGGCTGGGCCAGCCGCTTGCTGCGGGCGGCGCGCTGCCCCTCGGGCCGGACAAGTCGCGCGAAACGGGGCTACAACTGCCCCGCGACAGTCGTTTTGACGGCGGCACCGTGCGCGTCGTGGCCAGCATGCAGACCGACCACTTTACCGCTGATGAACGCAAACGCTTCGAGACCACCGCCTTTACCCGCGACCCGCGTGCCAACCGCATGGGCGTGCGCATGGACCACGACGGCGACGGTTTCAGCGCCGAGGGCGGTCTGTCCATCCTGTCCGAGGTCATCGTGCCCGGCGACATCCAGATCACCGGTGACGGCGCACCATTCGTGCTGATGGGCGAATGCCAGACCACCGGCGGCTATCCCCGCATCGGGACCGTGATTCCCCGCGACCTGCCCCGCGTGGCGCAAGCCGCATCGGGCACCGCGATCCGGTTCGAATTCATCACGCTGGAACAGGCCATCACGCTCGAGACGCAGCACCGCCAAGACATCAAAGCGCTTGGCGGGCAGGTCACGCCGCTGGTCCGCGACCCTGCCAAAATCCGCAACCTGCTGGCCTATCAGCTGGTGGGGGGCGCGATCTCTGCCACCGACAACCCCTTTGAAGAGGAGCATTAAATGCCGACCGTCGATCTGAATGCCGATATGGGCGAAAGCTTTGGCCCGTGGAAAATGGGCGATGATGCCGCTTTGTTGCAAATCATCAGCTCTGCCAACATCGCCTGTGGCGGCCATGCGGGCGACGCCGATGTGATGTCTGCCACAATGGCGCTGGCGCGTGACAATGGCGTCGGTATCGGTGCGCACCCCGGTTTCATGGATCTGGCCGGTTTTGGCCGCAACCGCATGTCGGTGCCACGGGGCACGCTGCAAAATCAGGTCCGCTATCAGGTCGCCGCCAGCGTCGGCATGGCCCGCAGCCTTGGCACATCGGTCCGCCACCTGAAACTGCACGGCGCGCTCGCCAATATGGCGTCAGAGGACGAGATACTGGCCCGCGATCTTTATGAGGCCGCGCTCAGCGTCGCGCCTGATCTGATCGTCATGGTGCTGGCCGCCACGGCGCAGCAGGACGCGGTGCAATCGCTTGGCTGTAAGTGGGCCGGAGAGATCTTTGCCGACCGCGCTTATAACGACGACGCGACGCTGGTCGACCGCTCTAAACCCGGTGCGGTGATTCACGATGCAGCACTGGCGGGCGAACGGATGGTCAAAATGGTCAAAGCCGGTGCGATTCTGACCGAGGGCGGCCAAACAATTCCTGCCGCGATCGATACGATCTGTCTGCACGGCGACACCCCCGAAGCCGTCGACATTGCCCGCGCGGTCAAATCATCCCTGCAAGAAGCAGGGATCGCGCTGAAATGTTTTGAAGGCCATACGGGCTAAGCCCTAAACCCAACACCTGAAACGAAAAACAGCGCCCCGAGGGGCGCTGTTTTTATCCGTTCCAGTCAGACTGGAAAGTAGTGGTGAGCCGTGATGGGTTCGAACCATCGACCTACTGATTAAAAGTCAGTTGCTCTACCAACTGAGCTAACGGCCCACTAGGCGGGTATCTAGAAAGGTGCGGCCTTGGGGTCAAGCGGAAACTTACGAAAAATTTCACTCTCGCTGGATTAGTTTCAAATGCCGCGTTATATGCGCCGAATGTATAGTGATCTGACCAACGGTTTGCCCTTCATGAAGATGCATGGGCTGGGCAATGATTTTGTCGTGCTGGATGCGCGCCAAAAAGTCGTGCTAGACGCGCGCGAAAAGGTCGTGCTGGATGCGCGCCAAAAAGAAATGCTGGATGCGCGCGACGGTGCTTTGCGTGCCGACGGCACCCCGGCGCTCACTAAGGTGACCCCTGCCCTTGCGCAGGCCATCGGACATCGCCAGTTCGGCGTGGGCTTTGACCAGCTGGCCGTGATCACCAATGGCGCCGCTGATGCGCATCTGACGTTCTTCAACGCCGACGGCTCTACCTCTGCCGCTTGTGGCAATGCCACGCGCTGCATCGCGCGGTTCCTGATGGAGGAAACCGGCAAGACCCAACTGCACCTGACCACCGACCGCGGCGATCTGGCGGCGCGGGATGCAGGCAATGGCCTGACATCGGTCAACATGGGTCACCCGCAGCTTGACTGGGACGAAATTCCGCTTGCTCGCCAGATGGATACGCTTGAGCTGCCAATCGACGGTGCGCCGACAGCCACCGGCATGGGCAACCCCCATTGCACCTTCTTTGTTGATGATGTCGACGCGACTGATCTGGCCGGTTTTGGCCCCGGTATCGAGCATCACGCGCTTTACCCCGAACGCACCAATGTGCAGATCGCCCAGATCATCGGCCCCGATCACATCCGTATGCGCGTGTGGGAACGGGGTGTGGGCATCACGCTGGCCTCCGGCTCCTCTAGCTGTGCGACGGCCGTGGCAGCGGCACGCAGAGGGCTGACAGGCCGCGCCGTGCGCATTGATCTGGACGGTGGCACGCTGCACATCGACTGGCGCGAGGATGGCGTCTGGATGACCGGCCCCTCGGCCCATGTCTTCAGCGGCGTGCTGACCCCTTCGTTTCTGGAAAGCCTGACATGAGCGCCCCGATCTTCTCGAATCACGGCTGCCGCCTGAACGCCTATGAGACCGAAGCGATGAAGGAACTGGCCGAACAGGCTGGCCTGAAAGACGCGGTAATCGTCAACACCTGCGCCGTCACCGCCGAGGCCGTGCGCAAGGCGCGTCAGGACATCCGCAAGCTGCGTAAGGCCAACCCCGACGCGCGTTTGATCGTCACCGGCTGCGCCGCCCAGACCGAACCGGAGACCTTTACCAAGATGGCAGAGGTCGACGCGGTCATCGGCAACACCGAAAAGATGGTCGGCGCGACGTGGCAGGGGTTGGCGGCTGATTTCATCGGCGAGACAGAGGCGCTGCAGGTCGATGACATCATGTCGGTGACCGAAACGGCGGGGCATCTGATCGACGGATTCGGCACGCGCAGTCGGGCCTATGTGCAGGTCCAGAACGGCTGCGATCACCGCTGTACCTTCTGCATCATCCCCTATGGCCGCGGCAACTCCCGCTCGGTCCCCGCGGGGGTCGTGGTGGATCAGATCAAGCGGCTGGTCGACAAGGGCTTTAACGAAGTCGTTCTGACCGGCGTCGATCTAACCAGTTGGGGTGCGGACCTTCCCGCGACGCCCAAGCTGGGGGATCTGGTGATGCGCATCCTGCGGCTGGTGCCCGACCTGCCACGCCTGCGGATCAGCTCCATCGATTCGATCGAGGTGGACGAGAACCTGATGCAGGCCATCGCCACCGAGCCCCGCTTGATGCCGCACCTGCATCTGTCCTTGCAGCACGGCGACGACATGATCCTGAAACGCATGAAACGCCGCCACCTGCGCGACGATGCGATCCGTTTTGCCCAAGAGGCCCGCAAACTGCGTCCCGACATGACCTTTGGGGCCGACATCATCGCCGGTTTCCCCACCGAAACCGACGCGATGTTCGAAAACTCGCTCAAGCTGGTGACGGACTGCGATCTGACATGGCTGCATGTCTTCCCCTATTCGGCGCGCGAAGGCACGCCCGCTGCAAGGATGCCTGCGGTGAACGGCACGCTCATCAAGGAACGCGCGGCGCAGCTGCGTGCTGCGGGTGACGCGCAGGTCGCGCGCCATTTGGCGGCCCAACAAGGTCGCGCCCATCAGGTGTTGATGGAAAGCCCCACCATGGGCCGGACCGAACAATTCACCGAAACCCATTTTGCCACCCCCCAGACCGAGGGCGCGATCATTTCGGCCACGATCACCGGCCAGAATGCAGGGCATCTGCTGGCTGTGTGAGACGTTGCAGATTGTAAACCTTTCTCCTCTAGGGTGATTCCCTAGCGAGAAAGGGTTAACATGAGCGAAATTATCGAATGGGTCCTCGAGATGGACGTGCGGGATGGTCAGGGCGACAATGTCCAACCATTGCTTGAGGAAATGGTACAGGCTGCAGAGGCAGACGAACCGCGTACGCTGCATTGCGAATTCTACATGTCCGACGACCGACGCACCTGCACTGTGCTGGAACGTTATGCGGACAACGCAGCCGTGATGGCGCATTTTGCGCAGTTCGGTGGCCGCTTTGCTGACCGGTTTACAGAGCTGTTTATGCCGGTGCGTTTAACCGTCTACGGCCCTGCCACCGCCGCGGTGATGTCCGTGCTTGCGGGCTATGGCGGTGTGCGGCTGGACCGCGTGGCAGGCTTCCACCGCTAAGCCACGGACACCGTCTGTGGCGGTGTCCTGCCAGCGCGTTTGGCGACCAGCCGATTACCCCCAAAAAAGAAAGCCCCCCGAACCAAAATGGATCGGGGGGCTATGTTCAGGCATTGGCCGCGTGAAGGAAGATCAGTCTTCCTTGTGTTTCACAGGGGCCCACAGACGTTTGTTGGTCAGGTACAGCAATACCGACAGTAGCGTCAGGAACAGAACGCCAGCAAAACCGGCTTGCTTGCGTGCCATCATCTTGGGCTCGGCTGTCCACATCAGGAAGGCCGCAACGTCTTCGGCTTCGTGGTGCAAGTCAGAATCGTGGCCGTCGTTATAGGTCACGTCGTCACCGTACAGCGGGGGTGCCATTGCGATCCAGCTGCCTTCGATTGTGGCGTGGCCATTCTCGTCCTTACAGGATTCGGGGATACCGCCGCTTGGGAACGCCGTGTTGTAGTGACCGGGGAAATCCTCGGGGGCACAGGCAGGCGCTTCTTCATAGCCGACCATCAGGGACGCGATGTATTCGGGTCCGCCGATGCCTTTGAAGAACTGGTTGATCCCCAGACCGTAAGGCCCGTGGAAACCGGCGCGCTTCTTGGCCATCAAGCTGAGGTCGGGCGCGGTATCCAACGCGGACTCAGGGAAATGGTCAACCGGCGTGCCGGGGCGTGTGTCGTCCAGCTCGGGGTCGAAGATATCAAAGTTCGCGGCATAGGCACGCACCTGATCTTCGGGAAGGTGGGGGCCACCTTCATCCGCAAGTGTACGGATCGGCACAAACTTCATCCCGTGGCAGGCAGAGCATACCTCGGTATAGATTTGCAGACCGCGTTGCAGCTGGTTGGCATCGAAGGACCCGAAAGGCCCTTCGAAAGAGAAGTCAAAGTCTTCGACATGCGCTTCACCACCGGCGGCGAAAGCAGCGGAACCTGCAAAGCCCAAGGCGACAACAGCCGAAAGGAAGGTTTTCTTGATCATTGTCATGGTCCTTACTCTGCTGGCTTGACCAGCGTCTTGGTGCCGCCGGTTTTTGGCGCGTAATGCGCGTCAAAGTCGGCTTCGATGGTTTCAGGCTGCGGCGCTGGTTTCTCGATCACACCCAGAAGCGGCAGGATCACCAGGAAGTATGCGAACCAATAGGCCGAAGCGATCAGCGAGAAGCTGGCATAGGGCTCTTCCGCAGGCATGGCACCCAGCCACATCAGCGCGAAGAAGTCGATCACCAGCAGCGCGAACCACCACTTGAACATGGGACGATAGCGGCCCGAACGCACCGAGGATGTGTCCAGCCAAGGCACCAGCGCCATCACCGCGATCGCACCGAACATCGCCAGAACACCAAAGAACTTGGCGTCGATGATGCCACCGGTCACGAAGGACGCAATCTGAACAACCCAGACTTCGGCAGTAAAGGCACGCAGGATCGCGTAGAACGGCAGGAAGTACCATTCAGGCACGATGTGTGCAGGCGTCGAAAGCGGGTTCGCCTCGATATAGTTATCGGGGTGGCCCAGATAGTTCGGCATGAAACCCACGATCGCAAAGAAAACAACCAGGATCACGGCCAGCGCGAACAGGTCTTTCATCACGAAGTAGGGCCAGAAGGGCAGCGTGTCTTTCTCTGCGTCTTCCTTGCTTGTGCGACGGACCTCGACCCCTGTGGGGTTGTTGTTCCCGGTGGTGTGGAAGGCCCAGATGTGCACGATCACCAGACCGGCAATCACGAAGGGCAGCAGGTAGTGCAAGCTGAAGAAACGGTTCAGCGTGGCGTTATCGACCGCAGGCCCGCCCAGCAGAAGCGTTTGCAGGCTTTCCCCGATGAACGGGATCGCACCGAACAGACCGGTGATAACCGTTGCGCCCCAGAAGGACATCTGACCCCAAGGCAAAACATAGCCCATAAAGCCGGTTGCCATCATCAGAAGGTAGATCAGCATGCCGACGATCCACGTGATTTCACGTGGCGCTTTATACGACCCGTAGTACAGGCCGCGGAAGATGTGCGCGTAGACCGCAACAAAGAACAGCGACGCGCCGTTCATGTGCAGATAGCGCAGCATGTAGCCGCCGTTCACGTTCCGCATGATGTGTTCAACGCTCGAGAAGGCGACATCGACATGGGGGGTGTAGTGCATCGCCAGCACGATGCCGGTCACGATTTGCAGTGCCAGACAGAACGTCAGAACAATGCCCCAGATCCACATCCAGTTCAGGTTCTTCGGTGTCGGGATCATCAATGTGTCATACAGCAGTCCGACAACGGGAAGACGGGTGTGCAGCCACTTCTCTCCGTTAGATTTCGGCTCGTAATGGTCGTGAGGAATTCCAGCCATTCCCGTTCTCCCTTAACCTAGTTTGATCGTGGTTTCATCCACGAATTCTGCGATTGGCACCGGCAGGTTGCGCGGTGCTGGCCCTTTGCGGATACGGCCCGCAGTGTCATAGTGCGACCCGTGGCAGGGGCAGAACCAGCCGCCAAAGTCACCTGCGTCGCCCAAAGGCACGCAGCCCAGGTGGGTACAGACGCCCATCATCACCAGCCAGTCTTCTTTACCGGCCATGGCGCGGTTTTCATCCGTCGCGGGGGCACCGGCTGCGATGTTGGCGTTCTCGGCGCCCGGATCGGGCAGCTCGGACATTTCAACGTCACGTGCCTTGGCGATTTCTTCTTCGGTACGGCGGCGGATGAACACCGGCTTACCCAACCATTTGACCGTGAGCTGTGTACCTGGCTCAACAGCGGACACATCGACGCGGATGGACGACAGCGCCTTCACATCTGCGGATGGGTTCAACTGATTGACCAATGGCCAGACTGCCGCGCCGACGGCGACCGCACCTGTACCAGCTGTGGCGTAATAGAGGAAATCCCTCCGGGTGCCTGCGTGATCTTCTGCTTGGGACACGGGTTAACTCCAAATCGAGGGCCTGACGGCCATTAAATCAAGGGGCGGCGCTGACGCACCTCCCACAATTCTTTTGGTTACTAGCGGGCTGCGTCGCGCACGTCCAGATACCTTTGTCGCGCAAACCGTCGCAGTGTTGCATTCCTTCAAGGGTGCAGACCGGATTTTTTGCGCTTTTATCCTGCCGGAGGGGCAGTGGCCTGCATGGATGCACGCGAATCAAAGCGGCGCGCCCAATCGGCCAAAGCGTCGTTTCCCTTGCGCCAATTGCGCGCGTCATGCCGGAAATCAAGGTATCCCAAGGCGCAGCCGACGGCGATCTGCCCCATATCCAGCGGACCGGAAAGCTGACTGATCCAGCGTGTGTTCAGCGCCGCGCACGCCCGTTCGATCTTGGACCACTGACCCTCGACCCATTCTGGCATCTGCTTGCCTTCGGGGCGCATCCGGCCCTCGTAGACCATCGATAGCGCCGCATCCAGCATACCATCCGCCGTTGCCTCAAGCGTCAGCGTGTCCCAGCGGCGGCTGCCCGTGGGATAAAGCTTGCCGCCCGCGCGGTCATCCAGATAGGCGCAGATTACACGGCTATCATACAGCGCAGGCCCCTCGTCGCGCACCAGTGCCGGTACTTTGGCCAGCGGGTTGTTCGGCAGCAGCGCGGCATCAGGCGCCAGCGGCGTGGTCGAGATATTCTCAAGCGTCACATCTTCGATCTGGCCGGTTTCGTGCAGCAATACCATGACCTTGCGGACATAGGGTGATGTCGGGGAATAGGATAGTTTCACGGGTGTCTCCTCCTCGGGGTTCTGGCGAACTATCACCGTCATCCGCGCGCGGTGCAATCGTTTGTTGATCAGGCGCCTTTTGCCGCGCGCATCTGGTCGGCCAAACTGCCTGTTCCCGCGCCAAAGCCGTGCGCCTCTACCCCGTCGGCAGCGGCCAGTCGCACCGCATCGGGTTTATTCTGGCTCAGCTTCCACGTCCCGTCGACACCGGTGATCCGCATCCGGCAGGGCACGATCATGCGCATCATTTTCTGCATGGTCACGGGGTTCATCTTGGCGGTAGTCCACGGCGGCTTGGGCAGCAGACGATCCTCGAACCAGGCAGACTGGCGATCCAGCAGGTCCAGCAGCTCTTCTTGCGGGCGGAGTTCCAGCGTGCCGGTCAGATGCACCGCCACATAGTTCCACGTCGGCACCTGATCGTCGATGTCGTACCAGTCGGGCGAGACATAGCTATCGCCCCCGCTGATGGCGAGCTTGACCGGCAGCGCGGGTTTGAGCGCCCGCGCAATCGGGTTTGACCTGACCAGATGCAGATCCGCCTGATCCCCTGCTTCGTTCAGCAAAAACGGCACATGGCTGATCAACGGGCCGTCGCTGCCATTGGCTGCAAGCAAGCCAAAGCTGCGGTCGCGGGCAAAGGCGATGTTCTTGGCGGTGTCGGCGTCGTGGTAAACGGGATTCGGGTGCATAACGTAGGGTCCAAACTGCAAACGCGCTTTTGGTATTGCAGACGCGCCCCTGCCTTGGCAACGTATCCCTATTCTCAGGGCGGGGCGCAATTCCCCACCGGCGGTATGTGGCCCCAGTGCCACGAGCCCGCGAGCGCTGGCGACATCCCTTCGGGATGCGCCGGGTCAGCAGATCTGGTGAGATGCCAGAGCCGACGGTCATAGTCCGGATGAAAGAGAATGCGTTTGTAGCGGCCCCTTGGGGCCGTCCGCAATCGTGATCGCCTTGGGTGACTTGTGTCGCTGACGTAATAAAGGAGATCACTATGACACACACCCGCTACGCCTTTGTAAAAGCACGCTGGCACGCCGATATCGTTGATCGTGCCTATGACGGGTTTTCCGAAACCATCCCCGCAAGCCAGATCGATGTTGTCGATGTCCCCGGCGCGTTCGAAATGCCGCTGATGGCGCAGACCTTGGCCAAATCCGGCAAATACGATGCGGTGATCTGCGCGGCCTTCGTGGTCGATGGCGGCATCTACCGGCATGATTTCGTGGCGACAGCCGTGGTTGACGGGTTGATGCGCGTAGGCCTTGATACGGGCGTGCCCGTCCTCTCGGTGTCGCTAACGCCGCACCATTATCAGGAAACCGACCACCACAATGCGATCTACCGCGCGCATTTCGTCGAAAAGGGGCGCGAGGCCGCTTCGGCAGCGCTTGGCATCGTCGCGGCGCGTCAACTGCTTGACGCGTAAGACGGGTTTACCGCGCGGGCCTGTGCGTCAGGCCCGCTGCGCCCCGATGCTGGCGATGCCCAACACATCCAGCACTTTGGCCTCGATATGTTCGGCGTTCATCCCAGCGACCGCATACATATCCGCAGGGCTCGCCTGATCGATAAAGATATCGGGCAGCACCATCGAACGGTATTTCAGCCCCGCGTCGAACACGCCCTCATCCGCCAGAAGCTGTGCCACATGGCTGCCGAAACCGCCGACTGCACCCTCTTCGATGGTGATCAGCGCCTCGTGATCGGCGGCCAGCGACAGGATCATCTCGCGGTCAAGCGGCTTGGCAAAGCGGGCGTCGGCAATGGTCGGCGTGATGCCCTTGGCCCGCAGCGCCTCGGCGGCTTTTTCCACCTCTGACAGGCGCGTGCCAAAGGACAGCAGCGCCACGCGCTTGCCCTCGGCGATGATGCGCCCCTTGCCGATCTCCAGCGGTTCGCCGCGTTCGGGCATGGTCACGCCCGCGCCTTCACCTCGTGGGAAGCGGAAGGCAATCGGCCCGTCGTCATAGGCCGCCGCCGTCGCCACCATATGCACCAGCTCTGCTTCATCCGCGGCAGCCATCACGACGAAATCGGGCAGGTTCGCCAAAAACGCCACGTCAAAGGCACCGGCATGAGTGGCACCATCCGCCCCGACCAGCCCCGCGCGATCAATCGCAAAGCGCACCGGCAAGCGCTGGATCGCCACGTCATGCACCACCTGATCATAGCCGCGCTGCAGGAAGGTCGAATACATCGTGCAGAACGGCTTCATCCCGCCTGCCGCCAATCCGGCAGAGAATGTCACACCGTGCTGTTCCGCGATCCCCACGTCAAAGCACCGGCTGGGGTAGCGTTCGGCGAAAAGGTTCAGCCCTGTCCCATCCGGCATCGCGGCTGTCACGGCGCAGATCTTGTCGTCTTTTGCGGCCTCGGCGATCAGGCTGTCCGCAAAGACGCGGGTATAGCTGGGCGCGTTTGACGGCGCTTTCTTCTGCTCGCCCGTCAGCACATTGAACTTGGCGGTCGCGTGGCCCTTGTCACGGGCGGCTTCGGCGGGGCCATACCCCTTGCCCTTTTTGGTGATCACATGGATCAGCACCGGCCCCGTCGCCCGCGCCTTGACCGTGCGCAACACCGGCAGCAACTGGTTCAGGTCATGCCCGTCAATCGGCCCGAGATAGGAAAACCCAAGCTGTTCGAACAACGTACCGCCCACGGCCATGCCCTTGAGCATATCCTTGGCGCGCTTGGCCCCTTCGCGGAACGGGCCGGGCAACATGCTGACAGCGCCCTTGGCCGCGGCTTTGAAATCCTGAAACGGCTCTTCGGCATAAAGACGGCTGAGGTATGTGGACATCGCCCCCACCGGCGGCGCGATCGACATCTCGTTGTCGTTCAGGATGACGAACATCCGTTTTTTCAGATGGCCCGCGTTGTTCATCGCCTCATAGGCCATGCCCGCCGACATCGACCCATCGCCGATCACCGCAATCGCATCGCCCAGACCTTCGGGGACATTGCCGCCCAGATCACGTGCCACCGAAAAGCCCAAAGCCGCGCTGATAGAGGTCGACGAATGCGCAGCACCAAAGGGGTCGTAGGGGGATTCACTGCGTTTGGTAAATCCGCTCAACCCGTCTTTCATACGCAAGGTGCGGATACGGTCGCGGCGTTCGGTCAGGATCTTATGCGGGTAGCACTGGTGGCTCACATCCCAGATCAGCTTGTCCTTCGGCGTATCAAACACCGAATGGATCGCGACCGTCAGTTCAACCACGCCCAGACCCGCGCCCAGATGGCCGCCCGTCTCAGATACGGCAGAAATCGTCTCTGCCCGCAGTTCATGGGACAGTTTCACCAGCTCTGCATCCGAGAAATTCTTCAGATCGGCAGGGCGGTTCACGCGGTCCAAAAGGGGCGTATCTGGTCTATCGGTCATCTGGCTCTCCACCGGATCAGCTTTTGCGGGCAATAACGAAGCGGGCCGCGTCTCGCAAGGTTTCGGCGTCACTGCCGTAGGGGGACAGGGCATCACAGGCAGCATCGACAAGATCACGGGCGCGGGCGCGGGCGGGGTCCAGCCCCAGCAGCGACACAAAGGTCGCCTTGCCCGCGTCGGCATCCTTGCCGACGGCCTTGCCCACCGTGGCGGCATCGCCTTCGACGTCAAGAATGTCATCCGCGATCTGGAACGCCAGCCCGAGGTTGCGCGCATAGCTGCGCAGCGCGGCGGCATCATCGCCCGCCATCACCGGCCCCGCCGTCGCGGCCCATTCGATCAGCGCACCGGTCTTGCCGGCCTGAAGCGTCGTGATCTGGTCCAGCGTCAGCGGCTGGCGTGCGGTTTCGGCGGCGATGTCCATCGCCTGCCCGCCCACCATGCCGCGCACACCGGCAGCCCGCGCCAGCCCCGTGACCAGCGCAATCCGTTCAGCGTCGCCGCAGCCCGTTGCCGCGACCAGTTCAAACGCCAATGTCTGCAGCGCATCGCCCGCCAGAACCGCCGTCGCCTCGTCCCATTTCACATGTACCGTGGGTTGACCCCGACGCAGGGCGTCATCATCCATGCAAGGCATGTCATCATGCACCAGCGAATAGGCGTGCAGCGCCTCGATCGCGCCGGCGGCGGGGGCGGCCTGCGCGTCCATCACCCCGTGCAACCGCGCGCTTTCGATCACTAGAAAAGCCCGCAGGCCCTTGCCGCCTGTCACGGCATAGCGCATCGCCTCGGCCACGGTGCCGTCCAACCCGCCAAGCCCGTGCAGGATCTGGCCAATCGCCAGATCCGCAGCATGGGGCATGGCCGCATGAAACGGTTTGCGCGTCAGCTCTGTCTCAAGCGAGATGTCAAACCCCGCCAACAGGAGCCACTCCGACAGGGTTGCCGTCGCCATCCAGCGTGATCTGCGCGACTTTCTCTTCGGCTTCCTTCAGCTTGGTCTCGCAGCGTTTCTTGAGCTTGGCCCCACGTTCGTAAAGCGAAATGCTTTCATCCAGCGCCACATCGCCGCGTTCCAGCTGGCCCAGAACCTTTTCCAGTTCGGCCATCGCTGCCTCAAAGCTCATCTCTTCTACCGGAGTATCCGTCATTGCCGTGAATCCCATCAATCAAACTTGGCCTGACCATAGCCCGCCCGCGCCATAGCTTCCAGTGACCGTGCCGATTTCTTGGGCGCAAATTCTCTTACGCCACGACACCACATTTACCGCCAAGGCAGCGCGTGATCAGTCGGGGGCCAGCATATAGCCCGCGCCGCGCACGGTTTGCAGATAGCGGGGCTGTTTGGGATTGTCTTCGATCTTGCGGCGCAAACGGGTGATCTGCACATCGACAGCACGTTCCTGCGCCTGCCCGCGGTCACGGCCCAGTTCCTCCACCAGTTTTGACCGGCTCAGCGCGGCGCCGGGTTGGGCCGCGAAAATGCGCATGAGCTGGATTTCGGTGGCGGTCAGCCGCACCAGATCGTCGCCCTGCCACAGCTCTCCGCGTTCGATGTCATAGCGGATCGGCCCCATCGACAGCACCTTGGGCGCGGTATCAGCCACGCGGGTGTCGGGCATACGCCGCAGGATCGCGTTGATCCGCAACAGCAGCTCTTTGGGTTCAAACGGTTTGGCAAGGTAATCATCCGCCCCCGCTTCCAGCCCTTCGATCCGGTTGCCCGTCTCGCCCTTGGCGGTCAGCAGCAGGATCGGCGTTTGCATGTCTTCGCGCAGGCTGCGGGTCAGGCTTAGACCATCCTCGCCCGGCATCATCACATCCAGCACGATCAGGTCAAAATCCAGCCCCGCCAGAATACGCCGCGCATGGGCGGCATCGCGGGCCGAGGTCACAAGGAACCCGTGCCGCATCAGGAACTTCTGCAGCAGCGTGCGAATACGTTCGTCGTCATCGACGATCAGCAGGTGTGCGTCGGCCTCGTTCACGCGCCGTTTTCCTTCAGACGGGTGTAACAATGGAGCATTTCGGGGTCCATCATCGCCTCTAGCACGGTGCGGAAACCGGCCACCGCCTCGGGGCCCGCGTCGCGGAACGCACTGCGCATCCGCATCCGTTGTGCATCAGACAATGTCTGTTCGAGCGCGCGCCCGGCGTCAGTCAGATACAAGTGCCGCTCCCGCTTGTCTGCTTTTCCCACTTGGCTTTTGACAAGACCATCGGCGATCAGCGTGCGCAATACACGATTAAGGGATTGTTTTGTAACACCCAAAATCCCCAGAAGGTTGTTTACCGTCGTGCCCGGGGCCCGGTTGATAAAGTGTATCGCACGGTGGTGCGCACGGCCATAGGCCATATCCACCAGGATCTTGTCAGGGTCGGCTGTAAAGCCGCGGTAGGCAAAGAACATCGCCTCGATCCCCTGCCGCAGCTGTTCATCCGTCAGGAACAGCAGGTTCTCGCCCGTGTGTGATGATGGGCCGCGTCCGTCTGCCATTATACTCTCCCCTTGCTGCGCCAAGAGCTTACGTCAGCGTTATTGACTTTCCAAGAGTCAAAGGCTATCGAATCCCATGTTTTGCGTAATTATATGTCTGCACGCAGCGGGTTTCACGCAATTTTCATAAATCCCGAGGTGCTTTGAGGAAGGATACATCATGGACGGCGCATACGACGATCGCGACGGCAAAATCTGGTTGGACGGTAAAATGGTCGATTGGCGCGACGCCAATGTCCACATCCTGACCCACGCCATGCACTATGCGTCATCGGTGTTCGAGGGCGAACGCTGCTACAATGGCAAGATTTTCAAAGGCCGCGAGCATTCGGAACGGCTGCGCAAATCGGCGCAATACCTCGACTTCGAAATCCCCTATTCCGTGGACGAGATCGAAGCCGCGAAATACGAAATGCTCAAGGCGAACGGCTGGACCGATGCCTATGTCCGCGCGGTCGCGTGGCGTGGTGCCGGCCCCGACATGGGGGTCTCGGCGGCGCGCAACCCTGTACGTCTGGCCATCGCAGGCTGGGAATGGGGCAACTATTACGGCGACGCCAAGATGAAGGGCGCCAAGCTCGACATCTCGAAATGGAAGCGCCCGTCGCCCGAAACGATCCCCGTACACGCCAAAGCGGCGGGCCTGTATATGATCTGCACCACCTCCAAACACGCGGCAGAGGCCAAGGGCTGTTCCGACGCGCTGTTCATGGACTATCGTGGCTATGTGGCCGAAGCGACTGGCGCGAACATCTTTTTCGTCAAGGACGGCGAAGTGCACACGCCGCTGGCCGATTGCTTCCTGAACGGGCTGACCCGTCAGACCGTTATCGGGATGCTCAAGGAAAAGGGCCTGACCGTGCACGAACGCCACATCATGCCGGAAGAGCTGGAAGGCTTCGAGCAATGCTGGCTGACCGGCACCGCGGCCGAGGTCACACCCGTCGGACAGATCGGCGACTACACCTTCGAGGTTGGCGCGCTCACCCGCGAGATTTCGGAAGACTACGAAAAGCTCGTCCGGTCCTGAACTGCCCCATCAAAACAAACGGCGCGAGGGTTCTCCCCCCGCGCCGTTTTCATGTCCGCACCTGCGGTGCAGCACGTCGTGTTAGTAAAGCGCGACCGGATTGATCATCGCCTGTACCGTGCCTTTGATCAGCGGCTGCCCGAGCACAAACATGAACTCTTGCACGCCTTCAGCGACCAGCGGGCCTGTGTTCATCGTCTCCAGAATATAGATGCCGTTATCCTTGAGCAGCGTGACATGGCCATAAAACACCTTGTCCCCCTCTTTCGGTGGAATGGCTTCTAGGCCCCATGTGTCTGCACCCACGGCCATCGGGTTCATCGACGCCATAAACACCGCGCCTTCGTTGTTCAGCCCCGGTTCGGTGGACCCCCAGGCCGTTGGGTCGCTTTCCATCATGCCGTCGGTCCAGCCGGTGTGAAACAGCACGATATCACCCTCGTTTACCGTGATCTGCTGCGCCTCCATCGCGGCGGTAATCTCTGCCTCGCCAAAATGCTCACCGGCGGCCAACACATCCTTGCCCATGTGCTTGGCCATATCGATGATCACGGCGCGCCCGACCAAGGGCGGCACGGCATGCGTTCCCAATTTGGTCAGGCCGCTGATCGCCGAGATTTCCTTTTCGTCTAGGCAGTTATAATACATCCCGTCTTCGCCCAGATGCCCAAGCCCGTCCAACTGCGACCCGATACCGATCCAGGTTTGCAGCAGATCGTCGTTATAATTGCCCTCATAGCCAAAGGACGACAGCTTTTGGCCGCCGTGCTGGTTCGGTTGGACCACCTGAAGGCTCAGCGAACGGGGCGGGAAGGCAGGTGTATCCGGCCCGATCACGATCCCGAGCGGCATCGATTTGCCCTGCTTGATCAGCTTGGCGGCCTCCAACGTGCGCTCGGTCGAGATCAGGTTCGCCGATCCCAGCTGGTCGTCAGGGCCCCAATGCGAATGGTCACAGTCTTGCGCCCATGCGGCAGATGCCCCGACGCCAATGGACACGGCAGTTGCGATAATCTTGGTAAATTTCATCTTTCTTCCCTCCCAGAAAACAGGGTGCAGCACCGACGGGATACCCGCTGCTCCACACCCCAGAGGGTTAGGCTAACATGAAATTCAATCAGGGCACGTAATTTCAACCGATCAGCTGGGTGTCCCCTGTGGCGTGCTGCTGGCCTTGGATTTGGACCGATCCAGCCCCAACTGCCGTTCCCGCCAGATGATCGCGGCACCGCCGGCGATGACCAGACCGGCACCGATTAGGATTGCAGGCGTCGGGATTTCGCTGAAAAGCACCCAGCCGATCAACACCGCGAACAGCATGGAGGCATAGTCGAATGGCGCGAGCATCGACACCGGGCCAAAGCGGTAAGAGGCCGTGATCATGATCTGCGACACCCCGCCGATCATGCCCGACAGGATCAACAGTGCCGAGATTTGCCAACCGGGGTTCACCCACCAAAGCGGCTCCCAGTTGATCACCATGCCTGCGGGCAGCGTGAGGAACGACAGGCAGGTCGCGGTCAGCGAAAAATAGAACACGATGGCCGCCGTGCTGTCGGTTTGCACCAATCGGCGCACGTGGATCTGGACAAGCGCGCGCATGATCGACGCGGCAACCACCATCATCGCCCCCAGCATGGCAAGCTGCGACACGCTGTCCCCGCCTACGGTAAAGCGGGGGTACAGAACGATCAGCACGCCGATCAACCCCACGGCCACCGCAGACAGTCGGAACACACGCACCTGTTCGCCCAGAAATATCGCGGCGAAGATTACCGTGAAAAGCGGCGTGGCATAGCCGATCGCGGTGACCTCTGGCAGAGGCAGCAGGCTAAGCCCGGCAAAGGTCAGCGCCATCGCCGTGGTCCCGAAAACGCCGCGCCAGACGTGGCCCATCAGATTGCTCGGCTTCAGCCCGTCGCGCAGGTCGCCGCTTTGCCATAGCCACAGGATGATCATCGGGAAGGCAAAGAACGACCGGTAGAACACGGCCTGGGCGGCGGGCACGGTGGCCGTCGCGATCTTGATGAGGGCCGCCATGACCGAGAACAGAAAGACCGCCCCCAGTTTAAGGGCGATGGCCCGGCCGGGGCGGTGCTCTGTCGTGGTGCTTTGCATGGCGCATGCTTGCGCCTGCAGGTTTCAAGTTGCAAGACCCCGCGTCAACTTGCGCGTCGTATTCCCGCCAACATGCGGAAAATCCAAGCGTTCCGCGCGACTTAGCCGATGATGCCGCGGTTTTCGCCGACCTGACCGCGGTGCAACAGCATATGGTCAAGCAAGACGCAGGCCATCATCGCTTCGCCCACCGGCACGGCGCGGATGCCAACGCAAGGGTCATGGCGGCCTTTGGTAATGATCTCTGTGTCTTCGCCGGTCTTGGTGATTGTCTTGCGTGTGGTCAGAATGCTTGACGTTGGCTTGACCGCGAAACGCAGCACGATGTCCTGACCGGTGCTGATGCCGCCCAGAATACCGCCCGCGTGGTTCGACGAATAGACAGGGCCGTCGGGGCCCATGCTGATCTCGTCCGCGTTCAGCTCTCCGGTCAGCATGGCGGCGGACATGCCTTCGCCGATCTCCACGCCTTTGACGGCGTTGATGCTCATCATCGCGGCGGCAAGATCGGTGTCGAGCTTGCCATAGACCGGCGCGCCAAGGCCCGCGGGCACGCCGCGCGCTGTCACCTCGATGATCGCACCGACGGAGGATCCGGATTTGCGCAGACCGTCCAGATACGCCGCCCAGTCTTCTGCCGCTTTGGCGTCGGGCACCCAGAACGGGTTCTGTTCGATCTGGTCCCAGTCGAACGCATCGCGGTCGATCTTGTGGGGGCCCATCTGCACCATGTAGCCGGTGATCTGCACATTCGGCGCAATCGCCTTGATCGCTTCGCGCGCAAGGCCACCCGCCGCCACACGCGACGCCGTTTCACGTGCCGAGGACCGCCCGCCCCCGCGATAATCGCGGATGCCGTATTTCTGGAAATAGGTGATGTCGGCGTGACCGGGGCGGAACTTGTCCTTGATGTCGCCGTAGTCTTTCGACCGTTGATCGGTGTTCTCGATCATCAGCTGGATCGGCGTGCCGGTGGTGACACCTTCGAACACGCCCGACAGGATCCGCACCTCATCCGCCTCGCGGCGCTGCGTGGTGTATTTGTTCTGGCCGGGTTTGCGCTTGTCCATCCAGTGCTGGATCATCTCTTCGGTGATCGTCACACCGGGAGGGCAGCCGTCCACCGTGGCCCCCAAAGCAGGCCCGTGGCTTTCGCCCCAGGTGGTCACGCGGAAAAGATGGCCAAAGCTGTTGATCGACATGGGCGGTGCTCCTTTGGCGGTGATCCTTAACGGGGGCTGCACCATGCCTCAAGGGGTTTCACCTTGCGCGCGGGCGACAGGCGTTCTACCGATAAGATACCTCGGGGGGCCTGACAGGCTGAGATGTGCGCGCACGGACCCGTTGAACCTGAACCGGTTAACACCGGCGGAGGGAAGGTCTGGATACACCTCCAACGCTTTCTGACGCCGCATTTTGGAGGATGCCATGAAGTATCTTACACTTGCTGCCACCACGCTTTTCGCCACGCAAGCATGGGCCGATACGCCCGAACTGGTGGTCTATACCTACGATAGCTTTGTCGCCGAATGGGGCCCCGGCCCGGTGATCGAAGCGGCCTTCGAGGCCGAATGCGCCTGCGATCTGAAATTCGTCGGCATGGGCGATGGCGCGGCGCTGCTGGCGCGGCTCAAGCTGGAAGGCGCGCGGTCTGACGCCGATCTGGTGCTGGGGCTTGATACCAGCCTGATCGCGGCGGCCAAGGAGACAGGGTTGTTCGCGCCCGCCACAGTTGATGCGGATTATGACCTGCCGGTCACATGGGAAGACGACAGCTTTGTCCCCTATGACTGGGGTTATTTCGCCTTTGTCCATAACGCCGATCTGACCCCGCCCGCGAATTTTCGCGCGCTGGCCGACAGTGACCTCAAGATCGTGATCCAGGACCCGCGGTCCTCTACCCCCGGTCTGGGCCTGCTGATGTGGGTCAAGGACGCTTATGGTGACGAGGCCCCTGCGATCTGGGAAGGTCTGGCGGATAATGTCGTGACCGTGACCAAGGGCTGGTCCGAAGCCTACGGCCTGTTTCTTGAGGGCGAAGCCGACATGGTGCTGAGCTATACCACATCCCCCGCTTACCACCTGATCGCCGAAGAGGACGCGACCAAAGCCGCCGCCGCCTTTGACGAAGGCCACTACATGCAGATCGAAGTGGTCGGCAAACTGGCGGGCAGCGACCAGCCCGAGCTGGCCGATCAGTTCATGCGGTTCATGGTATCGGACGCGGCGCAATCGGTGCTGCCCACGACCAACTGGATGTACCCCGCCGTCACGCCCCAAGGCGGGCTGCCCGAAGGCTTTGAACAGTTGATCGAACCGGGCAAGGCGCTGCTGATCCCGAACGATGACGTGCCCGCCCTGCGCGAGGAAGCATTGGCCGAATGGCTCTCCGCGCTGTCGCAATAAGCACGAAATCCGGCATCAGCGCCGCCGTTCTGGTTGCGGCGCTGATCCTTGCTGCGGTGGGGGCGGTGCTGTGGCGGGCCGAGTTCGGCAGCGGGCTTGGCCCCGCCGATTGGTCCGCGATCCGGTTTACCGTGTTACAGGCCGCGCTTTCCGCCCTGCTGTCTACCGTGCTGGCGATCCCTGTCGCCCGCGCCTTGGCGCGACGGCGCTTTGTCGGGCGCGGGCTGCTGGTTACGCTGCTGGGGGCACCGTTCATCCTGCCGGTGATTGTCGCCGTGCTGGGGGTGCTTGCGGTGTTTGGCCGCGCGGGCTGGCTCAATACGGCGCTGTCGGCGGTCGGATTGCCCGGCATCACGATCTACGGGCTGCACGGCGTGGTGCTGGCGCATGTCTTCTTTAACCTCCCGCTGGCCACACGGCTGTTGTTGCAGGCGTGGCAGACCGTGCCCGCGGAACGGTTCCGGCTGGCCGCACAGCTTGGCCTGACCCCGCGCGCGGTATTTCGCAGCATCGAGCTTCCCCTCCTGCGGCAAATCCTGCCCGGCACCGCGGCGTTGATCTTTGTGATCTGCCTGACCAGCTTTGCCGTCGCGCTGACATTGGGCGGCGGCCCCCGCGCCACGACGATCGAGCTTGCGATCTATCAGGCGTTCCGTTTCGACTTTGACCTGAACCGTGCAGCGCTGCTGTCGCTGGTGCAGCTTGGGCTTGCGGGCAGCACCGCCGCGCTGGCGCTGTGGATCATCCCCGCGATCAGTCTGGGTGGCGGGCAGGACCGCCCCCTGCACCGCTGGGACGCACGTGGTGGGCTGCAACGCGGGCTCGACGCGCTGTTCATCACGTTGGCGGCGGGGTTTCTGCTGCTGCCCCTGACCTCGGTCGTGCTGCGCGGGGTGATCGGCCTGCCGCAAATGCCCGCCAGCGTGTGGCAGGCGGCGGGCACCTCACTCATCGTGGCGCTGATCAGCGTGGTGGTCTTGCTGGCCTTGGCTCTGCCCCTTGCCGGATGGATCGCGACCCGCGCCCGCGGCGGGGTAGAGGCCGTGGGCCTCTTGGGTCTTGCGGCCTCTCCGCTGATGATCGGCACCGGCTGGTTCATTCTGATCAACCCTGTCGCCAGCCCCTTTGCGCTGGCCCTGCCCGTCACGGCGCTGGTCAATGCGCTGATGGCCCTGCCCTTTGCCCTGCGTATTCTGGTGCCCCGCCTGCGCGACACGGTGCAGATCTATGGCCGGCAGGCGCAGATGCTGGGGCTGAGTGGATGGCCGCTTTGGCGCTGGCTGATCCTGCCACGCTTGCGCCCGCAGATCGGCTTTGCCGCGGGGCTGACCGGTGCCCTGTCGATGGGAGATCTGGGGGTCATCGCCTTGTTTGCCGACCCCGACAGTGCCACCCTGCCGCTGCAGATGTACCGGTTGATGGGGGCCTACCGGATGGAGGCCGCGGCCGGTGCGGCCCTGATCCTGCTGGCGCTGTCGCTTGGGATTTTCTGGATATTCGACAAGGGAGGGCGCTGGCATGCTGACACTTGAGACCGCGCAGATCACCCAAGGCAGCTTTACCCTGCACGCCGACCTGACCCTTGCGCCCGCGCAGACCTATGCGGTGATCGGCCCCTCGGGTGCGGGGAAATCCACCCTGCTGGGGGCGCTTTGCGGGTTCATTCCGCTCAGGTCCGGTAGGCTGCTGTGGCAGGGCAAGGACATCACCCAAGCCGCCCCCGGTGCGCGGCCGATGACGATGCTTTTTCAGGACAACAACCTCTTCCCCCATCTCAGCGTGATGCAGAATGTGGGGCTGGGGCTGCGCCCCGACCTGCGGCTCGGCACCGCGGACCAAACCCGTGTACACGAGGCGCTCGATCGCGTCGGGCTGCAGGGGATGGCTGCCCGCAAACCTGCCGAGCTTTCCGGCGGGCAGCAAAGCCGTGTGGCCCTCGCACGGGTGCTGGTGCAAGCCCGCCCGCTTGTGCTGCTCGACGAACCCTTTGCCGCACTTGGCCCCGCCCTGCGCAACGACATGCTGGATCTGGTGGCCGCCCTCGCCGCAGAGACCAAAGCCGCGTTGATCATGGTCACCCACGCCCCCGAAGACGTGCGCCGCATCGCGGATCAGGTGATCTTTGTCGAAGGTGGCACCGCACATCCGCCGCAGCCTGCCGCAGCGCTGATGGACAACCCGCCCGACGCGCTGCGCGCCTATCTGGGTTAATCAGAAAATGACGGCGTAGAAGGTCAGCGATGTCAGCAGGATCGTCAGATACCCCAGCAGCACATAAAGCCCGTCGCGGGTGAACAGACCAAAGGCGAACAGCGCCACCGTCCCGCCCCCGAAGGACGACGCGAAGGGCACGAATTCAAGCAAGGGCCAACCCACAGGCAGGATCACGCAGGTCACCAACGTCAGCAGACGCATCGGGCCTGTCGTCAGAAACTGGAGCCTTTTGCCCGAGTGGCGATCAAAAAACGCAGCGGGCTTGCGCAGCCACCGCACGCAGAACAGCAACCGGGATGACTTGACCTCCCGGCGCAGCAGGAACTGCGGCAACCACAGACGTTTGCGCCCATAGACCGCCTGCGCCGACAGCACGATGATCACCATCGCCATGAAACTGGACACGCCAAAGACACCGGACAGCGGCGACACCAACAGCAGCGCGGCCAGCAGAATGAAAGGGAGCAGGGACCGCTCTCCGAATTCGTTCAGCACATCGTTGATCGTGACCGTCTCGCGGCTGGCCGCTTGTTCCATCCCGTCCAGCAGATGGGTGAGGCTACGCTCCTCGATATTGTGCATATACCCCCCAAAGGTCAGCTGTCTTGTGCAAGCAATGCCGCCAGCCCGGCCCGATAGGTGGGGAACTGCGGTGCCCAGCCTAACGCCTGCTTGATACGGTCGTTCCGAACCTTCTTGCTTTCCGCGTAAAAGCTGCGGGCCATGGGGGTCATATCGGCCTGATCAAAGGGGATCGCGGGGGGCACGGGCAGGCCAAGCAGCTCTGCCGCGTGGGCGATCACGTCTTGCGGCGGCGCGGGGTCATCGTCACACAGATTATAGACTGCGCCCGGGGCAGGCCGCTGCAAGGACAGCTCAAGCGCTTGGGCAATATCCTCGACATGGATGCGAGAGAAGACCTGCCCCGGCTTGATGATCCGCCGCGCCGTTCCGGCCCGCACCTTGGCAAAGGGGCCGCGTCCGGGGCCATAGATCCCTGCAAGGCGAAAGATATGCAGCGGCAGATCGGGGATCGCCTGCCACCGTGCCTCTGCCGTGACACGGGCGCGTCCGCGCTTGGTCGATGGTGTCAGCGGCGTGTCCTCGTCCACCCAATTGCCGTCGTGGTCACCGTAAACCCCTGTTGTCGACAGGTAGCCGACCCACCGCAGATCGGGCGCGGCGCGAATGACCGCATCCTCGACCGCATTCAAAACCGGATCGCCTGCGCTGTCCGGTCCGGCCGAGACGAGCACATTGGGAAACTGCGCGATCAACGCCCCCAGATCGGCCCCCGGCCAGACGACGGGTTCAACGCTCGTGTCCGCAATGGCATCTGCCTTGTCGGGGCTGCGCGTGGTGCCGACGACGCGCCAGCCCTGCGGCACCAGCCGTGCGGCGAGGGCGCGCGCGCTAAAGCCATGCCCGATCGACAGCAGCGTTTTCTCCATGAGACGTCCTTTCTATGTGGTGGGGGTCCGGGGCAAGGCGATCCGCTGCCCTTCGGGGACCAATGCATTCATCTGCGCGATATGTTCCGGCAGGCATTTGGTCAGGAAGTCGTACGTCTGGACCACATGCGCCCGCGCCGCAGGCCCCAGATGCGCATAGGCCGCCGGATTGCCCAGCACATCCGCCACCTGATCGCCCAGCGCGTCGGGATCGAAGAAATCGCATAGCAGACCGGTTTCGCCGTGGGTAATCGCCTCGCGCACGGGGGCCACGTCAGAGCCGACAATCGTCGCGCCCATCGCCATCGCTTCGAGCAGGGACCACGACAGCACAAATGGCATGGTCAGATAAAGATGGCAGCGGCTGATCTGAATAACCCTCTGGTAATCCTCGTAGGACAGCTTGCCCAGAAAATGCACCCGCGACCAATCGACGTGCTTGCCCACCTCTGCCTCCATCTCGGCGCGCAGTCCCCCGGGGTGTTTGCTTTTGCCGCCATAAGAGGTGTCGTTGCCCCCCACCACCAACACCCGCGCATCGGGGCGTTGTTTCAGAATACGTGGCAATGCGCGCATGAACACATGAAAGCCCCGCGTGCGTTCAAGGTTGCGCGACACAAAGGTCAGCACCTCGTCATCCTTGGTCAGGGCGCGATCCATCCGCCCCAGCTTGAGCGTCACCGCCGGATCGGGGCGCAGCTGGTCTGTGCGTATCCCGTCGTGGCAGACATAAAGCTTGCGGTGAAAGCTTTGCGGAAAACGGTCGCGCTGCCAGTAGGTCGGGCTGAGCCCGACATCGACGGTTTCGATATTGGCCAGCGGCACGGCATTGCGCGCGTGCAACAGAAAGGGGGTGTTCTCGGTCACCGGGTCTTCGGGGTCGAACCCTACAGGGCCGCCGTTATCGCTGTAGTAATACTCGAAGAAGCCGATGATCGGGACATCGGGCCAGATCTGCTTGAAAAACGTCAGCTCCCCCCAGCCCACATGCCCCACCACGATATCGGGTTTGAACCCTTCGCGGGTCTCGATCTGTTTGGCCGCGCGGGCGGCCCCCAAGCCGTTGCCGGTCGATTCCTCCCAGTTCTTTGACAGCCCATAGGCAGTCTCTGCCGGTCTGTGATGCGCCTTGTAGACCCGTGTCTCGACGCCATCAAAACGGGGCGGTTTTTTGCGTTGGGTCAGGAAATAGATCTGGTGTGTGCGTTGATCGGCCAGCCATTGCACCAGCTCGCGGTATTGGCCGGGCATATTCTGGTGCACAAACATGATCTTCATGGGGTCGCCTTATGTCCTGTCGGTTGCAGACAGTTAGCCCAGTCGGCACGGACAGTGCAAACGCCACGGCGCTGGACGGCTCTGGCTTGAACCTCGGGCGATCTTCGTGTCAACGTCAGGTATGAAAGAACACACATTCCCCTCGTGGCCCGATGTGGCCGATCAACTGGTCGCTGTTGCGGCAGGACGCAGTGCTGCGGATACGATTATCACCGGCGGTATCTGGGTCAACGTGCACACGCGCGAAACCCTGCCGGACCATGATATCGCGATCAAGGCGGGGCGCATTGCCTTTGTCGGGCCGGACGCCAGCCATTGCAAAGGCGACACGACCAAGGTGATCGAGGCAAAGGGCCGCTATATGATCCCCGGCCTGTGTGACGGGCATATGCACATCGAAAGCGGTATGCTGACTCCGGCGGAATTCGCCCGCGCTGTGATCCCCCATGGCACCACGTCGATGTTCACCGACCCGCATGAGATCGCCAATGTCCTGGGGCTGGAAGGCGTGCGCATGATGCATGACGAAGCCCTGATGCAGCCGGTGAACATCTTCACCCAGATGCCGTCCTGTGCGCCATCCGCCCCCGGTCTGGAAA
Source organism: Sulfitobacter sp. SBS6 (assembly GCF_048285585.1). Classification (NCBI taxonomy): domain Bacteria; kingdom Pseudomonadati; phylum Pseudomonadota; class Alphaproteobacteria; order Rhodobacterales; family Roseobacteraceae; genus Sulfitobacter; species Sulfitobacter sp. SBS6. The sequence continues at coordinate 20,866 of NZ_JBLWBA010000008.1, read as the reverse complement.
CCACCGGCTTTGAAATCACGGCAGAGGATGTCGCCGAGGCCATGCACTGGCCCGGTATCATCGGTCTGGGCGAGATGATGAACTTCCCCGGTGTGACCGCGGGCGACCCCAAGATGCTGGCCGAGATTGCCGCAACGCAACGCGCGGGCAAGACCGTGGGCGGGCACTATGCCTCCCCCGATCTGGGGCCCGCCTTTGCGGCCTATGTGGCGGGCGGCCCTGCGGATGATCACGAGGGCACCTGCGAGGCGGATGCCATTGCGCGGATGCGTCAGGGGATGCGGTCGATGATCCGGCTGGGGTCCGCGTGGTATGACGTTGAAACCCAGATCACCGCGATCACCGAAAAAGGCTTGGATTCGCGCAATATGATCCTGTGCACCGATGACTGCCATTCCGGCACCTTGGTGAATGACGGTCATATGAACCGCGTGGTGCGCCATGCCATCGACTGCGGCTGCGACCCGTTGGTCGCGCTGCAAATGGCGACGATCAACACCGCGACCCACTTTGGGCTTGAGCGCGAGATCGGGTCACTGACGCCCGGGCGGCGGGCCGATGTGATCCTGACCTCTGACCTCAAGACACTCCCCATCGAGACGGTGATCGCAAGGGGGCAGATCGTGGCCGAGGATGGCGCGTGTCTGGTAGACTGCCCGCATTACGACTGGCCGCCCCATGCGCGGCAGACCGTCAACATGGGCAAAGCCCTTGGCGCGGATGATTTCCAGATCACCGCACCTGCGGGGGCCAATGCCGTCACCGCGAATGTGATCGGCGTGGTCGAGAATCAGGCCCCCACCCGCGCGCTGAAATTCGAGCTGCCAGTGACCGAAGGGCGCGTGCAGTCCACGGGCGAAGTGTGCCAGATCGCGCTGGTCGAACGGCACCGCGGCACCGGCACTGTCGTCAACGCGCTGGTCTCGGGCTTTGGCTATCAGGGGCCGATGGCGATGGCGTCCACCGTGGCGCATGACAGTCACCACATGATCGTGGTGGGCACCGATACCAAGCATATGGCGATGGCCGCGAACCGTCTGCGCGAGGTTGGCGGCGGGATCACCATCTTCCAGGACGGGGCAGAGCTGGCCATGGTCGAGCTGCCGATCGCCGGCCTGATGTCCGACAACCCCGCCTCCGACGTCGCCGCCAAGACCGAAGCCATGATGCAGGCAATGCGCGACTGTGGCTGCACGCTGAACAACGCCTATATGCAGCATTCGCTTTTGGCGCTTGTTGTCATTCCCGAATTGCGCATCTCTGACCTCGGCTTGGTCGATGTGCGCAGTTTTGAATTTATTCCTTTGTTAGAGCCTGTTTCATGACCAGAATCCTGACCCCAGACGCCCGCCCCGCCGAACAGTTCACCGATGCCGCTGCCGCCGTTGCACGGCTGATCGAGCTATACAGCCAAGCGACAGGCTTCCTGAGCACGCATTTCCAGAAGGCGATGGACAGCGCCGCCCCGGAAACGCGGATCAGGGCCTTCTATCCCGAGATCCGGTTTACCACCTCCAGCTATGCGCAGGTGGATTCACGGCTGTCGTTCGGCCATGTGTCGTCCCCCGGCACCTTCTCGGCCACGATCACGCGGCCAGAATTGTTCAAACATTACCTGACACAACAAATCCGTCTGCTGATCGAAAACCACGGCCAGCCCGTGACCATCGCGGTATCCGACACGCCGATCCCCGTGCATTTCGCGGTCAGCAATGACGACAGCGTGACGATCCCGCAGGAAGGTGCCGCGGATTTCACCCTGCGCGATGTGTTTGACGTGCCGGACCTGAGCACAACCAATGACGACATCGTCAACGGCACCTATCTGCCGCTGGACAACGTGCGCCCGCTGGCCCCCTTCACCGCGCAGCGCGTCGATTATTCGCTGGCACGGCTGACGCATTACACCGCGACCGATCCCGAACATTTCCAAAGCCACGTGCTGTTCACCAACTACCAGTTCTACGTCACCGAGTTCGAGGAATACGCCCGCGCTATGTTGCGTGACCCCGATAGCGGCTACACGTCCTTCGTCTCTACCGGCAATGTCGAGATTTCGGACGGCGACGCGCCGCTGCCTGCGTCGGTCAAAACTCCGCAGATGCCGACCTACCACCTGAAGCGCGCGAACGGGTCCGGGATCACGCTGGTTAACATCGGCGTCGGCCCATCCAACGCGAAAACCGCGACTGATCACATCGCCGTGCTGCGGCCCCATGCGTGGCTGATGGTCGGCCACTGTGCCGGTTTGCGCAACACACAGGCGCTTGGGGATTTCGTGCTGGCGCATGGCTATCTGCGCGAGGATCACGTGCTGGACGACGACCTGCCGGTCTGGGTTCCGATCCCCGCGCTGGCCGAGATCCAGATCGCGCTGGAGGACGCCGTTGAACAGGTCACCCAGCTTGAGGGCTACGAGTTGAAGCGGATCATGCGCACGGGCACCGTTGCCACCATCGACAACCGCAACTGGGAATTGCGCGATCAATCCGGTCCGGTGCAACGGCTCAGCCAGTCGCGCGCCGTGGCGCTGGATATGGAAAGCGCCACGATTGCGGCCAACGGCTACCGCTTCCGTGTGCCCTACGGCACGCTTCTATGCGTGTCGGACAAACCCTTGCATGGTGAGTTGAAGCTGCCCGGTATGGCGTCTGATTTCTACAAAACGCAGGTCGCACGACACTTGATGATCGGTATTCGCGCGATGGAACAGCTGCGCGATATGCCGCTAGAGCGGTTGCATAGCCGAAAATTGCGCTCGTTTGACGAAACTGCCTTTCTCTAAAGGCCGAAATCGGCTGAAAATAGCATGTTTTCGCGGTTTCTTGCGACCTATTCGTTGTGTTCAGCCACAACATACCGTTACATTCTGCGCGTGAGGCCCTAATCCGGGCGGACGAAGGAGAAAAACAAGATGGCAACTAAACCAATGACAAAAACCCAGCTCGTCGCGGCTTTGGCTGAGGAAATGGGCGAAGACAAGAAAACAGCAAGCGCGGCACTGGACGCGGTTTGCGCGTTGATCACCAAAGAAGTCTCCGGCGGTGGCGCTGTGACACTTCCCGGCATTGGCAAAATCTACTGCCGCGAACGCCCCGAGCGTATGGTGCGCAACCCTGCCACCGGCGAACAATTCAAGAAAGACGCGGACAAGGTTGTTAAGATGACCATCGCGAAAGCGCTGAAAGACAGCGTTAACGAATAAGACTGATCACAGTCTGTTCTGACAAAGGGTCGCCCACGGGCGGCCCTTTGCGTTTGGCGCAGGTCTGTGTTGCGCTGAATGCGCTTGCCCCTGTCGTGCAACTGCGGAAGTCTCCGCCCACTGGAAAACCTGAAAGGCCCCCTCATGGATATACGTGCAATTCTCATGGGGCTGGCCTTCGCCGTCATGTGGTCCTCGGCCTTTACATCGGCGCGGATTATCGTCGCGGACGCGTCCCCCTTGATGGCTTTGTCGGCGCGGTATCTGATCTCTGGCCTGATCGGCGTGGGGGTCGCGCTGGCGCTTGGTCAGACGTGGCGGCTGACGCGCGCGCAATGGCGTGCAACGATCATTTTCGGCGTGCTGCAAAACGCGGTCTATCTGGGGATGAACTTTGTCGCGATGCAGACCGTACAGGCGTCACTGGCGGCTATCATCGCCTCGACCATGCCGTTGCTGGTCGGTCTGGCGACATGGCTGTTTCTGGGGGAAAAGCTCAAGCCGTTGGGCATTGCAGGGCTGATCGCCGGTGTGATCGGCGTGGCCATCATTATGGGTGCAAGGATCAACGGCGGCGTCGATCTGATGGGGCTGCTACTATGCGGCGTCGGTGTGGTCGCGCTATCTGCGGCGACCCTGCTGGTGCGCGGTGCGACCTCTGGCGGGAACTTCCTGATGGTGGTGGGCTTGCAGATGCTTGTCGGCTGCGTCGCGCTGTCGATTGCGACCTTGCTGTTCGAGACGCCACACATCAGCCCAAGCTGGCCGCTGGCGCTGGCGTTCCTTTATACCTGTCTGGTGCCGGGGCTGCTGGCGACGGTGGTCTGGTTCTGGCTGGTCAACCGTATCGGAGCCACCCGCGCCGCGACCTTCCATTTCCTCAACCCGTTTTTCGGGGTGGCGATTGCCTGGCTGTTGCTGGGCGAACCGCTGGGGGTTCAGGATATCATCGGCGTCGCCGTGATTGCCTTGGGTATTCTTGCGGTTCAGGTCTCGCGGCAGCGCCCGGCCTGACCTGCAAGCCAAGGGGTTGGACGACAGGCGGGCGGTCACAGATCGGTGCGTCGGTGCATTACCCCTTTGAAAAACCCGCGCAGGCCCCATTTAATGTATCAAACCGCAAAGGAGCCTCGCATGCCGACCTATGAAAAGACCGACGCCGCCATTAACGCTCTGTCCCCCGAAGAATTCCGTGTCACCCAGCAGAACGGCACCGAACGGCCGGGCACGGGCAAGCTGCTTGATAACAAAGAGCCGGGCATCTACGTAGACATCGTCTCTGGCGAGCCGCTGTTCGCGTCCTCGGACAAATATGAATCCGGCTGCGGCTGGCCAAGCTTTACCAAACCCATCGAACCGGCCCATGTCGCCGAACTGCGTGACGCGTCGCTGGGGATGATCCGCACCGAGGTGCGCAGCGCCCATGGGGACAGCCATCTGGGCCACGTATTCCCCGACGGTCCCGCGGATCGTGGCGGGCTGCGCTATTGCATCAATTCCGCCTCGTTGCGCTTTATTCATCGTGACGACATGCAAGACGCAGGCTATGGCGATTATATCAACCAAGTGGAGGATGTAGCATGAGCGAACAACGCGCAGTACTGGCCGGAGGATGCTTTTGGGGCATGCAGGACCTGATCCGCAAACGCGAGGGGGTTCTATCGACCCGCGTGGGCTATTCGGGCGGCGATGTGCCCAATGCCACCTACCGCGATCATGGCACCCATGCCGAGGCGATCGAGGTGATGTTTGACGACGACGTGATCAGCTATCGTGATCTGCTGGAACTGTTCTTCCAGATCCACGACCCGACAACGCTGAACCGTCAGGGCAATGACCGCGGGCTGAGCTATCGTTCGGCGATCTACTATGTCGACGAAGACCAGAAAGCCACCGCGCTGGACACGATTGCCGATGTAGAGGCATCGGGCATCTGGCCGGGCAAAGTCGTGACAGAGGTAGAACCCGTCAGCGATTTCTGGGAAGCAGAGCCCGAGCATCAGGATTATCTGAAGCGTATTCCAAACGGCTATACCTGCCACTTCCCGCGCCCCGATTGGGTCCTGCCCAAACGCGCGGCAGCAGAATAAACGCAAAACGGCGCAGCCCCTCGGGTTTGCGCCGTTTTCTTTTGTGCAGCGTCAGGCCGATGCGACCCTTGGCCTGCCTGTCGCCTCGACCGTCAGCAGCGCTTCGATAAAGACCTTGCGGCTTTCGACCTCAGCATGGCGGATGTCGCGTTGCACATCGATCTGCACATCGACCACCCCCGCCGCCCGCGCCGCCGCCTCTGCCTTGTCGCGCAGGGTTGCCTCAAGCGTGCCCAGCGCCTGTGCCTGATCCGTGAAATCCTGCGGCCCGTCGGCCAGATACACCCTGAACCGCCCCTCTGCAGGCGAGGTCACCGTGCCGCTTTCCCGCATGGTCACACGCCCGACGACTGCTCCGATGGCATTGGCCACTGCGGCGTGTTCGGGCAGGATCATCTGCGTACCCAACCGTTCCCCCACCGCCGGATAATAGGCCGCGGCAGAGGCTCCCAGCCCGATCACCGGCACGTTCAACGCCGCCTCGATCCGCACAAGCCCCGCGTGCCCGCGCAACCCGCGCTGCAACAGCTCGTGGCGGGCCAGCGTTTCGGGTTCTGTATCAAAGGCGGGCTCTTCTTCCGCCAGCGCCGCTTCCAGCATGGCCAGCGCGGTCTGTTCGGTCAGTTGATCCACAATGATCTGCGCCATAGCGGCAGGGTCAGGGGCCAGCATCTGCCCCGCGCCTGTGCGTCGCCGTCCAAACAACCGCAGCGCCTTGCCTGCGGCCTCTGCGTCCCACGCCGCGACCCGTCCCAGCACATGGCTTGCGTCCGATGGCGTAACGCCGGCCAGCTGGACCAAGCCACGCTCTACCAGACGTTTCAGCGCGCCTGTCTCTATGCGGGCGCGCAGTATGTCGGCCATCGGGTGCAGCCCGTCACCAATACGGTCCAGCAGCATTTGTTCACGCGCCGAGATCCCCTCGCGCGGTTGACTGGCCACGGCACGCACAAAGCGCCCGTCATATTCGCCGGGGGTGGTGCTGCGCAGCTGCGCATCAAGCGCGGCATGAACCACCTCGGGTGCCTCCGTCGCGATGAGGGCAATGGGCAAGACCCGCTTGGGCCCCAGCGTCACGCCGCCCTGCAAGCCTTCGGTCAGGAAATGCACCTCGCTGTCGCCCCCCAGACCAGTGGTGCGCATGGCAACGGCCTCTACCATCGTGCGGTAACTGCCGACGCGGGCCCCTGCGGGGTCGATCGCGGGCCGGCCATCGCGCAACAGGGCCACATCGGTGGTGGTGCCGCCAATATCGCTGACCAACGCACGCGTCGCACCGGTCATCCACCGCGCCCCCACGATCGAGGCCGCAGGCCCGCTGAGGATCGTTTCAATCGGCCGTTCCCGTGCCTGCGCGGCAGAGATCAGCGCCCCGTCCCCCCGCACCACCATCAGCGGGGCCGTGACGCCAATGTCGGTCAACACATCCTCGGCCCGCCCGATCAACCGGTCGATCATCCCGATCAGCCGCGCATTCAGCACCGCCGTCAGCGCCCGTTTCGGCCCGTTGAGCTTGGCCGACAGCTGATGCGAGGCCGACACGGGCCGCCCCGTCAGCTGCGTCACCAAGGCGGCGACGCGTTGTTCATGCGCGGGGTTGCGCGTGGCGAACTGGCTGGCGACGGCAAAACCGCTGACCTGTTCACGCTGCTCGGTCAAAAAGGAGATCAGCGCGGCTTCGTCCAGCGGGGCACGCTCTGCGCCTGCGTGGTCATGACCACCGCCAAGGATCAGATAGGGGTCACCGTTCAGCGCCCCTGCCAGCCCGTGCGTCTCAAGATCCCGCTTCTTGAAGCCGACATAGATCAACGCGACGCGCCCGCCCTGCCCTTCGACCAGCGCATTGGTTGCCAGCGTGGTCGACAGCGACGCCATCGCCACCTGACCCGCTGAAACATCGGCCGCCGCCAGCACGCGGCGCACGGCCTGCCCCACACCAATGGCCAGATCGGCGCGGGTGGTCAGCGCCTTGGCCGATGCGATCACCGTGGTTTCATCGCGGATCAGCACCGCATCCGTATAGGTGCCGCCCGTATCGACCCCAAGCAAAAGCGCCATTCAACTATCCTTGCACCGTTTTCCTAGGGTTTACCTGTTCCGGCGCAGCGGTCCAGCCCTGTCAGCCTTGGTTTTCGCGCAGACGGGCCACAGCCCATTGCGCCGCGTCGGCGACAGTCGCGTCCGGATCGTCCAACAGGCCCTGCGCCACAGGGGTCAGACGCGCCTGACCGGAGTTCCCAATGGCATAAAGCACATTGCGAATGAACCGGTTGCGCCCGATCCGCTTGATCGGCGAGCCGCTGAATCGCAGACGAAAGGCCGCATCATCCAACGTCGCCAGCTCTGCCAGATCGGGGGCTCCGACACCGCCGTGATAGCGCAAATCGCTCGCCGCGACGGCGAATTTGTTCCACGGGCAGGCGGCAAGGCAATCGTCACAGCCGTAGATGCGGTTGCCCATCTTGCTGCGCAGCTCTAGGTCGACCGGCCCGTTGTGTTCGATCGTCAGATAGGAAATGCAGCGCCGCGCATCCAGCTGATAGGGCGCGGGGAAGGCATTGGTCGGGCACGCCGCGAGGCAGGACCGGCACGACCCGCAGTGATCCACCTCTGCCGTGTCGGGGGTGAAATCCAATGTGGTGAAAATCGCGCCCAGAAAGGCCCAGTTCCCCCAGTCTCGGCTTAGCAGATTGGTGTGCTTGCCTTGCCAGCCCAGCCCCGCCGCCTGCCCAAGCGCCTTTTCCGGCACGGGGGCCGTGTCGACAAAGACCTTCACCTCGCAGGGTTCCTGCGCCACCAGCCATCGCGCCACCCGCTTGAGCCGTTTCTTGACGATGTCGTGGTAATCTCGCCCCTGCGCATAGACAGATACGCCCGCCTTGTCGGGGTGGTTCAGCACCTCGGTCGGGTCGTATTCAGGGGTGTAGCTTTCGGCCAACATGATCACCGACCGCGCCTCGGGCCAAAGTGCGGCAGGGTTGCCGCGCCACGCCATGCGGTCCGCCATCCACGCCATCTGCCCGTGATAGCCTGCATCGACGAAAGCCTGCAGCCGTTCGGGCACATCAGGCACCGCGTCGGGGCGGCAGATCCGGCAAGAGACAAAGCCTTCGTCCAGCGCCTGCGCCACCAACCGGCCCCGCAGGGCGTCCGTATCGGCAGCCGATGTCACAGACATCGGGCGCGGCGTGGATCAGAAATCAAGGTCATTGTAATGCTTCGGCGGCGGGAAGCCCGGCACCTGATCGGCCAGCAACGACCGGAACGCGGGGCGGGACTTGATCTTGGCGTACCAGTCCTTGACCACGTCGGACCGGTTCCAATCCACATCCGAGATATAATCGAGCGAGGATAGATGCGCCGCCGCCGCGAAATCGGCCAACGTCATCACGTCGCCTGCCAGCCAGCGCCGGTGGTCCAGCAGCCATGCCATATAGTCGATGTGATACTTGATCGCCTTGGCCCCGTCCTTGACATTGCGGCTGTCGGGAAACCCCTGCTTCATCACCTTTTTATTGACCCGTTCGTAGAGCAGCTTCGAGGTGACCTCGTCGTGGAACTTGTCATCGAACCAGCTGACCAGACGACGCACTTCAAGCCGCTGGACCGGATCAGAGGGCATCAGCGACGGTTCGGGGCGAGTCTCTTCTATATATTCGCAGATCGCGGCGCTTTCGGACATGATGATGCCGTCAAGCTGCAACACGGGCACCTTGCCCGCTGGATTGCGACGCATGAAATCTGGGTCCTGCTCCCAATACCGTTCTTCGACGCGTTCAACCTCGATCTTCTTTTCAGCGAGGCTCAGCCGGACTTTGCGGCAGAACGGCGAAAGCGGGACGTGAAACAGGCGAGCCATAAGGGGTTCCGGTACTAACAAACAGGGGTTTCATCCTCATGCCCGTCTTGGTTGGGTTTTTCAACTCTCGAAACAGGCTGCCCGTCCGTCCTTGCTGATTGTCGCCGCACCATCGCGGATCTGGGCACTGCGCTTGCGCACCGCGGCAGAGGGGCGCGCGGCCGAACGGGTTTTCGGCGACGGCAGGATCGCGGCCAGCCGCGCCGCTTGGGTTGCGGTCAGCTTGGCGGGAATCACCCCAAAGTAATGTTGCGCCGCAGCGTCGACACCAAAGATGCCTTCGTCGAACTCGGCCACATTCAGATAGACCTCGATGATGCGCCGCTTGGTCCAGACGGTTTCAACCAGCGGCGTGATCCCGGCCTCAAGCGCTTTGCGCAACCATGTGCGGCCATGCCAGAGATAGACATTCTTGACCGTCTGCTGCGACAGGGTGGATGCCCCGCGGTTCGATCCTTCGGCGATGGCGCGTTTGATCGCGGCCAGATCAAAGCCCCAGTGTTCGCAGAAATTCGCATCTTCCGCCGCCACGACAGACCGCGCCATGACAGGGGCCACGTCTTCCAGCGCGACCCATTGCTGGTCCACGCCCCCCAGCCTGCGGCCTTCGCTGAACATATAGGGGGTCGTCGGCGGGTTGATCACCGCGAACAGCAACACCAGGGCGACCAACAGGCCAAGCACGGCAAGCACCAGCTTGAACGCGCCCCGAACCACCCGCCGCTTGAGCGACCGCAGCTGCGCAGCAGGGGACGGGGTCTTGGACTTGGCTTTGCCCTTGGATTTGGAGGATGCGCGTTTTGCCATAGCCATCAGCTATATCGTGGCAATGGCTTATTGTGAACGGGCACTGCGGGCGGAAATCCCTTTTGCAAGATAGGCCCCGATCAGCGCAGAGGCCTTGGGCGACGGGTGGGTGTTATCGCTGGCAAACAGGCTGGGATCCTGACGGTCGATGACGGTTTCTGAATCAAGGAATGTCACCCCCGGGGTTTGTGCCGCAAACCGCGCGATGCGGCGTTCCAGCAGCACCAGATCATCGCGACAGCCCTCGAATGACCCTTTGCCATTGCCTGCGTAATACCCCATCCACATCACCTGCGCGCCCGTGCTGCGCAAACGCGACAGGAAGGCGGGGATTTCCCCAGTGGCGGCATCCGCCGCGATTAGCGTGTCGACCACAGGCGTGCAGGCCGCGCATTTGCAGTCGTTGAACCCCAGATCATTGGCCCCGCCGTTCACCACGATCCAGTTCCACCGCCCGCCGGGGTACTGATCCTGAATGTCGAAACCGACAGCGGACAAGAGCGTGCTGTCATTGCTGAACTGCGCCCCGGGGACGGCCTTGCTGACCACATCGCGGCCAAGGCTTGCTGCCATCGCATCGGGGATCGCCTGATCGCTTGATCCGTTCCACGCCATGACGGAATCGCCAATCACCAGAATATCGCCGCCGCCCTTGGGCGCAGCATCGGTACAGGCCGCAAGCGCGAGCCCCACCAGCAAAAGCGCCATCAGCCGGACGCGAGAGGAAACTGTTTTGATCATCCCGTAACTATAGGCCGGTTGCGGCCCCGGTAAAGCGTGGGCGACGCACAAAAGAAATCGGGCGCGAGGTTTCCCCCGCGCCCGATCTATCCGTTTTGCTTACTCCGCCGGGATCGCGTGTTCTTCGACGCTCAGCGGGGCGGGCAGATGGACCAGCATCTCTTTGGGGCAGATCTGCAGGAAGTTATCCTTTTCAATGTCCCAGTGCTGCAGGATGTCTTCGGCCTTGCGGCTGTTGGTTTCCTGCAGGTGCCGTTCAATCAGGCCCTTCAGCTGGTTTTCCCAATGCTCGACCGTGACAGGGCAGGTCACCAGCGTTTCGCGGTTCAGCATTTTGTCGGCCTTGCCATCGGGGTTGTAGAGATAGGCCATACCGCCCGTCATACCCGCGCCAAAGTTCGCACCGATCTCGCCCAGGATCACGGCCACACCGCCGGTCATGTATTCACACCCGTTGCTGCCGCAGCCTTCGATCACCACATGCGCGCCCGAGTTGCGAACGCCGAAACGTTCACCGGCACGGCCCGCTGCGAACAAAAAGCCCTTGGTCGCACCGTAAAGCACCGTGTTGCCGATGATGGTGTTGTCAGAGGCGACGATGGTGCTGGCCATAGACGGACGCACGACGATGGTGCCGCCCGACAGACCCTTGCCGACATAGTCATTCGCATCGCCCGACACTTCAAGCTTGAGCCCCGGTGCCGCGAAGGCCCCCAGCGACTGCCCTGCCGAACCGGTCAGCTTGACCGTCAGGTGATCGGGCTGCAGCTGGTTGTTCATGCCAAAGTTGCGGATGATGTGGCTTGAGACGCGGGTGCCCACGGTACGGTGCGTGTTCTGCACCGCATAGCTCAGCTGCATCTTCTCGCCATCCTCGAGGAAACGCGCGGCGTCGCGCACGATTTCAGAGTCCAGCGTGTCCAGCACAGCGTTGCGTGGCTTGTTGCGGTCATAGACGATCTCTGCCGCGCCATCGACGGTGATCAGCAGCGGGTTAAGATCCAGATCGTCAAGATGCGCAGACCCACGGCTGACCTGTGCCAGCAGATCGGCACGGCCAATCACATCATCCAGGCTACGCGCCCCGATAGAGGCGAGCAATTCGCGCACTTCGGTGGCGTAGAAGGTGATCAGGTTCACAACCTTATCCGCGTTGCCGGTGAACTTGCCACGCAGCGCTTCGTCTTGGGTGCAGACGCCGACGGGGCAGGTGTTCGACTGGCACTGACGCACCATGATACAGCCCATGGCGATCAGCGCGGCAGTGCCGATGCCGTATTCCTCGGCTCCCATCATCGCGGCCATTACGATGTCACGCCCTGTGCGTAAACCACCATCGGTCCGCAGGGTCACGCGGTCACGCAGGTTGTTCATCGCCAGAACCTGATGCGCCTCGGTCAGGCCCATCTCCCACGGCAGACCCGCATATTTGATCGAGGTCGCAGGCGATGCGCCCGTGCCGCCATTGTGGCCGGAGATCAGAATGATATCCGCCTTGGCTTTCGCCACACCGGCCGCAATCGTGCCAACGCCCGAGGACGCCACCAGCTTCACGGTCACCTTACAGCGCGGGTTGATCTGCTTGAGGTCATAGATCAGCTGCGCAAGGTCTTCGATGGAATAGATATCGTGGTGCGGCGGGGGCGAGATCAGGGTCACGCCCTTGGTCGAATGGCGCAGACGGGCGATCAGGTCGGTGACCTTCATGCCCGGAAGCTGACCACCCTCGCCGGGCTTGGCCCCTTGGGCGACCTTGATTTCAAGCTCTTCACACTGGTTCAGGTATTCGGCAGTCACACCGAAACGGCCCGACGCCACCTGCTTGATCTTGGCCGACGGGTTATCGCCGTTGGCCTCGGGCACGAAGTGCGCCGGATCTTCGCCACCCTCGCCAGAATCGGACTTGGCCCCGATGCGGTTCATCGCGACGTTCAGGGTCTTATGTGCCTCGGGTGACAGCGCGCCAAGGGACATGCCCGGCGTCACGAAACGCTTGCGAATAGAGGTGATGGATTCGACCTCTTCGATGGGCACTGGGGCCCCCAGCGGCTTGATATCCAGCAGGTCGCGCAGATGGATTGGCGGGTTGCTTTGCATCTTGGCGCTATACTGCTTCCACATCTGGTAGGATGCTTTGTTGCAGGCCATTTGCAGCATGTGCATCGACGATGCTTCCCATGCGTGGGTCTCGCCGGATTTGCGCGCCTTGTAGAAGCCGCCGATGGGCATGACGACGCCATCACCCTGCCAACCACGGTCGTGGACCGCTTCGGCCTTGCGTTGGATACCGGTCACACCGATCCCACTGATACGGCTGGTCATGCCGGGGAAGTATTCCGCGCACATCGCACGGCTCAGCCCTACGGCTTCGAAGTTCAGGCCGCCACGGTAGGAGGACATGACACTGATGCCCATCTTCGCCATGATTTTCAACAGGCCCTGATCAATCGCCTCGCGGTAGCGGGCCATTGCGGTGGTCAGGGTCATGTCCAGCAGACCACGCCCGATACGATCCGCCAGCGAATCCTCCGCAAGGTAGGCGTTCACCACGGTGGCACCACAGCCGATCAGCACAGCAAAGTAATGCGGGTCCACACATTCGGCCGAGCGCACATTGAGCGAGGTAAAGGTCCGCAGGCCCTTACGGGTCAGCTGGCTGTGCACGGCAGAGGTCGCAAGGATCATCGGCATCGCCACGCGGGTCGCATCGCTGAACTGGTCGGTCAGCACGATGTGACCAGCGCCCGAGCGCACGGCGTCTTCTGCCTCGTCTCGGATGCGGCGCAGGTTTTCGCTCAGGTTGTTGCCGCCCGGCTCGAACGTACAGTCGATGGTGACGGAATTCGCGTTGAATTCGGTCATCAACTGATCGAACTGCGCGTTCGCGAGGAACGGGCTATCAAGCACGAGGATCTCGGTCTGGGCGCTGGATTCATCCAACACGTTCTTGAGGTTCCCGAACCGCGTTTTCAGGCTCATGACGCGGAATTCACGCAGGCTGTCGATGGGAGGGTTGGTGACCTGGCTGAAGTTCTGGCGGAAGAAGTGGCTGAGCGGGCGGTACTGGTTCGACAGAACCGCCGACGGGGTGTCATCGCCCATGGACGCCAAGGGCTCTTTCGCGTCTTCGGCCATCGGTGCGAGGATCTGCTCGAGGTCTTCGATGGTATAGCCCGCTGCCACCTGACGGCGGCGCAGCTCATCGCCCGAGAACAGCGCCTTTTCCTCGACATCGCCAAGCGCTTTGTCCAGCTCGTTGATTTTGCCGACCCATTCACCAAAGGGACGCGACGCGGCGAGCTTGTCCTTGATCTCGGTGTCGCCGAACATCTTGCCTTCTTCGATGTCGACCGCCAGCAGCTGACCGGGGCCAAGCGCGCCTTTACGCACGACATTCGCCTCGTCCTGCGGGACCATCCCCGCCTCGGAACCCGCGATCAGCATGCCGTCACCGGTGACGACGAAACGCATGGGGCGCAGGCCGTTACGGTCAAGACCGGCGCAGACCCAACGGCCATCGGTCATGGCCAGCGCTGCGGGACCATCCCAAGGCTCCATCACCGAGTTGCAATAGGAATACATGTCGCGCCATGCCTGAGGCAGCTCGACCGCCTGCTTTGACCAGCTTTCAGGCACCAGCATGGTTTTCGCCATCGGGGCCGAACGACCCGCGCGCACCAGGACTTCGAACACCGAATCCAGCGCGGCAGAGTCGGACGACCCCGCGGCGACGATCGGTTTGATATCTTCGGCCATGTCGCCAAAGGTGCCCGAGGCCATCCGGATCTCGTGGCTTTTCATCCAGTTGACGTTACCCTTGAGCGTGTTGATCTCGCCGTTGTGGGCCAGCATGCGGAAGGGCTGCGCCAGCCACCACTGCGGGAAAGTGTTGGTGGAATAGCGCTGGTGATAGATCGCAAAGGCGGATTCAAAGCGTTCGTCCATCAGGTCGGGGTAGAAGTTGGCAACATCCTGCGCCAGCATCATGCCCTTGTAGATGATCGACCGGCAGGACATCGACGCGATGTAAAGCGTTGGCACCTGAGCGGCCAGCGCGGCTTTCTCGATGCGGCGACGGATGACGTAAAGCTCGCGCTCGAATGTTTCCTCGTCCACGCCCTTGGCGTTGGAAATCAGGATCTGTTCGATCTCGGGACGGGTCGCGTTGGCCTTTTCCCCCAGAACCGACGTATCGACGGGCACGTGGCGCCAGCCGTAGATATAGTAGCCCATCCGCAGCACTTCGGTTTCAACGATGGTCCGGCAGGTTTCCTGCGCGGCAAAGTTGGTGCGCGGCAGAAAGACCTGACCGATGGCGATCAATTCGCCTTCGCGCGGGCTGTGACCGGTGCGACGCACCTGATCGTAGAAAAAATTGACGGGGATCTGCACGTGGATGCCCGCGCCGTCGCCGGTCTTGCCATCGGCATCCACCGCACCACGGTGCCAGATCGCCTTGAGCGCCTTGATCCCGTTTTCGACAACCGCGCGGCTGCTGGAGCCGTCGATGTTCACAACAAGACCCACCCCGCAGGATGAATGCTCTTCTTCTTCGGAATACAGACCGTTTTCTGCCATGAAGGCGCGTTTTGCTTCTTCGCGTGCTACCCAGGCGTCATCATATTTGGTCATTTGGAATCTCCTAAATCGGGCGCGCCCGAGGCGCGAAATATCAGTTGAAAGGGGCGCTTATTCGGCCGCGATGGCCACGCTGGCCCCCATCTTTTCAAGGATCGCCTGCGCACAGTCGCGCCCGTCCTTGATGGCCCAGACCACAAGCGACGCACCGCGCACGATATCGCCCACAGCATAGACGCCATCCAGTTCGGTCGCGCCGGTGATATAGTCGGCCTTGACCGTGCCCCAACGGTTGACCGGCAGCTCGGGCGTGTTCCACAGCGTGGGCAGGTCTTCGGGTTCAAAGCCAAGCGCCATGATCACAAGATCCGCCTCTTCGACATAATCGGCACCCTCGATCACCTCGGGGGCCTGACGGCCCGAGACATCCGGCGCGCCAAGGCGCATCTTTTGCACGACGACGCCGGTCACCGGATCACCGACGAACCCTTTGGGCGCGGACAACCATTCGAAGACCACGCCTTCTTCCTCGGCGTTTTGCACTTCGCGTTGCGAGCCGGGCATGTTGGCGCGGTCACGGCGGTACAGACATTTGACCGAGGTCGCCCCCTGACGGATCGAGGTCCGTACACAGTCCATCGCGGTATCACCGCCGCCGATCACGACGACGCGCTTCCCTTGAGCATTGAAACGGCCGGAATCGAATTCCTCTACCTTGTCGCCAAAGCTTTTGCGGTTGCTCACGGTCAGGAAATCAATCGCGCGCTCAAGGCCAACGCCGCCGACGCCGGGGGCTTGGATGTCGCGTGTTTTATAGACGCCCGTCGCGATGATCACGGCGTCATGCTTGGCGCGGATATCGGCAAAGCTGATGTCGACGCCCACATCGCAGTTCAATTCAAAGTTAACGCCACCTTCGGCCAGCTGGTCGTTGCGGCGCATGACGACATCTTTTTCCAGCTTGAAACCGGGGATGCCGTAGGTCAGCAAACCACCCGCGCGGTCATAGCGGTCATAGATGGTGACCTGCACACCCGCGCGGCGCAGCACGTCGGCTGCGGCCAGACCACCGGGGCCCGCGCCGATGATACCAACGGATTCGGCGCGTTCGGTCTTGGGCTTGATCGGCTGCACCCAGCCATTTTCCCACGCGGTATCGGTGATGTATTTCTCGACCGAGCCGATGGTCACAGTGCCGTGGCCCGATTGTTCGATCACACAGTTGCCTTCGCACAGACGGTCCTGCGGGCAGATGCGGCCGCAGATTTCCGGGAAGGTGTTTGTCGCCTGGCTGACCTCATAGGCCTCTTGCAGACGCCCTTCGGCGGTCAGGCGCAGCCAGTCGGGGATGTTATTGTGCAGCGGGCAATGGGTCTGGCAATAGGGAACGCCACATTGGCTACAGCGGCTGGACTGCTCCTGCGCTTTCTCATCCGCGTATTCCGCATAAATCTCTTTAAAGTCTTCACGACGCAGATTCGGCATCCGTTTTTCGGGCATATCCCGGGAAACCGTTGTAAACTTGAGCATTGGCTGCTTTGCCATCTTGGATCTCTCCGCCTGAAACACGTTGCTGCCCCCTCATACACAGGGGCCAAACGATTATAAAGGCAGCATTGCTGACCTATATGCGGTTTATTTCATATTAACCCCGATATTCTCGCAAATTTACCATATATTTACGTCCGATTCGGACCCAATTACAGGCTTTCCTTCCAGCCCCCCAAAGTTATACGCCTATGCCATCGCCAATGACCCAAAGGCCGGCCCCCTTATGACCCTGTTCCAACTGCTGCTTGTCGCAATCATTCAGGGTCTGACAGAGTTCCTCCCTGTCTCTTCCTCGGGTCATTTGATCCTGCTGCCGACGCTGACCGGCGGGCCGGATCAGGGGCTGGCGATTGATGTCGCGGTGCATGTGGGCACGCTTCTTGCGGTCGTGCTCTACTTCCGGTCTGAGGTCGCAGAAGCCACCATCGGGCTTGGTCGCCTGCTGCGCGGCAAGATGGACACCCCCGGCGCAAGGCTGGCCGCCCTGCTGATCCTCGCAACACTTCCGGTGCTGGTCGTCGGGCTGGCGTTCAAGCTGCTGGGGATTGACGAAATGCTCCGCTCTGTCGCGGTGATCGGCTGGACCATGCTGCTGTTCGGTATTGTGCTCTATTGGGCGGATCACACGGGGCGCAGCGATCGGGATACTGACGACTGGGATGTCAAAGGTGCCGTCTGGATGGGACTGGCGCAGGCGCTTGCGCTGATCCCCGGCACGTCGCGGTCGGGCATCACCATCACCGCCGCCCGCAAACTGGGCTACGACCGCGCCAGCGCCGCAACGCTGTCCATGCTGATGTCGATTCCCACTATCCTCGCCTCTGGCGCGCTTTTGTCATTGGATGTGATCGGGCAAGCCGACGCGCAGCTCGCGCGCGACGCGTCGATCGCTGCGAGCTTCGCCTTTGTTGCCGCACTGGCGGCACTGGTCCTGATGATGCGCTTGCTGCGCAGCGTGAATTTCACCCCCTACGTCATCTATCGCATCCTGCTGGGGGCAGCGCTTTTGGTATACGCCTACAGCTAACGCAAAAGGCCCCGCCGTCGCCGGCAGGGCCTTTCCAAATTCGACATCGAAATCGTTAGGTCCGCAGGTTCTTCGCGGATTGCTTGATCTCGTCATACTGGCCCGAGGGGCGGAACCGCCACAGGTACTCGGGCAGGACGGAGCCCATGGACACGGGGCTGATCCCCAAAGCATCAAAGCCCTGCGCCCCCTCGCCCACAACATTGTCATGCGCCAGGTTCTTGACCTGATCACGGGTCAGCGTGTTGTTCTTGACAAGGCCGAGCGTCACCGACTGCAACACATCAAGGCCAAAGGCGATCACCTTCGCCACGAAAGTCGGCAAGGCGACGACCATGCGGCGACGGTTCACCACGTCAAGCATACGCTGCATCAGGCCGCGAAAGCTTTCGACCTCGGGGCCACCCAATTCGTAAATACCGGCAGGGGCCTTGCCTGTCACCGCAAGCTCCGCCGCGTGGGCCACGTCATCTACATAGACGGGCTGGAACAGCGTATCCGCACCCACAGCCGGGATCGCAGGGCTGATGCGCGTCATACCAGCGAAACGGTTAAAGAAGTCATCCTCGGGGCCGAACACGATCGAGGGGCGCAGGATGACAGCCTGCGGCATATGCTTGAGCACACCGGCCTCCCCCATCGCCTTGGTCTGGGCATATTCGCTATCCGCTTCGGCATCCGCCCCGATGGCAGAGATTTGCACAAAACGCGTGATCCCTTCGGCGGCGGCCAAGCGCGCAATGCGTTCTGCGCCGTCGGCCTGAATGGCGTCAAAGGTGTTCTTCCCCGCCTCGGCCAGAATACCGACGCAGTTCACCACCGCATCAGCGCCCTGCAGCGCATCGCGCACCGAAGCGTCATCACGGATGTTGCAAAAGACCGGTTCGACCTGGCCGACAGTCCCGTAGGTGCGCACAAACAGCGCCTCGTTCGGGCGACGCACCGCGACGCGCACCCGCCACCCCGCCAACGCCATGCGACGAACGATATACCGCCCCACAAACCCGGAGCCGCCGTAAACCGTGACCAGCTTTGCCATGATGATACCCCTGACCAGAAAATCTAGCGCTACAGATACATCCAGCCCCCCTCGGGAACAAGCAGCAATTCCGGCAGAGATCGCCTCGAAAGCCCGACCCACCGCACCAAACCTCGGTTTTCCGGATTTATTTTCACACCGTTTCATTTTGTTGCGAGAATCCAATTGACACCCCCGCCCCACAACAATAAACGCTCCCTCACAACCCCCCTGTGCCCAGGTGGCGGAATGGTAGACGCGCTAGCTTCAGGTGCTAGTACTGGCAACGGTGTGGAGGTTCGAGTCCTCTCCTGGGCACCACTTATCCCCGATAAGTCGCTGTTTTGTTTCACTTCTACCTAGTGCTGCCTTAGCGATCGTTGTCCCTGCCCATCGAACTGCCCTTTCAAATTAGCATCGCATCTGCGGCATACCAGCCACCATCGACAGCGCCATCAAAGACGCCCCACTGGCGTCAGGCCCGCTTCACATCCATGTGATATGTCAAAAGTTAAGTCGATTTGTCGCCACTTATCGCTAATGAAATTGCAGAAACTACTATAAACTAGGCCGGTCCGGATCATTTGACCGACCCACAGGCCACCAGAGGATAAAGACATGGCGAGCTTTTTTGCGTTTGGTATCGATGTTATCAATAATCCCGCTGTGTCCACAAACTCCAGCGCAGGCCAAGACGGCGCTGGTCAGATGACACTTTCCGGTGGCAGCCAGCCCTTCGCTGACGATGCCATCATCGAATTCATCACACAGAATGAAACGGCAGACGGTGAACTTGACGGGGGATCGTCCTTCATCGGGATCAAGGTCTATGCCAGTGCTGCCGACTATAACGCCGGCATCGTCCAATATAATTACGTTCCGATGAACCCCGGCCAATCGGCGAATATCCAAAGCGATGTCAGCGGACTTGGCGACACCTACGTGCGGTTCAACGCCAACGTTCTGGTGCCCCGCACTGAAAGCGGTGCCAACGACCCAAGCGCGCCGACATTTGGGAATCTACTGGTGGCACCAGGTACCAATGCGGGCGACAATATCGGCACACTCAAGATCGACCGCAATACGGACCAGGATTTTGACGGCGACGGCTCCATCGCATCCGGTACGTTGGAGGATGGCAACGGCAAGTTCTATGTCGGGAACACCGTGCCATGTTTCACCGCGGGCAGCCTGATCGCCACTGCAAAAGGCGACACCCCTGTAGAGCACTTGAAAGCCGGTGACGCTGTCATCACACGCGACCACGGAATGCAGAAAGTCTCTTGGGTCGGTGCACGCCAGCTGACAGCGGCGGAGCTGGTCGTCTATCCACACCTGCGCCCCGTTTTGATCACGGCGGGTGCTCTCAGCGCTGGAACGCCGGAACGCGACCTTATCGTTTCACCCAACCACCGAATATTGCTTTCCGATGCGCGATCGATGCTACATTTTGGTCAGGGTGAAGTCCTCGTCGCCGCGAAGCACTTGGTGAATGGTGACACGATCCGGACGCTCACGCCTCCTTCTGTTCAATACGTGCACCTGATGTTCGAAAGCCATCAGCTTGTGCTGTCGGACGGGGCATGGACAGAAAGCTTTCAGCCGGGAGTAGAGACACTCCAAAGCATCGGCCAAGCGCAACGCGACGAGATCCTGGCCCTGTTCCCCGCGCTTTCAGGGCAGATCGGGATAAAGCAATACAACGCCGCGCGTAACACGCTGAAACGCCATGAGGCACGCCTGCTGCGGCTCTAGGGCGCGTTCAGGTTTATGGAGCGGAGCGGTTACAGTTTGCGCTCTTGCTGAGGTGTCTCTGTGCGAATCTTCGTGTTCACGAAGCATCCCACTTCCGCAAATTCAGGTACAGGTCGCGGGGCCTGCGTTCCTATCAGGTCACCCCTCGCGCCATCACGTTGGCTCAAAACGCCACAAGGCCCGCAAGCGATGCGGGCGTTGGTGAATGCGAAAGTTCGCTAAATCTGGTTGCGGG
>NZ_JBLWBA010000007.1:0-158349 GCF_048285585.1 Sulfitobacter sp. SBS6 | reverse complement strand
CAGCCGATAAGATAGATTATGTAATTATATACCCACATACACCCGTATCTAGCCCAGCTGAATACCATCTTGCGGCTATTGGTATGCCTCGAATATGCCCCCTTGATTCACACGAAAAAGCCATGGGCATTGTTACAAGATCATAGCTTTCCGCTGGGCTGGCGTAAAACGGGCGGTGGCTGGATCGACAGTGTAGTCTTTGGTGAAAGCATCGGGATCGCGCGCGATACGGGCGATGAAAACCTCTAACTCAGTGCCGTGTCGAATCTGGCATGCTGGCGGATGTGCCTCGCATGGTGTGGACCTATGGGCGTATTAGCAGAACGCCCAGTCTGTTGCCTACGGGGCTACCTGCCTTAGCTCGCAAATCTCGAAACACATTAGTCTAAACCGACAGATATTGATCCCGAATTTCCGGCTGCGATTGCAGCGCGGCGAGCGTGCCGACGAATTTCTGTGTGCCGTGTTCGATGATCACCACGCCATCGGCGACCGCTTGCGCGAAATGCAGGTTCTGTTCGGACAGCAGCACCGTCAGCCCCTCTGCCTTGAGTTGCAGGATCACGCGGGCCATCTGTTCGACGATCACCGGCGCGATGCCTTCGGAGGGTTCGTCCAGCAGGATGAATGCGGGGTTGCCCATCAGGGTGCGGGCGATGGTCAGCATCTGCTGCTCGCCCCCCGACAGCGCCTTGCCGCGGTTGTGACGGCGTTCAGCGAGGTTGGGGAAGAGGTCGAAAACCATGTCCTCGGTCCAGGTGGTGCAGCCGTCGCGGGGGGGCTGGCGGCCGACCTCCAGGTTTTCCAGCACGGTAAGCTGGGTGAAAATCCGGCGTTCCTCGGGTACATAGCCCAGACCGTTGCGCGCGACCTTGTGGCTGGGCCAGCCGGTGATGTCTTGGCCCTGATAGATGATCTTGCCCTGCCGTGGCCGCACCAGCTGCATGATGGATTTCATCGTCGTGGTCTTGCCCGCACCATTGCGCCCCAGCAGGGCGACGACAGTGCCGCGATCCACGGTAAAGTTCAGGTCATTCAGCACCTGCGCCTTGCCGTAGAATGAATTGACGCCGTTCACCTCAAGCATGGGCATCCTCCTGCGCTTTGAACAGCGTGCCGCCGCCCAGATAGACCTCTTGCACCTGCGGGTTGTTGCGGATCTCGTCGACGGTGCCGTCGGCGATCAGCTGGCCACGGTTCAGCACCATGATCCGGTGCGAATGGGCAAAGACCACGTCCATGTCATGTTCGGTAAACAACACGCTGATGCCCCGTTGCTCCAAAATATCGGCGGTCAGCTGCATCAGTCCGATCCGTTCGCGCGGTGCCATGCCAGCGGTGGGTTCATCCATCAGCAGCAGGATCGGGTCATTGGCCAGCGCAACCGCCAGTTCGAGCCGTTTGAGGTCGCCATAGGCCAGCACCGCGCAGTGACGTTCGGACTGGTCGACCATGCCCACGGTATCAAGCAGCGCCAGCGCCTCTTCGCGGTAGAGTTTATGGGCGAAGGTGGTCAGGGAATAGAGCCGCTTGTGATGCGACATCAGCGCCATCTGCACGTTTTCGACCACGGTCATCGAGGCATAGGTGGCGGTGATCTGGAACGTCCGCCCCACACCCATGCGCCAGATCTTGCGCGGCTGCATGCCCGCGATGTTCTTGCCCATCAGCTGCACGGTGCCCGACGACGGCTTGAGCTGCCCCATCAGCATATTGAAACAGGTGCTTTTACCCGCGCCATTGGGGCCGATCAGCGCCAGCAGCTCGCCCTTGGCAAGATCAAAGCTCACGTCATCCACCGCCTTGATCGCACCAAAATTGCGGGACAGGTTGCGCACAGACAGGATCGGGCTCATTTCGCGTCCTCCGGTGTTTTCAGCAGGCCAACGCGTTCGCCCGCCTTGCGCAGCGATCCGACGATGCCTTCGGGGCCAAGGATCACGACAAAGATGATCAGCAGGCCCAAGGCGAGGCGCCAGTATTCGAAACGGGTCAGATAGTCTTTGACGCCTTCAAAGAAGGCCCCGCCGACCCAGCCGCCCGACAGGGTCTTCACCCCGCCCAGAAACACCACGATCAGCGCGTCGAAACTGCGGGCGGTTTCAAGCTCGTTGGGGAAGATGCTGCCCTTGGAGAAGACGAACAACCCGCCCGCGAGCCCCGCCATGATGCCCGCAAAGGTAAAGGCGACCCATTGGATGCGTTTGGTGTTGATCCCCATCGCCTCGGCTTGGCGCGCACTGTCGCGGGCCGCGCGCATGGCATAGCCAAAGGGCGCATGAGCCGCTTGGCGCAGCAGCAGGATGCCCCCGATGCAGAAGACAAAAGCGAGGTAGTAATAGACATCATTGTCCGACGCCCAATCGGACGGCCAGATGTTGACCAGCCCGTCATCGCCCCCCGTCACATCACCCCACTGGAACGCGAGGCTCCAGAGCAGTTGCCCGAAGGCGAGCGTCAGCATGGCGAAGTAGACACCGGTGGACCGCAGGCAAACCCAGCCGATCACCACGGCGGCCAGCCCCGCGCAGATCGGGGCCAGCACCAGCGCCAACTCCATCGGGGTGTCGGCATAGGTCACAAACAGCGCCGCGGCATAGGCCCCCCCGCCAAAGAAGGCCGCATGGCCAAAGCTGACCAGCCCGCCCTGCCCCAGCATGAAATGCAGCGAGGCGGCGAAAAGACAGAAGATCATGATGTCGGTCACCAGCACCACGGCGAAATTCCCGCCGTAGAACGGCAGCAGCGCAAGGATGAACAGCCCCGCCATCACCAGCAAGCGCATGCGATTGCCCGCGGGCTTGATCGGGCGCTCCGGCTCTCCGGTCTGGCCGTGCTCGCCCGCGATCTCCTCTTTCCCGAGCAGGCCGAAGGGGCGGAACATCAGGACGATCACCATGACGACAAACATCAGAACAAGCGTCGACTGCGGCGCATAGGTCACGCCAAACACATTCAGGACCGAGATGATCACCGCCGCCAGATAGGCCCCCGGCAGCGACCCCATGCCCCCGATGACCACGACCACAAAGACCGCACCGATAATGCTGAAATCCATCAGCAGATCGGCACCCCCTTTGGGCAGCTGCAACGCGCCGCCAAGCCCTGCAAGCGCACAGCCCAAAAAGAAGACGCCCGTGAACAGCCACGCCTGATTGACCCCAAGGGCACCGACCATCTCGCGGTCCTGGGTGGCGGCGCGCACCAAGGTGCCGACACGGGTTTTCGTGATCAGATACCACAGGGCGATGGCGACGAAGGGCGTGATGATGATCAGCGCGATGTCATATTGCGGCACGGGTTCCCCCATGATGCGGATCACCCCTTTCAGCCCCGGCGCGCGCGGACCCAGCAGATCTTGCGGGCCCCAGATCATCAGCGCAAGATCCTGAATGACAAGGATCACGCCAAAGGTCGCGACCAGCTGGAACAGTTCAGGCGCGCTGTAGACAGGGCGCAGCACGCAGATCTCGACGATCACCCCGATCAGCCCGACGATCAGCCCCGCCAGCAGGATCGCTCCCCAGAAGCCGACCATGCCCGGCAGCACCTGCATCAGCGAATAGCCGACATAAGCCCCCAGCATATAGAACGACCCATGGGCAAAATTCACCACCCGCGTGACGCCAAAGATCAGCGACAGCCCAGAGGCAACCATGAAGAGCGCACCCGCATTGGCAAGCCCAGTCAGAATCTGTGCGATGAAAAGGCCCATGGGCACCTCTTGATGTTGGGGATGGGGTCAGATGCAGCCAAGGGGGCTTCCCCCCTTGGCTGCGGGTCCGGATTATTCTGCCGGACGCAGTTTCGACACATCTTCGTCAGACGGCAGGTAGTCGGCACCGTCCAGATAGGTCCAGTCGGTCATGACGCCCGCACCGTCCTTGAGCATGGTCTTCCCGACAAAGGCCCCCATGGTCGCCTGATTGTCGATCTCGCGGAAGGTGATGTCGCCCACGGGCGTCGCCACATCCAGCCCTTCAAAGGCCATACGGATCGCGTCGCCTTCGGTCGATCCCGCCTTGCTGATCGCGGCCGCGATGCTTTGCGCGGTCATATACCCGACGAGAGACCCGAGCTTTGGCGTTTCGTCGAATTTCGCCTGATAGGCATCAACGAAAGGCTTGTTCGCGCCGTCCTCGTCCGAGAAGTCATACCAGGGATAACCGGTCACAACCCAGCCTTCGGGGGCTTCGTCGGCCAGTGGTTCAAGGTATTCCGGTTCGCCCGAAAGCAGGCCATAGACCGTGCGCCCGTCGAACAGACCACGGGTGGTGCCTTCGCGGACGAATTTGGCAAGGTCGGGACCGAAGGTCACGTTATAGATCGCGTCCGGCTTGGACCGCTCCAGCGCCTGAACCTCGGCGCCGGCGTCGATCTTGAACAGGGCGGGCCATTGCTCTCCGACGAATTCGACCTCGGGCTTCAGTTCGGTCAGCACTTCCTTAAAGGCGGCCACCGCGTCTTTGCCGTAGGCGTAGTTGGGTGCGATGGTCGCGTATTTCACGGCATCGGTCTTGGCGGCCTGTTCCGCCAGCATCGCGGCCTGCATATAGGTCGAGGTCCGCAGGCGGAAGGTCCAGGGGTTGCCTTGGCTCCAGGTCAGGGCATCGGCCAGCGGTTCGGCGGCGAGGTACACCCAGCCCTTTTCCGCCGCGACCGAGGAGATCGCCAGACCGACGTTCGACAGGATCGAACCGGTGATCATCACGGTGCCTTCGCTGGTCATCAGCTCTTCGGCGATTTTGATCGCTTCACCGGGGTCGCCCTGATCGTCGCGGAAGATGAATTCGAGCGGGCGATCCAGCACACCGCCATCGGCGTTGATTTCCTCAAGCGCTAGTTCGATGCCTTGTTTATACGGCTCGGCAAAGGCGGCGAGGCGTTTGTAGTGGTTGATCTCTCCGACTTTGATCGGGTCGCCCGACTGCGCCGATGCGGCAAAGCCGGTGACGCCAAGGGCAAAGGCCCCTATGACGCTGTTCAGGAATGTCTTTCTGTTCATGTGATGGTCCTCTCGTGTTGGGGTGTGCCGTCTGCTGCGGCTTTGCTTTTTATGGATCAATCATGCTGGACAAAGACCGGTGCGACGGGGTCGCCCAGATCGTCCGTCGCCTCTGCCTCGATCCGGTCGCGGATGCGTTTGCGGTAGACGTTGGGCGCTTTGTCGATAGCGATGCGGATGGGTTTGCGTTTTTGGGGGCGCTGTTCTTCTTGGTGGACGGCTTCCAAAATCGCCTTGTCCTCGGCAAATGCTACGCGGAACATCGCGTCCATTTGGTCCGACGCGGCGTCATCGCCAAGGGCGGTGTTGCGCAGGTGCATCCAGTGGTCGATCGTATAGTCCTCTGTCACGGGTGTGACGAAATGGAGCGCAAAGATACGCACGCCTTTGTTGCGCTGATCTTCGGGAAGTTCAAGCTTTGCATCAGACGACCCAAAGTCAATCACGGCGGTCGAGGGCATGTGCAGATAGTAATAATGCCAGCGGTCCACATTGCCGCTAAAGCCGCCGAATGCCTTGAAAAACCCGATGGGTTCCGCGTCTCTGATCCAGCGCCATGCCACGATCACCTCGTCTGCGGTTTTGACGTGCACGGGTACGTTTTCGGAGGCCGCATTGCCCAATGTCGTCGGATGGACAAAGCCGACATGCGCCGGATCAACAAGGTTTTCGGCAACGTTGAGGTAATTTGCGCGGATATGCAGCTTGTCCCCGTGGTGGACGTGCCACCCCTCTTGCCCCAATTCCGGCATATCGAAAGCAAGCGCGGGGTCGGCCTTGTCGGCGTCGCCCATCCAGATGAACACAATGCCGTAGCGTTCCAGCACCGGATAGCTGTCGACATAGGCGGATTTGGGCAGGTTCGATTGCCCCGGCACCCGCACACAGGCACCGTCCGCGCCAAAGGTCATACCGTGATAGCCGCATTGAATGGTGTCGCCGATGCGCTTGCCCTTGGACAGCGGCAGCAGCCGGTGCGGGCAGCGATCTTCGAGCACGGCGATCTGGCCATCGCTGGTGCGGTAGGCTACTAGGTTCTGCGCAAGCAATGTCAGCGGCACCAGCTCATCGCCAAAGTCGGTAGACCAACCCGCAACGTACCAAGCGTTTCTGACAAAGGACATCGGTTCACTCCTTGCTCTGCACAGCTTCATGAAGGACCAAAAAATTGTTAGCTGTCAAACAATTTCTTGCACCCCATCTGATATAGACCCCAGATGGAAACCGTGGGATGATAGTGCCTAATCTATACGCATTGGCCCAAGAGCACTGGATAAGAACCTTGGTTGAAACCACACAAGACCTGACCCTGACCGCAGACTATGCGTTGGAACAACAGATCGGGTTCAAGCTGCGCCTCGCGAACCAGCGCCACCTTGAGATCTTTAACCGGAGGATGCCGGATATCACGCCGACACAATTCGCCGTACTGGCCAAGCTGCGCGACGAGGCGCGGATCAGCCAGAACCACCTGGGGCGTCTGGTCGGGATGGACGCGGCGACCACCAAAGGCGTGATCGACCGGTTGCGCAAAAAGGGGCTGGTCCATTCCACCCCGTCAAAGACCGACATGCGGCGGCTGGAGATTTCGCTGACCGACGAAGGCATCGCGGTGACCGCCAAGGCGATTGCCACCGCGCAGGAAATCTCGGCCGAGACGGTCGGCAACCTCACCCCGCGCGAGGTCGACCGGCTGCTGGCCCTGCTCGAGAAACTATAGGCTCTAACGCAGGCCGTCCTTGCCTTCGGCCTCGGCATGGGTCAGCCCGCCGACACGGGGCAAGGGGCGCCCGGAATCTGTGACAGCCACGGCCACCAGTATCTCGCCCGCGCGCGGCGCGTCGTTCAACCGCACCTCGATCCCGTCGAAATGGCTGCGCACATAGGCGGCGTCCTTGTGCCCTAAAGGCACGTCAAGCACCTGCCCCGGCCCGCCCATCTTTTTGGAAGACGGCACCAGTGCGGCCCCCTTTTCAACCGCGACCCGCAGCGGTGCGCCCAGCTTCGGGTGCAGGATCGCGGCGGCGTGTTCCAGCTCTCCCCCCTCGCCCACCATCGCGGCCTTGCCATAGCTTTCGGCCTGCGCAGGGGTGATCCCAAGGGCCGCAACACATTTATCGCCCAGCAATCCCCCCAGCTCTGCGCCGATATCCATCAGCGGGGTCAGGTCTTCCGTATAAGAGCCTACAAAGGGGTTTTTGATCACGGCTACAGCTACGGCCTTGCGCGTGGGCGGCGATATCTGCTGCCCGATCTCGCGGTGAGTTTCTTCGACCCAAGTGGCGATTTTGCGAATGTCGGCGCTCATCTCAGGCCATCCTTTCCTTCGATATCCTTTGCATCCAACCCGCCCGCGCGGTTGTGGATACGTGCCCCTGTGGTCATCACAAGGATCACCGCCATTTCATCGGCGCGGGGGCTGTCATTCAGGCCGACCTCGATTGAATCGAAATGGCTGCGCACATATGAGGCATCGACATGGGTCACAGGCACATCCAGCCGCACCCCCGCCGCGCCAACCTTTTTCGTCGATGGCACAATCGCCTTCGATCCGCCCAATACATCGCGCATCGCATAGCCGCCAGGGGCGTGCCAGAGCGCACCGTGCTCCAACTCTCCGCCCGTGCCGACGATGCTGCCTTTGCCGTAGCCTTCGATCTGTGCCGCCTCGACCCCGAGCGCCGCCAGCAGCTTTTGCGCCATCGCGACCCCCAGCGGTTTGAGGTCTTCCATAAAGGGCTGGATGTCCTCGATATAAGAGCCTGCATAGGGGTTTTGGATCACAGCCATGACCGACCCGCGTTTCAGCGGCGTATTGGCGCGGGGGCCGCCTTCGTGGAAAATCTCTTCGACGCTGGTGACAATTTTGCGGGTCATAACCTCAGGCATATTCGGGGGCTTTCACTAGGGATTTCAGGGTTTCGGGCAAGCCGATGACAGTATGTTGGTCGCGCAGAAAAAGCGCCGCGCCAGAGATGAGGCCACGGTCGCGCAGACCCTGCGCCGCTGTCGCGCCTGCATTGAGGGCGTGGTTAACATCGGCAGGGGAGAGCGGCCCGACATGGGTGACCACCGGGGCCGCACCAAGGTCACTGTCGTCGTGCAACCGGTTCGCGGGGCTGCGCCGGATTGCGGGATGTGCGGGCAGATTAACGGCATTTCCCAGCCTCGTCGCCGCCGCATCGGCCATCGCGGCGGATCGGGCCAGCACGGTCACACTGTCGGCAATGCCCAAAGACTGGCTGCGCCCGCCCTGCCCGCTGGTGGCGATGCCGCGAATGGGGTCACTGCTGCGGATCGTGGCGGTGCCAAGCGACTGCCCGTCCAGCCCCGCGATGCCCACGTCAAAACGCGCGCCCTCGGTCAGATGCAGCGCGATATCGCCACCGTTGTTCACATAGGCGCGGGTCAGATCGGATGCATCCACCATGGCCGACAATACCTCTGCCGCGACGGCACCGGCCACGCAGATCATCGGCGTGGTCAGCCCGTCGGCATGGGGCAAGGCGGCGCGGTACATGGCGCGGGCGATCTTGCCTTTTGGCTTGGTGCCCACAGGGCGGCGCAGCAGGGGCAGCTCTGCCGTCAGTTCGGACAGGATCGTGCCAAAGCGATCGAAACCCGCGCGAAACGCCAGATCTCGCGCGCCATCCGCCCCGATGACCAGATCAATCGGGCCGTGGGACAGATGCAGCCTGCCACCGGGGAGAAGAGCCGCCTGTGCTGTCATGTCTTGTCCTTCGACCAGCCGTAGTTTTCCCGCGCATTAGGGTCGGGTTGCAGCAGTTGCTGCGCCACCCGTCGCACATCATCGGTGACCACATCACGCACGGGCTGGATATGCTCCATATGCCCGCCAAGCGTGCCGTAATCCTCGCGCCGCAGGGTGAATTCAATCGGTGCCACCAGCGCGGGCGTGGGCACATAACCGAAAGAGTTCGTGGGCATATCCATGACATCCACCATGACGGTAATGCCGCCCCCCGGCCAGACATAGGCCTCGGCCCCGCCGCAGGACACATGGGTCAGCGATTCCTTGACCGACCGCGTCAGCCGCACGGGGTTCTCTGTCACGCCGGCGCGCAAACTGCCGCCCGCCCCTCCCATGAACAGCACCGAACAAAGCGAGGGTTCGCAATTCTCGGCGATGCGGTCCGCGACGACCAGCAGCTCGGGCGTGATCTTGGCGGGTTGCGGGATCAGATCGTCATCCAGCGTGAAATAGGCCCATTGCTCTCCGGTGGTAGAGATCATCAGCAGCCGGAGCCCCGGCCAGGCACGCTTCGGGTCAGCGTCACGCAGGATGTTCAGCGGGTCTTCGACATCGGTGCCGCCCCATCCGGTGCCGGGGTCCGCCACCTGAAAATACCGCCCCGGCGTCGACCGCCGCCCGTTCACGCGGATGCCAGAGGGGGTCATATCCAGCCCTTTGCCCGCCTCGTGTTCTGTCAGCACGCCGGTGATGTGATCATCGACAACGACGACCTCGTCCACATGCCCGTGCCATTGTTTGGCGAACATCCCGATGGTCGCTGACCCACAGCCCACGCGCATCAGCTTTTCCGGAACGCCGTTGATGATCGGCGCTTTGCCCGCCTCGACCACCATGGTGACGCCGCCGTCGATGGTGACCTCGACCGGTTCACGGTTACATAGGCGCAGCAGCGCGTCACAGGTCACGCGACCTTCTTTCTTGGAGCCGCCGGTCAGATGCTCGACCCCGCCCAAAGACAGCATCTTGGACCCGTATTCAGAGGTCATCACATGGCCGATCGCCTCTCCGTCAACGCGCACCACGGCGCGCTCGTCGCCGATGTGGCGGTCGGTGTCGATCTTCACCTTGACCCCGCAATACGAAAAAATGCCCTCGGTCACGACGGTGATCATATCCACGCCCTCGACCTCTTGGC
The DNA here is from genome assembly GCF_048285585.1 of Sulfitobacter sp. SBS6. Classification (NCBI taxonomy): domain Bacteria; kingdom Pseudomonadati; phylum Pseudomonadota; class Alphaproteobacteria; order Rhodobacterales; family Roseobacteraceae; genus Sulfitobacter; species Sulfitobacter sp. SBS6. The sequence continues at coordinate 148,434 of NZ_JBLWBA010000007.1, read as the reverse complement.
TGACGATGAAGGGCGCGGGTTTGTAATCTGGGTAGGTGGTCCCCGCCCCCACGGCGGTGACGAAATCGCGCCCGCCCTGAATGACGTCGCCGTCCCAATCTTGCGCGTTGTCGCCCTGATCCAGAAAAGCGACGGCCTTGGCCCCCGACTGGATCACGGTCAGCGGATCCAGCCGCACCAGCTCGCCCGCGTGGTTGGCATAGCGGTCGCAGGCGCCGGATTTGCCGTCGGCGATGAAACACATCACCGGGCAGGCATCGCAGCGGATTTTCACAGGCTTGGGGTCGCGCAGGTCGTCAGGCATGTCCGGCCTCCTTCAGGGCGGCGCGCAGGCGCGTCGGCGTGGCCGGTGTCTGCGTCAAGCGGGCACCGGTGGCATGGTAGATCGCGTTGAGGATCGCGGGGGCGGTGGGGATCAGCACGTGTTCGCCCAGACCTTTCGCGCCGTAGGGGCCGTGGGCGTCGGCCACCTCCAGGATCAGCGTCTCGATCGGGGGAACGTCGCCGATGGTCGGCACCAGATAGTCATGCAGGTTCTCGGTGCGCCCGGGGATATACTCCTCCATCAGCGCCATACCGAGCCCTTGGGCGATGCCACCCTGTACCTGCCCCTCGACCAACAAGGGGTTGATTGCGCGGCCCACGTCATGGGCGGCGACAAAGCGCAGCGGGCGGCACAGGCCAAGAGCGATATCCACCTCGACCACCACCAGATGCGCGGCATAGCCGAACTGCGCATAGGGCACGCCCTGCCCGTTTTCATCCAGCGGTTTGACCGGCGGATCATAGCTTTCTTGCGCCTGCAGCACATAGCCCTGCGCATCGACCGGCAGCCGCGTCAGATCAAGGCGCTGCGTGCGCCCGCCGTCGGTCACCGTGAGCTGCCCGTCTTGGCAGCCGATCTGTGCGGCGGGGCCCGCATTGACCTGCCGCAGGATCTGCGCCCGCAGCGCCTCTCCGGTCCTCAACGCGGCGTTGCCCGATACAAAGGTCTGCCGCGAGGCAGAGGTTTTGCCCGCGTCCGGCGTGATATCGGTGTCACCGCCGAGGATCGTGATCCCCTCGACAGACAGCCCAAGCGCTTGGGCAAAGATTTGCGGGATCACCGTATTGGCCCCCTGCCCGATGTCGATCGCACCTTGGTGCAGCACCACCGTGCCATCCGCCCGCACGCCCGCCAGAATGGTCGACGGGTTCGGCAGCGAGGTATTGCCGCAGCCGTACCACGCCCCCGCGATCCCGACACCGCGTTTCACCGTGTCATTCTTTGCATTGAACTGGGCGCATTCGGCTTTCGCCTCCTCCCACGCGGGGCGCAGCGCCTCTAGGCAGGGGGCGATGCCGACGCCCTGATCGAACACCTGCCCGCAGACCGTGGGCACCCCATCCGCCAGCGCGTTCTTCAAACGGAACTCCAGCGGATCAAGCCCCAGCTTTTCGGCCAGCAGGTCAAAGGCGGTTTCCTGTGCAATGGCCGATTGCGGCACGCCGAAGCCGCGGAAAGCTCCGGCGGGGGGGCAATGGGTATGCACGGCACGGCTACGTGCGCGATAATCAGGGATGTGGTAGGGGCCAGAGGCATGCACCGGCACGCGATTGGCGACCGTCGGACCCCAGCTCGCATAGGCGCCGGTGTTGAAATCCCCGTCGAACCGCAGCCCCGAAAGCGTCCCATCCGCCTTGGCCCCGACCTTGATCGTGATCTGCGCGGGGTGGCGTTTGGTGGTCGATTGCATCGTCTCGGCGCGCGCATAGGTCATGCGCACGGGCCGAGCCGTCTTGAGCGCGGCAAGCGCGATGAAGGGCTGCAACGACAGGTCGATCTTGGACCCGAAACCGCCCCCGACCGCCGTCGGCACAATGCGGATGTCAGCCATAGGACGGTCAAGGATCGCGGCCAGTGCTTCGCGGTCCATACCCGGCGCCTGGGTGCAGGCATGCACATGGATCCGCCCGTCGATCACTTGGGCAAAGCCTGCCTCTGGCTCGATATAGCCATGTTCGACAAAACTGGTGGTATAGTGCGCCTCGACCGTGACATCGGCGGCGTCGAGTGCGGCCTCCACATCGCCGCATTGCACGAAGCCGCCGCACATGATGTTCCCTTTGCGGTCCTCGAACAGCTGTGGCGCGTCGGGGGCGGTCGCGGCATCGGTATCGGCAAGCGCAGTTTGTGGCGACCAACGGACAGGGAAGCTTTCCAGATCAAGGGCGATCATCGCCTCCGCCTCTCCTACAACGCAAGCCACCGCCTCCCCCCGGAACCGGATGTGGTTCACAGCGAAAACCGGCTGGTCGATGAAGCCGGGGATCACGCCAAAGGCGTTGAGTCCGGGCACGTCATCTGCGGTCAGGATGCAATGGATCCCGGGCTGCGCGTTGCGCCATGCCTCAAGATCGCCGAAGGTAAATCCGGCCGAGGCATGGGGCGCGCGGATGACCCGCGCGACCAAAGCACCGGCCGGGGCAACGTCATCGCCAAACGCCTCTGACCCGTCGACCTTGGCCTGCCCGTCCAGCCGCCGCGCAGGCTGGCCAAGCGCGGTAGAGGCGACAGTCAGCCCGTCGGCAGCATGGGCCCCGACCACCGCGTCGATGATCTTGCGATAGCCGGTACAGCGACACAGCACGCCGCCAAGGGCATCCTGCACCTGCGCCGCGCTCGGCTGCGGCACGTCGCGCAGCAGCGCCACGGCAGAGACCATCATCCCCGGTGTGCAAATCCCGCATTGCGCGGCCTGATGGTGCTGGAAGCTTTGCATCAACGCCTGCGCGTCGCGGTCGGTTTTCACCAGCCCCGCCAGCGTCTCCACCTGCCGCCCCACCGCCTGCTGCACGGGCATCAGGCAGGCGCAGACCGGCGCGCCATCGACCAGCACAGTGCAGGCCCCGCAATCGCCCGCGTTGCAGCCGATCTTTACATCCTTGCGGTCCAGCCGCTCGCGCAGCGCGTAAGACAAGCGTTCACCGGGCAGCGGTTCAACCTGCGCAATGCTGCCGTTCAGGGTGAAAGAGGTCACTTCGGTCGTGGTCGGTTTATCCATCACAGGGCCCCTTTCAAGGCGCGTATCACAGCGCGACGGACCAAAGTGACGCTGGCGGCAAGGCGGTAGTCGGCGCTCGCGCGCGCATCCGTAATGGGGCTCAGCGATTGCACCAGATCAGCAGTCATGCGGTTTTCTACATCGCCAAGGGCGCTACCGCGAAGCTGATCCTCAAGCGCGGTGAGCCGCTGCGCGACGGGGGATGCGGCGCCGATGGCGATGCGGATATCGGTGAGCCTGCCGCTCTCGATCTTTGCCAGCACCGCGACCATGCAGATCGAGATCACCAGATACTTCCGCGCACCGAGTTTGACAAAGCTGCTGTGACTATCAGCCGGGGGCGCGGGGATGTGGATGGCGGTGACAAGCTCGTTCTGGGCGCGGTCGGTCTGGCGCACGCCTTGCAGGAACTGCGACAAGGGCAGCACCCGCGATCCGTTTGCGCTGCAAAGCTCTACCTCGGCATTCAGGGTCAGCAGCGGCGGCACCCCGTCGGCGGCAGGAGAAGCGTTGCACAGATTACCCGCGATGGTGCCTGCGTTCTGGATCTGGATCGACCCGACCTCGCGCGCCGCCAGCTTGAGCCCGTCGAAAGCGGCGGGCAGATCAGCGCGGATGAAGTCTGTCCATGTGGTCGCCGCCCCGATACGCCAGCCTTGGTCTGTTTGGCTGATGCCGCGCAGCTCTGGCAAGCGGGTGATATCCAACAGGTCCCCCGTCACCGGACGGTCGCCGCGTGCGGGGAACCAATCGGTCCCCCCCGCGATAATCGACACCGGCCCCGCGGCCAATGTGGTTAGCGCTTGATCCAATGTCGTCGCGGTCAGGTAGCTCATCCGGTCACCTTTTGCTGCGGGCATAAAACTTGTTGGTATACGAATAGAAGTGCGTCGGGTGCCTTCGTGTCAAATCAATTCGCATGTCGTCAGCCGACAAAGGCTTTTTCGACCACAAAACTGGCAGGACGGTTATTTGCCCCCTCCACTAGTCCGAAGGATTCGAGCGCGGCCTTGGTGTCGTTCAACATGGCCATCGACCCGCAGATCATCGCACGGTCGCGATCAGGAGAGATCGGCGGCACGTCCAAATCGCGGAACATCTTGCCCGACGCCATCAGGTCGGTTTGCCGCCCTTCGCGTGGCCACGGCGCGCGGGTCAGCGTGTCGTATAGGGTCAGCCTTTGCGCCAATTCCCCCACCAGCGGATCGGCCTTGAGGCTGGCGACCAGATCACGGCCATAGGTCAGCTCTTTGGCGGTGCGACAGGTGTGGCATAGGATCAGATCGTCAAACTTCTCATACGTCTCGGGGTCACGGATGACCGACGCGAAAGGCGCGATGCCGGTCCCCGTGGCGAACATCCACAGCCGTTTACCGGGCAGCAAGGCGTCATTCACCAACGTCCCCGTCGGCTTGCGGCGCATCAGCACGGTATCACCGACCTTGAGCTTTTGCAGGTGCTGCGTCAGCGGCCCGTCCGGCACCTTGATAGAGTAGAACTCGACCCCCTCGTCCCACGACGGCGACGCGATGGAATAGGCGCGGAACACCGGCTTTTCGGCATTGGGTAGCCCGATCATCACGAACTCCCCCGACCGGAAGCGGAAGGACGGGTCGCGGGTGATGCGGAAGCGGAACAGGCTGTCGGTATAATGCTGCACCTCCGTCACCGTTTCGGCAAAGACACCGGCGGGGATCGGGAAGCTGGGGCGAGAGAGAGAAGCGGCGTCCATGGAGAGTCCTTATCGGCTGCGGATGTAATATTGTTTGTATGCGAATGATTATCTGTCAAGTGTTTCATCTTGATCGGTCGCATTTTTCTGTTAGCGTTCAAATGAAACTGATGCTGCTTGAAAGGCGTGCCCCATGTCAGACACCTCTGCAAAACTCGTGATCCGGAACATCGGGATGATCCTGACCGGCAAGATGGAAGACCCGATTGCCGACGGGGATTGCCTGATCGCGATGGACGGGAAGATCACGGAATGGGGCTATGCCAAGGATATGGATTGTGACGGGGCCACGACAGAGGTCGACGCCCATGGCGCGACGCTGGCACCGGGGTTGATCGACAGCCATGTGCACCCGGTGGTGGGCGACTATACCCCGCGTCAGCAACAGTTGGGGTGGATCGATTCAACGCTGCACGGCGGGGTGACCACACTGATCTCTGCCGGCGAAGTGCATATGCCGGGCCGCCCGAAGGATATCGTCGGCCTCAAGGCGATGGCGATCGCGTCGCAGCGTTGGTACGAAAACTTCCGCCCCTCGGGCGTCAAGGTTCACGCGGGCGCGCCGGTGATCGAACAGGGCATGGTCGAAGAAGACTTTGCCGAGATGGCCAAGGCCGGTGTTACCCTGCTGGGCGAGGTCGGACTGGGCACGGTCAAGGACGGCAAGACCGCCGCGCAGATGGTCGGATGGGCACGCAAATACGGCATGCAAAGCACGATCCACACCGGCGGCCCGTCGATCCCCGGATCAGGGTTGATCGATGCGGATATGGTGCTTGAGACAGGAACGGATGTGGTCGGGCATATCAACGGCGGGCACTCTGCCCTGCCCGACGATCAGATCATCTGCCTGTGCGAAGGCTGCAAGGCCGCGCTTGAGATCGTGCACAACGGGAACGAACGCGCCGCCTTGCTGACGCTGAACACAGCGCGCGAGTTGGGCAAGCTTGATCAGTTGATCCTGGGCACCGACGGTCCGGCTGGGTCCGGCGTGCAGCCTTTAGGGATCATGCGCATGGTTGCGATGCTGTCGTCGCTTGGCGATGTACCTGCCGAGATCGCCTTTTGCTTTGCCAACGGCAACACCGCACGGCAACGCAAGCTGGACACCGGATTGATCGAGGTCGGCAAATGCGCGGATTTCGTCCTGATGGATCAGGCACAGCATGCGCCCGGCAAAAATATGCTTGAATCGGTCCAACTGGGAAATCTGCCCGGTGTTGGCATGACGGTGATTGATGGCGTGGTACGAAGCCTGCGCAGCCGGAATACGCCCCCTGCCACGCGGCTCCCCGAGCTGATTTGCGGCACCGTCGGTGCCTGAGCGCTGACATAAGCGGCTGCGGCGGGGGATCTGCCGCCCCCTAAGTGACGCGATGTTTCAATGACATCGCAGGTGCCATTGGCCGCTTTCCCCGGTTTCGGGGAAAGTAGGGCTTTCCTTACCTTTATATTCATGGTCAATTTTCGCCGAGATATGGGGCCGCACGTGCGGAGGGCCTTGGTGCGCGTAAAATCCTGTCAAACGTCAGCTTGCGGAACATCGTTCCATCATGCGGTATTGGCAGTTTGAATTTTAGCGCTTAGGCTGCAGAAATCAGAGTCGCGGACAATCGTGGAGGAGTGTCCGGCAACAGGCTCGATAAGGGAGGACGAAATGGCCACACTATCTGTATCTATGCTGTCTGCGGGCGGGTGCATATGACCGCAATGACCCCCGAAGAAGCCATTCGCCACGTGGTTTCAACGAACCCGACGTTCGAAGTAACCGAAAGTAATATCCGTGGCGTCACCTATAAAACATTCAAGAATATCCCGAAAACCCTGGGCGGGCTGATCCAGGCGAGCCGCGAAATCCAGGGGAATGGCGCGGCAGAGTTTCTGGTCTATCAGGATGAACGCTGGACCTATGATGCGTTCACCGCCGATGTGAACCGCATCGCCAACGGGCTGCGCGACACGCTGGGGATCAAGACCGGCGACCGTGTCGGCATCGCGATGCGCAACTATCCCGAACTGCTGATGCTCACGCTGGCGGTCGCGTCAGCGGGTGCTGTGGTGGTGTTCGTCAATGCGTGGTGGACCACCGAAGAGCTTGACTATGCGTTGCAAGACAGCGGGGCCAAGACGGTCTTTGCCGATGGTCCCCGTTTTGAACGGATGAAACCCTTGGTGGATGATCTGGGCCTGCGTCTCATCGGCGTGCGCGATGCCGAGGAAATGGGCCCGCACAAGCTGTCGGACCTGATGCAGGGCATGGCCGAAACGCCGCCCGAAGGGGTTGATCTGGACACGGACGATGACTTTGCGGTGATGTATTCCTCTGGCACGACGGGCAAGCCGAAAGGGGTGGTGCAGACCCACCGTGGCGCGCTTAGCGCGGTGTTCAGCTGGCTGCTACAGGCCGTCGCCGCGCCGCTGGTCACCCCCCCTGAACCCGGCGCACCGCCCGCGCCGCGCCCGTCGGGGTTGATCGTCACACCGCTGTTTCACGTCACCGCGACGCATCCGCTGTTTCTGCTTAGCCTGCCCGCCGGTGCCAAGATTTCCTTGCTACACAAGTGGGACGCCGAAGAAGCGGTGCGCGTGATCAACCGCGAGGGCGTGACCCGTTTTCTCGGCGTGCCGACGCAATCTGCCGACCTGCTGGAAGCCGCAAAGCGTATGGGAGAGACCCTGCCGACGCTCACCTGGCTTGGCGCAGGCGGGGCGAAACGCCCTGCGGCGCAGGTGGCGCAGTTGAAAAACCAGTTCCCCGCCGCCGACATCGCGACAGGCTGGGGCATGACCGAGACGAACGCGCTTGGCATCGGCATGGTGGGCGAGGAATACAACAAACGCCCCGACGCCGCAGGCAAGCTGCATCCGCCGCTGCAAGACATCCGCTTTCTGGACGACAAGGGCAACGATGTCCCGCAAGGCGAATTGGGCGAAATTACCGTCAAAAGCCCGGCCAATATGCGCTGCTACCTCAACAAGCCGGAAGCCACCGAAGAGACGATGCAAGACGGCTGGCTGCGCACTGGTGATCTGGGTGTGATCGACGCCGAAGGCTATATCACCATCCTTGATCGCAAGAAGAACATCATCATCCGGGGCGGCGAGAACATCGCTTGTCTGGATGTCGAGGGCGCGCTGCACACGCATCCCGATGTGATCGAGGCTTGCGCGTTTTCCGTACCGGACCCGCGCTTGGGCGAAGTCGTCGGGGCCTCTGTGCAGACCCGTGATGGCAAGCCGTTGACTCAAGCCGATATGGCGGCGCACCTCGACGGGCGGCTGGCCAAATTCAAGATACCCGAAAAACTGTGGTGCCAGGACGGTCCTTTGACCCGTGGTGCCACCGACAAGATTGACCGCCGCGCGATCCGCGCGGCCTGTCTGGACACATAAGGCCCACCAACCGGGCCGGAAGAAAGGAAGACTATGAACACCCCAACCGACGCAGAAATTGGTGCCTATATCGGTGCTGCCGGCAAAGCCGCATGGGAGGTCCCGGACCTGCCCGCCAACACCAAACAGCGCGAGATCAAATCCGTAGGCATCATCGGCGCGGGTACGATGGGCGGCGGCATCGCGATGAACTTTGCCACCGCGGGCATCCCCGTCACCATCGTAGAGACCACGCAAGAGGCGCTGGACCGCGGGTTGAAGGTCGTGCGCGGCAACTACCAGCGCAGCGCCGATAAGGGCCGTTTCCCGCAAGAAGAAGTCGAAGCGCGGATGGATCGCTTTGACGGCAAGCTGGAACTGGCGGCCTTGGCCGAGTGTGATCTAGTGATCGAAGCCGTGTTCGAAGACATGGAGCTGAAGCGCAAGATTTTCACCGAGCTGGACCGCGTGATGAAACCGGGCGCGATCCTTGCGACGAACACCTCGGCGTTGAACATCGACGAAATCGCCGCGATGACCAAGCGCCCCGAAGACGTGATCGGGCTGCACTTTTTCTCGCCCGCCAACGTGATGAAACTGCTCGAAATTGTGCGTGCGAAACATACTGCTGATGATGTGGTCGCGACCTCGATGGATCTGGCGGCCAAGATCAACAAGATCGCTGTGCTTGTCGGCGTTTGCCCCGGTTTTGTCGGTAACCGTATTTTGTTCGCACGCCAGAAACAGGCCAACAAGCTGCTGCAACAGGGCTTGATGCCCTGGGACGTGGACGCCGCGCTGAACGCCTTTGGCTTCAAGATGGGGCCGTTCCAGATGTCCGATCTGGCCGGTCTGGATATCGGCTGGTCCAAAGGGGCCAAGACCGAAAACCCGATCCGCGATGCGCTGTGTGAAATGGACCGTCGCGGCCAGAAGACCCAAGCGGGTTTCTACGACTATGATGAATCCCGCCGCCCGATCCCGTCGGATGTGGTCGCCGGTGTGATCAAGGACATCACAGGCGCCGAAGCCAACCAGATGTCGCAGGAACAGATCATCGAAATCTGCATTTACCCGATGATCAACGAGGCGGTCAAAATCCTTGAGGAAAACAAGGCGCAGCGCCCCTCTGACATCGATGTGGTCTGGCTGAACGGCTATGGCTGGCCCGCCGATAAGGGCGGCCCGATGTTCTATGGTGATATGGTCGGTGCGCAGGCCGTGCTGGACGTGATGGAAAAGCTGGGCGCCGAAGACCCCGAATTCGCGCCCGCCGAGCTGCTGCGCGACCTGGCCAAGAATGGCGGGAAATTCACTGAAATCGACACCGGAGGGCTGAAGGTATGAGCTATCAATATATCACCACCGAAAAGAAGGGTCACATCCTTGTTGTGACCATGAACCGCCCCGAGGTGTACAATGCCGTGCACGTCGACATGCATAATGAAATGGCCGATTGCTGGGACGCTTTTGCAGCGGATCAGGATCTTTGGGTCGCGGTTCTGACCGGCGCGGGGGACAAGGCGTTCTCCGCGGGGAACGACCTGAAAGCCACGGCTGCGGGCGGGTCGAAGGCGACAATGCCCGCCAGCGGCTTTGCCGGTCTGTCCTCGCGTTTCGATCTGGAAAAGCCCATCGTCGCAGCCGTCAACGGTTTCGCCATGGGCGGCGGGTTTGAAACGGCGCTGTCATGCGACATTATCCTCGCCTCCGACCAGGCAAAATTCGCCCTGCCCGAGGTCAAGGTCGGTTTCTTCGCCGCGGCTTCCGGCGTGCAGCGTCTGTCGCGCTATATCGGGCGGCTTGCCGCGCAAGAGATGATGTTCACCGGCCGCACCATCATGGCCGATGAGGCGCTGTCGATGGGCTGCGTCAACGCGGTCTACCCTGCCGACCAGCTGATGGCGAAAGCGATGGAAAAGGCCGAAGAACTGTGCGCCGTGTCGCCGTCGGCGGTCAAGGCCACGAAACGCGTCCTGAACGACATGTACAAGCGCGACGGGATGCAAGACAGCATCGCCTATTCACGCGAGGTGATCGCGGATCTCAGCAAAACCGAAGATTTCAAGGAAGGCGTGAACGCCTTTGTCGAAAAACGCAAACCCAACTGGGTCAATAAATAATCGAACCAACTGCCAGGAGGCACTCTATGTCACATAACGAAGCTATGGCCGGAATGAATAATCTCGAGATGTCCGAGAAGGCCAAGCCGCTGTTGGCCGCCGTCATCAAACACATCCGCGAAAATGTCGATCCGATCACCGACGAGTATTTCCGCCTTGGCGAAGGTCGTGCCGACCGCTGGTCACACGCGCCCGGCCAGTTGGAGCTGCTGGAAACCGCCAAGAAAAAGGCCCGTGAAAATGGGCTGTGGAATTTCTTTTTGCCCAATGCCGAAACCGGTGAAGGTCTGTCGAACCTTGATTACGCCTATATCGCGGCCGAGCTTGGCAAAAGCCCGCTGGCCTCTGAATCCCTGAACTGTTCCGCGCCCGACACCGGCAACATGGAAGTGCTGGAACGGATCGGGACAGCGGAGCAGAAAGAAAAGTGGCTCAAGCCGTTGCTTGCCGGTGAAATCCGGTCGGCCTTCGCGATGACCGAACCCGATATGGCGTCCTCGGATGCCAAGAATATCTCTACCTCTGCCGTGCTGGAAAACGGTGAATGGGTCATCAACGGCGAGAAATACTATATCTCCGGTGCCGGTGATCCGCGCTGCAAGATCATGATTACCATGGTCAAGACGTCGCCCGACGCCGAACCTTTCCGTCAGCAGTCGCAGATCCTTGTGCCGATCGACACCCCCGGTGTTGAAATTGTCGGCCCGATGCATGTCTTTGGTCACGACGACGCGCCGCACGGTCACATGCACATCAAGTTCACCAATGTGCGCGTGCCCGAGGAAAACATCCTCTGGGGCGAAGGCAAAGGCTTTGAAATCTCCCAAGTGCGTCTTGGGCCAGGCCGTATCCACCACTGCATGCGCTCCATCGGGGCGGCGGAAAAGGCGCTGGACCTGATGATCGAACGCGGGCTGAGCCGTGAAGCCTTTGGCAAGAAAATCATCGATCTGGGCAAGAACATGGAAACGATCTCTCGCGCCAAGATCGAGATTGAAGCCATGCGCCTGATGGTTCTGAAAGCCGCCAAGGCGATGGACGTTCTGGGCAACAAAGAGGCCCGCATCTGGGTCAGCATGATCAAGGCGATGGTGCCGGAAAAAGTCTGCAACATCATCGATCAGGCGATGCAGGTGCATGGTGCGACAGGTATTTCGCAGTGGTCGCCGCTGTCGGGCATGTACACGTCGCAGCGCACGCTGCGCTATGCGGATGGCCCTGATGAGGTCCACCACCACGTGATCGCCCGCGCCGAGGTCAAGGATTATCAGGAATCCAACCTGCGCACATCGCGCGCCCGTGAAGAGATCGCCACAGGCCGTACGCGAGGTGGCGTATGACCCTATTCGATCTGACCGGAAAGGTGGCGCTGTTGACTGGTGCCTCCAAGGGCATGGGGCTGGCGATGGCCAAGGGTCTGGCCGAGCATGGCGCGACCGTCGTCATCTCGGCCCGCAAGCAAGATCAACTGGACGCCGCCGCCGCCGAGATCAACGCGCTTGGCAAGGGCAAAGCGTTCGGCGTCGCCTGCAATGTTGGTTATAAAGAGCAGCTGCAAGCGCTGGTGGACGAGACCCACAAGCTGGCAGGCAAGATCGACATCGTGATCGGCAACGCGGGCGTGAACCCCTACTATGGGCCAACGTCCGAGATCCCAGATGATGCCTATGAAAAGACGATGAACGCCAATGTGCTGTCCAATCTTTGGCTGGCACAGATGGTGGCCCCCGACATGATCGAGAAAGGCGCCGGGTCGATGGCGTTCACCTCGTCCATCGGGGCGTTCAAACCGTCGGTCATGCTGGGCACCTATGGCATGTCCAAGCTGGCGCTGATCGGCCTTGTGCGCAACCTTGCCGCCGAATTCGGGCCCAAGGGTCTGCGGTTCAACGCAATCTGCCCGGGTCTGGTGAAAACAGAATTTGCGCGCGAGCTGTGGGACAATCCTGATGTCGAGAAACGCATCAAGAACGAGATCCCGCTCCGCCGTCTTGGCGAGGCAGAGGATTTTGCGGGGCTCGCCGTGTTCCTCGCCTCTGATGCAAGCCGCTACATGACCGGTCAGGCGCTGACCGTTTGTGGCGGGTCGAACATGTGGACGTAAGGGGCTGCTATGGAACTGAAGGATAAAATCATCGTCATCACCGGTGCCGCAAGCGGCATCGGCAAGGCGATGGCCATCCGCTTTGCCGCGGAAGGGGCCAAGAAAGTCGTCTGTGTCGACCTCAACAAAGAGGGCGCGCAGGCGGTCGCCAACGAGATCGACGGCGTGGCTTTCGGTGTGAATGTCGGTGTCGAGCAAGAGATCGCGGATATGATCGATGCCGTGGAAAACGACATCGGCCCGATTGATCTGTTCTGCTCTAACGCGGGCATATTGATCGCGGGCGGCATGGAAGTGCCGAACGAAGACTGGCAGCGCATCTGGGATATCAATGTGATGGCCCATGTCTGGGCGGCCCGTCATCTGGTGCCGCGCATGACCGAACGCGGGGGCGGCTATCTGCTGAACACCGCGTCGGCGGCAGGTCTGCTGAATCAGGTCGGATGCGCGCCTTACGGCGTGACCAAACACGCGGCTGTTGCCGTGGCCGAATGGCTGGCGATGTCTCATGGTGACGACGGGATCAAGGTCTCGGTGCTCTGCCCTCAGGCTGTCCGCAGCGAGATGACCCGCGGTCACGAGGATTCTGTCGCCGCGCTCGACGGTCTGCTTGAAGCGGAACCCGTGGCCGAAGCCTGTCTGGAAACCATCCGCAACGAGACGTTCCTTGTGCTGCCCCACCCGCAAGTGCTGGAGTATATGCGCAAGAAAACCGAGAACTACGATCGCTGGATCGGGGGTATGCGCAAGCTGCACCGGATGTATGGCGACCGCAGAAACCCGCAGGGGAATGTATCATGATCGGCTATACCACCGTGGGCACCAGCGACATGGCGCGCGCCAAGCAGTTCTATTGCGACCTGTTCGAAAGCAAGGGTGCCAAGGTGCTGATCGACAGCGGCCGGATCGCCATGATCGGCACCGGCGGCGGCACGCCCATGATTTCGGTCTGCGAACCCTACAACAAAGAGGCCCCTACCCCCGGCAACGGGGTGATGGTCGCGTTTACCGCCGACAGCAAAGAGGAAGTGGACGAGATCTACGCCAAGGCGATCTCGCTTGGTGCGACAGACGAGGGCGCGCCGGGGCAAAGGGTGCCGGACCGGTTCTACGGGGCCTATGTCCGCGACCTTGATGGCAACAAACTGTGCTTTTTCAAATTCGCCTAAAGTAAAAATCTGCCGTCCGCGTCACGCGGGCGGCAGCCCATAGACGCGCCGCGCTGTGCCAGAAAAAAGCGCCGCTTGCGCCGCGTCATCCAGATGCGCTGACATCTTCTTGAACGCGTTCCAGATCACCACATAGCTGACCGCCGTGCGATCCACGGGAAAGTTGCTTTCGAACATGCAACGTTCGGCACCGAAGACATCCAGCATATGCGCGTACCATTTGCCCTGCGTCTCTACGATCTCGTCCGAGGACGGTGGCAGGTCGCGGTGCATGTAGCCGTACCCATTGTCGGGCATGCAAAGCCCGCCCAGCTTGGCCATCACATTGGGGCATTCCGCCAACTCAGACATATGGTCTTTCCACGCGGCAAAGATATCGTCGCGTTTGCCTTCGAACCGGCCAACGCCCAAGGGTGTGCCGAAGTGGTCAAGGATCAGCGTGGTCTGTGGCACCGCGCGGGCAAGGTCCAGAAACTCTTGGTGTTGATGGTGGTAATGCCAGCTGTCCAGCGTCAGCCCACGCTCGCCCAGGATCGCGGCACCGCGGATGAAATCAGGATCGCCGTATTGGTTTTCGACCCCGCGTCCGGGGATCGCCAGATGCTGCGGTTCCGCATCGCGCGCGCCGGAGTTTCGTATACCCTTGAACAGCCCGTTCCCTGCGGCCTCATGCGCGTCGAGCGCGGCATGCAGCTGGTCGGGGGGCAGCACCAGTTCGGTCTGCGCGATAATGCCCGCGATCTGCGCCTGACCGCGCGGCACCTGCGCCGCCATCTGCGCCACGGTGCGTGTCTCGCCCACCGATTGCAGATGCCCGGGCGTGTCGCGATCCCAATAGGACCGACATTCGATATAGACCGTCTGCACCACGTTATGCCCGGCGCCGGTGTCGCGCCAAAGCGCGTCCATCTCGTAGACGGCGGGGGCATCGGGCGTGCCGTGACGCCAGAGGTGGTGGTGGGGGTCCACAATCTCGCGGTGCGGGTCGATTGCGGTCTCGGGGACCAGTCCCAGCCAGTCGTCGCGCAGTTCGATCCCCGGTCGCCAACCCGGATAGCGGCCCCCCGTCTGTGTCATGAAGCAGCTTCTTTCTTTTTATAGGGGCGCATCAGCCCTTCTTGCGCCGTTGTCGCGGCAAGTTGGCCGTTCTGATTGTAGATCAGCCCGCGATTGAACCCGCGCGCGCCACCGGTGAAGGGGGCGTCGAGTTCGTACAGATGCCAGTCAGAGAAATCGATCGGCGCGTGAAACCACATGGCGTGGTCAAGGCTGGCGGTCATGACCTGCCCCTGGAACCACGTCAGCCCGTGGGGCCGCAGTGACGAGCCGAGCAGGTTCATATCGGACGCATAGGCGAGCAGGCAGTGCTGCATGATCGGGGACTGCCCCTTTGCCGCCTCCATCCGGAACCAAAGGTAATTCTTGTCCGAGGTCTTTTCCGGTTCGAACAGATCGCGCGGGTCAACCTCGCGGATCTCAATAGGGCGTTCGCGCAGGAAATCGTCGCGGTGTTTGGGCGAGATTTTTTCGATATAGGGTTCGCGCAGGTCGGGGCGGTCAAGCCAGTGTTCCGGCCCTTTTACGTCAGGCATCTTGTGCTGGTAGTCCCAGCCCTCTTCCTGCACGTGGAACGACGCCGAGAGGTTGAAGATCTGCTTGCCGTGCTGGATCGCGACAACCCGCCGCGTGGTAAAGCTGCCCCCGTCGCGGGCGCGGTCGACCTGATAGATCACCGGGATCGACGGGTCACCGGGACGGATGAAATAGGCATGCAGCGAATGGCACATCCGGTCCGGCACCGTGCGATAGGCGGCCATCAAAGCCTGCGCGATAACATGGCCGCCAAAGATGCGCGTGGTGGTTTCCCCGCCCGACCCGATGCCGCGGAACAGGTCGATCTCAAGCTGTTCGATATCCAGCAATTCAAGGAGTTGGCGGGCCACATCGGTCATCTGGGTTCAGTCCTTC
This sequence comes from Sulfitobacter sp. SBS6, assembly GCF_048285585.1. Classification (NCBI taxonomy): domain Bacteria; kingdom Pseudomonadati; phylum Pseudomonadota; class Alphaproteobacteria; order Rhodobacterales; family Roseobacteraceae; genus Sulfitobacter; species Sulfitobacter sp. SBS6. Next base: position 132,922 of record NZ_JBLWBA010000007.1, on the reverse strand, counting down.
TGGGTCGCACGCGCATTGGCGTAGGCGACATAAAAATCAAAGCTGTCCGGATTGGCCATTGAATCCCTGTTCACCACCTTTTCCGGATCCTGCCCAAGCAATAGCTTTTTCACAGGAACCTCAAGCTTTTTGCCAGATAGGGTGCGGGGGATCTCGGCGACCTCGATGATCTCGTTCGGAATGAACCGGGCCGAGACGTTCTTGCGGATTGCCGCGTTGATCTTGTCCTTGAAGGCGTCATCAAAGGCGACGCCTTGGGCCGGCACCACAAACAGCGGCATAAAGCTTTCACGCCCCAGAAATTCGAGGTCGACAACAAGGCTGTCCATCACCTCGTCCAGGCCTTCGACGGCCTGATAGATTTCCGCACTGCCAAGGCGCAGACCCTTGCGGTTGATCGTGGCGTCAGAGCGGCCATAGATCACCGACCCGCCGTTTTCGTTGATCTCGATCCAGTCGCCGTGGCGCCAGATGCCGGGATAGGTGTCGAAATAGCTGTCGTGCAGGCGGCTGCCATCCTCGTCGCCCCAGAAGAACAGCGGCATCGACGGCAGCGGCTCGGTACAGACCAATTCGCCCACAACGCCGGTCAGGTCATTGCCATCCTCGTCGAAGGCACGCACCGCGTTGCCAAGCGCGCGGCACTGCATTTCACCAGCGCGCACGGGCATGCCGGGATGGCCCAGCACAAAGGCCCCCGCCAGATCGGTCCCGCCCGAGATCGGCGCCAGCCAGACGTCCTCTTTCACCTGTGCGTATATCCAGTCATAGGCATCAGAGCTCAGCGGTGATCCGGTCGAGCCGAGCGAGCGCAGCGCGGAAAGGTCAACCTCGTCCCGTGGGGTCAGCCCTGCCTTCATGCAGCCGCTAAAGAAGGCCGCGCCCGCGCCAAAGAAATCAAGCTTTTCATCCGCGACAAAGCGCCAGATCACGCCCATGTCAGGATAATTCGGTGCCCCGTCGAACATCGCGACCGTGGTGCCCTGCCCCAGTGCGGTGAATTGCGAGTTCCACATGATCCAGCCCGAGGATGTCAGCCAGCAATAGCGTCCGCCGCGCCGAAGATCATGGTGCAGGGATTGTTTTGCGGATTCCAGGATGATCCCGCCATGCCCGTGCACGATCGGCTTGGGATTGCCGGTGGTGCCGGAAGAATAGACGATCCACAGCGGATGATCGAAGGGGACTTGCGTGCTTTCATAGGGTGCGTCGCGGTCCAGCAGACTGTCCCACGCCATATGCCCCTTGGGCAAATCCCCGACAAAAGGCACCGTGACGCATTGCACCAGACTGGGCAGCGCCGCCTCTAGCCCTGCGAGGATCTCGCGACGGTCCACGGTTTTGCCCGCGTGGACATAGCCGTCTTGCGCGATCAGCACCTTGGGTTCGATCTGCTTGAACCGGTCCAGAATGGCGACATGCCCCATATCGGGGGCGCAAAGCGACCAGATCGCGCCGATGCTTGCGGTGGCCAGAAAGGCGATCATCGCGGTTTCGGTATTGGGCAGCACGGCAACAACGCGGTCGCCTTTGGTCACGCCCATATCCCGCAGATGCGCGGCGACGCTTGCCACTTGTGCGCGCAGCTCGGACCACGACAGACGTTTGCGACCAAAGGTTTCGGACTGCACGATCAGCGCATCGCCGTCAGGCTGGCTGTCCACATGCTTCATGATCTGGTCGGTGTAGTTCAGCATCGCGCCGGGGCACCATTCGGCACCGGGCATCTGACGCTTTGCCATGACGGTCGTGTAGGGCGCGCTGGCCTGTACGTCGAAATAGTCCCAGATCGCGGACCAGAACCCGTCAAGGTCGGTCACGCTCCACTCCCACATGGCGTTATAGTCTTCGAACGTCAGCCCGCGTTGGTCTTTCAGGAACCGTTCAAATTCCGCCATGGTCGAGGCATCGGCGCGCTCTTTTGTCGGGGTCCAAAGGATATCGTTCATGTCATCGCTCCGTGGATGAGGGCCTTGAGTTGGGGGCGCGCGGGGTACGAGCTGGACGGCGCAAGCTGCGTGAAGAATACGACAGACAGATCCAGCACCGGATCAATCCAGAAGAATGTAGAGGCCATGCCGCCCCAGCTGAAATCACCTGGGCTGCTGGGAACGCGGACACGACCGGGGTTCAGCACCACGGCACCGCCAAGGCCAAAGCCCATCCCTTCCATCGGTTGTTCGGCAAAGCTAGCAGGCCCCATCGACGCGATGTCGCCGGGCAGATGGTTGCGCATCATAAAGTCGAGCGTCTTGGGCGAGATCAGCCCCGCCCCACCGGTGCGCAGCATCTCGGTGAACTTGAGGTAGTCATCAATGGTGCCCACCAGTCCGCCGCCGCCAGAGTGCATCTCGGCGTTCAGGAAGGGGGAGGTGTCGGGCTTGTCCACGCAGCGCAGCACGGGCGTATCTGGTTTGGCCGCGTTCATGCCATAGGCGCTGCCCGCCAGCGGGGTGTAAAGCGAGGCAAAGCGGTCAATGCCACCTGCGGGCACGGAAAACCGCGTCTCGTCCATGCCAAGGGGGCCAAGGATTTCATCAACCAGAAACGTCTCTAGCGACTTGCCCGAAACGACCTCTATCACGCGGCCAAGCACGTCGATGCCCACGGAATATTCCCAACGGCTGCCGGGGTGGAACGCCAGCGGCAATGCGGCCACGCGGTCGGTCATCTCGGCCAGCGATCCTTGATCGGCGCGGAACAGGATGTCGGCCTCGTCCATCGCCTTCGCCGTGATGCCGGGGTTGAACGGATAGCTCAGCCCCGAGGTATGGGTCAGCAGCTGGTGCAGTGTCGGCGTTTGGCAGGGTTCGGTCTGATCCGCCGCTGTCGCGCCGTCGATCAGGCAGCGCATATCGGCGAAAGCGGGGATGAAATCGGACACCGGCGCATCAAGGTGAAACAGCCCGCGTTCCGCCAGCATCATGATGCCGACCGAGGTGACAGGCTTGGTCATCGAATAGATGCGGGCGATCGTGTCGCGGGTGAACGGCTGGCCGGTATCCGTGTCGCGCTGGCCCTTGGCATCAAAGTAGACCTCTTGCCCGCCCTGCGCCACCAGCACCGAACACCCGGCAAACCGTTTGCGGTCCACATAGGTCTGCATCCAATCCCCGATGCGGCCCAGCTTATTTGTGTCGAACGCCAAAAAACTTTCCTCCCGAGCCGCGACCGCGCCTCAGGAGGATGAGGCCGCGGAACGCGACGATTTCAATAGATGATTTACTGGTAATGGTCTGGCTTAGGTCATCAGACCTCAAGCCATTCCTTGCGCACGTCATCACGCTGGCGCAATTCAGCCGGCGTGCCCTCATAGACCACCTGACCATGCCCCATGACATAGACCCGATCCGCGATGTCCATCGCGATCGACAGTTTCTGTTCCACCAGCAGGGTAGAGATCCCGCGGTTGGCGATCTCTTTGAGCACCTCGGCGACCTTCTGCACCATCTGCGGGGACAGACCTTCGGTGGGTTCGTCGATCATGACCAGATCGGGGTCGCCCATCAGCGTGCGACACATGGTCAACATCTGCTGTTCCCCCCCCGAAAGAACCGAGGCTTCGACGTCGGCGCGGCGGTCGAGGTTTTCGAACATGTCGAACATCGACTGCATCGACCAACGGCCCGCGCCATCCTTCTGTCCGGGCTTCAGACCCAGCGTCAGGTTCTGCCGCGTGGTGAGACCGGGAAAGATATCGCGGTTCTCGGGCACATATCCGATCCCCATATTGGCGATCTGGAACGCTTTCTTGCCGCTGATCTCCTGCCCCTGAAACTTGACCGATCCTTTCGGTTCGACCTCGCCCATGATGGCCTTGCAGGTGGTAGACCGTCCCACCCCGTTGCGCCCCAGAAGCGCGACGATCTCGCCTTCTTTGACGTTCAGGTTCACCCCCTGAAGGATGTGGGACTTGCCGTAGAAGGCGTGCATATCCGTGACTTCGAGCATCATTAGTGTTCTGCCTCCAATGCGGCGCCCAGATAGGCTTCTTGTACGCGGGCGTCTGCACGCACGTCTTCGGGTTTTCCGGTGGCGATGATTTCGCCATAGACCAGCACCGAAATCCGGTCGGCGAGACCGAAGACCACGCTCATATCATGTTCCACCATGATCAGTGTCTTGCCCGCGGTCACCTTGAGGATCAGGTCGGTGATATAGTCGGTTTCCGTGTTGCTCATCCCCGCCGTCGGTTCGTCCAGCATGATGACATCGGCACCGCCCGCGATGGTGATCCCGATTTCAAGCGCGCGCTGTTCGGCGTAAGACAGGGTGCCCGCGGGCAGGTTGCGCCGTTCCAGCAGGTTGATCTGGTCAAGGATGCGGTCCGCGCCCTCGGTCAGTTCGCGGGACCGGTTCACCAGATTCCAGAAGCTGTATTTATAGCCCTGCGACCACAAGAGCGCACAGCGCACGTTTTCAAACACGCTCATCGCCGGAAAGATGTTGGTGATCTGGAACGAGCGGCTTAGCCCCTTGCGGTTGATCTGGAAGGGTTCGAGCCCGGCCAGATCCTCTCCGTGCAGCTTTACCGTTCCAGCCGAAGGCGCAAACCGTGCGGTGATCAGGTTGAACAGCGTCGATTTCCCCGCGCCGTTCGGCCCGATCACGGCGTGACGTTCCGCCTTGCCGATGCTCAGGTCGATGCCGCGGATGATCTCGGCCTTGCCAAAGCTTTTCTTGAGGCCAGTCAGTTCAAGTGCGGGTGTGCTCATGACGCGCCTCCTGCTGTGTTTGCTTCGTTCCAGGCGTCTTTCAATGCCGGTGCTGTGGCCTTGGCAATGCCCAGACCGATCAGCGCGACCGCGCCCGCCACCAGCCACGGCATCAGCGTGTGGCTGTCAAAGGTGGTCCAGAAGACGGTCATTTCATTGTCACCCGTGGCCCCATGACGATAGTGGAACGTCATCTCGACCAGTGCCGCCAGCCCCATCAAACCGATTGCCGCCGGCAGCAGCGTCTTGAGATAGGGCATGATCAACGTCGATGCCTTGCCCAGCTTGAACACAGGCACATGCATCATCAGCAGACCTGCCAGACCACCGGGGAAGAACATCACCGTGGATAGGAACAGGACGCCCGCATAAAAGGCCCAAAGCTCGGTCGACAGGCTCAGAACGGTTTGCAGCAGGGTAAAGGCGATGGCCCCGATGATCGGCCCAAAGAAGAACCCGACGCCGCCAAGGAAGGTCACCAGCAGGATGATCCCTGACGAGGCGGTGTTCAGGTTTTCCTCGGTCAGGATTTCGTAGTTGATCGCGAAAAGCCCACCGGACACGCCTGCAAAGAAGCCAGAGGCGACAAAGCTGTAGAAGCGGACCCACCGCGAGGAATAGCCCAGAAACTCTGCCCGTTCGGGATTGTCACGCACGGCGTTTGCCATGCGACCCACGGGTGTACGGCTCCAGAGGTACATCAGCGCGGCAGAGATCACGACCCAGCCAGCGGTCAGGTAATAGACCTCGATCTGTTGCAGGAATTCGACGCCAAAGAAGGGCTGTGCGTAGGTCCGGTCGCCGCTGATGCCTTCTTCGCCGCCAAAGAACGCGACGATGATGACGGAACAGGCCGCGATCAATTCGCCCACACCTAGCGAGATCATGGCGAATACCGTGCCCGCGTTACGGGTCGAAAACGCGCCGACGATCATGGCCAGACCCATGCCGAAGAGACCACCAAACACCGGCAGGATCACCAGGGGAATGGTCGAGAAGAAATCGGACATGTTCATGATGTGCATACAGGCAAAGCCCCCCACACCGGCATAGACCGCGTGGCCAAAGGACAGCATACCCCCCTGCCCGAGCAGCATGTTATAGGCCAGCGCGAAAACGATCGTGATCGACATCTGGTTCATGATCGTCAGTGCCGAGTTATTGGTAAACACCATCGGCAGGATGGCCAGTACGACAGAGGCAATGACCCAGGGGGCCAATGTCAGCACTAGCGACCCTGACCGCATACGCTGCGCGGGTTTGGAAGGGTCCGTGGTGATCTGCTCTTTCGGGCGGGCGCCTTTGGGAATGTCGGTTCTTGGATCTGAAACTGTCATGAGCTGCGCTTTCCGAAAAGACCTGCCGGGCGGAAGATGAGGATCAGCACCATCAGGATATAGGGCAAGATGTCGGCGATCTGCGGGCTGGTGAGGCTCCAGAAATCGCGGAATATGCTGTCATCCAGGCTCTCGGGTTTAGAGATGCCAAGGCCGGTCAGGATATTCTCCATCTCGATGTTGTAGGATTTGGCGAAGGTGGTGATCCAGCCGATCAAAAGCGACGCGATCAGCGCCCCCCAGAGCGACCCGAGGCCACCGATCACGATGGTCACGAACACGATCGACCCAAGCACAAAGGCCATACCGGGGAAGGTGCCAAGCACCGGTCCGGCAATTACACCGGCCACACCGGCCAGCGCCGTGCCAACCCCGAAGACCCCCATAAAGATCAGCGGCACATTGTGGCCCAAGGCTTCGACCGTGCGCGGATAGCTCAGCGCGGCCTGAATGATCATGCCGACGCGGGTCTTGGTCAGCACGTAAAGCAGCCCGATAAAGATGCTGATCGAGATGAAGATCATGAAAATCTTATAGGCGGGGATCGAATTCCCCGAGATCGCAAACGCGGTAAAGTTCAACGCGTCAGGAATGGCGTAGGGCAGTTGGTTCTTGCCCCAGATGAATTGCACCAGTTCTTCGATCAACAGCGCCAGACCAAAGGTAAAGATCAGTTCGGGCACGTGTCCGTATTGGTGAACCCTGCGCAGGCCGTAGCGTTCAACCCCTGCCCCCATCACACCCACGACGAGTGGCGCGATCAGCAGCCCCATCCAGAAGCCGAGCGCAAGACTGATCTGGTAGGCGAAATAGGCACCAAGCATGTAAAAGCTGGCGTGAGCGAAGTTCAAAACACCCATCATCGAGAAAATTAGGGTCAGACCGGCGGAGAGCATGAACAACAGCAATCCAGTAACCAGCCCGTCGATGAGGTTGACGAGAATGAGGTCCATGAGGCCCCTCCAGTAGTGTGGTGGCAAGGTGCAAGAGGGGCCCGCCCGCCAGCGCAGGCGGACCCGAGAGAAATCGCCTTATTCGGGGCGCTTCATCTCGCAGGTTGTCGGGCTGTCCATCGACGCCATTTCGACGGTCGATTCAGTCACGACACCATACCCGGATTGGTCATAGTCAAAGTCCAGGTTGTCGTTTGTGTGGACGCCGACATGCATGTCCTGAATGATCTGGTGATCTTGCGGACGCATGAACAGTTTACCACCCCACATGCTGTCGTATTCCATGCCTTCCAGCTTGCTGGCCACCGCGACCACATCCGTGGCGGAGCCCGCTTCGGTGATGGCCTGGGCCAGCATACCGATGGTGTTGAAGATACGGCTTTGGTCGATGTTGCCGTCTGGATACTTCTCGAGGAAGGCGTTGTAGGTGTCGCGCGCTTCTTCGGTAGCAATCGGGTTGATGCTGCCTTGCGCGATCAGGCGGATCTTGTCTTTACCGCTTTCACCAAAGGCGGCCGTGATGCCGGAACCCGCAGCGTAATAGGTATAGATCGGCCCTTCGAACCCGTTGTCGATGATCGCTTTGCCGATGCCCAGCATGTCAGCGCCCCAGTTCCCCGTGATCACGGCATCCGCACCAGAGGATACAACCTTGCGCGCGTAGGGGGTAAAGTCTTTCACCTTGCCGATGGGGTGCAGTTCGTCACCGACGACCTCGATGCCGTCACCTTTCGCGCCCAGCATTTCGTTGGCGGCGGCAGACACAGCTTTACCAAAGGAATAGTCCTGCCCGATGATGTAGACTTTCTTGATGTCCTTGTCCTGAACGATCACATCCGTCAGCGCGTCCATCTTGATGTCAGAGTTGGCGTCGAAACGGAAATGCCAGAAGTTGCATTTGTCGTTGGTCAGCGCAGGGTCCACAGCGGCATAGTTCAGGAACAGAACACGGCTGTCGGGGTTGCGGCGGTTGTGTTTGTCGATGGCTTCGGTCAATGCGTTCGCGACGCCAGAGGAGTTCCCCTGAACGACGTAGCGCGCGCCTTGGTCAATCGCGACCTGAAGCTGAATAAGGGATTCTTTGGGGCTGACCTTGTTATCAAAAGGCAGCACTTCCATTTTTTGGCCGTCCAACAGACCGCCTTTGTCGTTTACCATATAATCAGCCGCGAATTCGAACTGATGCAGGCCATTGGTGCCCGTGCTTGCGAATGGACCGGACAGCGGGTCAATGAACGCGATCTTGATGTTTTCGGCAAAGGCTGCGCTCGCGCCAATGACCAAAGAAAGCGCGGAAACCGCGCCGTACTTAGCGATATTTTTCATTTTAATCCTCCCAAGGACGGCCCGGCGCTTTTAATGCGTTTTTTGGATTGCCAGACCTTGGGAAGAGCCTTGCATAATGCGATTTATTGTCAAGCGCCTCTATTCATAAGTTGCGAGCCTGCACCGTCGGTTATGCCATATATTGCGTGACGGTACGGGCGAAATCACCTGCGTGAAATTTTGCCCGCTGCCGTTTTTTGACGCAGGGTCAGAAATAAGCATTTGAAAATAAATGTATTAATGAATTGCACAAGATTGTGACGGCTGATCAGTTTTTACGCGGTGCCTGACAGATGTCCGCTGGACACTATTCAAAAAAAATTTGCGACGGCGGGTGCGATCCTGACAATTGTCATGGCACCGCAGTTTTGCCAATTCCAGCCACTGGAACGAAGCTGCTGGCCGCGGTGGTTGAAATCTATACGACCGGCCAAGTTGATTCTCCCGTCCTGCGGGTCCACACCCTAAAACCGGATGCTGATGGCTTGCGCCGCTGCCGACAAAAGCTGTGCATAGGTCGTTTCAAGTTGCCGTTTCTTCACGTGGAAAGCGGGGCCGCCCACATTCAGCCCGTAAACCTGCGATCCGTTGGGCGAAAACACGGGCACCGCGATGCCGTTCACATCGGGACGCCAATCGCCATAGCTTGAACAAAATCCCTTGTCTGCAAACTCTGTCATCGCGGCGGCATAGCTGTCGCGCGCGCGGGTTTCGAACTCGGGCCCTTCGGCTGCAGCATAGCGGAACGCGCGGTCGCGGCTTTCGTCGGACATGCCGGTCAGGATTGCGCGACCAATGGCGGAATCAAACAGCGGCAGCCGTGACCCGACGCGAATTTGCAACGCGACATCCTCGCGCGAGCGTTTGGTCGCGATATAGACAACGTCCAGCCGGTGGACCTCTCCGATCGCGATGGTGACGTAGGAATTGGGCCCGTCGCGCAGCTTTCGCATCTCTTCCTGCGCGCGGTCGCCGATCTCCATACTCGACAGCACGCCAAAGCCAAGCTGCAGCACCCCTGCGCCCAGCCGATAGGTGCCGGTGCGGGCGTCGGCGACAAGATAGTCCAGTTCCACCAGCGTATGGGTCAAGCGCGACACCGTCGCCTTGGGCAGCCCTGTCCGTTCGGAGAAATCCGTGTTGGTCAGGGCTGTTTCGTTTTCCCGAAAGCAGCGCAACACATCCAGCCCGCGGGCAAGCGCCGTGACAAAGTTTCTGTCCTTCGTCTCTGCCGGATCTGTTGCGAACTCGTTGGAGGCCATCTTACTTGCCTTCCAGCGCTTTTAGCCCGTTTTCCGCAAACACAGGGACATAGGCCCCGACTTTCATCGCCCGCTCGGGGTTGGAGGCATTGCCGTCCAGCGCGCGTTTCAATACGCCTTGAATGATCCCCGCCATGCGGAAGAAGCAAAAGGCGAGGTAGAAGCCAAAGTTGTCGATCCCGTCCAGCCCGCGGCGTTCGCAGTATTTGGCGATGAATTCGGCATCACTCGGCACGCCAAGCGCTGCGCGGTCCACACCGCCAAAGCCGCGCCCTTCGGTGCCCGCCGGCATCTGCCACTGCATGATAACGGCCGCAAGGTCAGCGTAAGGGTGCCCGATGGTCGACAGTTCCCAGTCCAGAATGGCCAGACATTTGGTGCCGTCTTTCTCGAACATCATATTGTCGATACGGTAGTCGCCATGCACCAGCGTGCGCTGCCCGTCATCCGCAGGGATGCTGGCGGTCAGCTTTTCGATCAGCTTGTTCATGGCGGGCAGGTCTTCGGTTTCGGACGCGCGGTATTGCTTGGTCCAGCGGGCGACCTGACGTTCATAATAGTTACCGGGGGGGCCGTAGTCCGACAGACCCACCGCGTCGATGTCCACCTCGTGCAGGGCGGCAAGCACGCGGTTCATCTCGTCAATCACGCCAGCGCGGCCTGCCTTGTCCATGTCGGGCATGCGCGGGTCCATGAAGTTGCGCCCGTCGATATGATCCATGATGTAGAACGCCGACCCGATCACATCGTCGTCTTCGCACAACAGGTGCATTTTCGATACGGGCACATCGGTATCCTGCAACGCCTTTTGCACGCGGAACTCACGATCAACCGCATGGGCGGATTTCAACAGAACCCCCGGCGGTTTGCGACGCAGCACATAGTTACGCGACGGGGTTTTCAGCAGGAACGTCGGGTTGGACTGACCAGCCTGGAACTTGGAGACCTCAAGCGGGCCTTCAAAGCCCTCAAGGTGTTTTTCCAGATAGGCGCTGACCTTCGGAATATCGAGTGTCTGGGTGTCTGTGCTCATGGCTACCGTTCCTTAACTATAGGTCAGCATGTCAGCAGTCTCGGCTGACATCAGATGCGGGGTCGCGTTGAATTCATGCAGGAAAAACGCGGATTTGGTGAAGACGAATTTGGTGATGGATGTGTTCTTGATCTGCAGGTTCAAGGTCATCATCATTTTATGCGGTGCGCCGAGAGACGCCGCCGTCAGCTGCCCGATCACCCCACCGGAGCTTACGGCAAGCACGCGCTCCGCCCCTTCGGCACAGGCGATCAGACGGGCGGCTTCCACGCGGTCGGTGAAATTGGCCCATGTCTCGGCGGGGCCTTCGATCTCGTTTGCCTGCCACTGAAAGACAGTTTCGCGCAGGGTACGGAAATGCACCTTGCGGTCGCCCTTGACCAGCTCCGGAACCGCCCCTTTATAGCGCGCGTCCAGCAGGTTCTGAAAATCATATTCATTCAGGCCCGGGTGGGTGTCGCCTGCCTCGAATCCCATCGAGGCAAGCGTTTCTTTCTGGCGGGTCAGGGTGCCGGTGATTGTCCGGTCCGGCACCCAGCCGGTATCGCGTAGCAACTGGCCGACGGCCTCGGATTGCCGGTGCCCGAGGTCCGACAACTTGTCATAGTTGTCAGCCCCAAAAGACGCCTGACCGTGGCGGATGACCAGTAGCTCTCCCATGATGGTTTACAGAACCTCAAAGAGGCCAGCAGCCCCCATGCCGCCGCCAACACACATGGTGCAGACAACGTATTTGGCACCGCGACGCTTGCCTTCGATCAGCGCGTGACCAACCATGCGCGCGCCGGACATGCCGTAGGGGTGACCGATAGAGATCGCGCCGCCGTCCACGTTCAACAGCTCGTCCGGGATGCCCAGCTTGTCGCGCGATGCGATCACCTGACAGGCAAAGGCTTCGTTCAGTTCCCACAGGCCAATGTCTTCGATCTTGAGCCCGTGCGCTTCCAGCAGCTTTGGCACGGCATAGATCGGGCCGATACCCATCTCATCGGGCTCGCAGCCTGCGGCCATCACGCCAACGTAGCGACCCAGTGGCTGAAGACCGCGACGTTCGGCTTCTTTCGCTTCCATGACCACAGCGGCGGAGGCACCATCGGACAGTTGCGAGGCGTTGCCCGCAGTGATGAACTTGCCTTCGGGCAGGTGGATGCCGTCTTTGAACACGGGCTTCAGACCGGCAAGGCTTTCCGCCGTGGTGCCGGGGCGGTTGCCCTCGTCTTTTTCCAAGGTGACTTCGTGCTTGGAAATCTCTTTGGTCTCTTTGTCCTGAACCATCATCGTGGTGGTCATCGCGACGATCTCGTCGTCAAAGCGGCCGGCCTGTTGCGCTTGGTGCGTCAGCTCTTGGCTGCGCGCCGCGTATTCGTCCTGCGCTTCGCGGCTCACGTTATAGCGCTCTGCCACGTTTTCGGCTGTTTCCAGCATGGTCATGTAGATTTCGGGCTTGTTCTGCTTGAGCCACGGGTCGGCGCTGACGCGCATCTCTGGCGTTTGCACGAGGGAGATGCTGTCGACACCGCCGCCGATGACAATGTCCATCCCGTCGGTGATCACTTGTTTGGCCGCGGTGGCGATTGCCATCATGCCGGATGCACACTGACGGTCCAGCGACATGCCTGCAACGGTCACGGGCAGGCCTGCGCGGATGGCGGCCTGACGCGCGATGTTGCCGGCCTGATGCCCCTGCTGCAAGGCGGAACCGATGACACAGTCAGAGATTTCCGCCCCGTCAAGACCGGCGCGCTTCACGGCGTTCTCGATGGCGTGGGCGGCAAGCGCCTGTGGTGTGGTGGCGTTGAACGCACCGCGATAGGCTTTGCCGATCGGGGTACGGGCGGTGGATACGATTACTGCGTCACGCATGGTGATCTCCCTTTGAAAGTTCGTCTGTTAGCCCCAATCCAGATCAAGACCCTGGGCCTTGGCTGCATTGAGCGCGTATTTCTTCGTTTGACTAAAGGCATCGGTCAGCTCTTGCTGGCCGCCTGCGTCGGTGATTTTGTCGAAAGCGGATGCGACACCTTCAGGGGTATTCTCGTCGCCGGTCAAGGTCACGCCTTCCGTTTCGTAAATACGGGTCTGGGCAAAGCCACCCGCCCCTGCCCCAAGGATCACACGGCTGGGGCCGTCCTCGCTGACGAGGTACAGCAGGCCGGGGGTGATCGTTTCGGGGGCCAGCAGGGCCTGAGCCTGTTCAGGCAGCAGATCGGCGGTCATCCGCGTGGCCGCTGTGGGGGCCAGCGTGTTGACGCGGATATTGTCGCGCGCGCCTTCCAGATGCAGCACGTTCATCAGCCCCATCATCGCCGCTTTGGCCGCACCGTAGTTGGATTGGCCAAAGTTGCCATACAGCCCCGAAGCCGAGGAGGTCAGCACAATGCGCCCGTATTTCTGTTCGCGCATGATCGGCCAGCAAGCATGGGTCACATTCGCAGACCCGATCAGATGCACGTCGACGACCTTGCGGAAATCAGACATCTCCATCTTGGAAAACGTCTTGTCCCGCAGGATGCCCGCGTTGTTCACCAGAATGTCGATACGGCCCCAGGCGTCCATGACCTGCGCGACCATATCCTTGACACCGGCCTCGTCCGAGACATCACAGCCATGCGCCATCGCCTCGCCGCCCGCGTCGCGGATTTCCTGCGCGACTGCTTCGGCAGCCGCCGACGAAGACCCCTGCCCGTCGGTTGTCACGCCCAGATCATTGACCATAACCTTTGCGCCGCGTGCCGCGAGGCCAAGCGCATGGCTGCGCCCGAGGCCCGTGCCCGCGCCGGTGACAATAGCGACGCGGTTGTCAAAACGAATATCCATCATCGCCCCTTAGTGCAGTGCTTGTTCAAAGATGTTCGGCCCGCTCATCACATTGATGCCGCCGCTGACGGGGACAATCGCGCCGGTGATATAGGCGCCGCCCTTGCCGCAAAGGAACAACATGCAGCCCGCGATATCCGTATCGGTGCCGACGCGGCGCAGGGGGACGTCTTCGCCCACCTTGTTGCGCATATCCTCGTCGTGGGTCGCAAAGGCGGTCATCCGCGACACGAAGGGTCCGGGGGCCAATGCGTTCACAGTGATCGCGTCACTGGCCAGTTCCTTGGCGAGGATCTTGCTCAGGTGGATCACCGCGGCCTTCGAGGCAGAGTAGCTGTAGGCGCCATCACCCATTTCGCGTTCGCCCATCACCGATCCGACGTTCACCACCCGTGCCGGATCGTCGATCGTCGCGTTTGCCTTGAGCAGCGGCAGCAGTTTTTGCGTCAGATCGAACAGACCCGCGACGTTCACGTCCATGACCTTGCCCCAGGCCTTGAACGGGAAATCACCCAAAGGCGCGCCCCAGGTGATGCCCGCGTTGTTCATCAGGATATCAAGGCTCTCGGTGCGGTCCTTCACGGCAGCGACCATTGCATCGACACCTTCCTCGGTGCCGACATCGCCTGCGAACCCCTCGGCAGAGCCAGAGGCCCCGAGCGCATTCAGTTCTTTCGCCACGGCCTCGCAGGCCTCGCCCTTGCGGCTGGCGATCAACACGCGGGCACCGGCACGCACCAGCGCCTCGGCGGCCATACGGCCAATCCCGGTCGCCCCGCCCGTGACCAGCGCGGTTTTACCCTCTAGCCCGAAAAGTGTTTGAATATCCATGCCTTAGAATCCTCTGTGCTTGGCGACCTGGGCAGCGTGATAGCCGTAGTCCCCGAGCCATTCGGCACCCACACGGGCGCGCTTCATGTAAAAACCGATGTCAAAGGCGTCCGTCATGCCGATCCCGCCATGCATCTGTACGCCTTCGATCACCGCCAGCTTGGCGGTCGATGTCGCACGGGCCTTGGCGAGAGACACGGCCATTGTCGCATTGTCGGGGTCTTCGTCCAGCTTGCGCCCTGCGTGCAACACGGCAGAGGCGGTGACTTCCGTCTCGCACCACAGATGGGCGGCGCGGTGTTGCAAGGCCTGGAAGGTGCCGATCAACGTGCCGAACTGCTTGCGTTCTTTCAGGTAGCCCACGGTCATGCCAAAGGCGCCCGCAGCAACGCCTGCCATCTCGGCGGCGAGGGCGGCCTGCCCTGCCTCGATCGCGGGTTTCAGCACGGTCATGGCGTCATCGACCTGACCCAACACATCATCGCCCGTCGCTTCGACGTTATCAAAATCAATCCGCGCGGAATCGCGTGCGTCGATCATGTTCTGCGCGTTGCGTGTGATGCCTGCGCGGTCTGCGGGAATGTCGAACAGGGTCAGCCCGTTGTCTGTCTTGGCCAGCACCAGCAAACGGTCCGCCAAAGCACCATCGACGACAAAGGTCTTCTTGCCCGTCAGGCGAAAACCATTGCCTTCCGCCGTGGCGGTCATTGCCGTGGCATCCGGGTTGAACTTGGAGGTTTCATCTACCGCCAAGGCATAGGTCGCGTCGCCGCTGGCAATCTTGGCCAGCGCGGCCTCGGCGCGCGCATCGCTGACGTGGCGCAGGGCTGTCGCCGCGATCACCGCCGTCGAAAGGAACGGGCTGACGGCCAGCGTCTTGCCCATTTCCTGCGCCAGAATACCCGCAGCAGCATGGCCCATATCAACGCCACCCGCACTTTCAGGGACCAGCACACCGGCCCATCCCATCGCGGCCATCTCTTTCCACATCTTCGCGTCATGGGTCTGCCCGGCATTGCGCAAGTCACGGAACGCTTTAACGGGGGCGGATTTATCAAGAAAACCGCGCGCCGAGTCGGCCAGCATGGTTTCGTCTTCTGTTAATACTAGTTTTACCATGATCTTACCCCGGAAGCCCAAGCACGCGGCGGGAGATAATGCTCAGCATCACCTCGCTCGTGCCGCCTTCGATTGAATTGGCCTTAGTCCGCAGCCAGTCCGCGGGACGGTTGCCCAAAGGCCCGTCCCATTCCAACGCATCGCTGCCACCCGCGGCCATCAGCAACTCGTGACGCTGCATGTTCAGCTCTGTGCCCATGTATTTCAGCATCGCCGAGGCATCCCCCGCGCCGGTACCGGCCTCGGCCTGATCCTTGTAGCGTTCCAGCGTGAGGCCAATGGCAAGCGCGTCCACCTCGCATCGCATCGCATCGGCACGCAGCACGGTGTCCATTTCTTGCCCCTCGGCCAGAGATTCATTCAGCACCGCCCCAAGCGCACGACCGCCCGACAGGCCCTGCCCCCCGCCCGAGATCATCTCGCGCTCGTGGGTCAGCAGGTATTTCGCCACGTCCCAACCGCGGTTCTCTTCGCCGACGATCCGGTCCTTGGGCACCTTTACATTGGTAAAGAACGTCTCGCAGAAGACCGACGCGCCGGAGATCAGCTTGATCGGGCGGGTCTCGACGCCTGCGTCTTCCATATCGATCAGCAAAAAGGAAATACCCTTGTGCTTGGGCGCGTCACGATCGGTACGGATCAGCGCGAAAATCCAGTCGGCTTTGTCGGCGTAGGAGGTCCAGATCTTCTGACCGTTTACCAGCCAATGATCGCCCTTGTCCTCGCCTTTGGTCTGGACACTGGCCAGATCCGACCCTGCCCCCGGCTCGGAATAGCCCTGGCACCAGCGGATTTCACCGCGGGCGATCGGGGGCAAATAATGCAGTTTCTGTTCATGCGTGCCAAAGTGCAGCAAGGCGGGCCCAAGCATCCAGATGCCAAAGCTTTGCAACGGGTTGCGCGCCTCGATCCGGTCCATCTCTTCTTTGAAGATCTTTTCCTGCGCGCGGTTCATCCCCGCCCCGCCGTATTCGACGGGCCATGTGGGCACGGTATAGCCCTTGGACGCGGCGCGCTCCATCCAGACGCGCTGCGCGTCGGATTCGAACTCAAAATTCTTGCCACCCCAGCATATCGATGCTTCACTCGGCTCACCGCCGCGCATTTCGGCCGGGCAGTTTGCCTCTAGCCAATCGCGCAGCTCCGCGCGGAAACCCTCCAGTTCCTGTTCGGACTGCATCTTTTCTCCCCCCTCGTTTTGCGAACTCCAATTCCGCACTGCAAAATTGCATTTCGAAATTCGATTGACAAGACAGTTTCTGAACGCGCCTATTGCTTTGCAAATCTAGAGGAGGAATGACCCGATGAAAGCCATGCTTAGCACTGCCCCCGGCGGCCCCGAAACGCTGGAACTGACAGAGATGCCACAGCCTGAACCGAAGAAAGGTCAGGTGCGTATTCGCATCCGCGCAGCGGGGCTGAACTTCCCTGACACCTTGATTATCAAGGATCTTTACCAGATGAAGCCGCCTCGCCCCTTCGCGCCTGGTGGCGAGGTTTCAGGCGATGTGGACGCCGTGGGAGAGGGCGTTTCCAACATTGCTGTGGGCGACCGGGTGCTGGCGATGACCGGCTTTGGCGGCTTTGCGACAGACATCATTGTGGACGCGGAACGGGTGCAGAAGATCCCCGATGCGATGCCATATGACGAAGCGTCATGTCTGGTGCTGACCTATGGTACCTCCCATCACGCGCTGAAAAACCGCGCCGAAATCCAGCCCGGCGAATCCTTGCTGATCATGGGCGCTGCGGGCGGCGTTGGCGTGGCCGCGATCGAACTGGCGAAAGCCGCCGGTGCCCGTGTGATCGCTGCCGTATCGTCGGAAGACAAGGCGCAGTTCTGCCGTGATCTGGGCGCGGACGAGACGATCATCTACAGCCGCGACATGGATGACCGTGCGACGCAGAAAGCCTTCTCGGACGAGATCAAGAAGCTGTCGGGCGGTGAGGGTGTCGATGTGGTGTATGACGCCGTGGGCGGTGCCTATGCCGAACCCGCCGTACGCGCGCTGGCGTGGAAAGGCCGCTATCTGGTCGTGGGCTTCCCTGCCGGTATCCCCAAGATCCCGTTGAACCTGACGCTGCTTAAGGGCTCGCAGATCATGGGTGTTTTCTGGGGCGCGCATACGGCCCGCGAACCCAAGGTACATGCCGAAAACATGGCCGATCTGTTCCGTATGTATGCCGATGGCCAGATCAAGCCGCGCATCTCTGCCCGCTATCCGCTGGAAAAAGCCGCCGACGCTCTCAACCTGATGCAGGACCGTAAGGTGCAGGGCAAAGTGGTGTTGGATGTTCAATAAGCAGATAGGACGTTCAAAATGACCAACACACAGATTGTCATCGCAGAGCTGCCCAGCGATTCGCTGACGCCTGCGCATTTCAAACAGACCACCGCCGATATGCCCGTGGCGGGCGACGGTCAGGTGCTGCTCAAGGTGATCCTGATGTCCATCGACGCGGCCAACCGGTCATGGATGAAAGGCGCGACCTACCGCGCGGCGGTCAACGCCGGTGATGCCATGCCGACCTATGCCATCTGCGAGGTCGTCGAGAGCAACAGCGACCGTCTGGCCGTTGGCGATATCGTCGCGTCAGAAGCAACGTGGTCGAACTTTGTCGTCGCCGATGCGCGCAAATGCGAGAAGCTGCCAAAGGTGCCGCAGCTGTCGAACCTGATGTCTGTCTACGGCATCGCGGGCAAAACCGCCTATCACGGGCTGATTTCTGTCGGGCAACCGGTTGCGGGTGAAACCGTGCTGGTGTCGGCAGCCGCAGGATCGGTCGGTGGCTATGTCGGCCAGATCGCCAAGGCGCTTGGCTGTCGGGTCGTGGGCATCGCGGGCGGAGCGGAGAAATGCAAATGGGTGACGGAGGAGTTGGGCTTTGACGCCTGCATCGACTACCGCGCCCCTGGCATGTCCAAAGCCCTGCGTGTTGCCTGCCCCGACGGCGTGGATGTCTATTTCGACAACGTCGGCGGCACCGTGCTTGAGACCGCGTTGTTCGCGATGAACGAAAAGGGCCGCATCGTCTGCTGTGGTGCTGTCAGCCAATATGACACCGAAACCCCCACCGGTCCGCGCAACCTACCCGGTCTGGTCGTGGTCAAACGTCTGCGGATGGAAGGCTTTATCGTGATGGACTGGACCCAGAACGACGCCAAGGCGCTGCGCGCGTTGCAGACCTGGGTCGAGGCGGGCCAGATCAAGGTGACTGAGGACATCGTCGACGGATTGGAAAACGCGCCACAGGCGTTGATCGGCCTGCTGGCCGGTGAGAACAAGGGCAAGCGCATGGTGCGTGTTGCCGCGGACCCATCCTGAAGGAGTATCCCATGTCTGCATTGAAAGAGGCACTTTCCCATAGTGAAACGCTGATCGGGACCGAGGTCGGGGTCTCTGACTGGATCACGGTGGATCAAGAGATGATCGACCAATTTGCCAAAACCACCCACGACATGCAGTGGATTCACATCGACCCCGAACGCGCCGCTGCGGAAACGCCCTTTGGCGGAACGATTGCGCACGGGTTCCTGACCCTGTCGCTGGCGAGCCGCTTTGCCTATGATTGCTTTAACATGATGCCCGGACAGGTGATGGGCATCAACTATGGCATGAACAAGCTGCGGTTCCTGACCCCGGTCAAGGCGGGGTCGCGGCTGCGCGGGCGGTTCACGCTGCAAAAGGTCACGGCGCGTAACGCCACCGATATGCTGCGCGAGAACCTGCTAACGATCGAGATCGAAGGCGTCGAGACACCCGCGATGGTCGCCGAATGGTTGGGGCTGGCGGTGTTCAAAGACTAACCCCCCACACCAGCGCAAAGACAAAGGGCCGCGCATCGCCGCGCGGCCCTTTGCTATTTCGTCACCTCGGTTACCCCGCGGGACAGGCGGCACCCGTCTCGATCCAGGCCTTGGTCAGCTCGCCAAAAATCTCCTGACTGCCGGGTGCGGGCTCGCGCCCCTCGCCCGGATGCCACCCCCAGCCGACCAGACCGTCTTCGGCGTTATGCTCGTGCAGCTCTTCCAGCGTCTTACCGCCATTGCGTTCCTCGTCCTTGATCTGGGCACAGATTTCGGCAGCGGATTTGCCGATCCAGCCCATTTCAATCGGGGCCAGCTGCCAAGGGGTATGCCCCGGGATCGACCCGCCCCCCGCGGCAAAGGTAAAGTTCTGTTCCCCATGACAGGTGTTGCAGCGCATACCAGGCGCGCCAAAGTCCGCCTCTCCGCGCACCACGGGGGGTTCATGCATCTGCATATCCATCCCTTGGCGTGGGGAGTTATCGACGGGGTGGCAATTCAGGCAGCGTGGATGCCCGATCACCACCATCATTTCCTCGAAAAGCGCGGTGGAGCGTTCTGCCTCCCCCTCGATCGCGTCAAATTCGTCAACCGTGCGCAGACCGTTGACGGTCTCTGCCATGACAGGGCCCGCCATCAGCGCAGTGATGGCCATGATGTTCAGCGTATTTTTCATGACTTACACTCCTACGGATTTGGTAAAGGGCAGTTTGGTGACAGCTTGCCCCGTCAGGGCACGCCACGCGTTTGCAACGGCCGGTCCGACGGGCGGCAAGCCGGGTTCGCCGATACCGGTGGGGTCGTTGTCGCTTTGCACGATAGCGACCTCTACCTGGGGCATCTCGTTGATGCGCAGCATGCGGTAGGTGTCAAAGTTGCGTTCCATGATTGTGCCGCCTTCGCCAAGCGTGACCTCGTCGAATAGCACCGATCCCAGACCATAGCCCGCCCCGCCTTCGATCTGGGCGCGGATGACATTGGGGTTCACGGCGACGCCACAGTCAACGGCGCACCAGATTTTATGCACCTTGGGGAAGCCGCCCTGATCCGAAACTTCGACGATCTGGGCCACATAGGTGTTAAAGCTTTCGTGCACAGCAACGCCGTAGGCACGATCCCCCTTCACCTTGGTGCCGTCCCAACCGGCCAGCGCGGCCACTTTCTCCAACACGCCACGGTCGCGACCGGCGTCGCCTTTCATCAGGTCCAGACGCCCCTGAACGGGGTCTTTGCCCCCTGCCTCAAGCAGTTGATCCAGAAACACCTCGGTTGCGTAACCGGTATGAGAATGGCCGACCGACCGCCACCAGAGCACGGAAACGGGGCTATCCTGCCGGACCCAGTCCACCTTCAGCGCGGGCAGGTCGTAGGGCATCTTGGTGGCCCCCTCGTAGGACGTGGGGTCCATGCCGTCTTTCATCATGCCTTCCATCGGACCACCGGCCATGATGGACTGGTTCACCACCACGTCATGCCACCCGACGATATTGCCGTCCGCGTCCAGACCGCCCTTCATCTTATGCACGGTCAGCGGGCGATAATAGCCGCCGATCATGTCGTCCTCGCGCGTCCAGAGCAGTTTCCAGGACCCGTTCCCGCCTGCGGCTTTCGCGATCTCGGCGACTTCGGCGGCGACATGGGCCGTGGGCTGCGCGCGGCGGCCAAAGCTGCCGCCCGCGAACATCACGTTGATCTGCACCTCCGATGGATCGATCCCCAAGGTGGCGGCCAGCGTCGGCTTGTCGAGCGACGGGAATTGCGACCCCATCCAAAGCTCCGCCTTGCCATCCGTGACCTCGAGCACGGCATCAAGCGGTTCAAGCGCGGCATGGGCAAGATAGGGAAAGTGGAACTCCGCCTCGATCACTTGCGCGGCCCCGTCGATCCCCGCCATGGCATCGCCAACCTCTTCCGCAGCGCGACCGCCTTCGGCAGCGGCACGCGAGAAATCCGCATAGATCTGCGCGCTCGACCGGGTTTCGGCTTTGCTGTCGTCCCATTTCACCTGCAATGCCTCGCGCCCCTTGAGCGCGGCACCGGTGGTCTTGGCATAGACCGCGACCCCTTGCGGGATTTCACGTACCGCGATGACACCCGGCACCTTCAGCGCGTCGGTATCGTCAAAGCTGGCGACAACGGCACCCATCTTATCGGGGTGCGCCACGACGACCGTTTCCATCCCCTCGCGGTAGACATCCATCGTGTATTCGGCCTGACCGGTGGTCTTGGCATGGGTGTCCAGCTTGGGCACATCGGTGCCGATCAGGGTAAAATCCTTGGCCTCTTTCAGCTTGGGTTCGGCGGGGGCGGTCATGGTCGCCGCCTTCTCGGCGAAAGCACCAAAGCCTGCCTCGGTCCCGTTGGGGTGGGATATCCGCCCTTTCGAGATCGTGATCTCGGACGCGGGCACGCCCCATTCGGCGGCGGCGGCATCAACCAGCATCGCGCGGGCGGCAGCGCCGGCCTTGCGCATCTGCATATAGCTGTTCGCCATCGCGGTGGACCCGCCTGTGCCCTGCAACCCGAACAGCGTGTTGGCATAAAGTTCGTCATTGGCAGGCGCGCTTTCGGCGCGCATCTGCGACCAGTCGGCGTCCAGTTCCTCGGCCACGAGGGTCGCAAGGCCGGTGTTCGGCCCTTGCCCGAATTCGATATGTTTGATCAGCACCGTCACCGTGTCATCGGGGGCGACACGCACAAAGGCGTTCGGCGCGAATGTGGCCGGATCGGCCGCCGGGTCAAAGGCGGTCGCGGCACCGGACTGGGCGCGCGATTTTTCGGGTAGAACAACGCCGATCACCAGTCCGGCAGAAGCGGTAGACAGAAAACCGCGGCGAGAGAGATTAAGATTGGTCATGGCTTACCCCTCCAGCTCTTTGGCGGCGTTCTTGATCGCCTCGCGGATACGGACATAGGTGGCGCAGCGGCAGATGTTGCCGGCCATGGCATTGTCGATATCCTCGTCCGTGGGGTTCGGGATCTCGCGCAGCAGGGCCGTGGCGCTCATCACCTGACCAGATTGGCACCAGCCGCATTGGGGCACGTCGATCGCCTCCCATGCCGCTTGGACCGCTTTGGCCTCTGGCCCGTCGACACCTTCGATCGTGGTCACATAGGAGCCTTCAACCATAGAAAGCGGGGTGACGCAGCTGCGGCGGGTCATGCCGTTCAACTCGACCGTGCAGGCGCCGCATTGCGCGATACCGCAGCCGAATTTCGTGCCGGTCAGCCGCAGGTCGTCGCGCAGCACCCACAAGAGGGGCGTGTCATCGGGCGCGTCGACGCTCACCTCTTTGCCGTTCAGGGTAAAGTTTATCATGCTGGCTCCTCCTATTGGATGTTGGCTGCTGGCGTGGAATGTTGGGGCTTCCCTCGCAGAGGGAACTAGCCCGCAATAGCAGCGCGTCAATGTGCCACAATACAAAAGACGGAGGCAACGCGCGGTTGCCTCCGTCCTGACTTCATCAAAGCAAGGTGGTGCCTAGCCGGTGGTGTCCTTGACGGGATCCTTGCCGGTGAAACGCGCCACCATCGCAAAGAAATACGGCACGAAAAGAACCCCCAGAACGGTTGCGGCAATCGTACCGGCCAGCACACCGGCCCCAATCGCGGTACGTCCACCGGACCCCGCACCGGTGCTGAGCACCAGCGGCAGGACCCCAAGCGAGAACGCCATAGAGGTCATGATGATGGGGCGGAACCGTTGCCGCGCAGCGTCGACAGCGGCGTCAAAGATGCTTTCGCCCTCTTGCCGTCTGTCGCGGGCAAACTCGACAATCAGGATCGCGTTTTTCCCCGTCAGACCCACCACGGTCAGCAGCCCGACCTGAAAGAAAACCCCGTTTTCGAACCCGCCCAGATAGGCGCCGGTCAAGGTCCCCAAAATGCCGATTGGCATGGCGAGCATCACGGCAAAGGGGATCGACCAGCTTTCATAAAGCGCCGCCAGCGCCAAGAAGATCGCCGCCAGGGACAGACCGTACAGCAAGGGGGCCTGGTTGCCGGATTCCTGTTCCTCCAAGGACAAACCAGTCCAGGCGATCTGGAAGCCGGGGGGCAACTGGGTGACCAGCCGTTCAAGCTCTGCAATCGCCTCGCCTGTGCTGACCCCTTCGGCGGGGGAACCCTGGATCTGCATCGCGGGGATACCGTTATAGCGGTTCACCCCCTGCGGCCCGTACGCCCAGCTTCCTTCGGCAAAGTTAGAGAAGGGCACCAGCCCCCCGCTGTCATTACGCACGCGCCATTTCTCAAGATCCGACGGGGTCGCGCGGGCAGCGGCCTCGCCCTGCACATAGACCCGTTTGATCCGCCCCTCATCGACAAAGTCGTTCACATAGCGACCCGCCCACGCGACGGTCAGCAGGTTGCCCACATCCGTGGCACTGACCCCCATCGCACCGGCGCGGCGCCAGTCGATATCCAGATTGAACTGCGCCGCATCTTCCAACCCGCTGGGGCGGGCAGAGGCGATCAGCGGGCTTTGCGCCGCCATCCCCAAAAGCTGGTTACGTGCCTCCAGCAGCTGTTCGTGGCTTTGACCGCCGCGGCCTTGCAGGTAGAAATCAAAGCCCGACACGTTGCCAAGCTGGCTGACCGAGGGCGGCACGATGGGGAAGACCATCGCGTCCTGTATCTGGCTGAAGGCACCAAAGGCCCGCCCCGCCACCGCCTGCACGCTTTGCGCCGCCTCTGTGCGTTCCTCCCAGTCTTTCAGTCGTACGAAGACCAGACCAAGGTTCTGCCCTTGGCCCGCAAAGCTGAAGCCCACTACGCCGAAGACGGATTCAACGACGTCATCCTCGTTTTCCAGATAGTAGTTCTCGACCTGTTTGATGACCTCGAGCGTGCGTTCCGCCGTCGCGCCCGTGGGGGCCTGCACCAGCGTGAACAGCGTGCCCTGATCCTCGGCCGGCAGGAAGCCTGCGGGCGTGCGCATGAACAAGAACACCATCGCCGCGATGATCGCCAGATAGACCAGCCCGACCCGCAGCGGACGCCGCACGAGCCAGCCCACCGTGCCGGTGTACCCACCAAGCGTCTTGTCAAAACCGCGGTTGAACAGGCCAAAAAATCCGCGCCGCTTCTCGTGGCTGCCCTGCTTGAGCAAGGACGCACAAAGCGCGGGCGTCAGAGTCAAGGCGACCACCACGGACAGCGTCATCGCCGAGATGATGGTGATCGAGAACTGTTTATAGATCACCCCCGTCGAGCCGGGGAAAAACGCCATCGGCACAAAGACCGCCGACAGAACCACCGCGATCCCGATCAGGGCGCCGGTGATCTGGTCCATCGACTTGCGCGTCGCCTCAAGCGGGCCGATGTGTTCCTGCTCCATGATCCGTTCGACGTTCTCGACGACCACAATCGCGTCATCGACGAGCAGGCCAATCGCCAGCACCATGCCCAGCATCGTCAGCGTGTTGATCGAAAAGCCAAAGGCCGCAAGCACGCCAAAGGTGCCCAGCAAGACGACCGGCACCGCCAGCGTCGGGATCAAGGTGGCGCGGATGTTCTGCAAGAACAGATACATCACGATGAAGACCAGCACGATCGCCTCGATCAGGGTCTTGATCACCTCTTCGATAGAGATTTTCACGAAGGGCGTCGTATCGAAGGGCACCACATAGCTCACGCCTTCGGGGAAGAACGCCGACAGTTCCTCGATCCGCTGTTCGACGGCGGCGGCTGTATCCAGCGCGTTGGCACCGGGGGCAAGGCTGACCGCCATGCCGGTCGCCGCATTGCGGTTGTAGCGCGAGATCGTGGCATAGCTTTCCGACCCGATCTCGACCCGCGCGACATCGTTCAGCAGCACCAGCCCGCCGTCGGTTTCCGCGCGCAGCACGATCTGGCGGAAATCCTCGGGGCTGGTCAGCAGGGATTGCGCGGTGATCGTGGCGTTCAGCGCCTGCCCTTCGACGGCAGGACGGCTGCCAAAGGATCCCGCTGAAATCTGCGCGTTCTCGGCCGAAACCGCTGCCACGATGTCGGACGGGGTCAATTCAAACGCGGCGAGCTTCACCGGATCAAGCCAGATGCGCATCGCGTATTGCGCTCCGAACACTTGTACGCTGCCCACGCCTTCGACGCGGCTGATCTCGTTCACCAGATTGGATTGCATGTAATCGCCAAGATCGGTGGCGTCATACTTCCCGTTCTCGCCAATCAGCCCGATCACCATCAAGAAGCCCGCAGAGGATTTCTGCACCGTGATCCCCTGCCGCTGCACCGGTTCCGGCAACAAGGCAGAGGCTTGCGACAGTTTGTTCTGCACCTGCACCTGCGCGATATCGACATCTGTGCCGGTCTCGAAGGTCAGCGTAATGCTCGCCCCGCCTTCGCTGGTGGACGACGACGAGATATAGCGCAGCCCGTCCAGACCGGTCATCTGCTGTTCGATCACCTGCGTCACCGTATTGGCCACCGTCTGCGCCGAGGCGCCGGGATAGGACGCGCGCACAGCCACAGAGGGCGGCGCGATCTGCGGGTACTGCGCCACGGGTAGGTTGAGGATCGACAAGACGCCGATACCCATGATGAAAATCGAAATCACCCATGCGAAGATGGGGCGGTCAATAAAGAAACGGGCCATGCAAAACGCTCCGGCTTTTGGTTATTCGGCGGGTGCCGGTGCGGCGTCCTCGGACTTGGCGTCTGGGGCGGCTTGCTCTTGCGGAGTAACGGTCGCACCGGGCGCGGCCTTTTGCAGCCCCATCACGATCACACGATCGCCTGCCGATAGCCCCTCGCTCACGATCCAGTCCGATCCACGGTCCTGAAGTACGGTCAACTGGCGTTGTTCGACGACGTTGTCGCCGTTCACCACCATCGCCAGCGGCTGCCCGCGACGGTCACGGCTGACAGCTTCTTGCGGGACAAGGAAGGCACCTTTCGCGATCCCCGTGGGCATTTCAACGCGCACATACATACCCGGCAGCAACAGACGGTCGGGATTGTCAAAGGCCATCCGCAGCACGACGACGCCGGTTTGCTGGTCCACATCCGGCTCGGCGGCGGTCAGCGTACCGGTCTGGTCATAGATACTGCCATCGGCCAGCGTCAGCTTGACCTCGCGCGGGGTATCGCCAAGGCGCTTTTCCGCATTGCCGCGCCGCCAATCCAGCAGCTCGGCCGCTGATTGCGTGACATCGACATAGACCGGATCAATGTTGCGGATCACGGCCAGCGGGCTGGCCTGACTGTTGGTCACCAAGGCACCGGGGCTGGTCAGGGACCGCCCGATCTCGCCCGATAGACGGGCGCGGACCTGCGTGTGATCCAGCTCGATCTGGGCAGAGCGCAGCCCCGCCTGCGCCGCCTGAAGCGAAGCCGCTGCGCTGTCGCGTGCCGCTACCGCCGCATCCAGCGCCTGATCGCTGGCAACATTGCGCGAGGACAGTTCCTCGAGCCGCTTGGCCTCCCGCTCGGCAGAGCTGGCTTGCGCCTGCGCCTGCGCGACCGATGCCTGCGCCTGCGCGACAGCGGCCTCGTAAACGATGGGATCAATTTTAAACAGCACATCGCCTTCCGCCACGGGCTCACCCTCGGCAAACAGACGTTCTGTGATGATGCCGGCCACTTGCGGGCGTACCTCTGCCTCGGCAGAAGCGACAACGCGTCCGGGCAAGGTTGTGGCAAGCTGCACATCCTGCGGCTGCATCGTCATGACGGTGACGGCAGCGGGCGGGCGTTCGCCCTGCTGCGCCGTTGCGGGGACAGACACCGCACAAATAGCCGTTGCAAGGGCGGCGCAGCGCAGCCCGGAGATCAAGGAGTACATTCTGACGATCCTGTCTTTTAGTTCAAATCGAAAGCACCACCGCGGGGTGCTGTGGATGGGGCGGACAAATTGCCCTATTTTTCCGGTGCCGACACGGGCGACGGCGCCGTCACCTTAGGCCCGCAGGTGGCACGGGTGTCTGCCGGTGCAGCGGCTGCGGGCCGAGGCTGGATCTTGCGATAAACCAGAAACGACACGCAAGCTACCGCGCCCATCATCGGGATTAGGGTTGCCATAGCCAAAAGCGCATTGCCCAGCAAGGCACCAAGCGACCCGACCAACAAACCGGACCCCATCTGGATAAAGCCCAGCATCGACGCCGCCGCCCCCGCAGCCCGCCCAAAGGGGGCAAGTGCCGCGGTGGACATGGCAGGCATCACAAAGGCAATCCCGAAAGAATAGGTCGCGACCGGCACCATCACATGCAGAAAGCTCGGCGGCCAAAGCAGCAGGGTTAACGTCCCCAGACTGCCCAAGGCCACAAACACCAGCCCCGGCCCGACCAGCCGGTCTGCCGAAAACCGGCCCATCAACTGGCGCACCAACAAGGACGCGGTAAAGAAGCTGCCCGATTGCGCCAACATCGACGCCCCGAATTGCGCAGGCGTCAGCCCGACCTCGTCCATCAGGATAAACGGCAGGAACGTCGCCTGCGCATAGAGCGCCCCAAGTGCACCGCCCATCACTAAAGCGGCGGATAGGAACTGCGGATTGCTGAGCAAAGCCTTGTAGGTTCGGCCAAGCGCCTTGAAATTCAGGCGCGAGGGGTCTGCGGTCACGGTTTCTTTCATGGAAAAAAGCGCGACCCAGATCACGAGGAAACCGATCACGGTCATCAGCAAGAAGATCGATTGCCAGCCAAACACCGGCAGCATCAGCCCCCCGATGGTCGGGGCCAGCGCCGGACCAAGGGCTAGAATAATCCCGATCAGGTTCATGATCCGCGACGACCGGTCATCGGTGAACAGATCCCGCACCAATGCCCGCGAGATCGCAATCCCCGCGGAGGCCCCGATGCCTTGCAGGAAACGCGCGCCCATCAGAACCTCTACCGTGGGCGACAGGGTCGCAGCGACACTGGCCACACAATAAAGCGCCATGAAGGCAATCGTGATCGGCCGCCGTCCAAGCGCATCCGACAGCGGCCCTGCGATCAGCTGCGCACAGGCGAAGCCCCCGAAATAAAGCGTCAGCGTCAGCTTGATTGCGGATTCCGTGGTGTCAAAGACGCGCACCAGCTCTGTCATCGCGGGCGTATACAAGGCCATCGACACAGGTCCGATGGCCACCAGAAGCGCGCCGATCAGACTGACCCGTCGTTCTGACATAATGGGCGTTGTCATTCGGCGGCCTCGGATTTGCACGTCGCCCCGCGGGAGGCCGACAGGTTCTGTCGCAGGGTCAGGGCCGTGGCGCGAAAGGTCTGCCACTGCTCTGGCGTCAATCCTTCCGAAATGATCGTCTCTACCCGTGCACCGGCCTGTGCGATCTGCGACAGGATGTCATTGGCTCGCGGGGTCAGGGACGCGATCTTGGCGCGGCGGTCATTCGGGTCGGCGGTACGGGCAATCAGCTCTGCCGCTTCCAGACGGTCCAGAAACCCCGTGAGGCTCATCGGCGTCATGCCAAGACTTTCAGCCAGCATATGCTGCCGCGTCGCCCCGCAGCGCGCCATATGCGCCAGCACCCGTGCCTCTGCCGCCGTCACTGGAAGCTCGGCGGCTTCGATCTCGCGCTCGAATACGCCACGGCTGAGCCTGCCGATGTCGCTGATAAGGAAACCAAAGCTGTCGGGGTTGATCTTGGTACGCATGTCTTGTCCGCTTTTAATATGTTTACCTTATTATATAGCGCACTGATACATCTTGAACCAAGTGTCAATTCGACCCTGCCCCAAAAAAACGTGAGGTTACCACGGTAAAGCTGTCAAATGCGGCGCAGCTCGAACCGGGATCGGTAGCGCACGGGCTTTTCCGGCAGCAGCAAACAATCGGGATACTCGGGGTGGTGCGGGGTATCGGGCCAGAACTGCGGCTCGATCGCGAGCCCGGCCTGTGGCCCATAGGTGCCCCCGTCCACGCCCAGATCCGCACCTGTATCAATATGCGCGCCGTTATAGAGCTGCACCCCAGGTTGATCTGTCAACACATCCAACTGTAGCCGTTCAGTGCATAACCGGCACGCAAGCACCATCTGGTCCCCGCCTTGGGAAAGGCAAAAGTTGTGATCCAGCACCGGCCCGATGGCGCGCGCATGGCGATAGTCGAATTCGCTGCCCGCTACCGAGACGGGCGCGCCTAACGGGAGTTGAGCGTCATCCACAGCAAGGTAACTGGTCGCGGGCACCATCAGGCGGTGATCCGAGAGATCCGCCGATCCCGACAGGTTCCAATAGCCATGAAAGGCGGGATTGAAATAGGTGGGCTGATCCGTCGCGCCCGTCATCTCGATCTCTAGATGTCCCGCATTATCAATCGTGTAAGTAACAGAGGCGTTAATATTCCCGCGAATCCCGCCCAACCCGTCGGGGTGGTGCAGCTCAAGCCGGCAGCGCGTGGGGGTGACATTGGTAAAGCGCCAGTTCCGGCCGGAATATCCCGCAACGCCACTGTGCAATGTGGTCCGTCCTGCTTCGTTTTGATCAAGCTGATGCCGGATGCCCCCAATTTCCATCTCTGCGCCCGCGATGCGATTGGCGACCGGACCGACCACCGCGCCAAAGTACTGCATGCTGCCAAGGTAGGCAGTCACGTCGCGCCCGCCCAGTAGCAGCGAATGCGATTCCCCCATGACGCGAAGCTCTTGAATCGTTGCCCCCCAAGACAAAACGGAAATCGACGTACCGCCATTGCTGATCTGATGCCGGACGATCTTTTCACCCTCTGGCGTTGTGCCGAAAATCGTTGAATCGGCTTTATTTTTCTTGCTCTGCGCCGTCGTCATCGAATGGTCCCTTTCGTCTATTCAACTGCTCAAACGAACATCTAATTAGCCTAAATGCCTAAGTATTTAACCGAGATCGCCCCAATTATGACAAGTTTCGCCATCAGATAGAAAGCAACAGAAACAGCCATACCGAGCTGTTACGGACAAGTAGTAAGGCAAACAAATGAAAATTCTTGCGGTAGATGACGACCCAATCATCCTAGAGCTTTTGTCGCATTTCATTGAAGGCATGACAGACCATACGCTGGTCACTGCCGAATGCGCTGCCGATGCACTTGAGGCGATCAAGGACAACGCCCGCGCCCCGTTCGACAGCTTCCTTCTGGATATCCAGATGCCGGTCACCGACGGTATCCAGCTGGCCAGCCAGATCCGTGCGATGAAGCAATATATGGATGCGCCGATCCTGATGCTGACCGCGATGTCCGAAAAATCCTATATCGACGCCGCCTTCTCTGCCGGTGCGACCGACTATGTGACCAAGCCGTTCGAAATGACCGAGCTTAAGGCGCGGCTGTCGCTGGTTGAACGCGCGGTTGACGGGTTGGCAACCCGCACGAGCAAAGTGTTCGCGGCCAAGGCGGTTACCCATCACGACGGTCGGCCCGAACGCGCCGTGCAATTACACGAGCCGATGGCGATCCATGATGTGAACAACCTGATCGAGTTCATGGCGCTTGAGAACTATGTGCAGCAATTGTCGCGCAGCGACCTGTTCGGGTCGATCTGTTTTGCCTTCAACATCCGCGATGTCGAAATCTTCCACGAAAACATGTCGAACTTTGAATTCTGCAGCATGCTCAGCGATGTCGGAGAGATCATTTCGGATACGCTGGAAGGGTGCCAGTTCCTCATGTCTTACGCAGGCGGCGGCACGTTTGTATGCATCACAGAAAGCGGCTGGCGCCCTGATCCCAAGCTTTTGGCGAATAATATCAACATTTCGCTGGCAAAAACCGAATTGTTCGATAACCGTGGTCAACACATCAACCCACGTATTTGCGCCGGCAAGGCGGTGCGGTTGATGTGGAAGACAAATTCCTCGGTCATGGATGCGCTGTCAGAGGCGCATGCCTCTGCCGAAGAAGCGACAGCCAACTACCAGAAGGTCCAGAACGACTTCTGGAATGTGGGGAGAACAGCGTGATGCACAAGAAGCTGGAGTTACCGGGGATCGAGCGTATTCGCGCGCGGTTCCTCGATATGCTAGAGCAGCGCCAGCGTGCGCTGGCCGAGCACGCGCTTGCCGCCTGGGAAGGCAGCACGCTGCAAGAGATCAACGATAACCTCGCCGAAGCCCGTACCATTCTGCACCAGATCGCGGGCACGGCCGGTTCTTTGGGGTTCGACGATCTGGGCACCGTGGCGCGCGACAACGAGCTTGCGATTGACGCGCATCTGGATGGCCCCAAGGGCAAGATCGCCAACTGCCCGACCGAGATTATCTTTGGTCTGGATGACTTCCTGAAATCCTCCGAAGCGTTGATTGCCGAACAATCCGCGTTGGAATCCGCGTAAACGTTCCTTTGCGCTTCCGGCCCCCACGGGCCATTTGCCGTTGCAGCGCCTCGCGCTCCGGCGATCCGGGATGCGCCCCGCTTTCCCAGACATCCCATTGATTTCCGCACCATGATGTAGGACGTTCGTCGCGCAACGAATTGCCCCTAGTCGAAAGCGGAACTGCACTATGACCCAACCTCATATCCTGATCGCAGGCGGCGGTATCGGCGGCCTAGCACTGGCGCTTTCGCTGCACCAGCTTGGCCTGCGCTGCACCGTTTATGAACAGGTGCGCAGCTTGAAACCGCTGGGTGTGGGGATCAACATCCAGCCTAATGCCGTGCGCGAGCTGTTTGATCTGGGGTTGACCCAAGCGCAGCTTGACGAAATCGGCGTGCCCGCAAAGGAATGGGCGCTGGTCGGGCAGAAGGGGCAAGAGATTTACGCAGAGCCGCGCGGCACCGACGCAGGCTATCGCTGGCCGCAATATGCCGCGCATCGGGGCCAGCTGCATATGCTGCTGTATCAAACGCTGGTGGACCGCGCTGGTGCCGAGGCCGTGCAGCTTGGTGCCAAGATCACCGGATACACCCACGGGCCAGCGGGTGGCGTGACCGCGCATATCGCCCATGCCGACGGGTCACAGACACATGCCGAGGGCACCCTGCTGATCGGTGCCGACGGGATCCATTCTGCCGTGCGTGCGCAGATGCATCCCGATCAGCCGCCGATCCACTGGGGTGGTGCTTTGATGTGGCGCGGCACCTCGCGCGCAAAACCGGTGCGCACGGGGTCTTCGTTTGTCGGGCTTGGCGACCACCGCCAGCGCATGGTGATCTATCCGATTTCAGCCCCCGATGCCGACGGCTATGCCACCATCAACTGGATCGCCGAAGTCACGCTGGACGAGACCGAGGATCGCAAAAGCGGTTGGTACCGTCCGGCGGAGCTGTCGGACTTTGCGCATCACTTTGACGGCTGGACTTACGATTGGCTGGATGTCCCCGGCCTTCTGCGCGGCGCGACAGAGATTTACGAGAACCCGATGATCGACCGTGACCCGATCCCCACATGGGTCGACGGCCCTGTTGCCCTGATCGGCGACGCGGCCCATGCCATGTATCCCACGGGATCGAACGGCGCGAGCCAGGCGATCATGGACGCCCGCCATCTGTGCGCGCGCTTCCTGCAAGACGGGGTCACCCCCGCGGCGCTGCGCAGTTTTGACGACACCCATTGCGGACCGATATCAGAGCTGATCCTGCGCAATCGCGGGGCCGGTCCTTTCGGGTTGCTGAACATGGTTAACGACCGCTGTGGCGGTGCCTTCGACCAGATCGACGACGTGATCCCTCCACAGGAACGAGCCGAGTATATGGCGCAGTACAAGACCGCAGCAGGATTTGCCGTTGATCGGTTGAATGCCTCTGACCCCACTTTGCCCCAAGGCGCACGCCTTACATAGTAAGCCCCTAGGATCACCGCGTATTTTTTGGGCGATGCCAAAAACGTGAGCGGCAAAAAAGTTATCTTACTAAAATTGTCGGGTTGACCTTCCCAACGATACTGTTCAGGTATTGCGCATGATTTCCATGCCTCCGGCGCGGCCCGTCGATCAGCAATTGTCGACAGCATCCGCAGGCGCGATCCGTCAAAAGGAACTGAACGTATGACCCGCAGCTTGATGACCTCTGTGCTTGCATTGACCTTGGCCTCCCCCGCTTTGGCGGTAGAGAAGTCCGAGGTGATCGACACATACGCCGACATCGCCGAAGCCGCCTATGGCGACAGCCTGATCACAGCCCAAGCGCTGGTCGACGCTGTGGATGCCCTGATCGCAGAGCCCTCCGCCGACACGATGCAAGCCGCCCGCACCGCGTGGCTGGCAGCGCGCGTCCCCTACCAGCAGACCGAAGCCTACCGTTTCGGCAATCCCATCGTTGACGACTGGGAAGGCAAGCTGAACGCCTGGCCGCTGGACGAAGGTCTGATCGACTATGTTGACGCCTCCTATGGCGGGGCCACCGATGAAAACGCCGCCGCCGCGTTGAACGTTATCGCGAACCCGACCTTTACACTATCGGGCACCGAAGTTGACGCCAGCACAATCACCCCCGACTTCCTTGCCGAAACACTGCACGAAGCCGACGGGAACGAAGCCAATGTGGCGTCAGGCTACCACGCGGTTGAATTCCTGCTCTGGGGGCAGGATCTGAACGGCACGGAACACGGTGCCGGTGGGCGCGACTGGACAGACTACGCCACGGGCAAAGACTGCACCAATGACAATTGTGACCGTCGCGGTCAGTACCTCAAGGCTGCTGCCGATCTGATCGTGACCGATCTGGAGTATATGGTTGCACAATGGGCCGAAGGCGGCGCCGCGCGCACCAACCTGACCGACAACGAAGACGGCGCGATCTCGGCGATGCTAACCGGCATGGGGTCGCTGTCTTACGGTGAGCTCGCGGGCGAACGCATGCGCCTTGGTCTGATGCTGAACGACCCCGAAGAAGAGCATGACTGCTTCTCGGACAACACACACAACAGCCATTATTACGACGGTCTGGGCATCCAGAACGTGTACCTCGGTGCCTATGCGCGTACCGACGGCACGCTGGTCACCGGCCCGTCCCTGTCCGATCTGGTCGCTGCCGAAAACGCTGATCTGGATGCGGAAATGCAGCTGAACCTGTCGACCACCATGCGCAAGCTTGGCCAGATCAAGACCGCTGCCGAAGCGGGCATGTCCTATGACCAGATGATGGCGCGCGGCAACAAGGGCGGCGAAGCCTTGGTTATGGGCGGCGTGAACGCCCTGATTGCACAGACGAAGACCATCGAACGCGTCGTTGCCACCCTGGGTGTGGATGACGTGGCGATTGAAGGCTCCGACAGCCTCGATAGCCCCGGCGCCGTGTTCGAGTAATACCCGTTTTCATGAGTTCCTCCTCCCACTGAAAGTAAACAAGAATGAAGAAACTAGCTCTCGCCGGTTGCGCTTTGGCGCTGACCGGTGCCACTCCCCTTTTGGCTCAAGAACAGGCATTTGTCTGGGGCGGTGAGTTTGAAATCGGCGTCGACAGCACCGTCACATCCGATGATCCTGCAGGCGAGTTGACCGATAACTACGCCAGCCTGTCGCTCGCCTTCGAAGCCGGGGTCGCGACCAGCATCACGCTGTTTGGTGAAGTGACCCTGGAAAGCGTCACAGACCCGGCCGAAACCCGTCAGTTCGACGATCTGGGTCTTTATGTGAACGAACTTGGCCTGCGCTTTGATCTGGCAGCAGGCGAGCTGAGCGTCGGTAAAGTAAGCCCGACCTTCGCTGTGGCATGGGACGCAGCCCCCGGTTTCTACGGCACATCGCTGGCCGAAGACTATGAGTTGTCCGAAGTGATCGGTGCGACATTCGACATGCCTGTCGCCGCCTCCGGCGGGGTTCTGTCCTTTGCGCTGTTCTATGCGGATGACACGGCGTTCAGCGACTCGCTGGGGACAAAGCGCGGCCGCAATACCACCGCGGACGGCGGCGCGGGGAACACCGGCAAGCTGAACAACGTGGCGCTGCAGTACACGCAAGAAGTTGGCGACACGACCTATTGGGTTGGCGGGCGTTTCCTGACCGCGGGTGACAGCGATGTATCCGACGAAAAAGGGGCCGTCATCGGGATGGCGCATGACTTTGGCAACGGTTTCGACCTGATCGCCGAAGTGGCCTATTTCGACGGGTTCGCAGGCACGGGCGAGGATTCCACCTATGCGACGTTGGGCGGTTCTTACGTTCAGGGGCCGTGGGCCTACTCTGCCAGCTACACCGGCATCGACAACACCGCGAACGGTTACGACGATTTGATCACCGTGGGTGTAGACTACACGTTCGAGAATGATATGTCGCTGGGTGGTGGCGTCGGCTTCTACGATGTAGACGGCAACGACTTTACCGCTGTCGGGGCATCGCTGGTGATCCCCTTCTAATATCGAAATAGGGCAGAATATGCATTTCCTCCGGTCTTTTATCCCTCAGGCCCTGGTGATGTCCCTGCCCCTATTGAGCGGTCCGGTCTACGCCGGGCCGCTTGATGAACCCCATCTGGATATCATCCCGCGTACCGCCGATGAAACGGCCCGTATCGCCGATGTAACCGCCCCACCCGACAGTTTTGACGCCCCCAGCCCGTTCGAGGTGAACAGCGGCGGCGCGGCCACCGTTCGCCCGCGCATGAACGCCGATGCGTTTTCGCAAGCCTCAGGCAATATGTCGTTCGAGGACGAGCTGACCTTCAAACTGGGCAATGGGCTGTTTCGCAAGCTGTGGGTGTCGTCGCCTTCCTCGACGCTGGCCTCTGACGGGTTGGGGCCCTTGTTCAACGCGCGGTCGTGTCAAAGCTGCCACATCAAGGACGGGCGCGGCCACCCGCCCGAGGGCCCCGACGACAGCGCGATTTCCATGTTCCTGCGCGTGTCTATTCCGGGCAATGAAGACGCCGGCAATATCAAAGAGATCGAAGGGTATCTGGCCACGCTCGCCGAACCCACCTACGGCACGCAGATGCAGGATTTCGCCGTCTCGGGGCATCGTGCCGAGTACCGCTTGCAGATCGATTATACCGAAGTCCCCGTGACCCTGTCGGGCGGGCAGGTCGTGTCCTTGCGGCAACCGACATACACCGCGGCTGATCTTGGCTATGGTCCGCTGCACCCCGACGCAATGCTGTCGCCCCGTGTGACGCCGCAGATGATCGGGCTTGGGCTTCTCGAAGCGATCCCTGCCGCGGATATTCTGGCGCTGGCAGACCCGAATGACGCCGATAGTGACGGTATTTCGGGCCGCGCCAATATCGTCTGGTCGCAGGAATACAATATGCCGATGCTGGGCCGTTTCGGGCTCAAGGCCGGGATGCCCACGATCCGCGAACAATCCGCGGGGGCCTTTGCGGGTGATATCGGCATCTCTAACCCGATCTTCGGCGATCCGTTTGGCGATTGTTCGACCATTCAGGATGCCTGCGTAAACGCGCCTCATGGGGCCGGTGACGTGCGCGGGTTCGAGATTGACGCCGAAGGGCTGGATCTGGTCACCTTCTACAGCCGCAACCTAGCCGTGCCCGCCCGTCGTGACGCGGACACACCCGAGGTGCTGCGCGGCAAACAGGTGTTCCATGAAACGGGCTGCGCCGACTGCCACCAGCCCAGCTTTGTCACCCATCGTCTAAAGGACCAGCCAGAGCAAAGCTTTCAGCTGATCTGGCCCTATACCGATATGCTGCTGCATGACATGGGCGAAGGCTTGGCCGATCACCGCCCCGAGGCCCGCGCCACCGGCACCGAATGGCGCACCGCGCCGCTGTGGGGGATTGGCATGACCGAAACCGTATCGGGACACACGCAATTCCTGCACGACGGGCGCGCGCGGTCACTGCTGGAAGCCGTGCTTTGGCATGGCGGAGAGGCCGAGCCCGCCAAGAACCGCGTCATTGACATGACACCCGCAGACCGTGATGCTTTGATCCACTATCTGGAAAGTTTGTAACATGAAAAAACTGGTCCTCGCCCTTGGTCTTTTCTGCGCACCATTGGGTGCTGCGGCCGAGGTAGGCTCCGCCGTTTTGCGCGATGTGGTCGATCATCACATCCTGCCCCGCTATACCACACTGGCAGAGCGTACGGATGCACTGGCCGCCGTTGCCCAGCAGAATTGCGCCGCTGATGACGCCGCGTTGCGCAATGCCTACCACGATGCCTTTGACGCGTGGATCGCGGTGAGCCATCTGCGTTTTGGCCCGTCCGAGACCGACAACCGCGCCTTTGCGCTGGCCTTCTGGCCCGACAGCCGTGGGGCCACACCCAAAACACTCGCGGGGCTCATCACGGATGCCGATCCCGTGGGCCGTGACGCGCAGGCTTATGCCGATGTTTCCATCGCGGGGCGCGGTTTCTATGCGCTCGAATTCCTGCTGTATGACGACCAGATCAGCACGATGGGCGATGCTGGCTATCGCTGCGCTTTGGTGCAGACGGTAACTGCCGATATCGCCACGCAATCCCAAGCCATTCTGGACGGCTGGACCTCTGGCTATGCCGAGGCCGTTGCCACCCCCGCCGAAGGAGGCCCCTACCGCAGCACAGAGGAAGCGGCGCAAGAGCTTTTCAAGGCGCTGAACCTCGGGCTGGAATTTACCGCCGACACACGCATCGGACGCCCGATGGGCAGCTTTGACCGCCCGCGCCCCAATCGGGCAGAGACGCGGCGATCGGGGCGGTCTTTGCGCAATGTCGTGGTCGCGCTCACCTCTCTGCAGGATCTGGCGGAGCGGTTGGCGGCGGATGACGTAGCCGTGGTGGCCGCCTTTGACGACCGGTTTGACGAGGCGCTGGCAATCGCTGCCGACCTGGACGACCCTGTGTTCGCTGGAACGGCCAAGCCGCAATCCCGTCTGCGGGTAGAGGTGTTGCAGCAGTCTGTTGCCGCGATCCGCGATGTGGCCCGCCAAGATCTGGGCCCGCATTTGGGCGTTGCTTCGGGCTTTAACGCATTGGACGGAGATTGATCCCGTGACCAACCGCCGCCATTTCATTGCAGGGATGCTGGCATCAGGATTGGTGCCCGCGCCGACTTGGGCCGATGCGGGCGGGCCGGCCTATCTTGCCGCTGCCGGTCTGCGCGATGGCAGCTTTGTGCTCTGCGGCATCGACGCGGCGCTTGAGGTGGTATTCGAAATCCCCCTGCCCGGTCGCGGCCATGCGGCGGCGGCGCATCCGTCCAAGCCGCAAGCTGTCGCCTTTGCACGGCGCCCCGGCAATTTCGCACTGGTGATCGACTGCATCTCGGGGCGGGTCAAAGCCACGCTGCACGCGCCCGAGGGGCGACATTTCTACGGGCACGGGGCTTTTTCCGCCGACGGGAGCCTACTTTACACGACCGAAAATGACTATGCCAACGGCATCGGGCGCATTGGTGTCTGGGACGTGGCGCTTGGCTATGTACGCGTCGATGAATTTGCCAGCGGCGGTGTCGGCCCTCATGATATCAAACGTCTGCCCGGTGGTGACACGCTGGTCGTGGCGAACGGCGGGATTGATACGCATCCCGATTCAGGGCGCGCCAAGTTGAATATCCCCACCATGCGGCCCAACCTCACCTACATCAACGACCGCCGTATTCTAGAGCAGATAGAATTGCCCCATGACATGCACCGCAACTCGATCCGGCATCTGGCCGTAGGGTCCGACGGGCGTGTCGCTTTCGGGATGCAATGGCAAGGCGACGGCGATGCCCCCGCGCTTGTCGGGCTGCATCAGCAAGGGGAAACACCGCTCTTGCTGGACGGTGCCGAAGATATGCACGGGTACATCGGCAGTATTGCTTTGTCGGACGACGGGTCCGAGATTGCCGTAACCTCGCCCCGTGCCGGTTTGGTGCAGGTATTTGACGCAGCGACCGCGTCATACACCCGTAGTATCGCGCTTACCGATGTCTGCGGTGTTGCCGCGGCGCCGGATGATTTTATCGTGACCAGCGGTACCGGTATCGTTCAGCGTCTCTCTGGCAGGTTGAACCCGGAAAAACCGCTGATGTGGGACAATCACCTCGTCCGGCTTTAAGTCCTGGCGGGTTAGTTTGATGTCACCGGCTTACATCTTCGAAAACGCAAAAAGCCCCCGTGCCCGGCACCTACGCCGGTCCACAGGGCAAAGTAGTAAGGGCCGGAGCAGGCCCGAAAATCGATTAAGCTGATGAACTCTGCCCCGCGGAAATTCGCGCTTTGAGGGTTCACGAAAAAGGGAAAGCGCCGCATTCGATGCCCGTCTGCTGTTAAATCCTTTCAAATCATATCGGGTCGAACACGGTGCTTTCTCGGGCCCTGGCTGCGGCGAGGCATGCCGCTTTGACAGGGCAAACCAGTTAACTTTGACGCATACCTCCTTTCGTTGCCGGGCTTTTGCCCCACAAAAGGGCATCTATTGTTGTGGCTCCCATGTGGTCAGCCATCGCGCCGACCACCGTCTCGTTCACGCCGCTCAGGAAGTTCACAAGTTCCGTCAGCGTCAGCTCTTCGAGCAGCAGCTTGAGCGTGCCGGCACCGACATTGTGCAACAGCTCGTCCAGTTCTTCTGCCTCGAGCACATTCAACAGACGCGTCGCGGCAGGGGTGTCGAGGTTTGCAAGCAATACCGCAGCGCTGCCGACACCAAAGGCGCGGTCGAATTCATCGGTGCCGAGGGCGGTCACAAAGGCGTCGATCTCGGCCGAGGTCGCGTTGTTCAGCGCGTCGGCCAGTTTAAAGGCTGTCTGCCCTTCGGCAGAAAAATCAAACACAGCGTCGATCAGATCTTCGGCCTGGGCAGCGGCACCAACAAAGACCGCGCGGGCCCCGTTTTCCATCGTGATGATGACGTCACCGTCGCGCAAATCGCGGGACGCGGTCAGGCACATGGCAGCGCGCAGATCGGCGCGGGAAGAAAACTGACCCAGGAAGGTGATCGCATCGCCGCGGGCGACGTCAAAATTATTGACGACGATATGCGTGTCGGAGGGTACCACGATAAAGTCAG
Organism: Sulfitobacter sp. SBS6; assembly: GCF_048285585.1. NCBI lineage: Bacteria > Pseudomonadati > Pseudomonadota > Alphaproteobacteria > Rhodobacterales > Roseobacteraceae > Sulfitobacter > Sulfitobacter sp. SBS6. The sequence continues at coordinate 92,936 of NZ_JBLWBA010000007.1, read as the reverse complement.
GCGTGGCGATGGCCATTGTCTCCTGGGTCAGGTCGGGATGTGCAGCCTGGGGCGTGGCCCAGACGTCCTGCACATGAGAGAAGCCAGCGTTGATCTGGATGGCCTGCGTCGGGTCCGCATCTGTCGGCATGACATAGCGGGCGCAGCGCATCCGGTCCGCCGCGAGTTTAAGCGCGGTGCTGTCGGCCGTGATGTCCAAGACGGTGTCGGACGTGTTTCCCGAAACATGGATGCCAAGTACTGCACCCAAAACCGCCTCGCGCAGGGAGGAGTTGTTGGCGATCTGGGCCAGTTCTAGGAATGTTGCGTTTGCCATCGTTTTCACCTTGGGTTTGTTTCAGCCTGTGTTTGGTAGCTGTTAAGATGAAATTAACGCTAAATCCCAAGGGCGTCGCGGGCCTAGGCGGGTAGTCCAAAGCAGCTTGTGGCTATGGCGCTATCCCAAAGGATAGGTACCTGCTGCTGCACTGGCACTATTCACCCTGCCCTGCAGGCAGAAACGGAGTTTACCATTGCCAAAAAAGCCCGCCCCGCCTAGCCTTTTCGCAACTGCAAAAAGCGCCCGATCAACGAGGCGCAGCAAAAAACGCAGTTAGAGCAGTAGTGAAAGGACAGCACCAGACGACATCCAAGTTGCCATGCTCCGCAGCATATGCCGCGGGGGCGCAATGGAATCGATCGCTTTGGATGCTTTTACAAGTGGTTTGACGTTGTGATGTTTGATAGCAGGAGGCGGGCTTTGACTATGCTTTCCGGTGTCCGCAAAGCGACGAGATGAACCAGAAAGAGAATATGGCGGGCGCTAAAATCGTGAAACAGGGATGGGGCAAGCTGCGTCGAACGCTTTTGGGTGCCGCTATCGCCCTGATCGGTGCACTGCAACCGGCGGCTGGTCAGCAGGCCGACATGATGGATGCGCCCCGTGACATCACCATCGGTATTCTCGCCTCCGAAGGGATCACCCGCGCGCTGGACAGCTGGTTGCCAATGGCCGCCGCGCTGAACACCGCCGCACAGGGCGCTGAACTGAACTACCGTTTCAAGATCGCGCCTTACACCGACGCCACAATGATCAATAAAATCTCGCAAGGCGCGCTGGATTTCTTCCTTGTCGATCCCGCGGCCTTTGTCGTGGCAGAGGTCGAAAGCAACGCCCGCCCGCTGCTCTCTGTCGCCCAGATGTGGGAGGGACAGGTCTATGATAAAACCAGCGTCGTCGTCTTTACCACCGCTGACAGCGATATTCGCGCCATCCCGGATATCGCGGGTCGCAGCATCATGGGGGTGTCGGCCGACGAAATGACCGGTTGGAAGCTCGCGCTGCAAGAGTTTCGCAAGTACCGGCTGGATATCGACGATATCGCGTCCCGCGCGCTGTTTTCGGGCGGGAACCAGCGCGAGGTCGTCTATGCCGTGCAAGCCGGTCTGGTGGATGTGGGCGTCGTGCGCGCCGGTGTGCTCGAAGGGCTGGCCCGCGACGGCGTGATCGATATGAACGATTTCCGCCCCGTGTCCCCTGTCGATCATCCGGGCTATCCGTTCTGGGCCAGTACCATGTTGTACCCCGATTGGGTGCTGGGGACGATCCCCGGTGTGCCGCAGGCGGCGTTAACCATTCTTGTCGACACCCTGTTGGGCCAAGATACCGGCAGCCCCGAGGCGATTGCCGCCGGTGGCACCGTCTGGCTGCCCCCGAAAAATTTTCAATCCGTGCACGAGCTGCTGATCTCATTGCGCGCACGCCCCTACGAGAATTACCTGCAACGTTCCGCCTTGCGCATTGCCTCAACCTACAAGTGGCTGGTGTTGGGCACATTGCTGCTGATCGTGTTTTCGCTGTTGTTCCTGATTTTCCAACTGCGCGAAAACGCGCGACAGGCCCATGCCCGCAAGGATGTGCTGAAGTCGGAGGTTCGGTCCAAGCAATTTTATCGCAACGCGGTAGAGGCCCATACCGTGTTCTGCATGCTGAACCAGAACGGCGCGATCACCCATGTGAACGACCAGTTTGTCCAGGCCAGCGGCCGGTCCCGCGAGGCGCTGATCAGCACGCCGTTGGTTGATGTCATGGATGCCGGCAATCGCGGTGTGCTGACGGGCGATGTCTTGCCCGCCATGATGTCGGGCACCCCGTGGAAAGGCACCATCGTTCTGCATAAAACCGACGGCAAGGCGGTCTGGCTGCAATGTAGCTTTATTCCGATCACCGACGGCGAAAAACAGCTGCGCGAGATCGCGATTGTCGCTTCGGATATGACCAAGACCCGCGAAGGCGTGTCAGAGGCGCGGTTCAACAACACGTTGGAACTGTTGCAGGATCATGTTGTTGTCTTCCAGCCGCAAACCTATGCGGTGATGTATGCCAATGCATCGGTCGCACGACACCTGATGCGACATGATGAAAGCGACGACTGGCGCGGCAAGAGCCTGTCCGACCTGATTGGCAAACGGGATTATGACAGTCTGCGCGAACGCTGCGCCGGCCTTATCAAGGGGCCAGAGCGGCGCGTCACCTGGGAAGTCGAGGCGAAATCAGGCATTACCTACGACATCAGCCTTGAATATGTCTGCCCCGCCCAGGACGAACCGCGGTTCATCGCTATCTACCGCGATGTGTCGCAGCGCAAGGTGGCCGAAAAAGCAAAGACCGAATTCCTGTCCACCGTCAGCCACGAATTGCGCACGCCGCTGACCTCTATCAAAGGGGCCTTGGGGCTGGTGCTATCAGGTGCCACGGGGCAGTTGCCTGACAAGATGAAGGGGCTGATCACCATCGCCGCCTCAAGCTGTGACCGGCTGATCCTGCTGATCAACAGTATTCTGGATATGGAGAAAATCGAAACCGGCACGCTTGATTTCCGGATGAAGACGCTGAACCTGTCCGAGACGCTGAATACGGCGCTGGTGCCGAACCAGCTTTATGCCGAACGCGCAGGCGTATCGCTGCGCCGTGTCGATACGCCCGATGACCATGTAATGCTGACCTATGGCGACTCCAAACGGTTGGTGCAGGTGCTGGATAACCTCTTGTCCAACGCGGTGAAGTTTTCGGAACACGGCGGGGAGATCCTGATCGCCCTGCACGCGGTCGGGGATCAGCTGCGCATTTCGATCCGCGACTTCGGCACCGGCATTCAGACTGCCGCGCAGGCGTCGGTGTTTGAAAAATTCACCCAAGGCGACAGTTCTGACAGCCGGTCCAAGGGGGGCACGGGGCTGGGGCTGACCATCGCCAAAGTCATCATCGATCACCATCAGGGACAGATCACGTTCTTCAGCCGCGAAGACGTGGGGACAGAAATTATCATCTCCCTCCCCCGCCTCGCGCAAGAGGACGCGCCAGCACCCGACACGCCGGTGCAAGTCGCCCCGCCAACGGCCTTTTCTGCCGCATTGGAACAGCAGGCCCGCAAGACGCCGTCTGTCATCAAAAAGACCGCCGCGGAACATCTGGTGCAACAGATCACACGCGCGGGATACGGACCGGAGTTCGAGCTTGGCAAAGCCGACGTCGGGCGTCTGGCCGCAGGTGTCGAAATCGTCGGCGCGCCGTTGCTAAATAAATGGATCACCCAGAACGAACGCGACACGCTATCGCAGTTGATCGGCGCGGGCGCGATTGCGGATGCGGCGGTCTGTGTGATCGAAGCCGCCTCGGACACGGATCACAGCGCGGCGGCCAGCGCATCCACCGCTGTGGCTCAGTTGCGGGCATGGTTCGCCACCTGTGCCGAACCCATCGGCAATCCCGCGCAACCGCTGACCATCGCGGCAGTCGATCACCCGGATGTGGCAAGCTGGCTTGAAACCGAAAGCATCGTGACCTTTGACGATACCGTGGATCTCGCAAAATCAGTCGCGACGTCGCAGGCGGATGTCGTGCTGACCTTTGCCATCAACGACGGGTCGGCCAGCGTCATGGCGGTGCCAACCTCGCAAGGTTTGATGCCCTCGGGCTGGCCGGTCTGCGTGCTGGTCATCCGGAATGTAGAGAACAAGAATTCGCTGGGTGTGGTGTCAAAATTCAGCAGCGGGCGCTAAGGTAAAAAGCGTTACCGGCGCTGCAATGCGAACAGCGCGCGCGACGCGTCGTCTAGTGCGGCCTGTTCTGCCCTGTCAGCATCGGCTTTCGCCTCGGTTTGCGCTTTTGACAGCACCGTTTGCGTGGTCTTAAGCGCACGGAACTGCGCAAAAAGCGCATCCTCTAGCGTGTCGATCTGCCCTGACAGCGCATCCCCCTCCGCCGCCAAGCCACGTTGTTGCCGGTCAACCGAGGATAGGTAGGCGGGCAAATAGGCCTGTGTTTCCAAGGTGCTGCCCGTCTGTTCAGCAATCGCCCGCTGGGTCAGCGCCGCACTTTGTTCCGTCAGCGATGTCTGCTGTGCCCGCAGGCCCGAAAGCTGTGCCCCGATCGCATCCAGCTCGTGCTGCCGGATAGTATTGATCAGCTTGAGCGCAGCGATCTGACGGAGTCCGGCCATGGGTTATGCGGCCTCTGGCATCTGTTTGCGAGCCTCTTCCATCTCGTAAAAGCTGGGCTGCAGGCTGGTGGGAATGTTGCCGCGACCGATCTCGGTGCAGATCGCGGGCGAATGGCCATGCAGGATCGCGATAAAGATGTCGCGGATCACGGCGTAGTAAATGCCGTCCTGCTCTTCGATGGCTTGCAGACGGTTGGCGACCGGAGAAACGAAAAGATAGGCAAGGAAAACCCCAAGGAATGTCCCGACCAACGCGCCGCCGATCATCGCCCCCAGAACCGCAGGCGGCTTGTCGATCGACGACATCGTCTTGATCACGCCTAAAACCGCCGCAACAATCCCGATGGCGGGTAGCGCGTCGGAGACGGTGGTCAGCCCGTGGGGGGCCACCAACGCTTCATGATGGTGCTTCTTGAGCTTGCGGTTAATGACATCTTCCGCCTGATACGGATCATCGAACTGCATCGCCAGCATACGGAAACTATCGGTGATCAGATCAATGGCAAAGTGGTCTTTCTGCAACTTGGGATACTGCGAGAAGATCGAACTTTCTTGCGGGTTTTCAATATGTTCATCTAGTGCCAGCATGCCATTTTGCTGGTACTTGCGGGCCAGCGTGTACATGAGGTTCAGCAGGTCCACATAGTCGCCCGAATTCCACTTGGGGCCCTTGAATGCCTTGACCAGTGCGCGCCCTGCCCCCGCGATATTGGCAAAGGAATTCGCCGCAATAAACGAGCCAAGCGCGGCACCGCCGATCATCATACCTTCGAACGGTAGCGCGTGGGTGATGATGCCCATGTCGCCGCCAGAGAGCATATACCCCCCAAAGACCATGCCCATCACGACCACGAAGCCCAGAATAATCGTCATTTGTTTTCCACTTGCAAGTTTCCAAGCACTTTAGGCATTTTCATTGAAATCTCAAGAACAGTTCATGTTCTTCCAAGTTTAAAAATTTGTCGCTCAAGACCAATTGCTATCTTTCCATGGTGTGACTAAGGTAAACCTCAGAATAAGCTGGAGAGTGCCGTGATCTCGGATGTTGAAACCACAATGATTGTCCTGATTGATGCGGACGATGTGAAATTCGCATTCTCGGGCTGGCCGGATCACATCTGCCTCGCGGCGTGCCTGTCCAGCTTTGGGACCTGCAGCATGATCGTGTTTCGCCGCGATGAACGCCACTTGATGCCGGATCGTTTGGTTAAGCTGCTGAAGCTGCGCCGCGAAAACACCTGCTTTGTCCCCGAGGTCGACGGCTTCAAGACCAAGCAATTCCTTTATTCCGACGAACGCCGCTTGATGGCGCTGGTTGCATCGGACCCGGTGGTGCTGGAAGAAGCGGTCGATTACGCCGTGAACTACAACTACGCGCTGGAAGAAGGGCTGGACCCCGCCAAGATGCTCGGCCTTGATATTACCACTGCCGACCCCGTGGTCGCTTCACCGCGCGGCACGATGGTAAATGAAGAAGCAAACCCCATGCTGCCAGAGTTCCTGCGCCGCTCGGTCGAACGATCCCGCCGGCCGATCTTTGCCAGCCGACGGGTCCCCACCTTGGGCGAGTTGATCAGAGCCTGATCACCGCAGCGCGTTGCGCAGGTTCAAGAATACATCATCCTTCAAAGGTGCCGCCACAGGCTCGACATTCTGTGCGACCCGTTGCACCTCGCCACTATTTTGTGGTGCTACGGGCGCAGGGATCGACGCCTTATATAGCTTTTCGCCGGTCTCGGCTGGCGGTGTCGCCGCATCAATCTGCGTCGGGGCTACGTCATCGCCGGCATAGTCCTCGACCTTCTGATATTGAACCGACACCGTGATCCGACGGTTAGACGCGTCGGTCGGGTTTTCGGGCACCAGCGGCGCGGTATCGGCAAGGCCCGACACGCGGATGATACGATCACGTGCGACGCCCGAGGCTTCGAAAACACGGCGCGTGGCGTTGGCACGATCCGAGGACAGATCCCAGTTGTCGTATTTCTGGCTATTGGCAAAGCGGACAGCATCGGTGTGCCCTGACAGCGTGATTTTATTCGGCAGGCGCGCCAAAGACTTACCCAAATTCGCGAGCAGCTGATCTGTGGCACCCTGCATTTCGGCACGGCCACTATAGAACATCGGCTGCCCTTCCTGATCGATGATCTGGATCTGCAAGCCTTCGGGGGTTTGCTGGAAAATCAGGTTTTTCTTCAGCGGATCAAGGTCGGGATTCTCCTGCATCGCCTGCAAGATATCCTGCTCTAGCTTTTTGAACTTTTCATTGTCCAATGCGTGCACATTATCAATGGTCGCATCGCCAGCCGACTTTGACCCATCGGATGCGGTTTGCGACGCGCTGGCAACATTGGCCGCGGCGGGGTTTTCATGGGCACCGTCTTCGGAGCCGATTTGCGTCTCATCCGGCACCGACGTCGCGGTTTCGTCGCGGATTTCCCACTTGGCCGAGGCAGGATCGTCGATTTTGCCAAGCTCGCTGCCACGGGCCACAATCGCCCCATTCGAAGCGGTCAATGTACCGGGTGGCCCCAGGGTAGCACCGTCCAATACACCACTGCCGCCGGGCAGGGTCGCATTGGTAAAGTATTCGGCAATCCCGCGCAGCTTTTGCTCGTCCGCGCTCGAGAGAATCCACATCAGCAGAAAGAACGCCATCATCGCAGTCATGAAATCAGCATAGGCGACCTTCCAGCCGCCACCGTGATGTCCACCGCCTTCGATAACTTCTACTTTTTTAAATACGCGCGGCTGTGTCGTCGCTGCCATATGTCCTGCCTCTATTCTCGCGACCACGGGGGCCGGTTCGGCAGACGTGCTTCTGCACCGACTGCCTCAGAGACATGTATCGAGGGGGATTAGGTGCTCCGCAGGACAAAACGGTGGCAAAGGAAAGGCATTTGAACTTTACAGCTGCGACCCAAGATTTGCCTGCACCGCCTCGTCGCGGGCATAGCGACCAAGGCCGGCTTTCTTTGCATAATCCGCTTTGCGCAAAGAATAGTTCGGTGCGACGAGGGGATGATCATCATCAAGATTGAACTTGATCCGGTATTCGCTCTCGCTCAACCCGTGCTCTGCGCGCAGGTGACGCTTGAGCATGGTAAAGGATCGGCCGCAGCACAGGCAGGTGACGGAATCATCGGTAAAAGATTCGGCAACCGGAACCGCGGGAATGGCGGTTTCAGTCGTAAACTGCGCTGCTACCTTGCTGATTTCGGCCTCGGCGGCTGCAGGCTGGAGCCCGGCGAGTGCGGCGGGAAGCGCCTGCGACAACGCCAGAATGTCTTGCACGGTTGCGGATTCACGGCCAGCGAATGCGGTAATCACGCGAATTGCGGCCTCGGAAACGGGGGGATCTGTAAACTCTGTCACTTTCGTATGCGCCTTTACTACGTCGGTGCGGGATGAAGCCTCGTGAACAAATCTTGGAAACTCTACTAGAATACCAAGATTGTCCGCCAACCTCACAAAAATTGTCAATGTCTCTTAAGTATAGGTTGGCCCGCCGCAAGGAATGGCGAAAGGACAACAACTTATGAACTCAAGATAAACTGCGGTGGATTAATTCAACCGGTGGCGGTCGGGATGCAAGCTCGGCAGGTCAGATGTGGCAAAACCTTGCCGTTTCTGACCACTCTCTGCGACTGCGGACAGAACACCCGACTTGGCCACAACTTCTGCCGCGTGAAGGATCACCGCGCGCATGTTTTCATCCTGCACCGCCTCGTCGCGCAAATGGACCAGCCGTTTGGCCGCCGCGAGCGCACGCCGCTTTGGCGCAACAATTTCAAGTATGTCTGCCATTTTCTAGCGCCTATTCTTGAGGTTCTCTCAGACGCGTTCTGCAGTCTGCAAGGATATACATAGCGTGGAAGGTTAAAGAATAGTGAACGTATGGCTTTTTCATGACAAGCAAGCCCAATTACTGCCGCATAACTCTGACTTTGATTTCGCCCACGGGTTCGTGCAACAAAGGGATAACCCAGTTCATCGCTCCCTTTCCTAGTATATGGCCGTTATCATCGTGTCCTTTCCGCGTCTCGCCGCAATGCTATCCTTTTCCGAACATCCATCGGTCAACCCATTGGGGCAGCGCGATAAATGACCAAGATCCTACTCGTCTCTACGTCACCTTCGGTGCGCAACGCCCTGAACTATTTATTTACGGTTATCCTAAAATTTGACTTTGAATGTATAGACTTTGACGCCTGCGAAGATTGGCTACACAACAATGAAAACGTTAGTGCCATTTTCGTCGATATGACCGAAGCGAACAGCAACCCGGCCCCGCTGATCAGCACGCTTACCACCCACGCGCAGCCCGGAGTCGTGCTCGCAATACAAGAGTTGAAAGGGGTATGGGGTGCCGATGCGTTTGAAGCGGGTGCGATCGATGTCCTCACATGGCCCTGCAATCTGCGCGAGCTGTCTTTGCGACTGAACCGACGCCTACCAACCCCTACGCCGTCAATTGAACAGCCTCACGATGTGAGCTGGGATGTCGAAGCGTATATCGCTCTGCGCGCCGGATTAACGACGGCGGAAGCTCAGATCATGCGGGTATTATTCGCGCAGGACGGGCAAATTGTGACCCGCGATGCGCTAAGTCTCGCCGTAGAATCTCGGCCGTGGCGCTATGGTGATCGGAAATTTGATGTCCACGTCGCGAAAATCCGTAAGAAATTTGCGGACACATTTGACGAGCGTATTTCCGTCGAAACGGTACGCTCCAGCGGGTATATGCTGCGCACGGGCGGCTTGAATGCCTTCGATCCGACGTAAGGGATGCCCGTACCTGCACGGCGAGAGAATCGCACCTTTCCGCACTCACACTTGCCGCACATTCTCAACACATTTATTGTAAATTCGCATATGGGTGAACATGCAGCCATATTTTGCCCCGCCCACCAATACTTGTGCTGTGGATAACATTTCGCCCCATATTTGGTTCCCAAAAATATGGGTGATTGGGGGAATTTTGCCGAAATCACCGCAAGCGTCAGCGCAAAACCGCTGCGCTGATCGTTGTTGGAATTCAAGAACAGCTTGCGAAGTTTAACAAATCCGGAATTCAAAAAACCGTGTCGGGAAGATACCTTGGGGTTGCACACGCGACACTTGGGGAAGTTTTAACTATGCGTTCTGATTTGATGGGGCACATCTGGGGCGGTCGGCTGGAATTTTGCGCCGATCCTTGCAACACGCCCTTGGGCCGCATCCTGTCGTCGCTGCTGGCGTCGCCGATCACCCGTTTCACCGTCGCCGTAGAGGACGCTGATCTGACGCCCTTCGCGATCTACGCCGGAGAAGAGATTATTTCCGGCGCTTCCCTGGCCGATGTTCTAGATCAGGAGTTTGGCCTTGATCTGGAAGATGACGCCATCGTTTTGATTGAACCCTGCGCCCAACCAGCTTTGACGCCTACGTGCCCCGTTCAACTTGGCCACCACATCGGCCATATCATCGTTTCCCTCGCCCAGTCCGAGCGTGACGGCACCGCCCCTGACGGCTTGCTTTCCGCTGATAATATCGCCCACAGCTTTCACCGTGAAATGCTGCGCGCGGTTACTCCGGGCCAGCACATTCATTAACACTGCGGCCCCCCGAAAACCCCGCCACAGTGTGACATGCAAAGCATGATTTAAAAACAAGTGCTTAAAATTATCCTTGCTTTCAAGAAATTAAGGATTTTTTAATTCTCCCTTAACTCTGCCACCCTATAGTTGAACCGAGGCAGAATAAAAAGGCAGTGAAATGAGTGTAACCGCGTATAAGCGGACCATCTCGCACACCGAAGATCCGCGCCAGATTGAGCGTCGGATTTTGGCGAGCGTGACATCCAAACTTGAAAACAAATTCGAAGCATTTGACGGTGCTGCGGAAAAATCTCAAAAGCTTCAGATGCTTGCAGATGGCCTGCGAGACACCCTGTGGGAGAACCAGCGCGTTTGGCTCACGTTCAAGGCCGATTTGGCCGAGAAGGATAACGGGCTGACGGCCGATTTGCGCGCTGCGCTGATCTCGCTGGCTCTTTGGGTGGAAAACCACACCAAAGCGGTCCTGTCAGGGTCTAAAAATGTGAAGCCATTGATTGATATTAACCGCAGTATTATCGACGGTCTGAGCGGACGGGCTGCAAAAGTCGCGGCGGAGTAAGCTTTATGGCGCTGCGATTAACCCTGAAACCGAACGAGCGGATCCTGATTAACGGCTGTGTCGTGCGCAACGCCGATCGCCGTCAGATGATTGTGATCGAGAATCAGGCTGACATCGTGCGTGAAGCCGATCTGCTAAAAGAGGATGAAGAGCGCACCCCTGTAAAAGAGGTCTATTTCTTCATCCAGACCGCCTTGCTTGAGCCATCGACCCGCAAAAAATTGGTGTCGATCATCCAAAGGAAACTAGGCGCGCTTGCGCCGGTTTTCCACGACGAGATGGCCGGCCACATTTTTGAAGCCGCGGCTCACGTGTCTTCTGCTGACTTCTACAAAGCGATGCGCACATTGCGCCCCCTGATCGAATATGAAGAAAAATTGTTCAAAATGATCCGGGAAAAGAACACAGCCACGGCGGCGGAATAGGGTAAACCTATGATCAGCATTTCAGGTTTAGGCAGTTCCACCGCGCTCAAGCTGATTGACGCAACGCGGGACAAACAGCTTGATCTGATGCGTGATTCCGCCGCCAACAAACGCGCGGAAGAAGCGTTTCGCGACAGAATCGGCGACATCTCCAGCCCGGAAGAGCTGATCGCGGATTTTGAAGTCTACAGTTTTGTAATGCGGGCCTTTGACTTGGAAGACCAGATTTTCGGCAAAGGGCTGATCCGCAAAATGCTGGAATCCGATCCGGTCGAACCTTCATCCCTGCTGAACCGACTGACCGATAGCCGCTTCCGCGAAATGCATCTGGCCCTTGGCTTCACGACAGAGGCAGGTCCGCAGACCCCTGATTTGACGGACCCTGATTTCCTGAATGATGTGACGACACGCTTCTATAATCGGCAGTACATTAACGAAAATGACGCCCAGAACGAGACCGTGGGCACGGTATTAGAATTTCGTGACAAGTTTAGCGGCATTGATAACTGGTTCGAGGTGCTGGCCAGCGAGAAGCTAACCAATTTCTTCCAGGTCGCCTTGTCGCTCCCCGAACAGATGTCTGCCCTTGATCTCGACAAACAAAAGGCCCTTCTCGCTGATAAATTCGACCTTGAAAAACTGGCGGATCCGGCGGAGCGTGAGAAGCTGATCGCGCGCTACGTTGCCATTTCAGATGCCGTTAACCCACAGGGATTTCAGGCAAATTCAATAGCGCTTGATCTGCTGCAGTCTTATAATCTGGGCGGCCAGTTCGTGCCGATCACAATCGATGTGACGGCTGTCACATTCTCTGCTTCGCGCCTGTATCGCTGATCAGCTCGGCATATCCGACATCATATCGTCGTCATTTTCGGGCAAGGACACCTCCCCTTCCGACATCAAACGCAATGCGGCTTCGACCAATTGAGCCTGCGCGCCTTTAACATCTTTGGACCGGACAGGGCCCATTGAAGACATTTCATCCTGCAGCATTCCGCGTGATCGCGAAGGCAGGGACGCCAGGAAATGTTCACGCACTTCCTTCTTGGCACCACGCAGCGCCATCGGCAGGGTATTCCCGCTCACTTCGCGCATGATTTTACCCAACATCATTTCGTTGAATTTAACCAAATCATCGAAAACAAACATTTTTTGCTTGATGGACAAAAGCTTATCAGGCTGGCGCTCTTCCAGGTTGCGGGTGAGATTAACCAACATATCTTCATCGAGTTTGTTGAAAATCGACACCAATTGGCTCTCGATCCGGGCTTCAGCGCTGTTCCCGGCCTTGGCCAGCACATCTTCACGCAAGGTGTTCTCAATATTCTGAATCGTATCGATCGGCAGCTTGTCCATGCCCATGATGCGCTCAATCAGATCGGCGGCGCGTTCGCCCCCCAAAAGCGGCAATACCTTTGCCGCGACGTCAGGCCGGATTCGTGTCAGGATGACCGCGATCGTCTGGTTGTGTTCCTTCTGAAGAAAGGCGACCAACTCCTTCTCGTCCAGATCCGACAGGTCTTTCCAAACGTTATCGATCTTTTTGCCGTCAATTTCCTGCAAAATTTCAGCAACACGATCTTCGGGGAGGAATTCTTTCAGCAATCCGCGCGCGGCATCAATCGAGCCGACCACACTGCCGCTGTGATTCACTTTTTCATCAAATTCCGCGATGATTTCTTCGACGATACCGGCGTCGACTTCGCCCATCGTCGAGATAGCGGTGGTGATCTGGCGGATCTCATCAACATCAAGCTGCTGCATGATCGCGCCGCCCCTCTCCTCGCCCAAACACAGAAAAAGGATCGCCGATTTCTGCGCGCCGGACATGTGGCGATGTTTGCGAAGGGGTACAAACTGGTTCATGAGATCGTCGATTCCCGCAGGCTGGATATTATCGCACAAGGATAGCCGAAACTATTCTTGTTTGACATGGCTATTTATGACCGCGGCGGTTTATCCGGAAACGTAGGATTGAATCAGCGATCCAGCCAGCATGTACCACCCATCGATCAGTACGAAAAAGATGACCTTGAAGGGCAGCGAAACCAACACGGGCGGCAGCATCATCATGCCTGCGCTCATCAAAACCGATGCCACGATCAGGTCGATCGCGATGAATGGAAGGTAAATCAGGAAGCCGATGGTAAACGCGCGCCGCAGCTCCGAAATCATGAAGGAGGGCACCAGCACCCGCCAGCTTGGCAGCGCAGCAGGCCCGTCCGAGGGCGGCGAGGCTTCATCCGCAATATCAGTGAAAAGCTGGAGATCCTTGTCGCGTGTATTAACCAACATGAAGTTGTAAAACGGCTCAGATATATTGCGCACGGCTTGCTCTTCGATGATGGCGTTTTCCATCAAAGGGACCAGCCCGCCCTCCCACGCATCCTCGAACACCGGCTGCATTACAAAGAAGGTCATGAACAGCGCCATAGCGTTCAACACGATGTTCGGTGGCGTTTGGTTCAACCCAAGCGCAAGCCGTAACATCGAGAAAACAATGACAAATCTGGTGAAGCTCGTGACCATCACCAAAAGCCCCGGTGCCACGCTCAGGACCGTGATAATCGCGAACAGCTGGATCAGACGGCCCGACAGGCTGGCCCCCTCGTCCGTGCCCGGCGTTACGTCACCGAAAGCCGAAGAGAGGTCCCGCACCATGCTGCCAAGGTCTGCCTCTTGCGCCCATCCGGTCGATGCGGACGCAACGACACCGGCCAAAACCAAGGCCAGACCACACATCACGCGCGGTGCAAACAGGGGCAGCAAACGGGGGGACATCAGATTTCTGAGACGAAGTCTTTGACGATCTCACGCAGCGCAACTCCAAGGGAATCCCCCTGCACGCGCACCAGATCACCGCGCGCGACCATGCGATCGTTAATCATGATGTCGACGGGTTCACCCACGCGGCGGTCAAGCTCGATCACCGACCCTTTGGTCAGGTTCAGCAGCTCCGAGATCGGCATACGGCTGCGCCCCAGAACGACACGGACGTCAAGTTTGACACCAAAAATCGCATCAAGGCTTTTACCATCCAGACCCGCCGGCGCTTTGGTTTCTGCATCCTGAGGGGTGCTGTCAGTCAGGTCTGCTTGGGTTTTATCCTGGTCATTATGTAGCATTATTCAGCAATCCTTGTGGTTGCGGTCAGTTCAACGGCGGCGGTTTGCAAGGCGCTGCGCACGGCCGTGGTTGCCTCTTCAAGATCGTATTCCAGCTTCCCGCCCTGCCAGACGACCCGCGCCGCACCACGGGGCAGATCGCTATCCGCGACAATCTTGATCGACGCGGCGTCTGTTGATGCAGGTAGCCAAACCGGCGGCTCGGCCTGCAGCCGTGCGGCGACTTCGGGGCAGGCGGTGATGGACAGAACCGGTGTACTGCGGCTTAGGGCGACGCTTTCACGGATGCGACCAATGGCCAGATCGACGCCGTAGTTTTGCAGCAACTCTGGTACAAGCCGGTCGCCGATGCCGAGGAAAAGTTCCACGATATCAGTCTCTGTTGCGCGGCACTGTCTCGTATCTTGCGCGATCAGCGCGTCAAGCTGCGCACGGATTTCAGCGCTCTCCGCCTCTAGTCGTGCATCCTCTTGCGCGTCAAACTCCGCCTTTGCATCTTGCTGACCGACGGCGCGCCCGGCATCAAAGCCCTGCTTGCGCGCTTCGGCGAGACGCAGGTTCAGCTCTTCCTCGTCGATTGTAGTGACGGGCGCCGCGGGCGCGTTGTCGCTGTCAAAATTCCGGGCGAAAAGATCGATCATGCGCCTGCCTCGGCAGGAAGCCATGACCGGATCACGCGCAGAACCTCTTGGGGTTTCTCATCTGCAAGCTGTTGGATCGTCTCGATCTTTTTCTTGTGGAGATTCCCGCGGATGCCTTCCTTGCGGACGTATTCAGCCACTTCAGCAGCTTCGATATCCTCATCCGTGACAGTCAGCGGGTCGTCATCCTCGGCAATATCCGCGACGGCTGGCGTGGTGCCAGGCAGCTTGGGGCGCTGGCCTTCCGCTGTCAGTGCGGCGGGTTCGGCGGCCTTCTCTGCGGTCAGGGCGGGATCTTCGTAGCTGTTGAGCTGATCGCCTTCGCTGAACTTGCGCAGCATGGGCCGCACGCCAAAGACGAGGATCAGGCCGACAACCAGCAGGGCCAGAACACCGCGCACAATAGACACGACATTATCGGTCAGCTCATCCCCGATAGATTTGTCGATCGGATCGCCAAGATCCATCGAATAATCCATGAACCGCATACTATCGACAGAGACACTATCCCCGCGTGTAGTGTCGAATCCGACGGCGGTTTTGACCAGTTCGCCTAGCCGCGCGAGCTCTTCCGGCGTGCGTTCAGCGTAGATCACATCGGACCCGTCAACGTTGTAGATCCCATTCACCAGAACCGCGACCGACATGCGCCGCACGTCGCCGGCTTCGCGCACGATCTCTCGGCGGGTGTTGCCGATCTCGTACTGCACGATCTCGTCAGCTTCGGAGCGGCGGGTCGATGTCCCTGCCCCGTTGCCATCGGCCAAAGCGGCAGGGATGTTGTTTTCCACACCAACGTTGCCTGCCTCTTTCGTGCCGGTCTGGTCTTCGGACTTCGTCTCGGTCGACCGCACGACCTGCTGGTCGGGGTCGTATGTCTGCTCGACAATGACTTCGCGCTGCGTGGTCAATTCGACGTTCACATGGACGCGCGCATTCCCCGCGCCGACCCGCGCTGTCAGGATGTTCTGGATCTCTTGCGACAGGCGGTCTTCAATGCCTGCTTTGGCGGATTGGACGCCGCCTTGGCTGCTGCCGTCCGGCCCTTCCGCCAGGATCGTCTCGCCACTGGCCGACAGAACGGTGACGCGCGAAATATCCAGGTCAGCAACGGCAGAGGCGACCAGATTGCTGACCGCCACGGCCTGCTTACGGGTCACCGCACGGCCGGATTCGGGGCGCAGGATGATAGAGGCACGCGGCGCTGGCGCATCGCGGGAGAAAGGCTCGCGGTCGGGCAACACCAGATGAACCCGCGCAGACGAGATCCCGTCAAGCGTCTGGATGGAGCGGGCGAGCTCCCCCTCCATCGCGCGCATCTTATTGATCTTCTGCAGGAAGGAGTTCATCGCCAGCCCGCTGCTTTCATCGAACAGCTCCCATCCCGGATCTCCATCGATGGGCATGCCGGTCTCTGCCAAAACCATACGCGCCCGCACCGCGTCCCCGCGGGGAACCGAGATGCTGGTACCGTCTTCAGAGACCATGGCATTGAAGCCGGCGTTTGCCAGCGTCGCCTCGATCGAATTGGCGGAGGTGATCGACAGATTCGAATAGAGCGGCGCGTAGTCCGGACGGGTCACAGCACCAATGCCGAGAATCATCAACAGCACCACACCAATGCCCGCCCCACCAAGCATCATGAGCTTGTTTTTACCGAGCGACTTGAGATTGTCGATTAATCCTTGCATGGGGCCCCTCAGCATCGATTTGTTGTGAATATATTGATCAATTCATGCCTCAAGGCAAGTATTAAACAATTTTTAACCTTGTGTTTTTGCCCTTAAAAGGGGAATGTGGCATTAACACCAAGTTAAGGTTTCCACATGGCCGACAAAGCGAAAAAAAAGCCAGCTGCGGCAAAGCAGGCCGCCTCTGCTGACGCAGCGGAACGGCCACGCGGGTCGCGCAAAATGCTGATCGCGGCCGCGCTCATGTGCGTGGTATCCTTGGGCGGCGGCTTTTTCCTTGCCCGTGCGGCCTACGTCAAAGACGCCGAAGCCTTCGAGCCCGAGTATAAAAGCGAAGAAGCCGATCAGACGGACACCAAGGATGATCACGCCGACACGGAAGATCATGGTAAAGACGATCACGCCAAGGACGAGGGTGATGCCGAAGACCACGCCGACGATACCAAGGCCGCAAGTACAGGGCTGATCGATCTGGGCGAGATGTTGACCAACATCCAAGGTTTCGATCAGAACGGCACGCCGACATCGGCGTTTCTTAAGGTGAACCTGATGGTAGCCTACCGGCCCGATGCGGGCGCGGACAAGCTGATGGTCGAACGCCAGCCCTTCATGCGCGATCTTTTCAACGGCTACCTGCGGGGGCTGACCGAAAACGACGTGCGCGGCATGGCGGGCATTCTTTATATCAAGGCCGAACTGCTGAAACGGGCGCGCGCCGCCGTGGGCAGCGATCTGCCGCAGGAAATCCTGATCAAAGACCTGATCGTGCAGTAGGAGGCGGCGATGAGCGAGAGCGACACAACAGCACGGCGACCCGACGAAGCAGGCAGCACCCTGATCGACGAAATCATCCGCATGTCGGATTTCACCTTTGATCGCCTGCCCATGCTCGACATCATTGGCGATCGCATGGTCGAAAACCTGTCGGTTGCCCTGCCCGACCTGATGCGCGCCATGTGTGAAGCCTCACTGGCCTCGCTTGACTATATCCCCATGGGCAAAGTGATCGAAGGGCTGCCCAAGCCCACGTTTCTGGCCGTTGGCACAGGTCACCCCTTTGTCGGTGAAATCCTTGTGGTGATGGATCAAGCGGTGCTTATGACCGCGGTTGAACTGATGCTGGGCGGGAACGCCAAGAACGTCGATCTCGACAACACCGATCCCTTTACCGCGATCGAGCTCGGCTTTGGCGAACGGCTTGCCTCTGCCGTCTTTGCCGAGTTGGAGCGGTCTTTGTCGGTTGTGGGGGCTGCGAACCTCGAACTCGATCGCATCGAAACCGAGGCCGAAGGTGCCGCGATTGCCAAAAACACAAGCCTTTGCGCGCGGTTACGGCTGTCGTTGACCCTTGCAGGAAATACCGGAAACCTTGATCTTGTCATCCCCTATGACGCACTTGAACAGATCTTGCCCGACTTGGGCAAAGTCTATTTCGGCGACCGTATGGTGTCGCAAGACCAGTGGCGCGGGTTGATCGGGGCGCAGATCGAACGGGCGAACGTCGATCTGGATGTCGTCCTGTCCGAAAACGTCTTCCCGCTCCAAAAAATCATGTCATGGCGGCCCGGCGACACCATTGATTTCGGCATCGAGGAAGGCCGCGATGCCACCGTGACCTGTGCCGACACCCCGATGTTCAACGTGTCGTTGGGCAAACGCAACAACGGCTATGTGGCTGTGCAAATTACCGAAAAGCTGGAAATTCTGGAGGACCACGAAGATGATGGCAACGATAATTGACAGCCTGATCGTCGTATTGCTGATTGGCAGCATCGGCTATGGCTACGTGGTTTCGATGAAATTGCGCAAGTTGACGGCGACGTTGAAACAGCTTGAACCGCTGGTCGAACAATTCTCCTCTGCGGTCGATAAATCCGAACAATCTGTGCACCACATGCGGGAAAGCATCGAAACCGCGCAACGTGCGCCGGCCCCCGTCGAAGCGCCCCCCCCGCCCGAAGAAACAGCCGCCTCTTTCGCCAGCCGCCGCGCGACCAAGCAAGCGTCGGCAGAACGCAACGGCGTGCGTGTGGTACGGGATAAAAAAGAGATGGTGCGCGCGTTTTTCGAAAATTCTTCTGCGGCAAAGGGCTGATAGATGTTTGGACCAGGTATGTTGAACGGGAAAATTATCCTTGGGGGGCTGGCCCTGACGCTCTGCGCCAAAGCCGCGCTATCCTTTCCTGAATTGCCCTTGTTCAAGGATAGCGCGCTGCCGCAGCAGCCGATGGTCGTTCTTGCCGCTGAAACGAAAGAGGAAACGGGCCTGCAACCGGTTCAGGATGCCCCGCCGCTTGTGGGCAACCTGCCCGAACTTTCAAACGGCTGCGAAGCGCCCGAAGACGTTTTGATCTCGCTCACGAAAGAGCGCGAATTGGTGCGGTTGCAGCAGGAAGAGCTGGAAAACCAACGTGCTGAATTTGCGCTGGCCCGCGAACGGCTTAACATCGAAAAAGCATCTCTGACCGAGCTCAAGACCTCTATCGAGGATCTGCTGGGTCGCGTTGATGCCGCGCAGACCGAAGACCTTGATCGTCTGATCCAGCTTTACACGAATATGAAGCCGACCGATGCGGCGCGTATCATGGATGATCTGGACATCGAGACGACGATTATGATCCTTGGCACCATGAAGCCAAGAACAGCCGCGCCTATCCTTGCAAAGATCCCGCCTGTACGGGCACGCGCCGTCTCCAAAATCATTCTGGAACGTTCGCAGCTTCCGGCGGACCAAGACCTTACAGGTATCAAGCTTCGTTAATATGGATCGGTCCGCAGGGTAGACCCCTGCGGTGCCGCCCGCTTTTTATTGTTGCGCAGGTCAAAGACGAAGCTGATGATCTCGGCGACAATTTCCCAATGGGCGACGGGAATGACCTGATCGACGTCGATTTCGTCATATAGCATTCGCGTTAACGGTTTATTCTCGATCATCGGAATATCGTGCTCCGCAGCCACTTCGCGGATGCGCCGCGCCAGATGATCCGCCCCTTTGGCGATACAGACCGGGGCCATATCCTGCGCCGGGTCATATTTCAGCGCGATTGAATAATGGGTCGGGTTGGTCAGAATGACATCCGCCAAAGGCACAGCAGTGATTGTACGCTGTTGTGACAGCTCGCGCCGACGACGCGCCCGTTTCTGCCGGATTTCGGGGGAGCCTTCGGATTCCTTATGTTCGTCCTTGATGTCTTTCTGGCTCATCCTTTGCTTGCGCCGCCAATCAAAACGACGCCACAGAATGTCGGCAATCGCGATTGGCACAAGCAGAATTGCAGCCGCAATCAACAGCTTAACAGCAGCGGCGGTCAGATAGCCGGGCAGGTGCTCAGGGATAAAGCCCGACGAGGTCCAGATGCGCCGCACCGCTTCATTCGTGAACCACACAGCAAGCCCACCGATTGCCAAGACTTTGACGATACTTTTCGCGAATTCGACCAGCGCATTGGCCGAAAAAAGACGCTTCAACCCTTCCAGCGGTGACAATTTGGAAAGCTTTGGTTTGATACGCTCTGCCGCGACGACGGTTTCCCCCTGAATCACCGCGCCAATCGCGCCGCCCAAGAACAAAACGCCAAAGATAGGAAGGACTGCCCACACGATCATATAGAAGAATTCGCTCATGATCTGCCCCAGCCGGATCACCCCCGGCTCCCCCGTGGCGACCATCAGATTTGGGGAATGGTCCAGCAGAACGGACAGCGCGACGACGATTTGCGGGGCCTGATAGGGCAAGACCAAGGCGGCGATCCCCAACATCGCCACGACAACGACCATGTTCCCCGTCTCCTTTGAAGACGGGACATCCCCTTTCTTGCGCGCGTCCTTAAGCTTCTTTTCGGTCGGCTCTAGGGTCTTTTCCGTGCTGTCGCTATTCTCGGCCATGATTAGATCCTAAAGCCCATGATCCACTCCTGGAATCGCACTAGGAAGTACTCAAGCATGGCCGGCAGGGCGATAGCAAGGATCAGCAGCCCTGCCCCGATCAACAGCGATGCCGCTACGAAAAACACGGGCAGTTGTGGCATCATCCGGTTTGCCAGCCCCATGCCAAGGTTCAAAATCACACCCATCACAAAGAAGGGGGCCGCAATTGCCGTCCCGATATAGAGGCTCGCACTCGCGACACGGAGTATTTGATCGGCAAGATCGGCGAGCACGAACTGTCCGGGTGGGAACACCTGATAACTGGCAAGCAATGCGCGGATGATCAGATGATGGGTGTCTGTGACAAAGATCATCGTCACCGCGCTCATCAGCAGCAAGGTCGCCACCATCGTCGCGCCTTCAAACGACCCGAACGACGGGCCAAAAGCGTTTGCCAAGCCAGACACCTGTCCGACCTGGAACCCCGCAAACTGTAATGCTGACAACAGGATACGCGCACAAAGACCAATCCACAGCCCGATCAGCACCTCGGCGCCCAACAGGAACACCGCGGTCACCGCGCTATCAGGCAGCGCGCTTGCAATGGGCGTCAGCGGAAGCAGAGAAAGACTGATCAGCACCGCCAAGGACAGCCGCGGGCGTACCGGAATCTGCACCTCCCCAAACCCGGGCATAAACATCAGCGCCGTGCCAATGCGGGCAAACACCACGAAAAAAGAGAAAAATAGCGTCGAAATGAAGGGTTCGATTGCCACGATCGGTTAACCGACGGTGCCAACAGTACGTAGCGACGCTTTGCGGTGGACTTCGTTGTGCGAAATCACTTGGGTCATGGGGCTCACCCGTTCGAGGATCGACCGGACGTAGGGCCGCGCTTGCGGGCTGACCAAAATGGCCGGCCATTCATCTGCGCTCGAAAACTTCTGGATTTCCTTGCGTACTGCAAGAACAAACTCCTGCACCCGCGACGGCGACATCAGGAAGGTTTCTTCCCCGTTCGCTTTAGAGATCGAACTCGCAAGCTCGCGCTCCCAATCTCCACCCAGATTTATGACGGGCACATATCCTTGGGAATCCTTCAAGGATTGGCAAATTTGTTTGGCCAGTTTGCTACGGGCGTGCTCGATCACTGTGCGGATATTCTTGGACGTGGCACTTGCCTCCGCGACCGCTTCGATGATCATCGACAGATTTCGGATCGACACCCGCTCTGCTAGCAGCGCCTGCAAGACGTGCTGCAACATAACAGCCGAGCTGCTATCCGAGCCGCTTGAAAGCAGTTTCTGATATTCCTTGCCCTGCCCCTCGATCAATTCCTGCGTCGCGGCATATGTCAGGATCTCGGGCATATGCTCCTTGATCACCTCGGTTAGATGTGTGGTGATCACGCTTTCCGGATCAACGACAGTCATCCCCATGAGCTCTGCTTCGGATGCGCGCGTTTCGTCAACCCAGATCGCTTCCAACCCGAAGGTCGGTTCGCGCGTGCGTTTGCCGGGTAGGTTAATTTCTTGCCCCGACGGGTTGATCACCATCATCATCATCGGGTCCACTTCCCCACGGGCGGCCTCCACCCCTTGCAGGGAAATGGCGTAGGTATAGGCGGGAAGCTCCGCATCGTCCTTGATCCGAACTAACGGCAAGACAAACCCGAAGTCCTTTATAAACAACGACCTCAGGCTTTTGACCTTACCCGGCAGCGCCGCATTGACCGAGGTAATCATCGGCACGAGACCAGAGCCGAGATCCAGCCGGACATCATCAACGCGCAGCATATCCGACAGCTTGTCTTCAGCACTCTCAACAGGTGCTGCGTCGCGCGCGGCGGCGAGCTTCTCGGCCTTGTCGCGCTCCAGAAAAGACTTCTGCATAATATAGCCAAAGCCCGCCATCCCGGCAGAGAGCGCGAGAAAGATCATCAACGGAAAGCCGGGCAGCCAACCGATACAGAATGTCAGCCCCGCCGCGACATACAAAGCCTTGGGGAAATTGCTGAGCTGCCCCAAGACGGCTTCGTTCGCCGCACCCAGTGTTCCGCCCTTGGTCACCAACAAACCAGCGGCAAGAGACACGACCAACGCCGGGATTTGCGTGACCAAACCGTCACCGATCGTTAGCACTGTATAGCGGCTCATCGCGTCGCCCACGCTCAGTCCGTGGCTGATCATACCGATCATAATGCCGCCAAAAACGTTGATCAGCGTGATGATCAACCCAGCAACAGCATCCCCGCGGACGAACTTGGACGCACCGTCCATCGCCCCGAAGAACGAGCTTTCTTCCTCGACCGTTTTACGCCGTAGTTTCGCCTCCTCCTCCGTAATGGCACCGGCACCGAGATCGGCATCGATCGCCATTTGTTTGCCCGGCATCGCATCCAGCGAGAATCGCGCCGCAACCTCCGCGATTCGAGTAGAGCCCTTAGTGATGACGATAAAGTTAATGATCACCAGAATTGTGAAAACAATAATGCCGATGATGAAGTCGCCGCCCAGAATGAACTGCGAGAATCCCTCGATGACATTCCCCGCAGCGCCCGGCCCGTTATGGCCTTCACTCAAAATTAATCTGGTGGAGGATACGTTCAGCGCCAGACGCAGCATCGTGACGACCAGCAAAAGCGTCGGAAAGGAGTTGAATTCCAAGGGTGTACCGATCCACAGGGCCACCATGAGAATCAGAACGGACAACGCGAGGGAAATCGCCAAACCCAGATCCAGAAAGAAGGGAGGCAACGGAATAAACAACATCGCCAGGATGAGAACCATCCCCACGGCGAACCCGATGTCGCGATTGGCACCGCTGAGCTTGGCAAAGCTGAAGGGCTGCGGATTTGTGTCTGGTGTCGCCACGCTCAGTTGACCTCTGCGTAATGGGGCAGGATGGGGGCCAACGCCTGCGTAGAATAGATAGACAGCGCGCCGCCCGCTTTGCCGGAGTTTGCACCGCTCAGATCGGCGCTCCAGTTGAAATCGGGCATCTCGCGGGTGACTGCAACCTGCTGCGGGGTGCTATTGACCGGGCTAACATCGCTTGCAAAGCGGGTCAGGAATGCCTGGGCGATGCGCTGGTTCTGCTGCAACTTCTGCAGATAAACAGCTTTGTAGCTGGGGTTAGACGAATGGTACCGGCCAGCGGCCTGCCACCAATCGCCTGTCTCGTGATACAGCGCGGTCAGAAAACGTGCGGCATAATCGACGTTATGCGCTGGCGTCGTCGCCTCTTCCAGCGAGGAGAACTGGTCGCCATGCCACCGTTGGTTAATCTGCATGCATCCTACATCCGTGGACCGGATGCCGCGGCCCTCTGTCTCGCGCACATGCGCTTCTAGTGCGAGCTTGCTGCCAAAGAACGTGCCGGTGCCGTTTGTGTTTGCGGTCCACGGCCATACCACCAGCTTGTTGTTCACCTGACGGCCAGCTTCCTGAATCCCGATCGCCAGCAACAGGTTACCGGGAATGTTATAGCGCTGTTCAGCCGAAAGGATCTCGTCCACGCAGACGCGCATCGGGTTTGACGTGGCGTTTTGCCGACCCAACTTCACGGCAGGAGCGGATGACGTGTAAAACCCCGTCCAACCGCCTTTGTCCGCCAAGGCAGAGACGGGCAGCAAGAGAACCATGAACAAGGCGGTGAGGCGCACCCTAGAGCCCCCCGTTGGAGACAAGATCGAACACCCGGTCCGAGAGCCCGACAAGTGTCGAAAAAATAAAAGGAATGCTGATGGCGAGCGTCACAAAAATCGCCGCGATCTTGGGCACGAAAGTTAGCGTCATTTCCTGAATCTGTGTCAAAGCCTGGAAAAACGCGATGGCAAGCCCGACGCCAAGCGCCACAACAAGCACAGGTGCCGATCCGATCAATGTCACGGTTAACGTCTGCCGGATGATTTCGTAGATAGTGACAGAATCCACAGCGGACCTCCGAAAAACATGGCGCGTGTTAACCTGACGTTAAACCGGCATACGCATAACTTCTTGGTACGCTTCCACCAGTTTGTCACGCAGCGCGACCGAAACCTGAACTGTCTGCTCCATCGCCATGGTGGCCTGAACAACCTCTTGCAGGCTGGCTTGCCCTGTCAGCCCCTTGATCGCCATCTGGTCGCCTTCGCGCACCGAATCCACCGCCTGCGACGCGGCATCGCCGACCATCTGGGCAAAATCCTTGGGGGCGGGGCCAGCGGGTTTTGCACCCCGCGTTTCGCCCTGCACCGTCTTTGCATAGGCGGCTTCAACGTAGGAAGAACGGATGGCGGAAAAATCTGTCATTCTGGCACCTTACTTCAACAGCTCGACCAACTGACGGCGCATGTCACGCGCCTTGTCCAGCATCGAAAGGTTTGCTTCATAACTGCGCGCGGCTTCACGCATATTGCTCATTTCGATCAGCGGGTTCACGTTCGGCATCTTGATATAGCCGTTCTGATCCGCCGCGGGGTGCGAAGGTTCATACCGCAGTGTGAAATCGGCATCATCCCGCAGCACGCCTGCAGACTGCACAATCGCCGCCCCCGTTGAAGGATCCGTGGCGCTTTCAAAAGAAATCGTCTTGCGCTGGTACGGGTCACCCCCCGCCGTTTGCGCGGTCGAACTGGCATTAGCAAGGTTTTCAGAGACGATGCGCAACCGGTCACCCTGCGCCCGCATCCCGCTGGCTGCTGTTGCCGAAATTCTGGAAAGGGAATCCATCGCGCGTCTCTCCGTTATTTCCGGCCAGCGACGGCGTAAACCATCTCGTGCGCTTTGCGGTACAGGCTCGCGGCCATTTGGAACTGACCCGAGGCGCTGTTCGCCTCGACCAACTGCTCTTCCAGGTTCACGTTATTCCCGGTTGCCGTAGTGCCACCCAGAACCCGCGCCTCAACCACCTCGGCCTCCTGCAAACGTTGCGACCGACCTGCGTCTTCCAGATAACTCGCAAAGCTTTGCACATCCTGCGCGCGGTATCCCGCAACGTCAGAATTCGCGATATTCTCGGACACGACATTCTGCCGCGTGGCAAGCCATTGCAAACGCTTGGGTGCAAGACTGAACAAGGATGTGGGATCTGTATTCATACTAGACTCATTATTTATCCTTGTTATATAGCAAGGATAGAATATTTTCGAAAGAGTATATTTTGACTTCTGCCTTCGCAAACCTGCAAAAGTCCATCTATTCATGCGCCAGCGCAAAGATCTCGGGCACCGTCAGGTCCATCACCGGCATGACCCTCACCGTCAGCGGGCTAGAGGCGATGGCAGCGATCGGCAGCCAATGCCGGGTGCACACCCCCGCAGGACACATCGATGGCGAAGTCGTCAGCGCACAGGGCAGTGATCTATGCGTTCTGCCGTTCGGCACATGGGAGGGCGTGTCCGTCGGGAATACCGTCGAATTGATCGAGCATGACGATATGGTGTCCCCCGACGACAGCTGGATCGGCACGGTGGTCGATGCGCTTGGCCGCCCGCTCACGCAATACACCCGCGCGCGCCGCCCGCGCCGCAAAACCCGCTTTCGCGCCAACCCACCCGGTGCATTCGACCGCAAGAAAGTGGGCGAGAAGCTGGAAACACAGATCAAATGTATTGATATTTTCACCCCGATTTGCCGCGGCCAGAGGATGGGTGTTTTCGCCGGTTCCGGTGTCGGCAAATCGACCATGATGGCCATGCTGGCCCGCAATACGGATGCCGATGTAATTGTCATCGGGCTGATCGGCGAACGCGGCCGCGAGGTACAACAGTTCATCCAGGAGGATCTGGGCGAAGAAGGCATGGCGCGCGCCGTTGTCGTCGTCTCTACCGGGGACGAGGCACCGCTGCTGCGCAAACAGGCCGCATTAACCACGACCGCAATTGCCGAATACTTCAAATCGACGGGAAAGCAGGTGCTGCTGCTGCTGGATAGCGTCACCCGTTTTGCGATGGCGCAGCGTGAAATCGGCCTCGCCCGCGGCGAGCCGCCAACCCTGCGGGGCTATCCGCCGTCGGTGTTCAGCGAACTGCCCCATTTGCTGGAACGTGCGGGCCCCGGCATGGCGGCAGAAGGTGACATTACCGGTCTTTATACGGTGCTGGTGGATGGGGACGATATGAACGAACCCATCGCGGATGCGGTGCGCGGGATCGTGGACGGGCATCTGGTGCTCGACCGGCGCATCGCCGAACAGGGGCGTTTCCCCGCGATCGATCTACAAAAATCGCTGTCACGGATGCTGCCGGGCTGCCACTCTCCCGAAGAATACGAGATCACCAAAGTCGCGCGCAAGGCCTTGGGCCGCTACGCCGATATGGAAGATCTGATCCGATTGGGAGCGTATAAAGCGGGGTCCGACCCGGAAACGGACCAAGCCATCACATTTTTCCGCGCGGCCAGCCCATTTCTGTCACAAAGCCGCGGCGACAAGACCCCAGCCGCCGAAGGCTTTGCCGACACCTACCGGATGATCCTTGAATCCGGCATCGATGACCCGCTGCGTAGTTTTTTCGAGGAACGCGCCCGCGCCGAGGCGACGACAGCGCAATAAAAAACCGGCGGGACGTATGTCCAAGCCGGTGTTTTGTGTCGTCAGGGCCCCTCCCCACCAATGGCGGAGAGGGGTTTTTCATATAACGCCTAAACCGAATTAACGGAACAAGCTCAGGATGTTCTGAGGCGCCTGGTTTGCAATCGACAGGGACTGCGTCGCCAGCTGCTGCTGAACCTGATAGGCCTGCAAACGCGCCGCTTCTTCTTCCATATCCGCATCAACCATCGAGCTCACACCGGAATCCAGCGTGTCTGTCAGGCTGTCGATGAATTCCATCTGACCTTCCAGAGCGTTTTCGGTAATACCCAGCGATGTCGACGCTGTAATAGCCGCAGACAACTGCGCTTCAGCCAAAGCAAGCCGGTCACTCATAGAATCGGCGGTGGCAGGATCAGCATCCTCTGGGGTGGTTACATCAATAGCATCCAACGCGGATTGGATCGCCTTAAGGTCGACAGCCTCAAAGGAAAATGAGGTGGTTCCGAATGTCCCGTCAGACTGACGAGTAACTCCGTTGACGACACTGATCGAATTGGCGACTGGGTTCGCAGGGTCGGTTCTGTCGAAGTTCGAACCGTCTACCAAATTGTCGCCGTTGAAAGTTGCCTGCTCAATCGCGGACAACATGTTTTTGGCCAGCGCATCCAGTTCGTTCTGCACGTCTTGCTTGTTAACACCATCGCTTTGAGCAAAGGCGATACGTTCCACCATTTGCTGAGCAATGTCAGTAACTGTTTCGGCACCCAGACGGGCTGTCGCGACGGAGTTCTTGGTCGCGGTCATGCCTTCGTTGATGGCTTTGAACATGCCGCTGTCGCCTTTCATCGTCTCGGAGACGGCGAAATAGGCAGCGTTGTCTTTACCAGAGGCCACTTTCAGGCCCGTGGAAACGCGGCTTTGGGTATCGTTGAGCCCGCGGTTCACGTCTTTCAACGTGGCCAGAGCGTTCATTGCGGAGCTATTGGTGAGAATGGACGACATTTAATGTTCTCCTTGCTTCTCGTATTGATCCAGTCTTCTGACTGAGGTCAGCCGTAAAGGCTAACCTGAACTACATAGCAGTTCAGGTTAAAGCAGGGTTAACAAATTGGGTAAAATCGACGGAACGCGCGTTAGAATTTCTGATCGACGCGCATGTTCTTATCCGCAACGCCGCTCACACGTTGGCCCATCTTGCCATAATTTCCGTCTAGCGCGTTGCGATTGCTGATCTTTTTAACCTCGCGCAGAATGGTGCGGGCGGCGACGGCCATGCGGGATAAAATTGCGCTATCCTCTTCAATCGCCCCCTTTAACTGCTTGAGCTGCGCCTTCACCTCCAGCTCAACCATAATCGGGTGATCTATAAAGGGTTCGACCAGCGGGGTTTGCAGCTCCAGCCACTTCAACGCGCGGGATTTTTCTTCAAAAATCGCACTGACGACATCCAGATTGCCGGCTTTGATCGCCTCGACCTCGCGGTTCAGCACGTCGATGGTGTCGTGGATTTTCGCGACATAGGCGTGAATGTTTTCCTCGTCCTGCGGGGTCAGCACCAGCTGGTCAGGGGCCTCGCCCTCGGGCGCGGTGCCGCGTTGACCGAAACGGAAGGTGCGCGGGGTCATTCGCCCTGCTCCGCAAATTTGGCTTTGCCCTGCCCGTAGGCGTCCAGCATTTGCGACACGCTACCGGAAAAGCCCAAACCGCCCTGCTCTACCAATTGGCCGGCGACGGCTTCGGACATGAAGGACCGCCACATATCCGCCTGCTGTTCCCCGCCGAAAGCAGAGGCACCGGCGGTTTTCATCATCTCGTCGACGAACTGGGTTAAGAACACCTTTTCGAATTCTTTACCTGTCTGCACCGCGCGGTCGGGTTTGGCGATATCGAAACTAGGCAGTGACGGGGGGATTGAACCGGTCATCAGATAATCTCCAGATCGGCGTGAAGCGCCCCTGCGGCTTTGATGGCCTGCAAAATCGCAATGGTTTGCCGTGCGCCAACGCCGATGGCGTTCAGCCCGTCAACAAGCTCTTGCAGGCTCACGTCACCGTTGAGAATGGTAAAGCTGCCGTCAGTTTCTTCGATATCAATCTCGGTTTCCGGCACGATCACGGTCGTCCCCCCGATAGAGATAGGTTCCTCGCTGATCACGGCCGTATTCCCGCCAAGGCTGATCGGACCGGGCTGGCTGACGCCGAAATTCTCGCGCACGCGCACGGTCAGGCCACCCTGGCTGATCGCGACCTGCGCGATCCGCACGTCCGAGCCCATGACGATGGTGCCCGATTTTTCGTCAATCACGACCCGCGCCACGGCGTCCGGCGTGACCAGCAGGTTTTCCACCGCCATGATCGTCTCGGGCGCGTTGCGTTTGTCGCCGACCCAGACCTCGATTGTGCCGGAATCCAACACCTCGACCTGACTGGACCCAAGGTGTTTCGCAATGGCTTCGCGCACGCGATCCGCCGTGGTGAAATCGGGGTTGTTCAGCGCAATCCGGATACTGTCGAGCTGAAAGAGGCTGAATTCGATCTCGCGCTCGACGATGGCCCCGTTTTCGATCCGTGCGATGGTCGGCACACCATCCACAACGCTCGCGGCATTGCCATCCACCCGATAGCCCGAGGCCGCAACCGCGCCCTGCCCCACGGCATAAACCTCGCCATCCGCGCCCGTCAGCGGGGTGATCAACAAGGTACCGCCCCGCAGACTTGTCGCATCTCCAAGCGAAGAGACCGTGATATCGATGGGCGAGCCGCGCCGCGCAAACGGGGGTAGCTTGGCCGTCACCATCACGGCGGCGGTATTCTTGGTTTTCAGCGCCTCGCCATCAAGGTTCGCAACGCCAAGCCGTTCAAGCATCCCCCGAATGGATTCACGGGTGAACGGGCTGGAGTTCAGCTTATCCCCCGTCCCCAAAAGCCCGACAACGAGGCCATACCCGATCAGATGGTTTTCCCGCACACCTTCAAAATGCGCAATATCCTTGATCCGGACCTCGGCCCAGGACGGCATCGCGGGCACGACCAACAGTGCTGCGGCGGCAAGGGCCCGCAGGCAGCGCAACAGGCGGGTCATGGGGCGTCGCTGGCTGTGCGCCATTGCGAAATCTCCGGTACAAGAACAGTTCAACTATCCTTGGCATAATCACGTAATAACCGGATTTATACAAGTTAAATCATCTATTAATTGTTGCTACCGCAGAATATACTTGCTACCGATAGGAATAGTCAGGGTTTAGGGCACACAAACATGCGCATGTATATTTTCGAACAGCGGAAAGAACGATGCGCCGGCCTTACGGCAGAGCTGCGCAGCGCAGGTATCGAGCTTCAGTTCGTCACCGCCGAGTTTTTCACGACGGGTCTTGGCCCTTTGCTGCAACCCGGCCATCAGACCAATGCGGTTCTGATCGGTGAATGTGACGATACGCGTGAATATATCCGCGCGATGCGTACCGCAGGCTGCGTCAACCCGGTGATCGTGCTCAAGGATTTCCGCAACGCCAAGGATACGTCGGACCTGCTGAACCTTGGCGCGGATGATGTGATCGTCAGCCCGATCCGTGGCGCCGAAGTGCTGTCGCGGACTAATTCGATCATCCGGCGTCACTATGGCCATGCCTCCGAAAGCGTGATCGTCGGAGAGCTGACCGCCTATTTCGACGGGCGCGATCCGATTGTATCGGGCAGCCGCATCAAACTGTCGAAACGGGAATATTCGGTGTTCCAGCATCTTGCGCTGAACTCGAACAAAGTCATCTCTAAAGACGCGATTTATGACGCAATCTATGGCAGCAGCATCGATCAGCCGTTCGATAAGGTCATCGACGTCTACATCTGCAAACTGCGCAAAAAGCTCGCTTCCGCGTCGAAGTCAGGCTGGCAGTATATCGAAACCGTGCATGGCCGCGGCTACAAGTTAAGCTCGCCCGAGGTGACGTCGAAAGCCGGTTGATCAGCGCAGGTAATTCAGGATCGAAAGGCTCGATAGCCGCGAGGAAACCTGATAGCTCGCCTGCAACTGCGTCTCGAGGCTATTCATGCGCGTGATCGCCTCGTAGGGATCAACACTTTCGTAGTTCGAGATTTGCGTCCGCTGCACAAGCGACAGATCGGTCAGCTGCGTTTGGGTCTTCTCGACGATCTGCTGGTTGAACCCGATCCGCGCCGAGATATCCAACATACCCTCTTGCGACGCCGACAGGCTGTCGACCACCTCTGACATCCAAGTGCTATAGGCCGCTTCGTCCATCTGGCTCACGTCGGTCACGGCCAGCATCGCCAACCCTTTGTAGGCATCGCGGAAGGACTGGTCATTGGCGCGCACACCGTAGACGACCTCTTGTCCGGTATTCACCCAGGCGCTGATCTGTTTTGTCTCGGCCCCACTGGCATCAAGCTCGGGCGAGCCTTGATAGAAGGTGCCCTGAAAGTTCCGGCTGGCGTCGGCGTCTTGCGAGTTGAACACGGTCTCTAGCTGATCCGCGATGGCTTGGGCGCTGGCTGGGTCGGTTGGACCGGTGCCAAAAATCTCTTCGACCACCGATTGCGGTGAACGGCCTGTGTCGGCACTGGTTTCGGGCCAGCGGGTCAGCGAGGTCTTGTTGGATTCCAGCCCCGAAAACAGGTTCTCGCCATTATAGGACGTGTTCATCGTCGACACGAGGCTTTCCAGCGCGGCGCGGGCCTGCATCTGCAACACCTCTGCCCCGTTGCCATTGCGTGTGGCGTTGACCAGCGCGCTTTCCAGCACCGATTGTACCTGCGTGCGTGCGGCATCGACGGACGCAAGCATCGCGTCAAGCTTGCTCGCCAGCACGTCGTTCGATGTCATGAAGGTCTGGGTATTCGCCTCGCGCCCGTGCAGCTTCATCACCGAGGCCGCGCGCGGGCCCAGGTCGGCATAGATGTCGGCCTTTTTTCCGGTAGAGACTTCTTCGCTCACCCGTTGCAATTCCAGCGTCGTGCGCTGCACGTTCTGACGGTTGAACAGGTTAAACTGGAACGACGAAAAACTGCTGATACCTAGAACCATTGTCCCTGCCTCATACCGCTGCGATCAGCGTGTCGATCATCTCTGACACCGCTGTAAGCACTCTGGAGTTTGCCGCATAACTTTGTTCGATCAACAGCAGTTGCTGCATCTCGTCGTCAATATTCACACCCTCGGAATTGCGCCGCGCCGACATCACGACCTCTGCGGCAGAAGCCGCGGCGTTAAAGTCATTCTCTGCCCGTGCGCGCGTGGCCGCTTGGCTGGTGATCATCTCTGCCGAAAAATCGCGCAAAGTGACCTCGGCGGGAATACCCGTGCCCGTCGCCGCATTCATCGCCGTGTCGAGCCCTGCCAGAAATGCGTTGATCTGCACCGTTTCAGACCCTGCACCGGGGGACGTGGCCCCCAGACCATCGCGGATACGCCAAACCTCCGCCTCGCCGGTAGAGGAAATCTTGCTGTTTATTTGCAAACGGCTCGCCAGACCGGTGATATTCGCCGGATCAAACGCGATCCCATTATCTGTGAACAGCCCCGCCTCGCCCGGTGCAAGGCTGGCATCGGCCTCTTCAAAGGTCTGAATCAGCCCCCGCGCGTATTCGTCCAACTGTTGACTAAACTGCGGTATAGTCTCTCTCTTCAGCTCGGAAAGCCCCGCAAGACTGCCGTGCTGAATACCACGCACACCGTCTTTGAACGGGGTGATATCCTGATTGCCCGCCATCAATGTGCCGTCACTAGGGTTAAAAGTCACATCCTGTACGACGCGCCCTTCCAGCAAGGCGGCCCCGCTGACCGTATAAAGGCTGATCGACCCGTTCGAAGACCGATGTATCCGCGTGTCAACGATCCCGGATATCTGGTCAAGGATCGTGTCGACCTTTTCATCAAACTGCGCGGCCTCCAGCGAACCGGGGGTAAAGCCGCTGCCCGAGGCATTCAGATCACGCAGTTGGTATAGGGCCGTGTTCAGGTCCGCGACTTCATAGCGGATTTCCATATTCACGTCGTTCAACGTCGTCGACAGCGTTGTCGCCGCCCCTTTGACCGACCGCACCAGATCCTCTGCCGCCAGCGCAACCGATGTCTGCGCCCCGTTCGACGACGGCATATTGACCAGCGTTGTCAGGCTGTTCTGGAAATCGTTAAATCGGTCTGCGGGCGATGTGCCGTCACCGGGTTGCCCCAGATAGGCGGTATAGGTGGTCAGCCCTTCCTGAATAGACTGATACTGCGTCATCCGACTGTTTTCGAGCCGCGACATCCGTTGCAGCGTCGCATCGACCTCGCGGCGGACCTCGCTGATGACGGCACCGCCCTGCCCGCCGCTGGCGGTGACCAGCACCGCCTCGCGCCGGACATATCCGGGGGTCATCGCATTCGACACGTTATCGGCCGCGATCCGCGACTGACCCTGTGTCGTATGCAAACCGGCTGTGGCCGAATTCAGCGCGCCCGTAAGGCTCATGTCATGCTCCGGTCAGACCGTCTGGCTTATCGTTTCAGACGGGTGGTTTCATCCATCATATCGTCGACGGTGGTGATCACTTTGGCATTGGTCGAAAACGCCCGCTGCGCCTTGATCAGGTCGGTCATCTCTTGCGCAATATCCACGTTAGACCCTTCAAGCGCACCGGCGTTGATCGACCCCACGGTCGAAGAATTGGCCTGCAGTGCAGAGAACGACCCTGTTTCACCCGACAGGCGATAGGCGTTGCCCTTCACTTCGACCAGCCCGTTGGGGTTGGCGACGACAGCGACGGGAATGTCATAAAGCGCGCGGCGCATGCCATTATCGAAAACGCCGAACAATGTGCCGTCTTCGGTAATCTCGGTGCGCACAAGCTCACCCGCGCTGGACCCGTCCCGATCAAACGCGAGGCTGAAATCCCCCGCGAACTGGCTGATCCCGTCGAATGCGCCGGGCTTGCCAAGGGTGATGTCGATCTCTTGCGGAACAACCCCGTTATCAAGGGTGATCGTCGCCACGCCTGTCGCGGGGTCCACGGTAAAGGCGGCAGGTGCCGTCGCGGTAGAATTGATGTTGCTATAGCTCAGCGGAGAGCCCGCCGCAGGTCCGGCGTTGTTGAACTCGATCGTGACACTGCCCAGCCCATTGCCATTCTGATCCGCAATCGCCAGATCCCATGTGTTCGCCGTGGTGCCAGGTGCCCAGGAAAAGCTCACGCGCTGGCTTTCACCCAAGGCGGTGAACACTTCGGACGAGGTGACAAAAGGTGCGCCGGGATCGGCTTGGCCTGTGTCCTGCGATGGCAGATTGCCAAAGGCGGTGATGGTCGAGGTCACGCCGGCAGAGATGTTCAGATTGCCGATGTTAACCGTTTCCATATCCTTGAAGGACGTCCGGTCGACCGACCCGATGTCCCCTTCCAGCCCGTAGGGGTAGCCCGCAAGATAATATCCCGCCGCGTTCTTCAGGTTGCCCTGCTCGTCCGGCAGGAACGACCCCGCGCGGGTCAGCATGTAGTTGGTCTGCACTGTCTCGTTCGGGTTCATCGACACCGCGAAGAAACCGTTCCCGCCAATCGCCAGATCGGTAGAGGAGTTGGTCGAGATCAGGCCGCCTGCTGTCGCGATGTCCAGCTCTTCAACGGCGTTGACCGACAGGACCCCGTCGCCATTCCCGCCCGAGGCAGTGGTCGTGACCATATGCGCGAACCCGCGGCGGTACCCCACCGTGTTCGAGTTTGCGATGTTCTCGGAGATGCTGCCAACCGCCTTGGAGTTGGCGCGCAGCCCGCTGACACCCGTCTGAAGCGCGCTTGAAATGCTCATTTTCCTACCTCGTTGTCGTTCTTGGTATTCTTGCCTAACAGGACAAATAATCGAATTGGTTTAAAGAAGGTTAAATTTTCGCGATTTATTTTTGTCTAACCTTGGTTTAGCCGAAATTTGCAGCCGAGTTCATGGAGATATCCCTGAATTCGCGATGCTTTCAAACGCATTCTCTAGCTGCTCCAGCCGCTTCGCCGCCCCGCCCGCGCTCAGCGGCAGCACGTTATCGCGCACCTCAGATATGCTATTCGCCAGTGAAATCAGATCCTTGGACGGCGTGAGACTGGGAAACGAACGCGTCACCTGCTGTAGCGCCTCTTGGTCTTCGGACCGATAGGCCGCGATCAACAGGCGTGTGGCATCCTGCAAGGAAAAATCCTGCGGATATGTCCGCCAAAGCTGCGAAAGAACGTCCGCCGCCTGCGGCCAGCGCTCTTCTTCTGACAGCGCGAGCCCCACATCTCGCAAATGCTGCGCCGTTGGTGCATCGACGGACGCATTCAGCAACGCAGGCTTATCCCCCAGTTTAGAGAGGGTTTGCGCCAGCAAACTCTGATGCGCCTCCTCCATCTCGGGGGCGATACTTACGTCCATCAGTTCCAACGTCAGCCGCGCATCGGCGAATTGCCCCCCCTGCACCTGCGCTTGCGCAAGCTTCATGTTCAGGCGAAAAATCTCGGCCGCGCGGGAGGTGCCTTGTTCTTCCTGCTTTTCTTGCAAGATACGCACGGCACGACGGTATTCCTTGGCCGCCAGATCGGTCGACCCCAACGTCAGGACGTAGTCACCCAGCGTTTCAATCTGCGCCGTGAACCCTTCGGTATAGCGGAAATAGGGCAGCAAACGCAGATGCAGCGCGACCCAAGCCGACAGCGGATACTGCCCCTCGCCCCCTGCCTTATAGATATCTGCCAGCAATTCTTGCGCCTGCGCCTCAATCGGGGCGGCTTCGGCAGGTTCGGGGAACCGCAGCAGAATACGGCCAAGGGTCAACACGGCTTCGGGATGATTGCCCAATGCGTGGTACACCCGCTCAAGCCGGCGCAAGACTTCCAGCTCGTACCGCCCGCCGCGCCAAGCCTCTGATCCGCCTTCTAGGGTCGATTGTGCCGCCAGCAGCGCGCCTCTTCCGCCATCGGCAAGCGCCATATCCGCCACCGCCAAACGGGCGCGCACGGCGTATTGGTCCCAGCCCTCTGCCGCTTCCAGATAGATCTTGAGCGCGGTCGCCGCGTCCCCCCGCTTTTGCGCAGCCCGTGCACGCAGGAATGTACCGGATGCGGCCCCCGCTAGCTCTGGCATTTCGTCCAGCAGGCGCAGGGTCGCGTCGACATATTCGCGCTTGTCCAGCTCAATCGCCGCCTCAAGCAGCACAGGCAGAACGGCCCGCACGACGGACTCCGGCTGTGTGCTCAGCCCGCCAAAGCTTGGCTCGATATTATCCGACAAGCGCCGAACGTCGGAGGTGGCAATCGCGTCCAGACTGGCCCAAAAGGCGCGATCCGGTCGGTTGCCTGCCAGCGGAGACGTGTTGAATGGTGGCGTTACCGCGGTCGGTGCTTCCCCTGCCAGCAGACGCACCGCGTCGGACAGCGCACGGTGACGGCGCTTATGAACCGGCGTATCAGGGGTCACTTCGGCAAGGATAGAGCCCGCCTCGAACAGCAGCATATGGGCCATATAGAGTTCGGCCACATCCATCATCACCCGCGTCTGGTCGCTGCCCCGTTGGCTGCCGAGCTTGGCAATGCTGTGCCGCAAATCATCACGCAACCCATCCGGAGACCAGCGCCGCAAATCCAGATCCCGTCGCCATGTCTGTCCTGCGTCTAACGCGCTGTGATCCAGCGTATCAACCACATCAGAGGGCGCGGCCACAAGTACACCCGCCGGAACCGCAAGAACCAGCAACGCCTTGACCACCGTTATGCAAATATACTGGCGCACACCTATCCTTGATAGTGTAAATAGAACTTGCCTTATCCTTGTATTCATGAAAATTTGTATTTGCAATGACATGTACAATGCGTTTTTTCGTGATGCTTCAGCACCGCCGGAGGATGAGATGAGCAATATCAGTTATGTGGCGCTTTCTCAGGCAACCGCGCTGACCCGCAGCATGGACACGACGGCGCATAACCTCGCCAACGCCACGACCTCGGGCTACAAGGCGATCCACCCCGTGCTTGAATCCATACCCGATGGCAGCGGCGATAACGCGATCAACTATGTGCGCGAAAGCGGGACATACCTTGAACTTGCCGACGGCCCGCTGATGCAGACCGGCAACCCGATGGACATCGCCGTGGCCGGTGACGGCTGGCTCAGCTTCCAGCTGCCCGGCGGCGAAACAGGTTACAGCCGTCACGGGCGCCTTGTTGTGGATGTCGACGGCCAATTGAAAACCGCAGGTGGTATGCCCCTGCTTGGCGTGGGCGGCGGGCCTGTCGTGCTACCCGATGATGTGGGGGACGAGGTGGTGATCACCACCAGCGGCACCGTGACCAACCCTCAAGGCGCGGTGCTTGGCGCGGTCAGCGTTGTCGCGA
Source organism: Sulfitobacter sp. SBS6 (assembly GCF_048285585.1). Lineage (NCBI taxonomy): Bacteria > Pseudomonadati > Pseudomonadota > Alphaproteobacteria > Rhodobacterales > Roseobacteraceae > Sulfitobacter > Sulfitobacter sp. SBS6. The sequence continues at coordinate 55,685 of NZ_JBLWBA010000007.1, read as the reverse complement.
TCAACGAGGCGGCGCAGATGCTGCCCATGGGCGCGGGCATGTACCAGTTGCCCCCGAACGCAGGCCAGCCACAGCAGATGGAGAACCCACAGGTCAAGCAGGGCTTTATCGAAGGCAGCAACGTGAACGCCGTCCTTGAAATGACCCGTCTGATCGACATCCAACGGGCCTATGAGAATTCAGTCAAACTGATGGGGTCGGACGATGATCTGACCCGCACGGCCATCCAGAAACTTGGGCGCGTATAACGCCGCCGGAAGGAGCATAAGATGAAAGCACTCGGGATCGCGGCCACGGGCATGTTGGCGCAACAGACCAACGTTGACGTTATCGCCAACAACATCGCCAACGCCAACACCACCGGCTTTAAAAGCGGGCGCGCCGCGTTTCAGGATCTGGTCTACCAAAGCTTTGCAAGCGCCGGATCGCTGACCTCCGAAGAAGGCACTGCGCGGCCCGTAGGCACTGATATCGGCTTGGGCGTGCAGGCGGCGGGCGTGATCCGTCACAACATCCAGGGCGGCTTGATCCAGACCGAAAACCAGCTGGACCTCGCGATCGAGGGGCGCGGCTATTTCACCGTGAACCGTCCCGATGGCACCCAGGCCTTTACCCGCGACGGGAACTTCCAGTTGAGCGCTGAAGGCCAGCTGGTCACCCTGAACGGCTATGAGGTAGAGCCCGCGATCATCGTGCCCGAACTGACCCGTCAGGTCGAAATCAACCAAGAAGGCGTGGTCATGGCCTATGTTGAAAACGACCCTGAACCGGTGGAACTGGGCCAGTTGAACTTTGCGACCTTCCTGAACGAAGCGGGCCTGAAACCCGTCGGTGATAACTTGATGGAGCAGACCGCCGCGTCGGGTGAGCCTGTGCAGAACGTCCCCGGCACCCCCGGCGTCGGCATCACACGGCAGGGATATCTTGAACAGTCGAACGTCAACATCATCCAGCAGATCACCGACCTGATTTCGGCACAGCGCGCCTACGAGATGAACTCCAAGGCGATCGAGACCGCCGATCAGATCATGACCACGACGAACCAGATCAAGTAACGGGTTGAACCGATGAAACGTGTTGCCATTGCCCTTTTCGTGTTGTTCCAGCTTGCCGCCGCCCTTGTCGTCGCTGGCCCTGCGCTTGCGCAATCGGTGCCCGTGACCGACCTGATCGAGGAACGCGCCGTCGCCGAACTGGGTGCCACTTTGCCCGCAAAAGCCAAGCTGGATATCCGCATGGCCGAGGGGATGATCAAGAAGGGCAACTTCGTGCAGGAGTTCTGGATCGACCCTGACTCGGGCCAATTCATCGCAAATGTGGTAACCGACAGCGGTGTCCCGCAACGCGTATGGGGTCTGGCGATGGTGACATTGACCGTGCCTGTTCCCAACCGGCGCATCGTGCCCGATGAAATCGTCCGCGCCCAAGACGTATCGCTGGTCGAAATGCCGATGCAGCGGGTCGGCAGCTATGCGATCAATGAATATGATCAACTCGTCGGCCAGCAGGTGCGTCGTATGCTGGTCACCGGCCGCCCCGTCCCGCGCAATTCGGTCATGCCGCCCCGTATCATCAGCCGCGGTGAAAAGGTCAAAATCCGCCTGACCCACGGCGGGTTGCAGCTAACGGCCAAAGGACGTGCCCTGGATGATGCCCATAAAGGTCAGGAACTGCGCGTCGTCAATCTTTCCAGCAACAAGGCCCTGTCGACCATCGCGATGGCAGCAGGCGTCGTCGAGGTCGTACAATGACATCCCTTCGTTTTCCCGCTCGGCTCGGCTGCCTGCTTGCAGCTTCGGCGCTTTTTCTGGCGGCCTGTGGTGATTTTCAGGAAACCCACAACCCCACGGTCAGCGATCTGACGCTCAGCCCCGACCACATGGGCGAGGTCAACCGCGTGAGCATCCCGATGCCTCTGCCCAAAGCGCCTGAACAGCCCAAACGCGCGGATCAGGCCAGCCTCTGGAGCAATTCAACACCGCGTCTGTTTCAGGATCGTCGCGCCGGCGACGTGGGCGATCTGGTCACCGTTCTGATCGATATCGATGACCGCGCGCAGTTGCAAAATGCCACAGGGCGCAGCCGGTCCTCCTCCACTGGGGTGGACGACCCCGATATCCTGAACTTCGACACCTCGACCGATAGCGGGCAGCTGATTGGCCTGTCGAGCAGCTCGTCCAGCGAAGGCGAAGGATCGATCCGCCGGAACGAGACGATACGTCTGCGCGTGGCCGCTCTAGTGATCCAGACCCTACCCAACGGGAATTTCGTGATCGCCGGACGGCAAGAGGTCAAGGTGAACAACGAACTGCGCGAGCTGCGCATCGCCGGCATCATCCGTCAGTCCGATATCAACGTCGGGAACACCATCGACTACGATAAAATCGCCGAGGCGCGGATCACCTATGGTGGGCGCGGGCAGATTTCGACGGTGCAAACCGCGCGCTACGGTCAGGACGCGCTTGAAGTGTTCCTGCCCTACTAAGGCGGGACGCGGGTGTGATCAAATACATCATCATCGCCGTTTGCGTGATTGGTGCGGGGGCCATGGGCTATGTCGGGGAACGCTTTATGCGGCCAACGACATCGGCCCCCTCGGATCAGGCGGCCACGCAAGAGTTGATGTTCAAAATGCCCTTGGGCAAATTCACCATGCAAATCATCCAGAGCCGCAAAATCCTGCATCTGGTGTTTGACATGGATGTCTATGTCATGGGGGCTTCGTCGTTTCACGAGATCAACGGTGCCGTCGGGCGCGCCCGTTTGCGTGACGCAACCGTGTCAGCGATCGCCGAGCTTGCGGAAACCGACCTGAGCCTCGCCCAACCGATCGAAGAAGAAGCCCGCAAAGCAGAGCTTGCCGCGCAAATCGTGCGCAAGCTCTACGTTAATTTCCCGGCGGTCCGCACGGCGCGGCTGAACAGCTTTTACGCCAATACCAGCCTGCGCAACTGACGGATCCGATCAGCTCGCCGATTTCACGGTGATCGACGACGCGGTTTCGCCGCCGTCCAGACCAAAGATGATCTCTCCCTCGCGGAAACGTACATCTTCGACGCGGGCACTGCGCGACGGCTGGATCGCGATATTGTTGCCAGCGGCATCTTTCGCCGTCAGCACCACGGTGTATTTCCCCGCCAACTGCGCGTTGCCGTAATCGTCCTTGCCATCCCATCCCAGCGGGTTCGTGGTGCCGGATACTGTGGACAGGCCGTTGATCGTACGCACATTGCGCCCCAGCGGATCATAGATTTTCGCGGTGACCTCGGCTGCGCCGGCCCCCACCTCGTAGGAGGTCGAGGTCGTGCCATCTTCCAGCATCACCACATCAGATTGCACTGTGACATCGCGCCCCAAAAGATCGGTGCCCCCCAGATTCAGCAAGCCGCTGATCTGGCTGGTCAATGTCTCAAGCTGGGTATTGGTCTGCACCGCTTGTTCCACCTGCGACAACTGCGCAAGCTGTGCGACAAACTGCGTGCTATCGACCGGCTCAAGCGGATCCTGGTTCTGGATCTGCGCGGTCAGCAGGGTCAGGAACTTGGTATAATCCTCGCCCAACTGGCCCAGTGAATCCTGCGCCGAGCTTTGGTTCGTGCTTGTGAAATTGTTCAACAGTGTCTGGCTTGTCAGCATGGATCACACCCCCTTAGGTGAGAATATCAAGTTGTCCGTCATCCACCACATTTTTGTGCTGAACGCCAGCGGTCACAGGGCCTGCGCCGTCATCAATGCCCCCACCGAACCCCGCGGTAGAGCGTTGTTGATCGCGCGCACCCTCGTCAGAGAACCCCTGCTGGAATTCAAAGCTGCCCGCGTCGGTAAACCCAAGCCCCTGCGCCAAAAGCTGGCGTTCATCGCGCAGCGTTTGCAGCACGGCAGGGTTTTCGACACGGACCACAACCCGGGTGCCGCTATCCTTGTCGGTGACGACCTCGATCTCGATTTGCCCCAACCCGCGCGGATGCAAGCTGACCGAGGTCCGGCCCTCTTTCGCCTCGACGGCCTTCACTTGGGAAATCAGCGCATCGGCAAAGGGTTTCGGTGCAGGTTTGGCCTGCGTCTCGGCACTTGGCGCGGCGGCTTTCAAATCGCTTGCTTGGTCAGCGAGGATCAGCGCGTTGCTTTCCACGGGCTGCGCCTGAACCACCTCGGCGGGCCGGAAGGTCGCGGTGACATCAACGGGCGCTTTGCCCTGTGCGGCTGCGCCATTCTGACCTGCGTTCAAAAAGGTCGGCTGCTCCGCCCCGAAAGCGGCCTGTCGCAACGGCGCGACGGGCGTATCCGCGTCAATTGATGGTTCTGGCGGGGCGGTTCCCTCAACAGCGGCCGCGGCTTGGGGTGCTGCACGCGGCGGGGTCGAAACCTTCTCACTAACCTGCGGTTTAGGGACGGGTTGCACCCCCGCCACCCCCTGCGTTTGCGCAACGCTTTGAACCTCTGCCGTAGCAGCGATTGGTTGCTGTGCCGCTACTGCTGTCGCGGGGGCAGTAACGGGCTGCGGCACAACAGAGGTTTGCGGTGCGGGTGCCGCGATTTTGACATCGGTTTTCGCCTCGACAGGGGATGGCACCGCAGGTGCAGCCGTTTCGGGCGCGACCTTAACAGCGGCCTGCGTCACATTGGCCGCTACCGCGTCAGCGGCCAATGGTGGCGCGGCCAACGGCAACTGAGGGTCAGTTTCGCCCGCGACACCTTGCACGAATGCCTGTGGCACAGCGACTGCGGGGGCGCCGACCGTGGTTGCGGTGGTTACTTGCCCAGTTGCTTGAACGATAGCCCCCTCGCCCGTCGGTTGGGCGGCCGACATCAGACCGGTGAAGGATGCCTCCATCGACAGGGCCGTCGGATCGCCCGCTTGCTCTGTGGTCAGCGAAAGCCCCAGCACATCTGCCATCCCTTCGGGGGTGATATCGTCACTACCCTGCAGAATAGGCTCACCATCGGGGCCGAGGGTGAAGGGCGGTACCGCAGCACCTGCCTCGCCAATTGCGACGGTCCCCATCAGCGCGGCGAACCCTTCGGGCACGGCGCTGGAGCCCTTGCCGGTTTTCACGCCAGCCTGCCCCGTCATCAATGCGGATAAAGCGACATTCATCTCAGTGCATCTTGCTTGTCATGACGCCACGCGCCGCGAGCTCATACTTCAACCGCGACATCGCGCGGCGTTCGATCTGGCGCAGCTTGGCGGGGGTGACCTCCATCCGCGTGGCAAGATCCTGAATGCTTTCGGGTGGCTGCTGCAAGGTCCGCGCCCGCAGCACCTCGCGGTCCATCGGCTGAAGCCGTTCCATCGCCTCAAGCAATCGCGCGCGGATCAGGGTTTGCGACGACTGCGCGATCACGGCCTCTTCGGGGTTGGGGTCTTCCGAGGCCAGCAGCGCAAAGCTGTCATCATCGTCAATGGAATGCTGCACCGTTCTCTGCACGCCCGCCGGAGTCTCGACAATGGCGCGCAGGTGGTTGCGGGCGGTCATCGTGGCGTTCTTGACCCACCATTTCGCATAGGTCGAAAACCGCACGTCCCGATCCAGATCAAACAGATCGGCGGCGTGGATCAGCCCCAGTATCCCTTCGGAAATCAGGTCTTCGCGTTCGGCCTGATCATCGCTGAGCTTGCGCGCCCAGTAGAACACGATACGCGCATGGGACAGCACCAAGGATTCAAGTGCGAACTTATCTTTGCTGACCTGCCAATCCTTTAACAGGACACGTTCATCTTCCAACGCCAACATCGGCGCATTGCGCGCTGCTGCATAAGTTATTGTCATTGCCTGCCCAACTTTTTCCCCAACATGACCACACTTCACGAATCTGGGAAAGTTTATTTTGCTTAAGGCACGGTTAAATTGGGTTTTATCCTTGGCAAACAACCCGATATCAAAGGACAGTTCCCCCTAGAACCCGCTGAGCGTCGGCAACCAAGTGGACAGCGCAGGGATAAAGGTGATCAACAGCAACGCCCCCATCAGTGCGATAAAGAACGGCGGCATTTCCTTGATCAGGGCCGATGGCTTGATGTTCACCGCCGACGAGACGACAAAAATCAGGCTTCCCACCGGCGGTGTGGTCAGACCAAGGGTCAGGTTCACAATCACGATAATCGCGAAATGATCCGGGTCGATCCCAAGCGCAAAGCTGATGGGCGCAAGGATCGGCACAAGGATCATCACCCCGGGCAGCGGGTCCATAAACAGGCCAAAGACCAGCAACAGCGCATTCACCGCCAGCAAAAAGACAATCGGCGACAGATCCCAGGCAATGATCGTCTCTGCCAGAAACTGCGGCACGCCTTCGATGATCAACACCCAGGCAAAGGCCCGCGCCGCGCCAAGGATCAGCAGCACCGCCCCCGACACCAGGGCCGCGCGCAGGATGATCGCGGGCAGATCCGCGACCCGCAGCGACCGGTAGACGAACATGCCGACGAACAGCGCGTAGAAGACCGCGATCACCGACGCCTCGGTCGGGGTGAACACGCCAAAACGGATACCGCCGACGATCAGCACCACCAGCATCAGCGCGGGCAGCGCGTAAAGCGCGATCCGCGCGATCTCGGCCAAGGGAGGCATCGGCGCGCCGCTGGCATAGCCGCGTTTGTGGCTGACCCGCGCATTGGCCAGCAGCACCGCTGCGGTGATCAGGATACCCGGCAGCACACCCGCCATGAACAGCGACCCGACCGATACCTGCTGGTCCTGCATGGCGTAGATAATCATCGTGATCGACGGCGGGATAATCGGCCCCACGACCGAGCTCGAGATGGTCAGCGCTCCGGCATAGGCACGGCCATAGCCACCCTTCTCCATCATGCGGATCATCATCGTCCCCGGCCCCGCAGCATCGGCCAGCGCCGAGCCGGAGATCCCCGCGAACATGGCAGAGCTGACTACATTCGCATGACCCAAGCCCCCTTTCAGATGCCCCACCAGCGATTGTGCCAAGCGCAGCATCGCAAGGGTCACCGCCCCGCCGGTCATGATCTCTGCCGCGAGTATAAAGAACGGCACCGCCAGAAGCGGGAAACTATCAAGGCCCGAGAACATCTCTTTCACCACAACGAGGTTGGGGTAGGACGACCCGAAGCTCAGCGCGACAAAGACGGATATCGCCATCGCAAAGGCCACGGGCAGACCAAGGGCGAGCAATACGAAAAGCGCGGGAAAAAGTATCTCAGCCATTTGCGCCTCCGGGCAGCGGATCGGCGGTGGCCCCATCCATACGTTTATAATCCCCCGCCATGATGAAGGGGCGCGCAATCAGCAGCAGGTGGGCGATCAGCAGCGCAAATCCGACCGGCATCGCCGCGTAGACATACAGGAAGGGCATCCGCAGTGCGGGCGTCACCTGATACTGCATGCGCTGCGCATATTGGATGCCGACGTAGACCATGAAACCGAAAAAGACCAAAAGCCCCATGGCAATCCCCGCCCGCAGCAGCTTTTGCCCCATGCTGGGCAGTGCATCCTGTAGGTTGGTGATCGCGACATGCCCGCCGGTGCGCAGCACAAGTCCCGCGCCGCCAAAGGTCATCCAGATCATCAGGTAGCGCGCCGCCTCGTCTGCCCAAGGCAGCGAATGGGCGGTCACATAGCGCAGGGTGATATTGGCACCGACGACCAGCGTCATTGCCGACAGCATGAGGATCAGCGCCCAACCGTTCAACGCCACGAAAATGGTTTCCAGTCTCTTCACGGCTTCCCCTCGCCCGATGTCGCCGGCATCCGTTGGATGCCGGCGGTATTGCTCACTCGAAGTTTACGATCGAGTCGACCAGCTCTTGGCCGTAGGTGTCATAGTAGCCTTCATAGGCCGATTTGATCGACGCCTGAAACGCGGCTTTCTCTTCGGCGGACAGGGCGTTTACTTCCATGCCACGCTCTTTCAGCGTTTCCACACCCGAGGTTTCCACGTTGTCGACATAGCCCCGCATCGCGGCAGCCGCTTGCGTCGCGGCTTTCTCCATCGCGGCTTTCTGATCGTCGTCCAGCCCGTCCCAGAAAGGTTTGGACACCAGCAGCATCGCGGGCGAATAGACGTGGCCCGACAGGGTCAGATATTTCTGAACTTCGTTCAGCTTGACCGAAACGATCACCGACAGCGGGTTTTCCTGACCGTCGATCACACCTTGCTGCAACGACGAAATCACCTCGGGCCAGGCCATCGGCGTGGGGGCGGCCCCCATGGCGTCGAATGCGGCGAGGTGCACGGGGTTTTCCATCGTGCGGATCTTCAGCCCTTCGACATCGGCAGGCGTGTGGATCGCATTGCGGTTGTTGGTGATGTGGCGAAAGCCCTGTTCGCCCCATGCCAGACCGTGCAGGCCGACAGTGTCGAACTCGCCCAGAATGTCCTGACCGATGGGCCCGTCGAGCACGGCGCGGGCGTGGTCCAACCCGCTGAACAGGAACGGAATGTCAAAAACACCGGTGGCGGGGACGAAGTTCGCCAGCGTGCCCGAGGACACGATTGTTGCCTCGATGGTGCCCAGTTGCAGCCCCTCGATCACTTCGCGTTCGCCGCCCAGACCCGAGGACGGGAAATGCTTGAAGCTGAACTGGTCGCCGGTCTCCGCCAGCACCACCTCTTCGAATTTCTGCGCCGCGACGCCGTAGTGGCTGTCGGGGGCCAGAGCATAGCCGATCTTGATCTCGGTCTGCGCGGCGGCGGAACCCGCCAGCGCGACAAACGCGCTTGCGGCCGCAAAATGTGTCAGATTGAATTTCATGGTAACCTCCCAGTAACCTTGTGGATGTGCTATCTAAACCCACCAAAGCTGACAAGATGCAGCCCTCGTGGCACCGCGCAACGCTGGCTTAGCCCTGCGCGGATTTCCGGAACAACTTTACCAGCTCGGGCACATAGGCCTGACCATGCCCCGCCTCGACCGTTCGGGCGAGCGCGGCAGAGACGTTATCGGCGACGGTCTGTTGCGCCCCCGATGCGGTCGACATGGCACGGTAATAGTCGATGTCTTTTTGTGCATTGCTGACGAAAAAGGGCAGCCCTTCGCGGTCGCCTTGCGTGATATAGGGGGCAAGGCGGTCCAGCGCGACACTGGCCCCGCCCCCGCCAGCCAGAACGTCCACGAACACCTGCGGATCGATCTGCGCATCGGCGGCCTGCGCTGCGGCCTCGGCCAGCAGGGTCATGAACCCGACCGACACATAATTATGCAGCAGCTTCAACCGGTGCCCGTGGCCAAGCGCACCGACGTGGTCGACCGTATCGGTAAAGCTTGCCAGCACGGGCCGGACCTTTTCCAGCACCGCGGCGTCACCCCCCACCAACAGGTTCAACGCCCCGTCATGGGCGTGTTTCGCCGTGCGTGTCATCGGCGCATCCAGATAGGCCCCGCCCGCGGCCTGCACCGCGTCGCCCATACACAGGGTGCTGTCGGGCAGCGCGGTCGAACAATCGACAACCACCGCGCCGGGTTTCAACGCCGACACCAGCCCGTGATCGCCCGTGACAATCGCCTCCACCTGAGGCGATCCGGTGACGCAGAGTATGATCACATCACTCACCGCCGCCAGCGCGGCAGGCGTGTCATACGCCACAGCGCCAAGGCCCGTAATCTCGTCTACCGGCTGGTTGCCGGGGTGATCCAGAAAGCCCAGTTCGAACTTGCCCTTGCGCAAGACGTTCCGCGCAATGCCATGGCCCATCAGACCGACACCGATAATGCCAACTTTCATCGCGTTCCTCCCTTTGTCCCGCAGCGCGGTTTAATCCGCGTTGATCCAGATCGCTTTGGTGTCCAGATATTCTTCCAGATGCTCGGTCCCGCCTTCACGGCCATAACCCGACATCTTGACCCCGCCAAAGGGCACTGCTGGATCAATGGCGTGATACATATTCACCCAGACGGACCCTGCTTTCAGCCGATGTGCCAGCTTGTGCGCCGTCCCCAGATTGGTCGAGAATACACCAGCAGCCAGCCCATAGGGCGTGTCATTGGCGCGGGTCACGACCTCGTCCAGATCATCGAACGGCAGCGCGGAAATCACGGGGCCGAAGATCTCTTCGCGGGCGATGCGCATGTCGTCGGTGACGCCGCCAAAAACGGTGGGCTGGATGAAATGCCCACCCTCCAGCGCCGCCCCTTCGGCGCGTTGCCCGCCGGTCAGAACCGTTGCGCCCTCGGCCGGACCGTCCGACAGGAAACCGGCGATCCGTTCAGCCTGACGGGCTGAGATGATGGGCCCGATATCCGTGCCCTCGTCAATCCCCTGCCCGATCTTCAGCCCTGCGGCAAACTCCGCCACGCGGCGGGTGAATTCATCATGGATCTCGCGCGCCACAAACAACCGCGATCCGGCGATGCAGATCTGACCCGAATTGGCAAAGACCGACATCGCGGCCACGGGCACCGCCTTGTCGATATCCGCATCCTTACAAACGATGACCGGCGATTTACCCCCCAGCTCAAGCGAGACGCGTTTCAACGTGCCCGTTGCCGCGCGGGCAATCGCCTGACCGGTGGCGGTTGAGCCGGTGAACACGATCTTGTCCACATCCGGATGCGCCGCCAGCGCGGCACCGGCATCGGCCCCCAATCCGGTCACCACATTCAGCACCCCGTCGGGCAGCCCCGCCTCTTGCATCAACCGCGCGATCATCAGCACGGTCAGCGACGCCTCCTCGGACGGTTTCAAGACCACGGTGCAGCCGGTCGCCAGCGCGGGCGCGATCTTCCAGACGGAACCGGCGATTGGCGCATTCCACGGGATGATCGCCCCGACCACGCCCACGGGTTCACGCACGGTGGATGAATAGATCTCGCCGGGGAAGGAGTTCGGGATTGTCTGGCCGTGGATCATCACCGCCTGCCCCGCATAGAACCGCAACATCCCCAAAACGCGACGGCTGTTGGCCAGCGTGCGCTGGATCGGCATCCCCATATCCAACGTGTCCGACAGGCACAGGCGTTCCCATTCTGCCTCGAACTTGTCGGCGATGCGCAGCAGCAGCGCCTGACGCTCGAACGGGGTGAACTTGGCCCAAGGCCCCTCGAACGCCGCGCGGGCGGCTTTTACGGCGGCATCAATATCCGCCGCGCCCCCCTGCGGTACAGTCGCCAGCAAAGACCCGTTCGCCGGATTGCGCGCATCCATCTCTGCGCCCGATTGGGCCGGGCACCATTTACCATTGATGAACATGGGCCGAAAGCTGCCGTCATACAGCGCGCTCGCCAAAGCGTTCCAGTCTTTCATACGTGTCTCCCTTGCTTTGCAGACCACCGCGTAGATGGCGTCTTTCTGCACCTCGGATCGAGGCGCCGCAAGGTAAGGCAGGCGAATTAATCCAAATTTTTGAAAGTTTTACGGCAAAGGCATGCCCGATTGGCCCGCAAACCTGTGTTTTGTCAGGATATTCGGGCCGTCTCTTTGGTGTTTGCAGGAACGGGCACCCCGTCAGGCTGCCCGCCCCACGTCAGAACTTGAGCGAGAGACTCGCCCCGATGTCGTGGCTGTCATAGTCGAACAACGCCACATTCGATTTCGCCCGCGTGTAGGTATAGGTGATGCGCGGCACGTATTTCCCGATCTGCACCTTGTTGTGCTGCACGGTGAAGGTGAGGCTGGTGGTGTCATCCTCGCGCGGGGTCGTGGTGCCGGGGAAGATGCCGTCGTATCTGTCCTGTTCGTATGCCAGTATCACGCCGGTCGAGAGACCCGATTTCCACTGTTTGTCGATCCCCATCGACACGCCGGTTTCATGGTGATCCAGATGCGCGCGCTGTGTCGTTTCGCGCAGCTGCGACAGGCCGAAGGATAGCCCGAGCGTGGGCGTCAACCGATGTTGGTACGAGACCGAGGCTCGCATCCGGTGCCCGTCCCGAAACGGGCTTTGGTCATAGGTCTGCCGATCAAACCGAAGCGCCCCCGACACCAGATCACGCGGACGCAGCTGATAGGCGCCGCGGAGCTCCGCCCCCCACCGTCGTCGCACGATGTCTGAATCAGAAAAGCTCAGCTCGGCAATCGGCCCGAAAGAGAACCGCCCCCGCTGCCCGCCACGAATGACATCGAACCGTGCGACGGCCGTGGTTTCCGTGTTCAGCGCGGAATCGTAGAATTTCGCATCCAGACTGGCGGTGCCCACGCCGGACCATCTTTCATTCCATTGCCAGCGCCGCCACGCAGTGCCGCCAATCGCCAGCCCCACCCCGGAAGACGCGCGCGACGCAGGGTTCAGCGTGAACGGCACCCCGCCAATCAGGATTTCCTGCTCGGCACTGCCGCGGGTCTGGTTCGACGACGGCAACAGCGCGAACCGCAGGGCAAAGCCGCCGGGCTTGCGCGAGCTATTATTCAGGATAAAGGTCTGCAATCCGGCGCGCAGCTGTTCGTCGGCGGTTTCCGCGACCAACCGTTCCGCATGATAGCGCGCAGCGGTCACGTCACCGCGATAGGCCAGCAGCAGGGTCAGCTCTCGTCTTGCCGGTTCATAATCGGGCGCGATGCGTACCAGATCGCGAAACAGATCAACCGCCGCCGCAGGCTGGTTCTGGCGCATCAGGATTTGACCTTCCAGATAGGCCTGATGCAGCGGCCCGTTCGGATCGCCCTTGACCAGCTGCGCCAGACTGGCCCGCGCGGCGTCATAGTTTCCCTGTTCCAGATAATTCTGTGGTGTCGCGGCCTGCGCCTGTCCGGGCGATTGGCACGCCAAAAGAACGCCCATCAGGGCGGCAAAAAGAAGATGTTTCATGGATTAACCCTCAAGCAGTTAAATCGGCGTGAAACCTGAACTCTGCACTGCGTCTCCCACATGAAATAATGGGGAGACGCAGGCATGGCTTGAGGTCATGCCCACGCCCAGAGAAGCGGGACCCGTAATTTGATCGACGCTTCTCTATCCCGTTGTCGTCGACCTTAGTCGACTTTGTCGGCCGAGAAGTAGCCGTTCCCGTTCAGCGACCCGTCGTCAGCGCCGATACCAAATGTCAGCGCACCGGCAACCTGTTCGGCGTTTGGCCCATAGAACGCACCGGAGTACGTCCCTTCGGCGCTATTGACGTCGATATCGCTGATGAAGTCCGCATCTGCCGTCAACGTCCCGGCAAAACCGTTGTTGTCGAACGTGGTTTTATCCATCGCGATGGTCCCTTCAACGGCATCACGTTCACCGTCTTCGGGGTCTTCGATGGTGGTGTTCCCGATGGTGCCCCAGATCTCGCCCGCGCCAAAGTCTGCCGTCATCGCAATTTCGCTGCGCACCTTGTACCGGCTTTCGCTGTTAGATTCGAAGCCGCTGTTTGGCACAACATTGATCCGCGACCGGCCCGTATATTCGGCTTTTGGCAGATCCTTCAGATCTTCATCCGCCGTCTCTGTGCCAAAGATCGCAAAGGTATTGTCACCCGACACATGACCTTCGGCGTTCTCTGAAGTCCGGAAAATGCTTACCACCTGGGCAAAGCCATTGCCCGCCGTCAGCAGTTCTTCGACCGGACCATTAAAGTTGTAGACCCCGGCGAATTTGCCATCCACTTCGACCTCGTAGCCGTCACCTTCGCCATTCACGTCGGCAGGGGTGAACGCCAGCTCTTCGCCGTCGATGGTCACGGTCAGCGCGCCATCGTCATTGCGCTTGATCGACGCGGTGACATCAGTCGTCGTGCTGGTTTCCCCGGTGTGATAGTTCAGGTTCTGCAAGGCGACGCCCACGGCGCGCGCGGTCAGCGTCTTGCCTGACGCGATCGCAGCACCGGCATCGACCGGATCACCATCCTCGTCTGTTGCAAAGGTCCGTTTGGCCTGCGCCTCTTCGGTGATGTCTGTCACATCAATCACCTTGTCGACCCCGTTCGATGACCCGCAGGCCGCGACGCTCAGCGCCAGTGCGGTCGTTGTCATCAATTGCATGTAAAGTTTCATTTCAATGCCCTTTCTAAATAGCCCCAAGCGGGCGGGTGCCTGCCGAAATCGCAGCAGGTTAAGAAAGGTTAAAAATCGACCGTAAACGTACCGTAATTTTTTGCGCGGCGCTCCGTGAAAAAATCGTGAAAAAAGAACGCATCAGGCGGTTTTTCATCGCTAAACGCTCAGGGGCCTAACCTATGGTTGCGACAGATATGCCAGCGCCTGTTTGCTTGGCATAAAGAAGTACCCCCCCGCCACTGTTCGGGTGAAATCCACCGGCGCAGGCTGTGCGACCCCCTCCCCTTCCGCGCGGGACATCGGGCACATATCCAGCGCCAGCGACTCCTCCGACCCCGGAATAATGAACGTATCACCCTTCTGTTTCGGCGTGATCAACGGGTCTGGCCCATGCCGCCCGCCGTGGAACCCGTCTGCGTTGATCCAGGTCTGCTGCACGAACTCGAACTGCCGTTCGATATTGGCGTTAAAGCACATAAAGAAGGTGCCTTCCTCTTGCTCAACCGGCGGTACAGTTTCGGTATCGCGCCGCACCCAGCCCGCGTCGATCAAGCCTGCGTCCTGCGGCGCGTCAAACGCGCTGCTATAGGTCCGGCCCCGCCGCAACAGCCGATGGCGGTTGTTGATCTGCAATGTGATCTCGTGACCGGGGCGGAAACTGTCGCGCGGGTTGGCGCGGCGGATATGCGACCCGATCGGGCAATACAGCCCCAAGGGGTCGTCCTCGCCATGGCGGAAATCATTGTCGGGGATCACCGGCCGCAGCAGATCGCGCGGTATGCCAAGCGGGCCGACCTCATGCTCCAGCTCTGACAAGGCATCGTTGAACGCGGCCCAGCCCTGCGCCGTCCAGATCGTCTCATCCATGCTCAGCCCGCCATCCACGCCCAAACGGACGCTTCCCCTTGGCGTGCGTGTCCGGTCAAGGAACTGCTGCAGCGCAACAAGATGGCCGTCGGTCGCAGGGCGCTGGTCCGTGGCGGCCTGCAATGCCTTGAGGCGCAGCCCGACATAGCGACGCACGACCGCGTGATAGCGCGCACGGTTGCGCAGGCTGCGCGACACCGACGGGTTGCGCGCCAGTGAACTGCCGTCCGCCCACCGACCGATGATCTTGGCGGTGATCCATTGCTCCATCCAGATCTGCCGTGCATCCGGCCCCATAGGCACATCGCCATAGGGCGACTGATCCATCTGCCCGCGCTGCATATCCCCCAGCACGATATCCTTGTCGCCGGGCATGTGGTCGCCCTGCCGGATCCTGATGTCGGCCTGCATATCCTCGCGGATCGCATCCGCGATGCCCTTTTGCGGCAGATGTCGCGCCTCAAGCCCGCGCGCCTTGGCCGCCACAAAATCCTTCAAAGCCTTGTCATTGTGCAAGATCTGCCGCACCGCCAGAAAGCTCCCGCCGCGGCCAAAATCACGCTGGTCCCCCAGATGCAGCCGCCCAAAGCGCGGCACCAGATCCGTGACCGGCCGCTCGACCGCCGACAGCCCCTGCGCCGCCGGCGTATCGGCGGGCACGGTGATCGCCAGCGGCAGGTAGCCCCGGGAATCGGGATACCCCAGGATGAACTCCCCCGCGCCGACCACATCATCCGGCGCGGCCTTGCCTTTGGCAAAGGCCTGGGTGTGGCGCATGATCGGCTGCGAGATACCGTCACGCGTGCCGAACCCGTCGCTATGGGCCAAGCCGCGGCGTTGCAGATCCGCCCGCACGATGCTGTCCACCGCGATGCCATATTGCTCGAACATCACGGTCAGCGTGTCGTCGGTTGCCGCCTGCTCCGAAGGATCGCGGGCATAGGACAGCAGCAAAGCATGCGCGGCACCGTCGCTCCACCGCCAGCGGGCGGGATCGGCGGGCGTGCCCGCATCGCCCAACACCCGCGCCCGTGCCGCCATGCCGCTGGCAAAGGCGTGGGGCAACGTCGCGCGCCCGTCGTGGGGCGTGTCGGGAAACCCCAGCAGCGACAGCCCGCCAGAGGAAAGAGCAATGAAATGCGCCGGATAATCGGGATAGGCGTCGCCAAAGCTCAGCCGCGCATCCCAAGGCGCACCGGGGGTCTCGGCATTGCGCGCCTCTTGCAGCAACTGCGCGATCAGGCGTTTGCCCCCCTGCCCCGTGTCAAAGCGCAGCACCCGCGCGGTCATCAACGGATGCCGCCCCAGCCCGTTGAACAGCAAGGTCTGCACCTGGTCCGTCTCGATCGCATCGGCCGGGCGCGGCGCGGTGTAGAATAGGTTGGCCCATGCGCGATATTCGTCATGGGTCAGCGCCCGCGCCAGCCCGTCGCGCACCAGCGCATTGGTGCGGATCATCCCAGTGGTCAGCAGCGGAAAGCGGCTGTACCAGACCTGCGTCTGCACCTGCTGGCGCCGCACCCAGCGTTTGAACCTGTCGCCGTCCTGTGCCCCATCCAGAAAAAACCACCGGCTGCGCGGAAAGCCCACGCAGTTATTCCACGCCATCGTCTGGCCGCGGTGCACCTTGGTGATGAAATCCTCTAGGTAGCTTTCCCAGCTGCCGTCATAATTGCCCTGAAAGATCAGCTTTTGACTGCCTTTGGGGCAGTACCAGCGCGCATAATGGATGGTGGCGAAATCGGTGACAAAGCCGGGGCGGAACCACAGGATTTTCATATATTTGATGATGTGGAACGCCAGCGCCGTGGTCAGCCGCCGCAGCAGCCCGGGCTTCAAGGCACTGACCGAGGTGATGTGGTTCTGCGCATAGCCGGGCAGATCCTCCATCGCTTGCACGGCGGCGACGTGATCATGAGGCGCATAGCGGTCATCCGGCGTCTCGCGCGTCTCGACCCGCCGCAACCATGCCAGCACCCCGCCCGCCACCGTGAGCGCAAGCAACAGCGGCACCATCCACAGCGAGACATAGACATCCGCCGCCTGCAGCAGACTGACAAGACCAAAGGCGACCAGCCCCACAGGCAGCACCAACGCCAGCAGCGCAAAGACCGCCAAGGGCTTCAGCCCCAGCCCCGCATATTTCGCGATAAACCCCGAGAAGGGGAAATCCTTGTGCCGCGAGAAACGCGGATAGCGATGGGATGGGCGGTACAGCAGCGCCGCTTTCGCAGGGTCCTCCTGCATCTGTCTGCGGATATCGGCCACCAGATCAGCAGGGTCCGTGGTGCCCTCGGCTGCGCGCTGCCGCACCTGCGCCTCGGCCCAGTCATAGAGGTTTTTCTCCGCCTCGATCTGGCGCACGGGCATATGTTCGGTGCCGTTGAAGTTCACCCCGATGGTGCCCCAGGGCTTGGTATCGGGGTGCAGCAGATGCGCGCGCACCGCCGCGATAAACCCGCCCTGCGCATCTTTCAGAAACGGCAGCACTGTCGAACAGGGCGCGTCGATCCGTTGCGCCAACCGCGCCAGCGCGTCCCGCGGCATGCCATCGGTGTTGAACTCTGCCAGCAGATGCGTGGGCCGCGCATCAAGCCGCGTCTCGGCCCCCAGATTGACCAGATTGAGGCTTGCGAAATGCACGATCCCTGTGCCCTCAAGCCCCTGCTTCAAATCCGACGTCTCCTCCTGCAACCCCGCCAGGACCGCGCGCAGCGCCTCTATATCCACCCCCTCTTTCAAGGGCACAGGCGCCACGATCGTCGACTGTGCCGCGTGGCCGTCCACCATGTCGAACCGCATCCGCAAGCGGCCCAGATAGGGGCCATAGAACTTTGGCCGCTCGGGCAGAAAGGCGATGCCGGGGCGCGACAGGATGATCTGGAACGCCTCGGTGATGATCTCATGCGCCATCTCATGCCCCAGACAGTGATGCATCCCCAAACCAAAGGACAGATCCGGCAGCGCGGTGCCGTCCTTGGCCAGGAACCCTTCGCCGGGCATGAAGCGGTTGGGGTGTTTCACCACCCGCGGATCATGCAGGGCTTGCGCTGTTGCCAGAATGACCACGGCACCGGGTTTGATCCGCCGCAGCGCCTCGGGCAGGCCGTGGGTATCGCCGGCCTCTTTACGCAGGCGGAACTGGCCGGGAAAAAGCGACGGATTGAAGCGGGCGATCTCGAACAATATGTCACGCAGGGCCAAGCGGGCCTGCGGGTCATCGGGGGCGGCTTCGGCCCGCGCGGCACAACGCAGCGCCTGATGGAACTGGTCCGGCTTGCGGCGCATCTGGTCGAGTATCTTGCCCGCCGCAAGCGCGGTGGTGGGCACAAAGCCGGTGATCACCCCGAACAGGATCACCCGCACGGTGTCTTTGTCCGACTGTTCCCAAACCGGCCCAGCATCGCCTTGCCGCGCGACCTGATCCATCAACCCTTGCAAGAACCCAGCCTGTGCGGGGTCCGCCCGTTCGTCGGCGGACAGATTGGCATAGGCGTCGATACTGGCATCCAGCAGATCGCAGATGCGCTTGGCCCCGATCATCGCCTGCCGACGCACCGCAGGCGTGCCCGAGGGGTCGGCAAAGATCAGCGAGGAACAGGCCGCCGAAAACGCGGCAAAGTTTTCCGCGCTCGGGGCCGCGATGCCAAAGGTCTTCAGACAGGCCTCTGCCGTAACGCGCATAAAGACATCGCGCGCCATGTCGATCTGCCCGCCGCTATCCTCCAGCAAAGCTTCGGTCACGCGGCGCACCACAGGGCGCACATGGGTCACTGGATCAATCGCCGCCCAAGGATCGCGCAAAATCGCCATCTGCGCGGCATGGGTCTGTGCATCATCGCCCAAGGCAAAAACCGGCGGGCCTGCCATCTCTTCCATCTCGGGGCCAAAGGGCACGCCGAACACATCGGGCCGATGCAATGCCGCGACAATATCGGCGTGGCGCGTGACAAAGTGATACGGCCCCAACCGCACCACCGGCGCAATCCGCTGCATCAGGCGCAGCCCGCCATGTTTCATCAGCCCTTGCGTGATCCGGCTCCGCAGCTGTGCGACCCAACTGCCGTTCAGCGCATCAAGCGTGAAATGCCGCGTTCCCAGATCAGAGGGATGCGCCCGCTCCTCCGCCTGCGCTTGCCGGATACCAGCGTAGTTGTCTGCATATTTCGTCATGCGTCGGATGCCTTCTGCAAAGGCCCCCCGGGGGGTCACCAGCCGGCGCGCCGTACCTAGAACATCTCTTCAATCATACGCGCGTTCAGCGACCGGTCCGAAAAGGGAAGCCAGTTGATATAGCTGCGGTTGAAACGGGGCTCGAACTCGTACAGGTCGCGCTTGGCACGCGCCACGGCGTCGGGGCGGCCCATGCGGTGCAGCGCCAGGACCTTGACCATATGGGCGTACCAATAGGCGGGGCGCAGCAACAAGGCGTGATCCGCGTGCTGCAATGCGGCCGACAGATCCCCGGCCAGCAACGCGGCAAGCGCTGTCTCCCCCTCGAAACAGAAGCGCTGCGGGTGGTGAGGCGACAGGCGGATCGCATGTTCCAGTGCCTCCAGCGCCGCCAAGGGGTTGCCATCATAGGCCAGATTCGTGCCGCGCTGGTCATGGGCAAAGGCCAGCGAGGGGCACAGCCGGATCGCCTCGTCCGTGTAATGCACAGCGGCCGTCTTATTGCCCAGCCAACATTCCGCACAGCCCGCAATCCAATAGCCCCGCCCGTCCGACACATCCAGCTTGATCGCCTTTTGCGCCTGTCGCCGCGCCAGCTTGATGTCACGTGGATCGGCGCGGCAGGTCCAGACCCGCCACAGCGTGGTCAGCGCAAGATAGACATGCGCCTCTATATGACCGGGGTTGCGCGCGATGATATCCTCGAAGATCGCCTGCGCCTTCTCGAAATCCTCAGCCGTGAGGCGGTTGATATGCCAACGCCCCTGCCACACCAGCGCCTCGTCACTTTGTGCCGGCCGCGACTGGGACCGCTGCTCGTAGGATTGCGCCAAGGCACAGCTGAAATTCCCCGCCACCTCAATCGCCATATCCCGCGCGACTGTGGCAAACCCCGCCCCGATGTCGGCAGCATCGGCCAGCGGCGCGGTAAACTGCGCACGTTTCACCGATTGCCCCGTGGTCAGATGCGTCAGCTCCACCATCAAGACCAACCGCCCGCCGCTCTGGCGCAACTGGCCGGTCACCACATAATTCGCCGTCGCAGGCCGCGCGGCACCGGCGGCGCTGCGGCCACTGTGCACGGCCCAATCCATAAAGCTGATCCAACGATGCCGCGCCAGCTGGTCCAACACCTGCTCTGCCAGCTCTTGCGCCTGAGGGGTCAGCGGCTCGGCACTGGCAAAGGGCATGAGTGTCACACAAGGCACATCCAGCGGCGGGGCGAAGTCAACCTCTGATGGGTCGGGACCGCCCTGCGAGGTCTCTAGCTGGCGGGACCAGAAGGCGCGCTGCTCGCGCAGCCAGTTGTCGAATTCAGGGTCCCTGATATCAAGCCCTTCAAGGAACTCCGCCTGCCCCGGCAACCGCTGCGCCACTGACGAAAGCTCAAGCGCATCTACCGCGACCTCGCTCAGCGACAGCGTGACCGTGGTGCGATCCGCCTCCAGCACATCGCCCATCGGGGCAAGCGCACGGCGCAGGGCAGACAGCGTCTGGCGCAGGCTCGCCGCACCTTCACGCTCTCCGCGTTCGCTCCATAGCTTGTATTGCAACCAACGTCTTTCGCGCCTGCCACCGGGGGCGACCGCCAACATCGCCAACACAGCGCGCGCCTTCTTCGAGGTGATGGTGACACGTGACCCATCGGTGCGCCGCAAATCGAACGGCCCGATGACATTTAGCTGCAATCCTAGAGTTTTATGAGAACCATCCGCCAAAACTACCCACCACTTTCGTCATGGTTGAGTGTGCGGGATACGTTTCCATCCGTCAATTTTTTTTCACCGCCGATGTTTCCCTAACGGCATTGCAAAACCCGCCCCAGCGTGCTGCATCTTCGGCAATCGAAAATACCAGATGACATGGACGGAGCCCGACCAATGACCCAGAACGCCCCCCTCAAACGCCGGACCGGCGGACAGGTCCTTGTGGACCAGCTTTTGATCCACGGGGCCGACACCGCCTATTGCGTGCCCGGTGAAAGCTACCTCGAGGTGCTGGACGCGCTGCATGACGTGCAAGACCGGTTCACCCTGATCAACGCCCGCCACGAGGCCGGTGCGGCGAATATGGCCGAAACCTACGGCAAACTGCACGGCACCCCCGGCATCTGCATGGTCACCCGCGGTCCCGGCGCCTGCCACGCCGCCATTGGCGTGCATATCGCGCAACAAGATAGCACGCCGATGATCCTGCTGGTGGGCCAGATCGCCCGCGACACCACCGACCGCGAAGCGTTTCAGGAAGTCGACTACCGCGCCATGTTCGGCCCTATCGCCAAATGGGCGACCCAGATCGACGATGCGTCGCGGGTGCCTGAATATATGGCCCGCGCCTTCCGCGTCGCCACCTCTGGCCGGCCCGGTCCCGTGGTCATCGCCCTGCCCGAAGACATGCTGACCGATATCGTCGAAGTCGCCGATGCGCGGCCCTATACCGCCACGCAGGCTCAGCTTTCGACAGCAAATGTAGACGCGCTGAAGGACGAGATCGCACAGGCCAAACGCCCGCTGATGCTGCTTGGCGGCTCCGGCTGGACCGAGGATGCCGCCGCCGCGATCACCCGCTTTGCCGAGACCAACAACATCCCCGTCGCCACCTCCTTCCGGCGACAGGATATCGTGCACAACCTGTCGCCCGTCTTTGCGGGCGATTTCGGCACCTCCACCGCGCCGACGCTTTTCGCCCACCAGAAAGAGGCCGATCTGCTGATCGTCATCGGGGCCCGCTTGGGCGAGATGACGACCAAGACCTACACCACCCTGCAATCGCCCAACCCCGATACCCGTCTGGTGCACCTGCACCCTGACGCGGACGAGATCGGCCGCGTCTATTCCCCCGACCTCGGCTTTGCCGCCTCCCCCGCCGCCGCGGCCTCGGCGCTAGGTGAGCTTGATCTGGGCCGCGCCGACGATTGGCAGGAGTGGTGCGCTAAGCTGCATGGCGATTACCTGACCGACACCGACAGTCCCAATGGCGAGGAATGGGAGCTCGACATGGGCGTCGCCCTTTGCCAGATCCGCGATAGCCTACCGCAAGATACAATCGTGACGCTGGACGCGGGCAACCACACCGGCTGGGCACAACGCTATCTGCGTTTTGGCCGCCCGGGGCGCATCGTAGGGTCGACCTGTGGCGCGATGGGGTATTCCGTTCCGGCGGGCGTCTCTGCGGCGCTGGCGCATAAGGATCAGCTGGTGCTGTCTTTCGTCGGCGATGGCGGCTTCATGATGAGCGGGCAAGAGCTCGCCACCGCCGCGCAATACGGGGCGACGCCGATCGTGCTGCTGTTCAACAACGGCATCTACGGCACCATCCGCATGCATCAGGAACGCGACCACCCCGAACGCATTTCAGGCACCACGCTGATCAATCAGGACTTCTGCAAAATGGCCGAGGGCTACGGCGCGCATGCGGAGCGCGTGACCAAAACCGCCGACTTCGCCGCCGCGTTTGACCGTGCCCGCGCCAGCGGTCGCCCGGCCTTGATCGAACTGGTCACCAACCCCGAACAGATCTCGACCCGCACCACGATCACGAAACTGCGCGATGCGGCAAAGAAGTAGGCTCTGAGCAGCGGATTAGAGCCTCATACCGGCACCCCGCCCGCAACCTTGCGCGGGCGGGGCCCCTGCCCTAACCGCGCCCGATAAAGGGCATCTTGGTCGCCATCACGGTCACGAACATGGCGTTTGAAGCAGGCGGCAGGCTTGCCATATAGACCAGCGTGCGGCCCACATCCTCTACATCCATGCGCGGCTCTGCCCGACGTGACCCGTCCGGTTGCAGCACGCCTTGGGCCATCTGCTCTGTCATCTCGCTGGCGGCGTTGCCAATGTCGATCTGACCACAAGCGATGTCATGCGCCCGCCCGTCCAGCGACAGCGACCGCGTCAGCCCTGTCACCGCATGTTTCGTCGCCGTATAGGGTGCCGAGAACGGGCGCGGCACATGGGCAGAGATCGACCCGTTGTTGATGATCCGTCCACCCTTGGGCGACTGCCGTTTCATCAACCCGAAGGCCGCGCGCGCGCATAGAAACGACCCCGTGAGGTTCGCGGCCACAATGGCGTTCCAGTCGTCCAGCGACAGGTCGTCAATCTCGACCGCGGGGGCGTTGACGCCCGCGTTATTGAACAGCAGGTCCAGCCGCCCGAACTGCGCTTCGATCCGATCAAACAGCGCCAGCACATCTGCCTCGACCCCGACATCGGCGGTGATGGCCAGATGCCCCTCCCCCGCCAACGCGGCGCGGGCCTCCTCTAGCGGGGCCATCCGGCGTCCCGTCAGCACCAGCGTAAACCCCGCCTCTGCCAGCGCTGCGGCGCAGGCGCGCCCCACGCCGCTGCCCCCGCCGGTAACCAGTGCAATCTTCCTCTCCATCATCCCCCCGATCTGCGCCTTTGTGATCCGCGCAAGCTGATTTATACCAAGGGCATAGCAACCCGTTTTCCCCCCTGACGCAAGCCGAAGGACGCCGCAATGATCGACCTCTATTCCTGGACCACCCCCAATGGCCGCAAGGTCTCTATCCTGCTAGAGGAGTTGGGCGTCCCCTATACCGCCCACCCTATCGACATCACCAATGATGACCAATTCGCGCCCGACTTCCTGAAAATCAGCCCCAATAACAAGATCCCCGCGATCAAGGACCATGACAACGGCCTCTGCCTGATGGAATCCGGCGCGATCATGTGGTATCTCGCTGATAAATATGGGAAATTTCTGCCGAGCGATGCGATCGGACGTGCCAAGGTGCATGAATGGTTGATGTGGCAGATGGGGGGCTTGGGCCCGATGGCCGGACAGGCGCATCACTTCTTGCAGTTCAACCCGGGCAAGGCCCCCTACGCCGAAACCCGCTATGCGAGTGAGGTCCAGCGGCTTTACGGCGTGCTCGACAAACAGCTCGACGGGCAGGACTTCATCTGCGGCGCCTATTCGATTGCGGATATGGCCTGTTGGCCCTGGGTCGCGCGCTATGAATGGCAGCGGGTGGACCTGACGCAATTCCCCAATGTGTTGCGCTGGTACAAAGCACTGCGCGCCCGCGACGCGGTGATCAAAGGGTATCAGGTGCCGAAAGATGTGGGCGAGGTTCCCCGCGGGGAACCGTAAGCCGCGCGCACCGTCACAGCCCGTCGATCAAGATATCCAACGCCCGCTTCAACGCATCGCGCTCTGCCTCAAGCGAGGTCACCTTGTCGCGCAGCGCGGTGCCGGGCACGGCGGCCAGTTCTTGCACCCGCACGATCCATGCGGTGCCGTCGACCTCTACCTGCGGGGTCAGACCGGGAAAGGCAGCGTACCGCCCCGCCTCGCGCAGCGGTGCCACCACGCGCGAGGCGTCGATGCCAATCAGGTCGGTTTGCAGATCCACCACAAGCTGCCCGCCCGCAAGCCGGTACACATCAAACTGCGCCATAGCTCGTCCTAGAAACTGCGGAAGCGTTCAAGCGGCAGGCCCTCGGCCTCTACCTCTTGTGCATAGGCATCCAGCGCCTGCTGGTTCTCGATCCGCCAGCGGCGGTTGCGTTCTGCCTTGGCGGCGTCCGAAATCGCGGCCTCTGCCAGCCGCGACATGTTCAGCCCAAGCGCGCGCGCCGTCTCGGCGACGCTGGCATCCAATGTAAGATTTACTTTGACACGGCCCATGGCACCCTCTCGCACTATGCGTATAGGGCAGGAGTATACGTGAGGCTGAGGATTCGGGCAAGGCGGCGCGGGTTGGCGCGAATATGTGGGCCTATACCGCCGATTAGGCCCGACCCATCGCAAAGAAGAAGGGGCAAGGCGATCCGCCCTGCCCCCTTCGAGTTTCAGTCTTTCTGATCCAGCGCTGCAAGGAACGCCTCGATCCCGCGCTGCAATCGCGCCTTGCTGACAGCCGAGAAATCGCGCGGCAAGCGCATCTCTACCTTACCGTCCGACGCGATCACCCGCATCTCCCCCTGTGGCAACCCAAGGCGCAAGGATGTCTTGGCAGAGCTTCGCCCCGCGGGTTTTGGGGCGGCTTTCTTCGCCGTGATCCCTGCCCGCAGAATCGCAAGTTCGGCATCGGCATCCCGTTCAGGCTGCTTGATCAACGCCTTTTTCAGCGCCATCGCATTGCCCGCCTGCGCATCAAGGAACCGATAGACATCCAGCCCAAGCGCCCGCGGGATCGCCTCGGGGTAGCGCAGCGCGCCGTCCAGATCGGCAAGCACACGGGCGAACTGCCGGATATAGGTCTTCTTCTGCTTAAGCGCAGAGGCATAGAGCGTGCCAACCGCGTCACTCACCTCGACGCCCGAATCCTGCGCATAGGACAGGGCCAACCGCGCCATCTCGCCAAAGGACAGATCTTTGCGCACAAGGTTCTCGTCCACCATCTTACGGTACAGATCGGCAAGGGGTTCCCCGCGGGGAACCAGCGCGGCGGGGATGCGGGAATAGCGCGGATCGCCGGTTTCGGCTGCAAGCTCGCGGAAAGCGGTGAGCCGGCGGAAGCCTTGAATAAGCTCATACCCGTTATCCGTCTGCTCCACCCGAATGGGGTTGGAGAGGCCGACCGACTGGATCGACTGTTTCAACTCTGCCAGTTCGGGGTCGACATTGGCCGACCGGTCGCGGGTCAGCTTGTCGGTATGCACATCCGAGGTCTGGATCAGATCGGTGATCAACCCCAGCCGTTTCAGCCGCACATGCTCATGCGCCAGCGCGTCGTTTTCCGCGCGAATGGCGGCCTCTGCACTGGCGCGCTCGGAAGTGGCTTCAAGCGTTTCCGAGATCGCGCTCGCCATCGGGCCGCGTCGCGACGGGGCAGGGGGGTTGGGCACAGGATCAGAGTTCTGCAACGGGTGGCCCTGAATATTGTACTCTTTCACAACGGGCGGTTCGGCAGGTGCGTTCCCCGCGGGGAACCCCGCGTCTTCCTCTTCATCCAGATCGAAGTTGATATCGAAAACAGAGCGTTTCTTAACCATTATTCATCCTCCAGTTTATCCCACGCATCGACAAGCGTGGCACGGAATTCATCATAGGCCCGATCAAAGGAGGCCCGCGCGCGGCGCCAGGTCTCGCGGGTCATCTGGCGGTAATCCATCTCGTAGATCGACGACAGGAACCGGCCTGACTGTTCAACCGCGCGGGTCATTTCAATCGGGTGCTCTGCTACATGTGGCTTAAAGACCTGATTAAATGCTGACTGCATCGCACGGTGCAGATCGTTATTCGGCTCGAAACGGGTCAATAGAAACTTGATGTCGGCAAAGGCCTTGACCGGATCGGTGCCCGACGGCAGCCGCCCGCGGAAGCGGCCCAGATCCTCAAGCGCTTCGGATAGCTGGCCGATGAAGCTGGTGGTGCTGTCATACTCCCAATAGCCGGGGCCGGAAGGGATATACAAAACATCCGCCGCAAAGACCGCGTTCATCGACTGGTAGCCAATGGCGGGCGGGCAATCAAAGATGATCAGGTCATAGGCGTCCGGCGGGATCGTATCAAGATAACGGGACACGGCGGCAAAGAACGACCATTCGGGGTTCAGGTGCCGGTACTGCGCGCTGGCAAATTCAACGAAGGCGGCATTGGCACAGCTGGGGATCAGGTCGATCGTGGGCCAGCTGGTTGGCTTGATGAAATCGGTGGCGCGCAATTCGCTAAGCCCCATACCGGTGACAGAGGCAGGCAGTTTGCGTTGGGGCAGGGTGGCCCCGCTTTCCGCGCCGCCCTGCACCGCGTTCATCCTCTCAGTCTCGCGGATCAGGTCGCGGGCCATGATGCCCCAGACGGTGACCTCTTCCGAGACATCCGACAGCCCCATCGAATGGCTGAGCGTGGCCTGCGGATCGAAATCCACGGCCAGCACGCGGTAGCCGTCAAGCGCGGCCGCATGGGCGAAATGCAGCGCGACGGTGGACTTGCCCGCGCCGCCCTTAAAGTTGGCAATCGCGGCACGCACCGCCCGCTTGCCCGCAGGGCGCGGCGGCATCAGCGACCGGTTCTTGATCTTCAGCTTGCGCCGCAGCTCGTTGATCTCTTCCAGCGCATACCAGCGCTGGCGGCCTTCCTCTTCCACCTGCCCCTCGGGCAGGGACGGGTCGGCGGCCAGCCGGCCGCGCAGGGTCGACGGGTTGGTCTTGAAGATCAGCTCCGCCACTTCCCAGCTTGAGAACCGGCGCAGGGTCTTTTCCATCTCGGGCGAATAGGTCTGATGCCGGATGTGCCCCTGCATCTTGAGCGACTGCGCCTGAAGCTTTGCCAGGTCCGCATAGGTAAACATAAGCTGTCCTTTTCCCTAACCGTTCCCCGCGGGGAACCGCCGCCCCGCACGCTGTGGCGGCACCGGAAAACCCGAAAGAGAACGCTAATTACTACTCAATTTGGATTTACGCTGAATTTGCATCTTATGGAAAGACATTTATTCTATAATCAGGTTTTCAATATCCCTTATACCACAGGGCCCCGGCGCGATTCGGGCGATAGGCGCGGCTCTATAGCTCCGGGGCGGAAATATAGGGGGACAGCAGGATCGGTCCCGCGACATATTGGGGGACAAAAATGCTGTAATAGGGGACGCTCTGTATGACCCCCTATACCAATGATACCTCAACTTTCAAATTTGAATGGGGAAGAAAGAGGGTCGGGGCAAAACCAATCCTTGACAGAATCGGGTTTCCGGACGCAAATCAGGGAAGAGGCGGAAAAGACGTTGTCTACGCCCCGAGGATCCATCAAGAGATCGAACTGAGGCTGCACATTCACACCGTGCCAGATCGGAGCAGCTATGCTTTCACCGAAACCCGTGGGGCGTGACGCCGCCGCGCGCAAGTATGATATCATCACCGCCTTGGGGGCCTATGCCCTTGCCGGCGGGAAACATGATCACCGTCTGGTGCTGCGCTTCATTACACTTGTAACGGCGCGCTACAACTGGGCGCGCAATGAACTGGCCGTGGGTCAGCGCGAGATCGCGCAGCTTTGGTCCGTTGATGAACGCACCGTCAAACGCGAGATGGCAAAGCTGCGCGGCTGTGGCTGGCTGGTGGTCAAACGTCAGGGCGCACGCGGACGGGTGACGGAATACGGGCTCGACCTTGATGCGATCCTTGAAAAGACGCGCCCGCAATGGCCGCAGGTCGGGCCGGACTTTGATCTGCGGATGCAGGGCGCGCCGGAACCGACGCGGGTGGTGCCTTTGCCCGTGCGTGGCACCGCCCCGACGCCGCCTGTCGAAGGGGGCAGCGAATGGGCGTTGGCGCAGGCCGTGCTCCATGCCGAAGATGCCGGTGTCTATGGCAGTTGGCTGCATAATCTCACGCGGCAGGATCGGGCAGGGGGGCGTGTCACGCTTCAGGCCCCCAGCCGTTTTCACGGGGCCTATGTGCAGACCCATCTGACCACCCGCGTGCTGGCCGCATTGCAGGCCGTAGATAGTGACGTGTCCGAGGTCGTGATCACCGCCTGAACCGGATCGGCTGAACGGGGGCACCGCGTGCCCCACGCTTTGCCATTGTAATCCGCGAAACCGCAGGCGACATTCCCCGCAATTAAACTGTTGCCCCTGCGTCAGCAGGGAAGGGGAGGATACCATGCAATTGAACGGACAAGCCGCCATCGTCACCGGTGGCGCTTCGGGATTGGGCGGGGCCACGGCAGCGTTTCTGGCGCAGGCCGGGGCCAAGGTCACCATCTTTGATATGAACGCCGAACTGGGCGAGGAAAAAGCCACCGCCATCGGGGGCAAGTTTCTGCGCGTTGATGTCACCGACGAAAGCGCGGTAGAGGCCGCGATCGCAGAGGCCGAAGGGCTGCACGGCAAGGCGCGTATTCTGGTAAACTGCGCGGGCATCGGCCCACCTGCCAAAGTCGTGGATCGTGACGGCGCGGCGCTGCCCTTGGCAAGCTTTACCAATGTCGTGAATGTGAACCTGCTGGGCTCGTTCAACGTGTTGTCGAAATTCGCCGCGGCCTTGCACAAGGCAGAGCCCGTGGGCGAGGAACGCGGCGTGATCATCAACACGGCGTCGGTCGCAGCGTTTGATGGTCAGATCGGGCAGGCGGCCTATGCGGCATCGAAGGGCGGGATCGTGGGCATGACCTTGCCCGTCGCCCGCGAGCTGGCGCGCTATGGCATTCGTGTGATGACGATCGCACCGGGGCTGTTCCTCACACCGCTGCTGGAGGGGCTGCCGCAGGAGGCGCAGGATTCGCTCGGCGCGCAGGTGCCCTTCCCCAGCCGTTTGGGCGATCCGTCGGAATACGCCAAGATGGTTGGGGCGATTATCGACAACCCGATGCTGAACGGTGAAACGATCCGCCTTGATGGCGCGATCCGCATGGCACCGAAATAGAGACTGAATAGAGGGGAAAGCGTTATGGCACATGCCTATATCGTAGAGACAGCCCGCACCGCAGGGGGGCGCCGTGGCGGCGCGCTGCGCGACTGGCACCCTGCCAATCTGGGGGCCGAAGTGTTGAATGCGCTGGTGGCGCGGTCCGGGATCGACGGCGCGGTGATTGATGACGTGATCGTCGGTTGCGTCAGCCAGGGCGGAGAGCAATCCTTTGCCTTCGGGCGCAACTGTGTGTTGGCGTCGAACCTGCCGCAATCGGTGCCCGCGGTCACCATCGACCGGCAATGCGGCAGCTCGCAACAGGCGGTGCAATTCGCGGCACAGGCGGTGATGTCGGGCACGCAGGATGTGGTTGTCGCCATGGGCGTCGAAAGCATGACACGGGTGCCGATGGGGTCGAATGTATCGCTTTATGCCAAGGCGGGGTTGGGCGAGGGCCCGTTCAGCGACCGGATCGAGGCGCGCTACGGCACCAAGAATTTCAGCCAGTTCATCGGCGCGGAAATGGTCGCGCAAAAGCACGGGTTCACCCGCGCGGAACTGGACGCCTATGCGCTGGAAAGCCACCGCCGCGCCGCCGCTGCGCGGGATGGTGGGGTCTTTGACGCAGAGATCATTCCGCTGGCCATCGAGGGCGGGATGCACACCCGCGACGAAGGCATCCGCGATGATGCGACGCTTGACGGGATTTCCTCTGTTAAACTGCTGGATCCGGACGGCATGATCTCTGCCGCGAATGCGTCGCAGATTTGCGATGGGGCGGCGGGCGTGTTGGTCGTGTCCGAAGCTGCGCTCAAGAAATACAAGCTGACCCCGAAGGCGCGGATCGTGAACCTGACGGTGACCGCGGGCGATCCGGTGATCATGCTGGAGGAACCGCTGCCCGCCACCGACCGCGCGCTGGAGCGGGCCGGTATGAAAATCGACGACATCGATCTGTTCGAGGTCAACGAAGCCTTTGCGCCGATCCCGATGGCCTGGGCGAAACACACCGGGGCCGATCCGGCCAAGTTGAATGTGAACGGCGGCGCGATTGCGCTTGGGCATCCTCTGGGGGCCTCTGGTGCGCGGCTGATGACGACGCTGGTGCACAGCCTGCATGCGCGCGGCCAAAGATACGGGTTGCAAACCATGTGCGAAGGCGGCGGCATCGCCAATGTCACCATCATCGAGGCGCTGTAGTCCCGATCACAAGAAGGGGGTGACGGACGCAACGTTCGTCATTTCCAAAGCGCGCACATCCTGACAAGTTGCAGGAAAATAATACGTCCCGGAGGAACAAGATGACGCTACCCGCCCTTTTCGACAATTTGCGTATCCCGCTGATTGGCAGCCCGCTGTTCATTATCTCGAACCCTGATCTGGTGATTGCACAGTGCAAGGCCGGTATCGTGGGCAGCTTTCCAGCGCTGAACGCACGCGAAGCGGAAGGGGAGCCGATTGAGCTGGACCGCTGGTTGACGCGCATCAAGGAAGAGCTGGACCGTCACAACCAAGCGAACCCCGACAATCCTGCCGCCCCCTATGCGGTGAACCAGATCGTGCATAAATCCAACGCGCGGCTTGAACGGGACGTAGAGATTTGCGTCAAGCACGAGGTGCCGCTGTGGATCACGTCGCTCGGGGCGCAGGAATGGCTGAACGATGCGGCGCATGGCGCGGGCGGTGTTGTCTTGCACGACATCATCAACAACCGCTTTGCCCATAAGGCGATTGAAAAAGGGGCCGATGGTCTGATCGCTGTGGCCGCCGGGGCAGGGGGGCACGCCGGTGCCTTGTCGCCGCTGGCGCTGATCCAGGAGATCCGCGAATGGTTCAACGGGCCGCTGTTCCTGTCGGGGGCGATTGCCAAGGGCGACAGCATTCTTGCGGCGCAGGCCATGGGCGCGGATGGCGGCTATGCCGGGTCGGCGTTTATCGCCACGCAAGAGGCGAATGCCGACGCACGCTACAAGCAGATGATCGCGGATTCGGGGGCCTCGGATATTGTGTACTCCGATTTGTTTACCGGCGTTTGGGGCAACTATCTGAAAGCCTCGATCGAGGCGCAGGGCATGGACCCGAACAACCTTGAACGGTCCGACCCGTCGAACATGAACTTCGGTGCCGATCGCGAAAAGCCCAAAAGCTGGAAAGAGATTTGGGGTGCCGGTCAGGGCATCGGCGCGGTCAAGGATGTGCGCCCCGCCGCCGAGGTGGTCGAGCGGATGGCGACAGAATACGCCGCGGCCCGCAAAAGGCTGTTCGATCAGACTGCGTGAGTGTAAAACAGGCCGTCCCTTCGGGGGCGGCTTTTTTGATGACGGGATAGGGATCGCCATGCACACCGCGCCGGAGACGACTTTACGCCGCTTGTTCGACCGCGCGGTCGCCGTGGCCGATCCGATGCAATCGCTGGCCGCGCATCTGCCGCCGAAACCGGCGGGGCGTGTGGTGGTGATCGGTGCGGGCAAGGCCAGCGCGCGCATGGCCGAGGCGGTCGAAGCGGCTTGGGGCCCCTGCGACGGTTTGGTGATCACCCGCTATGGATACGCCCGCCCCTGTCAGGGCATCGAGATTGTCGAGGCCGCCCACCCCGTGCCCGATGCCGCCGGACAGGCCGCAACCGCGCGGATGCTAGAGCTGCTGCAGGGCTTGGGCGAGGAGGACTTTGTGCTGGCGTTGATCTCGGGCGGGGCGTCGGCGCTGCTGACCGCCCCCTTGGGGGAGATTACGCTGGCCGAGAAACAGGCGGTGAACGCGGGGTTGCTGGCCTCTGGCGCGCCGATCACGCAGATGAATGTGGTGCGCAAGCATCTGTCGCAGGTCAAGGGCGGGCAGCTGGCGGCGGCGGCCTATCCGGCAGCGATGCACACGTTGATGATCTCGGATGTGCCGGGGGATGATATGGCGATGATCGGGTCGGGCCCCACGGTGGGCGATGCCTCCACCTCGCGTGATGCGCAGGCGATCTTGACGCAGTGGGGCGTGGCGGTTCCGGCCTCGGTCACGCGGGCGCTGGCTGCGGGGTCGCAGGTCGTTCCGCCGGATGATGCGCGGCTGTCGCGTGTGATGAACCGGATTTATGCGGCCCCCAAGCAATCGCTGGATGCGGCACAGGCTTTGGCCGAGGCAGAGGGGTTTCGCGTGATCCGTCTGGGCAATGACCTAGAGGGCGAGGCCCGCGAGGTCGCCCGCGCCCATGCCGCCTTGGCCCTGCAAGAACAGGCGCGTCTACATCCCGGCGATGCGCCGATTGTAATCCTGTCGGGCGGCGAGCTGACGGTCACGCGGCGCGGGGATGGCGTTGGTGGACCGAATGCGGAATATGCCTTGGCGCTGATGCTGGCGCTGAACGGGGCGGCGGGTATCTGGGGGTTGGCCTGCGATACCGACGGCGTCGACGGTGCGGCAGAGGTCGCGGGGGCGATCATCGGGCCCGACATATTGGCACGGGGCGGGGCCGCGCGCGCCGACGCAGAATCGGCGTTAGCGGTAAATGACGCCCACGGTTTCTTTGGCCGGATGGGCGGTCAGGTGGTGACGGGACCGACGCTGACGAACGTCAACGACTTCCGTGCTATGATTGTGCATCCCGTATGATCAGCAACCCTGAGTTGGGGCGTCTTTAGATTCTCTTGAGGTTTCTGTCTTTATCCTGTGCGCAAGTAATAATTAACGTTGGCAGGGAAACCGGTGCTACTTATAAGTGAGGGATGCCGGTAACATGATCAGCGGGTGGCTTTCATCGATTAGGCGCTTTTTTCAGTTTCGCGAAATGTGAGAGTATAGTTTTGTTCAAGCGCTTAGATTTGATTTTGGTCGTTGTCTGCCTTCTCGTGACCTTCGGGATCTACGCTGAAGGCGCGCGAATGAACCGCGCCGCGGCCAAGGCCGAATTCACCCGCATCACCGAAGACGGGCTTCAGGCGCTGGATCGTCGGATGAACATCTATCTGCAAAGTCTGAACGGCGCCGCAGGGATGATGCAATCGTCGGAGAATATCGAATACGACGATTTCGAGACCTTTGTCGAAAGTCTGGATTTCGAAAACTATCTGCCCGGCATCAACGGCATCGGTTTTGTCGAACCCGTGGCCAAGGTGGACGAGGATGCTTTCGTCGCCGATATGCGTGCCAATGGGACGCCGGGGTTCGAGATCAGGCCGGAAACGAACCATGACCAGAAATATGTGATCAAATATATCGCGCCGGTGCTGCCCAACAAGGAAGCCGTAGGGCTGGACATCAGCTTTGAAAAAGGGCGGCGCGAGGCGGCGGATCGGGCGCGCGAAACCAACACCCCGCAGCTGACACCGCGCATCCTGCTGGTGCAGGACGCGATGAAGGAACCGGGGTTCTTGCTGCTGCGCCCGCTGTTCTATGCCTCCGGCCCGCGCGAGGGGACGTTTCGCGGCTGGGTCTATGCGCCGTTCATCGGCCGCAACCTGTTGCAGGATCTGACGCCGAACCAGAACAATGTGTATGATTTCCACGTCTATGACGGCGACACGACCGACCCCGAGGCTCTGATCTATGCCAGTCAGGATCACGAACATGCGGCGGGTAAGTATAGTGTGGCCTATGCCACCGAATTCTTCGGGCGGACCTGGACCGTCCAATATGAAAGCACCCCCTTGTTCGAGGCGTTGTTCCCCGGTGGAACACCGCTGCTCGCGCTGATCGCAGGGATTGCCCTGACCGCGATGCTGATCGTGGTGCTGCGCGCCATTCGCCAACGCGGGGATTCTCTGGCCGAGGTGGCCGCGCTGCGCGAACAGCAGATCAGCGCCCGCGAAGAGGAAAACCGGTCGATCATCGAGAACAGCGTTGTGGGCATCTTCATTCTGGATGAACGCCGCGAGATCCTGTTTGCCAACCACGCCGCGCTCGAGATTTTCGACAAGCATGAAGACGGGATGGGCGGGTTGCCCCTGAAGAAATTCGTGACAGAGGCGGGGTGGCTGCCCGCAGAGGCAGGCTATAACGCCACGGGCACCAAACATGACGGATCCACGCTGCACCTTGATCTACATTATAACGAATGGGAAACGCTGAATGGCGTCAAACGCATCACCGCTATTGTGCGGGATGTATCGGTCGAGGTCGGGGCCGTCGGGGAACTGGCCGGGATCAAGGAACGCTATGACCATGCCCTCGCGGGGTCAGAAATTGGCGTGTTCGAGATCGACCTGATGTCGGGCAAATCGGTGGTTTCGCCGACGTGGCGCAAGATCATGGAGGTCGGTCCGGAGGTCGAGGATACGCAGGAAGAGTTCCTAAGCCGTATCCACCCCGACGATCTGCCCCGTCTGATCGAGGCGGATCAGCACTGTATCACCGGCAAGGCAGAACGGTCGCGGACCGAATACCGGATGCAGTTCGGCGAAAGCTGGCGCTGGATGCGGTCGGATGCCGTGGTCGTGGACCGCGCCGACGATGGGTCGGCGATACGGATGGTCGGGACGCAAAGCGACATTACCGGGCTGCGTCACGCCCGCAACGCGCTTGAGGCGAGCGAGAAGCGATTCCGCACCGTGCTGGATGCGGCCCCCGTTGGCATGGCGACCCTGAACAGCAACGGACAGTTCACCAGCGTGAACAACGCCATGTGCGAGCTGACGGGATATTCGCAAAAGGTAATGACCGACCGGTTCAACCTTGCGCAGATCATCCCCGAGGAAGATGTGAAGCTGATGCGTGATATCGTGACCAAGTTCACCGAAAGCGGGTCGAACGAGGTTTACCGCGGCGAACATCCGATCCTGCACAAGGACGGCGGCCAGCGGTGGGGGCTGTTCAACATCACCTGGACCTTCGACAAAAACGAAGGGGCCTATGTCTTTATCGCGCAGGTCAACGATATCACCGACCAGAAGAAGATCGACGAGATCAAGAATGAGTTCGTGTCCACCGTCAGCCATGAATTGCGCACGCCGCTGACCTCTATCAAGGGGGCGCTTGGCCTGATCGAGATGTCGGCGCGTGACACCATGCCGGCCTCGGCGCTGCGCCTGATCGAGATCGCGCGCAACAACGCCGACCGTCTGACCACCATCGTCAACGATATTCTCGACCTCGAAAAGATATCGTCGGGCAAGATCGAGTTTGACCTCAGCCCGATGAGCCTGAACGAGGTCATCTCTTCGGCGGTGCAAGAGATGATGCCCTTTGCCGTCACCCATAACACCAAACTGGTGATGGATCTGCCCGACACCGACATCAATGTAACCGCCGATTGGTCACGGATGATGCAGGTGCTGGCGAACCTGATGTCGAATGCGTGCAAGTACTCGACCGAAGGCACCGACGTCACGATCAAGGCCGAGACGATTGGCGACATGGCGATTGTTTACGTGCAGAACTTCGGCCCCGGCGTGCCCGAGAATTTCAAGAACCGGATTTTTCAGGCGTTTTCTCAAGCCGATGGATCGGACACGCGGGCCAAGGGCGGGACGGGCCTTGGGCTGAATATCACGCGACAGATCGTCTGGCGTCAGGGCGGCAACATCGGCTTTGAAAGCAAGCCGAGCGGGACCACGGTTTTCTGGTTCACCTGTCCGCTGGCCACCGATGCCGAAGGGTATGACGTGCTGCCCGATGCCCGCACGTTCGAAGTGATCGACGGCACGAGGAACAACCTTAGGGTGTTGCACCTTGAGGATGACGAAGAATTTGCAGAGGTGCTGCGCGAAGGGCTGAGACCCTTTGCCGATGTCCATAACGTCACGCGGCTGAACGAGGTCCACGAAGCGCTGAGCGCGGGGCCGCTGGATGTGATTATCCTTGACTGGACCGTGCCAGATGGCGACGCCGCTGCCGTTCTGGACGATATCGCTGAGCTTCAGCCAACGGCGCGGGTGGTCGGGCTGACCTCTGACGCGGCGCGCGAGAAGGATAGTCGGGTGGGCACCCATCTGGTGAAGTCGCAGACCGATCTGAACCACATTATCGAAAGTATTGTAGGTCCGACACAAAGAGCGAGTTGATCTCCTTATGGTTGTTTCTAAAGTTGCTAAAAATCGCCTTAAAAATGTCTAGATACTTTTGTCTATGATGGCGCAAGGGATGGAGAGGGTGCTTGGCTAGGGATGGTGCCTTCTTTTTGTAAGTAAGGACGCGATATGTCTTGGAACGGAAAGAAGCGCCATAGTGCGACCGGTTTCGTCGCCGGATCGGCCTTGGCTGGGGGGTGGTACGCCGCGACCTCGGCGCTGCTGTCGGGCGCACCGGCGCAAACCGTTCCGGTTATCGGGGCCATCGCCATTGCAAGTCTGGTACCGCTGATCGCCGCGAACGTGCGGGCCACGCCGGCGCGTGCGACGGTTGATGACAGCGTCGCCCAACAGCTGCGTGTGCTAAAGATGCACACGATGGTAAACGTGGTCGACACCGATAACCTGCTGGTCGAGGTGAACGACCTGTTGCTAGAGGCAACCGGCTATACCCGCCAAGAGCTGATCGGCAAACCGGTCGCGATGCTGTATTCCAAGGACAATAGAACCACCGCCACTGAAATCCGCGATCTGCTGCGGCAGGGCAAAAGCTGGCAGGGTGAAACGACGCTGCGCAATCGCGACGGGTCAAACTGCGTGACACAGACGACAGTGACCCCGTTGCTGGATGCGAATGGCCGCTGGATCGGGTCGATCTCGGCGCGGACGGACATCACCTCTACCACCAAGCTGATCGCGCGGCGCGACACGGCGATGACCTTGCACGAGCTGCGCGACGACATCTGGATCGTGTCGGAAGACAACCTTGAGTTGCGCTATATGAACCTTGCCGCCAAAGCACGGTTCGGCTGGTCGACGCGGCCCAAGAACGGGCAAACGGTGCGCGATATGGCGGCCGAGCGCGGCTGCGAGGATGTGCTCGACGCCTGTCTACGGATGATGGATATCGGCGACACCTATATGACGTTCAGCGCAACGATATCGGGCACGAACTTTGAAGGGTCGATCAAGTGGCTCAACAAGGGGACAGTCGACGGGCGTCTGCTGATCATGCTGCACGATATCACCGAACGGCTTGAACAAGAGCAACTTCAGGCGGATTTTATCTCTATGGTCAGCCACGAACTCCGGTCGCCCTTGACCTCGATCAAAGGGTCGATGGGGCTGCTGTTGTCGAAAGCCGCGGGGCAGCTGCCGCCCAAGGCCGAGGGCCTGCTGGAGATCGCGCATCGCAATGCCGATCGTCTGGTGCTGATCATCAACGACATTCTGGATATGGAGAAGATCTCCTCCGGGCGTCTGGATTTCGAACTGGAAACCGCCGACCTGTCAGAACTGGTGGCCGAATCCCTGCGCGCCAATGCGACCGCGCATCAGCGGTTCGGCTTGCAGATCAAATGCCACGGGGTGGATACGCCCACCTATATCGAGACCGACGCCAACCGTATCATTCAAGTTTTAACCAACTTGATGTCGAATGCTGCGAAGTTTTCCAAGCCAGGCGGCACGGTGGAGATCTCCGTCGATAAAACGCCCGAAAACGTATGTGTGTCTGTACGCGATGAGGGTATGGGCATTGCGCCCGAAGACCAGCATAAGATCTTTCAGCGGTTTGCAGATATGGCGAATTCCGACCGGGCGACCAAAGGCGGTACCGGTTTGGGGCTGAGCATCTGTAAAGCAATTGTTGAAGGTTTGGGTGGTACGATCGATTTTGTCAGTAAAGAAGGGCGGGGGACAACTTTCACCTTCACTTTACCTGTCAAAACGCGCCATTCTGGGCCAGAGAATGATTTTGAAAGACTAGAGAACGTTGGATAAGAGTCCCGTATGATTAAATTGCTTCACGTAGAAGACGACGCCGATATTCGCGAAATCGCCAAAATGTCACTCGAACTGTCGGGTGATTTCGTGGTGGAGCAATGCGATTGCGGCGAACAGGCGCTTGAAAAGACGCTGGATTATATCCCCGACGTGTTTTTGCTGGATATGATGATGCCCGGCATGACCGGCCGTCAAACGCTTGAGAAACTGCGCGAGAATCCGGATTTCGCAAATGTGCCCGCGATCTTCATGACCGCCCGTGCCCAACCGAACGAGCTGGAAGAACTGCGCGGCATCGGCGCGACAGAGGTGATCAGCAAACCCTTTGATCCCATGTCGCTCGCCGACCAGATCAAGGCCGCCATCGCCTAAAACGCATTTAACTTTATGATACCTGAACCGCAGTGGCACCATTGCGGTTCTATTGGTGTGTCTCAGTCGTCAAGCTGTAGCCGTCATTCTAGTACAAGCCGTTGATCTCAAGCGGTAGGCGTTTGACCTTACGCTCTTTCAACAGGCTGCGCGGTGGTTCTGCGGCGTCTGCCTTGCGAACGCGTTGGTACTGGCGGTTGGCCACGGCCTGCGCTTTGTGCTGGCTGTCGATCACAGTGGGGCGCAGGAAGACGAACAGGGTTCGGCGCGTCGAGTCCTCTGATCTTGAACGGAATAGCCCGCCGATCAAGGGCGCGTCACCAAGACCGGGGACCTTGCCTTTGGCATTGCGCGAGTCATCGGTGATCAGCCCGCCGAGCACGATTGTACCACCGTCTTGCGCCTGAACGGTGGTTTCAATCAGGCGACGGTTGGTGACCAGATCCACGGCCCCTTCGACATTGGCGTTCACGAGGCTGGACACCTCTTGCGAGATATCAA
Organism: Sulfitobacter sp. SBS6; assembly: GCF_048285585.1. Classification (NCBI taxonomy): domain Bacteria; kingdom Pseudomonadati; phylum Pseudomonadota; class Alphaproteobacteria; order Rhodobacterales; family Roseobacteraceae; genus Sulfitobacter; species Sulfitobacter sp. SBS6. Next base: position 16,787 of record NZ_JBLWBA010000007.1, on the reverse strand, counting down.
GCCGCACGATGCCATTTGACGTTACACGGGGCAGAACCTGCATTGTGATCCCAACATCACGCCGTTCGATTGTCGTGAAAGGCGTCGCGGTATTGCCGTCGGTGGCGAAAGACCCTGTGCGGAACGGTACGTTCTGTCCCACGACAATTGTCGCGGCCTTGTTGTCGGTTGTGGTGATCGATGGGGTGGAAAGGAGGTTCGCCTGTGTGGATTGCGACAGGGCCTGAACCAAAATGCCAAAGTTGTCTGAACCCGCGCCCAATGTCAGACCGCTGGCCAGACCAGAGGCCTGAGACACACCCAACGCCCCCAGAACATTGCCCAAGGAGCTGCCGCCGGTGCCAAAGGATGTCGCTGCGAAGCCGCCGTTGGGAATATTCGACCCTAGCCCCAGCTGCGTTCCCAACCGTTCTGCAACCTCGCCGGAAACTTCGACGATTGCGGCTTCGATCATGACTTGGCGTGGCCGTTTGTCGAGCGCACCAATCAGGCTTGTGGCCTCTTGGATCTGGCTTTCGGTGCCGCGGATCACGATGGAATTGGTTTCGGTGGAAGCTTGCACCGATACCTCGGACGCAGGACCAGTGGGCGCGACGGGCGTTTCGCCATCCACAGCTTCAGCGACGGGATTCACAATGTCTGTGCCCCCTTGCAGCGTGTTCGATACGATCTCTGCCACGACCTCGGCATCGCCGTATTTCAGCGCATAAAGGTGGGTGCGTTTGCGCGCTTGGGGGTTTCTGCGCGGCGCGACATCAAGATCGCGGGCGAGTTGACGGATTTGGCTAATGTCACGTTCGTCACCTCGTACCAGCAGCACGTTAGAGGCTGCATCAACAGAAATACGCGCCCCTGTCCCAGAGGTGCCCAACACCTCGTCCATCGCCTGAGCAACGGTTGTGGCTTCGGCGTAGGTGAAACGAATAACCTCTGTGCGCTGGTCCTGAGGGGTGTCAAAGGTGCGGGCGATATTGACGATACGGTCCACGTTGGCCTGAGTATCGGTAATGATGACGGCATTCGGATCGGTCAGCGCCTCGATATATCCGTTTGCAGCCACCAAGGGGCGCAGCACGCGCACCGCTTCGGCGGAGGGAAGGCGTTCAAGGGGGACAAGTTTGGTAACAACGTCCTGATCCCCCGCGCGCCCGCCCGGTGGAATGGTTCCCCCTTTAGAGACGGATTGCGTTTCAGGGACGATCTCCCAGACGACGCCGCTTTCAACCGCAACAAACCCGCGCACGCGCAGCATTGACTGGAACAGCGACCAAACGCCTGCTTGGGTCAGTTGTTTTGATGAAATGACCGTCACGCTGCCGGTTAGGTTCGGGTCGATGATCAAGGTCCGTTGGGTAATCTCGGATACCTGTTCAGCCAGCACCGAGATTTCGGCATTGCGCAGGTTCACGATGAATTCGGCTTTGCTGTCATCCAGCGCGATGGTCTGCGCCGACATAGGGGCCGCCAACAGGCTGACAATCAGCGCGAGAACCGTCGCCAGCTTATACATGAAGGATGTCCATACTCATTACCTCAGCGGAAACGTCAGCAAGATTGCTTTGCCGTTCCTAAAAACCTCAAGTCGCGCAATACCTGATGCGGCGACTTCATCGTAAAGCTCTTTGTCACGCGCCAGATCTCCGACGGTCTGGCCATTAAGGCTTGTTATCACATCACCGGGTTTCAACCCAGCTAAAGTAACGCCGATATTGGGATCCTCTTTCACCCTGTAACCATTTTCCACCACTTCGACGCCAACCGTATCCATGGCCGCCTGGGGGTTGTTGCTGATCCGGTCCCGCCATAGGTCGATGTATTCCTGTGTCGTTTCGGCGGGAGGAGCCTCGCGTAGGTCGATGGACCCGTTGCCGGGCACAATGGCTGCGGCAAGGCGCGCAAGGGGGTCGGCGGATTCCTTCGGTTCAGGCGAAGGGTCGGATGCCGTCGCTGTGCCAGTCCCTGCCTGATCGTCGATCAAGCCGTCGAAGCCGATAACGTGCAGGCCCGTCTCTGTGCGCAGGGTGATTGTATCGGCATTGATTGCCACCAGTTCAGCAGATTGAACGGTTTCGCCAAGCCGGTATGTGGAAGTGGTGCCTGACACCAGAACAAAGGCGCGGGATTGGGTGGGGTCGCCATCAAGCAAGACACCGCGCAGGGCCACATCCAACCTGACCGTCGATGCCGCGGGTTGCGCCTTTGGCAGCGCGGCAGCTTGGCCGAAAGGAGCGAGCGTCGTGATCGCCTCGGTATCGCGTTGGTTCATCTGCGCGGTTTGTGGGGCGCTTGCCGCGACCTGCAGGGGCATGACGGCGGTATGCCCTTGCAGGTGCCAGCCTGTTCGAATGCCAGCCAAGGCCAGTGATACCAGCAAGACAACTCCAATTGCGACGGTCAGCGCCCAAAGACGCGCGGCGGTCATGGGCGTGCATCCGTGCGGGCGATGTAACCGGTCAATGAGACAAGTGTGGCGTCTGGCCCTGCGGCCGTGTCGGCAACGGACGCGGTCACGGATTGCAGACCCGACCCGGTTAGGGCGCGTGCACGCAGGGTAACCGACCAGTCGATATCAAGGGCGCGGGTCCATTGGTCTTGGGTCGGCACGCCCAAGGTCGTCGCAGCCAACGCGTTTTCAGCAACCCAGCGGGCCACCAGACGGTCTGACAATCCGTGCACCCGTGCGGCATGTCGTTCAACCCCGACCAGCAAGGTGACCGACCCCACAGCAAGCACTGCGAGCGCGACCAGCGTTTCGATGAGGGTAAACCCCGCTTGAGAAACGCGCGTGTCGGTCATTGGGTTTGCTGCCCTACCTGTGCGGTTGCGCCATCGAAAATGATGGTGCGACCTTGGGCGCCCGACGCCAGCCTAAGGGACACGATACCCGTGGGGGGTGGCAGAAGCGCGGGCGTAATTGCAAAAGTACCCCTTTGCGCGCCTGTAGTATCGGACAGTGTTGCCCCTCGGTCGAGCGTATGTGACACGGACAGCGACGCGTCGGTTGCGGTGTGCCACGCATCGTCTTTCCACGTTTCGAAGCGGTATGCCTCCGATTGCCAGATCACCCTATAGGTTTCACCGGCGACAAGGCTCCGGTCGGCGACGTTGGTCAACCGCGCCGCCAATAGGGTGGCTTCTTGTTCCAAAGTGCGTGCGTTTGCCCCAGAGGGCAGCGCATAGCTGACGATCCCTGCACCGATACCGATCAGCGCCAGCACCACCAGTATTTCGATCAGGGTCACGCCACTGTCGTCTGCGCGCTTTCGGGGCGTGAAGGCAGGCATAGGCGTTGTGCGTGCAGGCCTAACCATTTGTCGCGGTCGCAAGTGCGATATCGGCGTTTACACCTTCACCACCGGGCTGGCCGTCGGCCCCCAGACTGATGAGGTCGAAATTGCCATTCTGCCCCGGTGAGCGATAGACGTAGTCCCCGCCCCAAGGGTCCTGGGGCATGATGCCCAGATATCCGCCCGAAGCCCAGCTTACGGGCTCCGGCGGCACAGTGGGGCGGGTGACCAGCGCCTGAAGCCCCTGTGCCGATGTCGGATAAACGCGATTGTCCAGCCGGTACAGTTCAAGCGCGCCGGCAATTGACCGCATATCTGTTTGTGCGACGGTAACCCGCGCTTCGTCAGGGCGGCCGATAACATTGGGCACAATCATGGCCGCGACCACAGCGATGATAACCAGAACGACCATCATCTCAATCAGGGTCACGCCGGCATCAGGCGCCCGTTGCCGTTTGGCTTTACTGCCTACATACTGTCGCAGACTACGTAAGTAGAACATGGTGAAACTATCCCTCTGGTTACACGTGTGTTGTATATCACCACAAACATCGCGCAAGGCTGCTCAGAGCATCTAGTCACGGTGAACCATAACATAGAATGACTTTGTGAAAAGGTTAAAAGACAAAATATTTCAGAATGTTAGCGCTTCTTTCGCAATGGGAGATGCGTCCAGTTCGGCTGTCGAAACACCCGTTGTAGAGGGTGAGAACGCAGAGCGTCGTGTAGTTTTTGACCACTTGATCGCGAAAGACAGCGCCGCCGGTGTCGCAGTCATTCCTGCAGAGCTGGTTCATCTGCATCATGTGCAACTGCCCATACGCGGTGCGCGGCAACGCCTGGCGGCGCTTCCGTTTGCGTTGGAAGACTTTGTAGCGCAAGGCCTGGCCAGTACGCATTTCGCGATCTGCGGCACCGACGCGGAGGGATCGGTTCTGGCTGCGGTTCTGAAGACGGACACTCTTGAACGGTACCTGGCTGACGCTGCGGATCGCGCTTTAGTGCCCGAGCAGGTCTTGCTGCCGCCGCCTGCGCCGGGCCCGGACGGGGCGATGACATGGCGCACCTATCGTTCAGATGATCGCGTTCTGGTGCGGCTTTCAGATGGGACGGGGTTCGCGGTGACCACTGATATGTTGCTGGCGGTGTGGCAACTGGCAGGTGAACCCGCGATCGAAAACCTGGCATCGGCCTTGCCGACAGCTATTGCCTATAAGGACCAAGGCGGCACAGGTGTGACCCCCGCCCCGATCCTGTGGGAGGCAGACCTGCGCCAAGGGGTGTATCGTCCGACACGCGGGTTTGCCCGACCCTTGAAGTGGCTTGCCGCCTGTCTGGTTTTGGCCGGGATCGGCCACCTCATGCTCGCCGCGCTTGATGCGACTGCGCAGCGCCGGATTGCAGATGACTTGCGCGCGAAGGCCGCGGTGGCGTTGACCGCCAAGCTGCCCGGTGCATCCCCCGATGATCCGCCAGCCCTTGTGATGCGCCGGTTGTCAGATGCGAACAGGCCGCAGGGGGGATCGGGTTTCCTGCCTGTGATGGATCGCGTGGCAAGCGCATTACGGGCACAAGGCGACGCGGTGCAATTCCAAGAGCTGACTTGGTCTAACGGTGCGCTGCGCCTGACTGTAGAGGCCGCGAACCTTGATACAATACAGCAAGCGCAATCCCGTCTGGATGAGGCGGGGCTCCAAGTTTCTGCGGGGTCGGCGACAGCCAGCGACGGTGCAGCCCGCTCTGAGTTGACGGTGCGCCCATGAAGCTGTTGTCCCGCCTGAACCCGCGCGAACGGATGCTGGTGCTGACTGGCGGCGCGGTCTTGTTGTTTTATGGCCTATGGACGTTCGTCTGGCTACCGACCGTGTCCGAGCGCGCTTTGCAGACGGATCGGATTGCGCGCTATCTGGCTGTAACACAGATTGCGTTGACGGCGGATGATGCCGTGCCTGTCGCCGTGCGATCGCCGAACGCCGCGATCCCTTTGGCACCTCGCATCACCCAAAGCGCCGAGGGCGCTGGCATCCCCTTGGCGCGCCTCGACCCCGAAGGCACAAGATTGCGGATCACGGTTGCAAAGGCGGGGTACAACGATTTGATCGAATGGATTGCCGCCTTAGAAGCGACGCAGAATGTGCGCGTTGTATCGGTGGAAATGTCGCGCGCGACCGAGCCCGGTCAAGTATCATTGCGGCTGCTGCTGGAGGATGCGGGATGACGGGACCGGTGCTTAGTTACAGTTTCGCCAAGACACACGGTGTTTTGTTGGACCCGTTGCAAGTTGATACTGCGCCGGTGTGCATGCATCTGCCCGATGCGCCCCTGCCTGCGTTGATCGAGGCGCAGCGTATCGCCGGTGCGCTGATCCGGTTTGAAGCCGTGGATGCGGCGACCTTCGATAAAGCGTTGTCAGCGTCCTATCGCGACAGCGCTGCCGAAGCGGCGCAAATGGCCGATGATGACAGCGATGATCTAAGCGCGCTTGCCGAAACAGCGGCATCTGTTGATGATCTACTTGACCAAAAAGACGACGCGCCGGTGGTTCGGCTGATCAATGCGTTGCTGCTGGAAGCGGTGAAAGACGGCGCATCCGACATCCACATCGAAGTTGAGGAAAAACGGCTTGTCGTACGGTTTCGTGTCGACGGGGTGTTGAGGGATGTGCTTGAACCACGCCGCGCGCTCGCGTCCCAACTGTCCAGCCGGCTTAAGGTGATGGGCAAGCTGGATATCGCGGAAAAGCGTCTGCCCCAAGACGGGCGTGTCAGTTTGCGCGTGGGCAGCTACGATCTAGATGTGCGGATTTCCACCTTGCCGTCGCAGTTTGGCGAACGTGTCGTTCTGCGCCTGCTGGATCGCGGCCAAACCCAGCTGGGCATTGCGCATCTTGGCATGTCAGAGCGGGACACGAACGCCTTTAACGAAATCGTCACGGCACCCGAAGGGTTGGTTCTGGTCACAGGCCCGACGGGATCGGGGAAAACCACATCGCTCTATGCCGCATTGGGTGCATTGAACGACCGTCAACGCAATATTTTGACGGTGGAGGACCCGATCGAATACTCGATGGCTGGGGTGGGCCAGATTCAGGTTAATTCAAAAACCGACATGACATTTGCCCGGGGGTTGCGGGCCATTTTGCGACAAGACCCCGATGTCATCATGGTCGGCGAAATCCGCGATGGCGAAACGGCCAAGATCGCAGTGGAAAGTGCGATGACCGGACACCTTGTTTTATCTACGCTGCACACGAACACGGCGATTGGCGCGGTATCGCGGTTGATTGATATGGGGGTAGAGCGGTTCTTGCTGGCCCCAATGATACGGGGATTGGTGGCGCAGCGTCTGGTGCGCAAGTTGTGCGCCGATTGCCGAGCACCCCATTCCGTGACCGAGACAGACGTGAGCCTGCTGGCAGGATCTTTGGCCGTGGGTGATCGCGTGTACGAGGCGAATGGGTGCGAGGCATGTGGCGGTACCGGCTATCGCGGCAGGCTGCCGCTTTATGAAATTGTTGTCGCGACCCAACGGCTTGAAGCGATGATCCACGAGGGGGCCTCTGAGGCGGCGTTGACGGCTGAAGCCCGCAGGACAGGGCCCGGTATCATGCAGGACGGCGCCCAGAAGATCGGCGCCGGACTTACCACGGTGCAAGAAGTCGCCAGAGCAGTACGAGACGATGTTTTAGCAGGGGAGCGCTGATCATGCCTGCGTTTTCCTATCGCGCTGTCAATCCGGCAGGAAAGCAGACGAAAGGGCTGATCGAAGCAGCAAGCCTTGCAGCGGCCCGTGCAGACTTGCGCAAACGCAATCTTTTGCCGTTATCGGTCAATGCTACAACACGCGGCGCTGCGGGGACGGGCCGCGGGCGGGCACACCGGCTTGGACTGAAGAAACAGGTGTTGGTGACGCGGCAACTGGCCACTCTGATTGGGGCGCAGGTACGGATCGAAGACGCGCTGAAGATCGTGGCAGACCAGATCAAAGGACCGAAAGATGCATCACTTTTGTTGAACTTGCGTGCCGCGATTACCGACGGGCGCAGCTTTGCCGACAGCCTTGAAGACGTGCCGGGCAGCTTTGATGAATATTACCGCTCGTCGGTGCGGGCAGGCGAGAGTGCGGGCAAATTACCCCAAGTGATGGAGCATCTGGCCGCCCACATCGAGGATCGCAGCCGCAACCGTCAAAGCCTACAGTTGGCGTTGATCTACCCGGCTCTGTTGGCGTTGGTATCGCTTGGCGTGATTGTGGCGCTGCTGGTTTTTGTCGTGCCGGACATCGTCCGCGTCTTCACGGCACGGGGGGCCGAATTACCCGCATTGACCCGTGGTCTGATCGCGGTTTCCGATTGGATGCAGCGTTGGGGGGCTGCGTCGGCAGGGGGGATTGCTGCGCTTATAATCGGCGGGCTTGCGCTGTTGCGCCAACCTGCGGCGCGGCTTGGCTGGGACCGATGGATTGTGCGCGCGCCGATTATCAGCCCGCTGGTGCTGCGTCTGAATTCGGCGCAGTTTTCCGGCACATTGGCGACCCTGGTGCAATCGGGTGTACCACTGTCGGAGGCGTTGTCCGCAGCGGCGGGCACGGTGCCGAACCGGTTCATTCGTGCACGCGTCGCGCAGATCACCCAAGAGGTGAATGATGGTGCCGTGTTGTCCAAGTCGGTACTGGCGGCAGGTGTCTTCCCCCCGATGTTGGTCGCGATGATAGCAAGCGGGGAGGCAAGCGGTCGCTTGGGCGACAGTCTGGACCGCGCTGCAAGCGATCAGGCTGCGTCTCTTAAGGCTTCGGTGACCGCGATCGTCGCACTGGTGGAGCCCGCGGTCTTGCTGGTGATGGGGGGCATTGTGATGCTGCTTGTCATGTCGATCCTGATGCCGATTGTGGGGCTGAATGCGTTGGCAGGGTGATCAGAAGGGCAGTTGCAACGCAATCGGGCCGCTGCTTGGTAGCTGGGGGAACACCTTTGATGCGGAGGGTTGGATCAAGATATCAAACACCCGTTTCCGGCGGATTTTGACGGTTGCCATCGGCGGCGCGTCTTTTGCAGACAGGGCGATTACCGCATCGTTCCCTTCGCTGCCCAACGTCATCACAAGCGGCGGCACATCAACCGTTTGGCCCGACTTTGAACAGCTGCCCTCTGGGGTGGACAAGCCACCCGAGGCAGCCGCACTGCGCCACCCCCAGCTAAAGGATACATCCGTGACGCGTGCGGTCATATCGCACTCCCACGCGCCTTCAATAAGCCCCGCCAAACCCGGCCCTGCGCGGCCTTGTGTATCGTGCAGGGCGATCCCGCGCGGACCGGTGGTTAGCGCGCCGGTGATGCGGGTATCGTTCCCTTCAAGTACATATCGGGTATCCAGATGAGGCACCCAAAGCACCGAAGCCGCGGTTTGCCAGCTCAGAACATACCCGCCCTCCAGCGTGGCGCGACCGCGACGAAGCGAGCCGTGAATATCAATAATCGTTGGCGCGAGATTGGTGTTTCGTGTAACAATACTGATCGGTGCTACGGCGAAAATCATCCCTATCATTAGGAAAAGTATACAGCATGTCACAGCCGCCAAAACCAACCCGTACCGCAGACCATGCAAGCGTCCCGTCGCGCCGCCGCGTATTGTCAGGTCTTTCTGCGGCATCTGTTGTCTCCTTGGTTGGGGGATGCGGTGACGTGTCGTTTGGCAACGGTGGTGGTGGTCTGCGCGGCAATGACGGGCCGCAAAAATCCGTGATCATGTTACCGCTTTCCGGCACCTCAGCAGAGTTAGGGCAGACATTGCGCACCTCTGCAACCCTTGGCGGGGGGCCGGGTGTCGGGATCGAAATCGTCGATAGCGGATCGACACCTGAAACAGCGGTGGCCGCCGCCACGCGGGCGGTCGAGGCCGGGGCCAAGATGATCGTTGGGCCCGTGTTCAGCGCACAAGCCGAAGCGGTGGGAAAAGCAGTGCGCGTTCCCGTCGTGACCCTATCCAACAACGAAGCCTTGGCGGGCGGCGGCACGTTTGTGTTTGGTGTGACACCGGCGCAGTCCGCACAAGCGATCTTGTCAATTGCGGCGCAACGCAACCTCAGCGATGTCGCCGTCGTCGTGCCCTCGACCGCATTTGGTGCACAATCGGCAGAGGCCGCGCGGAGGGTGGGCCGCGCCTTGGGGCTGAATATACGTCCCGAAACGGTTCAGGCCGGCAGCGCAGGTCTATTGGCCGCCCTCAATCAGGGGGGGAAACTGCCCGACGCGGTCTATCTGCCCGTTGCAGACGCGACGTTGGCCCCTTCTGCCGAAGCATTGCGCGGTCAGGGGATACAGCTGTTGGGGTCGACCCAATGGTCCACGCTGGACCTATCGGACCGTCCGGCATTTCGCGAGGCTTGGTTTGCGGCCCCTGATCCACTGCGCTTTGCAGCGTTTAACGATGCGTTTACCGAGGCGGGCGGCACCAGTGGTGGGATCATCAGCGGACTGGCATTTGATGCCGTCGAATTGCTGCGGGTGCTTGGCCAGCAAAGGCAGCTCTCTGCCAAGGGGTTGACCCGCACGGAAGGGTTCACCGGCGTCGTCGGGCCATATCGGTTCGAACGTTCTGGCCTGTGCGAACGCGGGCTTGGCGTTCTTAAGGTGGGTTCCGGTGATTTCAGCCTGATCGGCAGCACCTCTGTATGAACGCCAAACGCGCCGGCGATGCAGGGCTGAGCCTGATCGAAGTGCTGGTGTCGCTGGCGATATTCGCTGTGATCGGGGTTGCAGGGCTGACTGTTTTGGACACGGTGGCCCGAACGGGTGAAAATACCGAAGGACGACTTGAACGATTGGCCGACATTGATAGGGCCTTCTTGGTGATCCGCCGCGATCTGGCGCAGATTGCGCCTATTGACGTGACCCTGACGGACAGCAAATTGTCTTTTGCGCGCGCATATGGCGAGAGAACCCGAAGCATCGCCTATTTCCTCGAGGACGAAACATTGGTCCGGCAGGTCAAAACGGGCACAGGAACAGGCCCTGTCGATCAGCGGCTGTTGGTTGGGGTGTCTGCGTTGGGATGGCGGCTCATGGGACGGGGGCAACGGTGGCATGACGTATGGCCGCCGAACGCGAGCGCCACGGTTGGCGCGCCGATGGCCGCTGAATTGGCGATAGATGTCTGGCAACGGCAAGGCGTGCGCCCCGCAACGGTAACGCGCTTGATGGTTTTGCCAGCAGGGCAAAGCCAGTGACACGCCGCAAGTCAGACGAAGGCGTGGTCTTGATCAACGTCCTTGTGGTGCTTGCCATCGCAGGGGGTTTGATGATGCTGTTGATCACCAGCCAAGAAGCTGCGCTGGATCGCGTGTCCCGCGCATCGGACGCAGCCACCGCCGAGCAGATTGCGATGGGTGCCGAGGCGTCTGTCGTGGATGCGCTGCGCCGCGATCTTGATACAGGGCCAGACACAGACCATTTCAGCGAACCTTGGGCGCGGTCCGTGATCCAGGAAGAAGTGGCTTTGGCCACAGGACGGTTTTCGGTTGGCGTCACCGATCTGCAGGCGAAATTCGATATCAATCAACTGGCGCAGGTGACCCTAGGCACGCAGGAGTTCGCAAAACGGTTGATGGTGGCCCTAAACCAACCGCCAGAGACAGTTACCCAGATCGTGCGTATTCTAAGCGTGTTAGAGCGCGTGAATGCACTGGATGACCTTGCGAGTTTTGGCGTATCTCCTGTAACACTGGATGCCTTGGCGCCCTATGTGACTGCATTGCCGGTCGCCGGTGCGATCAATCTGAATGCGGTGGACCCGTTTTTGTTGACCGTCATGTTGCAGAATAGAAGGCAGGCTTTGCAACTGGTGCGCTTGCGCGAGGCACAGGGTTTTCTGACGCTGGATGATCTTGCCACAGTCGGCGCGCTGCGTCCCCAAAACAGCGGCTTTACCTCGAACGCCTATCTGGTGGATGTGACGGCGCAGGCCGGACGCGCAGAGATTGCAATGCAAAGCCTGATACTGCGTCGGAACAAGTTAGGGGTCAAAGCGGTCGAGATTGTGCAGCGCAGGTTTATCTATTCAGAGCCGGACTCGTCAGAAGACGCAGAATAGGTCGAACGCAAAACGGCCCTCCGAGAAACGGAGGGCCGTCGGTGGTTTATTCAGATCACCCCTTAAGGGTTAAAGGGATCCGTGGTGAAGCTGACCGCGGCAAGATCGACGTCTTGTGCGTCGACGGGTTCGCCTGTCGCACCGTCCGCGTTGAACGCCGCAAGGAAGCTGGCACCCAATTGCTGGATACCGGTCAGCCCAATGCCCGAACTGCCACAAGCCGCAAGAAAGACAGCTGTGCCAAGAAACGCTGATTTAGATCTTAGTTTCATGTGTTGTCCTCCTTATTCGTTGGTTGCGCCGGGCAGTGGGGTGTTCAGGTAAGGGAACACAGCCTGCATCTCAGCAGAACTGATAGGTGCGCCGTCGATGAACGGTTGATCGCCAACCGGTGCATCGGATTCTTCGCACAGACCCAGATTGATAAAGTCGCTTTCAGTATCTTCCTCAGCGCCATCCACACCCAGTTCTGCCCCTAGTGGTACGGGGTGGCACAGGGCACCCATGACGACGCGCAGGGCGATGTCTACGGTATCGTCACCGGGGCGACGGCCGTTCGGGAAGCCTGCAAGGTCTTCACCGACAACGCCAAACGGGCTTTGCTCTGCTTGAGCTGTGGGGGCAATCGCAGTGTTAAGGCGCATCATTTCAGACGCCGTTACAGTTGCCTGCTGGTTCAGACCGGGAAAGCCGGTCAGGAACGCGGTGACAAGGTCGTTGCGCGGGAAATTTGAAGGCGCAATGTTGTCGTCGGCTCCCAAAGCTTCACGGAACAGGATGTCGATCAGTGCAGGCAGTGTCGGGTTGGTCACGTAAGTCGCCAGAGCACTGTCTTGTGTCGGCTGCGCGGCATTGAACAGGTCTTTGTCAGGTAGACCGATCACCAGTTCGTTCACCAAAGGCGCGGACAGACGCGATTGTTGCACGAAAGCACCGCCATACTTGGAGGTCTCTGCGTAGGTCGGCGATGGGTCTTCGACTTCGGCTTGGGGCAGGCTGGCTGTTGTCCATGCGCCGATGACACCGTTACCGTCCCCGGTGAGGCAGGTAATTGGCACTTCGACGGCCAGTGAGGTGACGTTGAACCGGTCCACCAGATCGTCGTTAGAGCGGTCATTCGGGATCGACCCTTCAAGGGGGACAAGGTTCACAAGGTCGAAAACTTCGCCCAGGTTCACAGCAAAGGCTTCTTCGCGCTGACCAACGAACACTTTGCCCGGCATGTCGCAGCCCGGAATAGTCATCGTATGAATAAAGCTGTTTGCGTATGTTTCGTAGTCCGGCAACGTCTTCTCGCCGATATAGTCCAGCGGTTTGGCAAATGTCTCGCCGTTCGAACCGGTTACCGCCGCACGCTTACCGGACCTTCGGTCGCCTGTGATGTGGGTCAGCGTGTAGCTTTCGATCTCGTTCAAAGGATCGGCAGCGGCACCAGTGATCTGACCGGCTGTCCGCAGCGGAATAGCAACCGTCGCATCGCCAATTTCGAGGGCAATGCCCGCCCCGTCATTCGCCAGTTCGTTGTCAAAGTTGAACTGGAAGGTAATGTCTTCAACCGCGTCACCGTCGTTGTCGATGTGGATTTCATAGATCGCGTCGGGATCCATGGTGAAATAGTTCGGTCCGCCATACGGAGCCTGCAATGGCTGGTAGTTGGCGATGAAGGTCACATAGTCCGGGCGCCCTGTTTCGTAGCTGCGGAACATGTAGAAATCTGACGCATCAACCTTTGGCTGTTCGGTGATGCCAGGCGCTTCCCGGTGGGATGACGCTGTTGCAGACGACGCGACCAGCGCAGCGGCGCTGACTGTCATTGCAAGCTTTGTGGCACTTTTGTAAAAAGTCATTCGTTACTCCCTAATTTTATTGTCCACCGCACATACGGCGATCGCTTATTGACGGTACTTTGAATAATACCTTTCTTAGGCACGTGGCGGTTCCCCGCTTAGTTTCGAGAAAAAGCAAGATTTCGCCGCATCTTTTATAAGGACATGGGATTGCTGATTATTATTATTGCGACATCTGCCCTTGCCGCAGTTCTTGCGAGGCTCGCATGGGTTGATCTCAGGACTTTCCGTTTGCCAAATATCTACACGGTTCCTCTGATCGGGGCGGGTCTCGTCTTGGCGCTGGTGACCGATCGGATCTCGATTGGGGCGTCGGTGGCTGGTGCCTTGACCGGCTTCGGACTGTTCTGGGCGATCGGTCAGTTCTATTTCTTTCGCCATGGCGAGGAGGGGTTGGGCCTGGGCGATGCAAAGCTATTCGCGGCTAGCGGTAGTTGGCTTGGTGTTGGGTTGCTGCCATATGTGTTGCTCGTCGCCAGCCTTGGCGGCTTGGTCTATGCGCTGATTACCCGTCGTAACCCGGATCGCAGAGTCGCCTTTGGCCCATGGCTCGCTTGCGCATTTATGGTTGTGTGGATTGTGTCCGCGGGCGGGGTCTTGTTGTCAGAATAACGCGGTTCCATCGCTTGCGGGCAGGGGGTTCACTCCGCCGCGTCTTGCGTAGGTGCTGGCGTTTGCGGCTTGTGTGCTCAGGATTTCCGGCTCCGACGAGAGAACGGTTGCAAACAGGCCCGTTAGGCGGGTTGGATCGTTGGCAGTAAAAAATGGCTGGACGCGTAATCGCGCAAGATGGTGTAGTTGTCGGTCCAATTACCCTAATTAATGGCAATCAGAACATCACGGATCAACGCCACTGCGAAGCTGCGTTCCACCTCTACGTACCGCTGTGCAAACACGGGCGTACCAAGCGTTATGCCCGCAACAAGCACCGCGCAGAAAATGCGCGGTGTGAGCGATAGCCGAACCGCGACTCCTATAGCCTTTGAGGGTAGGGATGTTGGCCCATCTCCTCCATCATTTTTTCACGGAAGACCTCCGCAGGTGTTTTCCATCCTAAGCATTTGCGGGGCGTGTTGTTGAGTTGGTCACAGATCTGCTTAATATCATGGTCTGTCATTCCCCTGATGTCACGCTTGCGAGGCAGCCATCTTCGGGCGCGGCGGTTGGTGTTCTCGACGGTGCCTTTTTGCCATGGCGAGGAGGGATCGCAGAACATGGGGTAATCGCTCTGTCACTCCGCGTTTCGTCATGGCATCGAAATGTTTTTTCTCCGGTATGATCCAGAGCGTGATCCGAAAGGGTCTTGTTCGAAGCAACAGATGGAGATTGAGCATGGGCCAGTACATAGGGCTTGACGTTTCGTTGAAGGATACCGCGATCTCAATCCGAGAAGACGGCAAAAGAATATGGCGCGGGAAATGTCCCTCCGACCCGGGAATTATTGCGCAGGCGGTTCGGAAGCATGCGGACGACCCCCTGAGCGTCGTTTTCGAAACTGGCCCCCTCGCCACTTGGTTCTTTCATGCCTTAACGGGGGAAGGACTCCGGGCGATCTGCATTGAGGCGCGGCATGCTCAGAAAATTCTGGGTGAGACGCTGAACAAGACCGATGCAAACGATGCTGAGGGATTGGCCAAACTTGCCGAAACCGGCTTCTATAAGGCTGTCAGGGTCAAGTCGTTCGAAGCGATGCTGATCCGGTCATTGGTTGCAGCCCGCACCCAACTCTTGGCCATCACGACACAATTGACCAATCAGATCCGTGGTTTGATGAAGACTTTCGGTCTTGTCGTGCCCAAGAGCAAAGGCCGGGTGTTCATAGAAAAGGTTAACGATCTACTGGACGGACATGTCGAGTTGAAAGGGATCATCTATCCGTTGCTTGAAGCTTGGCAAGCTGTCAGGGAGCGGGCGTCTACGCTCAGCCGCCAGCTCTTGTTGGCGGCGCGACAGTGCCAAAGCACGCGTTTGCTCATGACGATACCAGGCGTTGGGGCGATCACAGCAGTTTCCTATGTGGCCGCTATCGAAGACCCGAAGAACTTTCCGAAGTCCCGATCTGCCGGCGCATGGCTTGGCCTCACTACACGCCGATACCAATCGGGAGAGATGGATTTTAACGGCCACATCTCTCGAAGGGGGGGGCAACGATTGCGTGGGCTCCTCTACGAGGCTGCGACCTCGTTGCTTACGAGGACTCGAGCCGAAACGGTCAGTGATCTAAAAACCTGGGGGCTTCAATTGCGCGAACGCCTTGGCTTCAAGCGGGCGGCGGTCGCCGTTGCTCGCAAACTCGCCGTCATCATGCATTCCATGCTGAAGACCGGTCAAACCTTTATTCCAACGCGCGAGGAACTCGCCTAAGGCATTGTCCCTCGCACACCGAGCTCAGCGCATCATAACTTGATGCGAGGAGGCGTCCCTGTCGTGGACGGAGGTCAGGCCAATCCGAAAGACGTGGCAGCAGCTATTACAGACTGCGTGCAGAACAAAGGAAGGCTTCACCTGCGGAACCCAAAATGCGGCAGCCAAGTGCTGACCGCGGAGACAACCATGCCCCGGACACACGCATGACCTCAATAACATAAACGTGCTGAGAGCGAACTGAGCAAGAACCGGAGGCCGAAATGCTCTAAAGGCATTTCGATAGGCCGTGCTTTTGCATCAAGGCTTGACTGCGGCCTTGCGATTAGACAACCACGCATCTGCGCCGATCCCGGCCTTGAGATGTCTCCATGCGGAGAATTAGGTGCCGCGGTCGAATGTGATCGACTGACGCGCATCGGCGGGCAGGGGAGCCAGGCCCTGGATCAGCGCCTCCATGATCGGTTTGGACTGGCGATCCTCGTTGCGCATGACGACAGCATACCGGCTCACCCGTTCGACCAGAGACGTCACGTTGACCTTTCCATGCTCCTTGCGGAACATCATCAGATCGCATTCCCAGTGGCCGAACTCGGCACGCTCTGAGATGCTCTCAGGCCTGTACGACAGGCTCTGCGTGTCGAAGATGTGGGTCCGGTTGTGCCTGCGGTAACCACGCGGCCTGCGACGTCTGCGATGTTCGGGAAGATGGCGATAAAACTGTTCATCGCGACCATCTTTGGAATAGGCGAACCGATAGATCGTCTCGTGACTCACGCGGATCGGATGGCGCTCCAACCGCATGCGGCCCGCAATCTGTTCTGGTGACCAGCCAGCCTTCAATCGGTCTTCAATGGCTTCCTTCAGTTCAGGGTAAACGATCATCTTGCGATGGATCGCGCGGCGCGCCTCGTATTTGTCCTGAGCGACAAGCGCGTGGTATCCATCCAGTTCCGGTATCTCTTTGTCAGTGTAACGATTGCGCTTAATGTCTCGGTATATCGTGGAGGGATCGCGGCCCAGGCGATCCGCAATCTCTGAAATCGGCATTTTGGCTTCCAGCCACTTTGCAAGCTTGCGTCGTTCGTCCAGCTTCAGGTGACAGTAGTGGATTCCCATTCTTCATACTCCATGCAACTCTCTGTATTCGTACAGAATTTGCACTTCGTTTGTGAATCCACCCCCCTACATTATCGCAGCCG
>NZ_JBLWBA010000006.1:800960-801843 GCF_048285585.1 Sulfitobacter sp. SBS6 | reverse complement strand
TGCGGATCTGGTTCAGCTCGGCTTTGATGGCTCATATGAGCGTGTCGCGGCCTTCGTGCGGAACTGGAAGGGCGAACGACAGCGTGCTCAACATACGACTGACCGGGGTGTTTTCGTGCCGTTGGTCTTTCAGCCGGGCGAGGCGTTCCAATTCGATTGGAGCGAGGACTGGGCCTATGTCGGGGGCGAGCGCCTCAAGCTTCAGGTCGCCCATATCAAGCTGTCCCACAGCCGCGCATTTCTGGTCCGGGCCTATCGGCTGCAAACGCATGAGATGCTGTTCGATACCCACTGGCATGGCTTTCGGGTGTTTGAGGGTGTTCCGGGGCGTGGCATCTATGACAACATGAAGACAGCCGTCGACCGGATTGGCGTCGGAAAGAAGCGCGATGTAAACGCACGGTTCCTTGCGATGACCAGCCATTATGTCTTTGACCCTGAGTTCTTCAATCCCGCGGCAGGGTGGGAGAAAGGTCAGGTTGAGAAGAGTGTGCGCGACGCCCGCCATCACGCCAAAGGCGTGCCTGCAGCACGACGGCTTTGGCAACTCATGCCAGCCTTTCCGAACCTCTATGCGCTGAATGAATGGCTGGAGGAGCGCTGCAAGCTTCTGTGGGCCGAGACACCGCATGGCAGATTGCCTGGCAACATTGCGGATGTCTGGGACGCCGAGAAGGCCGCGCTGATGCCACTGCCCACAATGTTTGACGGCTTTGTCGAGCAGAGCAAGCGGGTGTCCCCCACTTGTCTGATAGCATTCGACCGTAATCGCTACTCAGTGCCTGCCAGCTTTGCGAACCGCCCTGTCAGTCTCCGTATCTATCCTGAACGGCTGGTCATCGTCGCCGAAGGCCATGTGGTTTGCACGCATGAGCGCATTATT
>NZ_JBLWBA010000006.1:635835-800827 GCF_048285585.1 Sulfitobacter sp. SBS6 | reverse complement strand
TGCGGCCCTTTCTTTGAATAAGGAGCCCGAGGCCAATGTCGCACGATATGACGGGCTACGCACCACGGAAGGAACACGTCATGCGTCATGATCCCGCCGGCGCTGCCATCGTCATTATGATGCGCAGCCTGAAGATGCCGGGCATGGCTCAGGCCGTGCAGGACCTGCATGAGCAGGGATCGCCCGCTTTCGATTATCATCCTCACCGCGGGCCGTGGTCAATTTAGGTAATGAATATTCATTATCAACACTGGTGTAGCAATTTTTCATGCTTTTGTGTGTTTAAGGTTTTAGGTAAGCGACCGAAGCACTCAACGTGCGGATGCTGCTGGCCGAGCGTAAGGCTCGACCTTCGCAGGTCACATGGCTATTGGTTCAGTCCCTGCAGGTGGCTTGCAGCTAAGTTCTGCCAAGGGCCATAGTGACCGTCTTGCAAAGCAACGTTTGCCGGCACTGCTGACCTCATCCTGCCAAATTATGCTGCACGATGCCACCGATGGCTGGTTTGAGGAAGCAACAGCCTAGCAATGATCAGTCCAACAACGAGTGGCAGTTTAGGGCCGTAAGCGGCCGCCTGTCCTAAGCGAATGTAGTTGTAAACATAAAACGCGGAGCTGATTGGGGCGGTGCGAAAGGGTCCAGTCCAATGTCATGGGCAATGAGCATGGAGTGATTGAAGGCTAGTTGGAATGTTCACTCGGATTTGAAGGGGGAGGCGGCAAGCCTAGCGCGATCCTATAGGCCTTCCGTATTTGAATGAATCAAATAAGTTATTGAATTAAAATGATATCATATTGCTTGACTGCATCCGCGACGCGCAAACTTATGCGCGCCACGCAATTTTATCCGCTTCCATACAAACGCTTAAAAATCCAGGTTCTCTACGCTCAGCGCGTTTTGCTGGATGAATTCGCGGCGGGGTTCTACGACGTCGCCCATCAGCTTGGTGAACAGGTCGTCTGCTTCGGCCATATCCGCGACCTTAACCTGCAACAGCGTACGGGCGTCGGGGTCGAGCGTGGTTTCCCACAGCTGATCGGGGTTCATTTCGCCCAGACCTTTGTAGCGTTGCAGGGACAGGCCTTTTTCACCTTCGGCAAGGATCGCTTCAAGCAGGTCCATGGGGCCGTGGATCAGCTGGCTACGGTCTTTGCGCACCAGTTTGGCGGGCGTGCCGTAGACGTCTTGCAGATGCTCTGTGAACCCGCCCGAGCGTTTGGCCTCGCCCGACCGCAGCATACGGCCGTCGAGGGTGCGCACCTCTTCCACGCCGCGCAGGATGCGGGCGAGGCGGACGCCGTGGTCTTGGGTGATGCGGCCTTGCCAGCCACGCTCCCATTCCAATGCGATCAGGTTCAGACGCTCTGCGACCTTGTCGGCCACGCCTTGCAGATCAGCATCAACCGCGCCCGGCACAAAGGCACCGGCGATGGCGGCCTGTTCCAGAATATGGCGGGGGTAATGGGTCGGGAAAGCTTCGAGAACACGACGCATCTGGCGGGCCAGATCGACGACGCGGGCCAGATCCTGACCGGTGATTTCCTCGCCATTGCCCTGTTTTAGCATAGCGCCTTCAATGCCTTGCTGGATCAGGTAGTCCTCCATCGCGGCCTGATCCTTGAGGTAGACCTCGGACTTGCCACGCGACACTTTGTACAAGGGCGGCTGCGCGATATAGAGATGGCCGTTCTCGATCAGCTGCGGCATCTGACGGTAGAAGAACGTGAGCAAAAGCGTACGGATGTGCGCGCCGTCAACGTCCGCATCGGTCATGATGACGATCTTGTGGTAGCGCAGTTTATCGATGTTGAATTCATCGCGGCCAATTCCGGTGCCGAGCGCCATAACAAGGTTACCGATTTCCTGACTGCCCAGCATCCGGTCAAACCGGGCGCGTTCGACGTTCAGGATCTTACCTTTCAGGGGCAAGATCGCCTGTGTCTGGCGGTCACGGCCCGTTTGCGCAGAGCCACCGGCGGAGTCACCCTCCACCAGAAAGACTTCGGTTTTGGACGGGTCTTTTTCGGAGCAATCCTTGAGCTTGCCCGCAAGGAAGTTCACGTCCATCGCGGTCTTGCGGCGGGTCAGGTCGCGGGCCTTGCGCGCTGCTTCGCGGGCGTGGGCGGCTTCGATGATCTTGCCGACGACGATCTTTGCGATCTGCGGGTTTTCTTCAAACCATTCGGCCAGCTTTTCGTTCACCAAACCTTCGACGGCGGGGCGCACTTCGGAGCTGACAAGCTTGTCCTTGGTCTGAGAGCTGAACTTGGGGTCCGGCACCTTGACCGACAGCACGCAGGTCAGGCCTTCGCGGGCGTCATCCCCGGTGAAGGATACTTTTTCCTTCTTCGCGATACCCGAGGATTGCGCGTAGTTATTGATTGTCCGCGTCAGCGCCCCGCGGAAGCCCGCGGTGTGGGTGCCGCCGTCACGCTGCGGGATGTTGTTGGTAAAGGGCAGCACATTTTCATGGTAGCTGTCGTTCCACCACATCGCGACTTCGACGCCGATATCGTCTTTCTCGCCCGAAATGAAAATCGGTTCGGGCATGACAGAGGTTTTCGACCGGTCGAGGTATTTCACGAATTCCTTCACGCCGCCTTCATAGAAAAGCTCGGTCCGCAGAGGTTCGGCAGGGCGTTCATCAGTCAGGATGATGCGCACGCCGGAGTTCAGGAACGCCAGTTCGCGCAGACGTTTTTCCAGCGTCTCGAAGCTATAGTCGAGGTTCGAAAATGTCTCGGTCGAGGCCATGAACCGGACTTCGGTGCCGGTACGTTCGGTGGGGCCCACGACCTCTAGGTGTTTGGTGGTGAAACCGCCTTCAAAGCGCGCAACATGTTCCTTGCCTTCGCGCCAGATGCGCAGTTCCAGCCAATCGGACAGCGCGTTCACAACCGAAACGCCCACGCCGTGCAGACCGCCGGATACCTTGTACGAGTTGCTGTCGAACTTACCGCCCGCGTGCAACTGGGTCATGATGACCTCGGCGGCGGAAACGCCTTCTTCCTGGTGGATACCGACGGGAATACCGCGCCCGTTGTCACTGACCGAAACAGAGCTGTCATCGTGAATTGTGACGTTCACCGCATCCGCATGACCGGCCAGCGCCTCGTCAATACCGTTGTCCACGACCTCATAGACCATGTGGTGCAGACCCGACCCGTCATCGGTGTCACCGATATACATGCCCGGACGTTTGCGAACCGCTTCTAAGCCTTTGAGAACCTTAATGGAATCTGCGCCATATTCCTCGGGGAGCTGATCGGTGTCGGACATATTGGGAAACCTTCTTTTGTTACCCAATTTATAGTGTTTTCCGCCACGATTGTCACGCGCCTGACACAAGATTTTGCGTTAGACGAAGGGGATGAGCAAACCTACGCAGATCAGCAGCGCACCGGCCACGATGTTGATGCGTTTCAGGGTCGCCGGGTCGGTCATCAGGCCGCGCAATTTGCCCACTAAAGCGGCGATGGCAAGGTTCCCGAACAGCGGGATCGCGACGGATGCGGCGATGATCGCGCCGACGTCCAATGCGGTGACATGGCGCAGATCAAAGAAGCCGGGCAGCACACCGAGATAGAACAGAACGGCCTTTGGGTTGCCCAGAATGGCCAGCAACCCGGCACCGAAACCGGCCCATGCGCCGGGGCGGGTCAGACGGTTGTCACGGTCGATCTTGGCGTCGGCATGGCGGATCAGCAACACGCCCATGATCAGGAACACGGCACAGGCGATCCAGCGCATGCCCAGCATGAACATATCAAACACCGACAGGATCCAGCTGATGCCAAGCACCGCCACCAGCGGCCAGAGCATATCACCGATCGCCACCCCAAGGGCGAGCGGCCATGCCGCGCCAAACCCGCCCGACAGCGCGCGTGCCATGATGGCAAGCCATACAGGACCCGGGGTCAGAAACAGGATCACGAGCGCGCCGCAGTACAGCAGCAGATCGGGCAGGGCGATGGTCATGGAAGCATCCTTGCAGTTGAAAGGCCGAGGGTCTCTGTCACCTCAAGCCGTTGGGCGCGGGGGCCGAGCGTGTCGAACAGCTCTTCTCCGGTGCCGGTCATCCAGGCTTGGGCACCAAGGGCGCACAGTTCGTCATAGAGCGCGGCGCGGCGGTTGGCGTCCAGATGGGCAGCGACCTCGTCCAGCAACAGCAGAGGCGGTGCGCCGAAATCAGCGGCCAATGCGCGGGCGTTCGCAAGGATCAGCGACACCAGCAGGGCCTTCTGCTCTCCGGTTGAACAATCACGCGCGGGTACGTCCTTGGCGGCATAGACCCCTTCAAGATCGGCGCGATGCGGTCCGATCAGGGTCCGTCCCGCTGACAGATCGCGCATCCGGTTGTCGGCGAGCGCCTGACGCAACCCCTCGGCGGTGGTGGGCATGTCGCAGATCAGATCAAGCGTCGCGGTGGGAAAGGCGGTCTCGGCCTGCGCCTGCGCCTCGGTGATGGCTTGCAAGGCGGCAACACGGTTGGCGTGGATCGCGCTTCCGGCCTCGGCCATTTGCTGTTCCAGCGCGACATACCACGACGGTTCGCGCACCATATCCTTCAGCAGGCGGTTGCGTTCGCGCATGGCCTTTTCATAGGCAAGCGACTGATCTGCATGGTCAGGCAGAAAGCTGAGCGTCATGCGGTCAAGAAAACGGCGGCGACCTTCGGCGCCTTCGATCCACAGACGGTCCATCGACGGGATCAGCCACAGCACCCGCGCAATGCGCCCTAATCCGGTCTGCGCCGTCGCCTTGCCGTCAATCCGAACTTGCCGCGCGGCCCCCGCCTCTGACCAGATCTCGACCTCGTGGATCTGGCCCAGACTGTGCAGATGTGCGGTGATCTTCCAGCCAAGCGCCTCTGGCCGGCGCGTCATATCCGACGCGCTTGACCGGCGCAGGCCGCGGCCGGGGGACAACAAAGACACGGCTTCCAGAATATTGGTCTTTCCCGCGCCATTGGGCCCGAAAATAGACACAGGCCGCGTGTCGCAATCGATCACCGCACGTTTATGCGAGCGAAAATGCGACAGCGTCAGCTGGGAGAGGTAAAGCCCGCTCATACGATTGGTATGAATGCGTTAAGATGTTCGACGTAGCCTGTCAGCGTCACACACGCATCGGCATAACGACATAGACCGCAGACATGTCATTGCCTTCGCGCATCAACGTCGGATCACCGGAGGAGTTGAACAGGAACACGGCGTTTTCACGATCCACCTGGCTTGCGATCTCAAGCAGGTATTTCGCGTTAAACCCGATCTCCAGCCGTTCGTCGGCATAGGCGACGACCAGTTCTTCCTCGGCGGCACCGCTGTCAGGCGCGTTGACGGACAGCACCAGACGATCTTCGTCCAGTTGCAGCTTGACGGCGCGGGACCGTTCGGAGCTTACGGTCGCAACACGGTCCACGGCGCGGGCGAAATCGCTGGCGTCGACTTCCATCTTGCGGGTGTTGCCCTGCGGGATCACGCGGGTGTAGTCGGGGAACGTCCCGTCGATGACCTTGGAGGTCAGCGTGATGTCCGGTGTGGCAAAGCGGATTTTGGTCTCGGACACGGAAACGGCGATTTCCATATCGTCGTCGTCCAGCAGCTTGCGCAGCTCGCCCACGGTTTTGCGGGGCACGATCACGCCGGGCATTTCGGCGGCACCCTCGGGCATGGGCGCGTCGATGCGGGCCAGACGGTGGCCATCGGTGGCAACGCAGCGCAGTACCTTGCTGCCTTCGCTGTCCGAAATATGCATGTAAACGCCGTTCAGATAGTACCGTGTTTCTTCGGTCGAGATGGCGAATTTGGATTTGTCGAACAGACGGCGCAGCATGGGGGCAGGGGCCTTGAAGTTCGACTGGTATTCAGAAGTCGCCATGACGGGGAAATCTTCGCGCGGCAATGTCGCGAGCGAGAAGTTGGAGCGGCCTGCTTCGACCGTCAGACGCCCCGCGGCGCTGTCGGCGGTCAGACTGATCAATGCGCCATCAGGCAGCTTGCGCACGATTTCATGCAATGTGGTCGCGGAAACCGTTGTCGCACCGGCACGTTCGACCTGCGCCGCGGCCTTGTCGACCACTTCGATATCCAGATCGGTCGCGCGGAACGACGCGTCAGAGCCTTCGGCCTCGATCAGCACGTTGGCGAGGATTGGGATGGTATTGCGGCGCTCTACCACGGATTGGGCCTGTGATACGGCCTTAAGCAGCGCGGCGCGTTCAATGCTGAATTTCATATGCCATCTCCATTCCGGCAGTCCGGGAGGGCAAACTACCCGATACCAATGTATTCACAAGAGTTTTGTTGACTTTTCAGCACGAAACGAAGGCCCGTCAAGGCCTTCGCGTGTCTTCTGTGCAAGCTGGTGCTCTTAAGCCTCGAGAGAGCGGCGCAGCAGTTCCAGATCTTCGGCGATCTGACCGTCGTTCTGCTTGAGCTCTTCGATACGTTTCACGCCGTGCATTACGGTCGTGTGGTCGCGCCCGCCAAAACGGCGGCCAATTTCGGGCAACGAACGGCTGGTCATTTTCTTGCACAGATACATGGCGACCTGACGCGGGCGGGCATAGCTGCGCAGACGCTTGGGGCCGACCATGTCGCTGAGGCGGATGTTGTAATGCTCGGACACTTTGCGCTGGATCTCTTCGACGCTGACTTTGCGTTCAGAGGCGCGCAGCACGTCGGCCAGACAATCCTGCGTCAGGTCCATGTTGATCTCGCGGCCGACAAGCGACGCAAAGGCGAACAGACGGGTCAACGCGCCTTCCAGCACGCGGACGTTGGTGGTGATGCGATGCGCCAGAAACTCGAGCACGCCAGCTTCGACCTCAAGACCGGGGTAGTTCTTGCGCTGCGCTTCCACCTTGTTTTGCAGAATGCCAAGACGCAGTTCGTAGTCGGTCGGATGCAGGTCAACGACCAGACCGCATTGCAGACGCGATTTTACGCGATCCTCAAGATCCTTGATCTCGCCCGGGGCGCGGTCTGCGGAAATGATGATCTGTTTGTTCTGATCCACGAGGGCGTTGAACGTGTGAAAGAATTCTTCTTGCGTGCTGTCCTTGCCCGCGATGAACTGAACATCGTCCACCATCAGCACGTCGACCGAGCGGAAGATTTCCTTGAAGTCCATCATCTTGCGATCACGCAGCGCTTGCACGAAGCGATACATGAATTGTTCAGCCGACAGATACAGCACGTTCAGTTCGGGTTTGCGGACCTGAAGCTCTTGCGCGATGGCGTGCATCAAGTGGGTTTTGCCCAAGCCGACACCACCATAAAGAAACAACGGGTTGAAGGTGACGGGGCCACCTTCGGCAACGCGACGTGCGGCGGCGTGGGCCAGTTCGTTGGGTTTGCCGACAACAAAGTTGTCAAAGCTAAAGCGAGCGTCAAGCGGGGCGGCGTTGATCTGGCTGTTCGCAGGCTGGGCTGCGGCGGCGGGCTTGGGGCGGGCTGGGGCAGGATCAATGGCGGCGGGTTTGTCCTGTGGGGCGACCGCGAATTTCAGACGGCTGATGCTGATGTCTTCGGACTGCATTTCGTGCAGCAGCAGATCGGCGAAGTTCTGGCTGACATAGTTGCCAAAGAAATTGGTCGGTACGAACAACGTGCAAATGCCGTCTTCGATGGGGCCAACAGTCAGCGGGTCAATCCAGGTAGTAAAGTTGTTCTGTCCAACCGTCTTTAAAAGCCGGTCCCGAATTGTCGTCCATTCTGCCTGCATCATGCGCCCTGCCGTCCCATTCTTTGATCGCTTCAGCACATACTGAAACGCTATTTTACCCAGTCAAAAGACAACAGACCGTTTACCCGGTCCCACACAGAGAACCGGCCCGCCGTCCTTCGGACATTTTTACATAAGGCATGCCTGACGCGTGCGTTGGCGAAGCAAATCGCCAAACGTCGCTGCCGAACACACCGTTCGTCGTTTTTAAAAAGACAGGGCAAATGTGCTGGCAGCAGCATCTGCAGACGTCAGGTGGCCCCTAGCAAGACCATCCAAATTTCCCCGGCGGATGTTCGATATTCTAGCAAATATCTCGAACCGTTCGGGCCTGTCCCCCCAAGCGAAGTGAATCGCGTTTGATAGTGTTAGCAATCTCGGTTGGACTGATACAACACATCTTCAAACTTGACTCAGAGATTGGTGCAAAAGAATCTCATTCCCGTGATGCGAGTGCTACAGAAACAAAAAAAGCACCGCCGAAGCGGTGCTTTTAAGTTGCAAAAGATGACGTTAGGTCAACTGGGCTTAGCCCAGTGCTTTGACCCGCGACGCCAGACGCGACATTTTGCGCGAGGCTGTGTTCTTGTGGAAAACGCCTTTTGCCACACCGCGCATCAGCTCGGGCTGAGCGGCGCGCAGAGCGGCAGTTGCTGCTTCTTTGTCGCCGGATGCGATGGCTTCTTCGACTTTGCGCAGGAAGGTACGGATGCGCGAACGACGTGCTTTGTTGATTTGGAAACGTGCTTCGTTCTGGCGGGCGCGTTTTTTAGCCTGAGGTGTGTTTGCCATGAGGATCAGCCTTCATCTTGGGTATGTTCAAATTGCAAATACGCGACACAAACCCAACGACCGGAACCGATATCCGATAAGGTGATTCTAGCCAGAGCGGGCTGCACGCGCATGTATTAGGGCTGCCTATAGTCCAACCCGACACGCAATGCAAACCCGCAAAGCCATTTACTTGTCCCGGAACTGCGCTTCGCGCTTTTCAAGGAAGGCAGACATGCCTTCTTTCTGGTCTTCTGTCGCGAACAGCGAATGGAAAATACGACGCTCAAACAGCAGGCCCTCGCGCAGGGGTACTTCGAACGACCGGTTCACGGCTTCCTTTACCACCATGGTCGAGATCATCGATTTCTCGGCGATCTTGGCGGCGGCGGCCATGGCTTCTTCCATCAGTTTCTTGACGGGGACGACGCGCGATACAAGGCCCGCACGCTCTGCCTCGGCGGCATCCATGAAGCGGCCGGTCAGGTTCATGTCCATCGCTTTGGATTTGCCGATGGCGCGGGTCAGGCGCTGCGTGCCGCCAATACCTGCGACAACACCAAGGTTGATTTCAGGCTGCCCGAATTTGGCGCTTTCGGAACAGATGATAAAGTCACACATCATCGCCAGTTCGCAGCCGCCGCCAAGGGCATAGCCCGACACAGCAGCAATGATGGGTTTGCGCACGCGCATGATCTGGTCTGTCTCGGGGGTGAAGAGGTCACCGGCAAAGACATCGACGAAGCTTTTGTCGCGCATCATGGCGATATCGGCACCGGCGGCAAAAGCCTTTTCCGAGCCGGTGATCACGATGCAGCGGACTTTTTCGTTTTCCTGAGCCGATTTCAACGCATCGGCCAGCTCGGTCATCAGCTGGTCATTCAGTGCGTTCATCGCATCGGGACGGTTCAGCGTGACAAGCGCGATGTGGTTGTCGACGTCGACCGTGATCGTTTCATAAGCCATCAAGAATGCTCTCGTTTGTTACGCTTTGAAAGATGTGCATACCACGGGGGTGGGGTGTTTCAAGTTATCTTTGGCATTGCGGGCAGTAGAAGGAAGACCGCCCCGACTGGACGATTCGTGCAATCTGATGGGTGCAGCCTTCACTGCGGCAGGGTTCTGCCTCGCGGCCGTACACGTCAAAGCTGTGCTGGAAATAGCCCAATTCACCGTCCGCGCGTTTGAAATCGCGTAAGGTGGACCCGCCTGCGGTGATCGCTTCGTTCAGCACATCGCGGATGATCGGGACCAAGCCGCCCACCCGTTTCGCCGCGATCCGCCCCGCCTTGCGCGCGGGGTGGATGCCCGCACGGTAAAGGGTTTCGCAGACATAGATATTTCCCAGCCCCGCCACGATCCGCTGGTCCAGCAGCGCGGTCTTGATCGGGGTATTCTTTCCCTTGAGCGCGGCAATCAGATGGTCTTCGTTAAAGTCATTGCCCAACGGCTCCGGCCCGATCGACGACAGCAACTTGTGGCTGTCAGCGCTGGCAGTGTCCAACAAGTCCATCGCGCCAAAGCGGCGCGGGTCGTTAAAGGTCACCCGCGCACCGTTGCCCATATGAAACACCACATGGTCGTGTTTTTCGGGGGCGGGGTGGTCATGCACGAACTGCCCCAATGGATCGCCCGAGATCAGCATCCGCCCCGACATCCCCAGATGCACCAGCAGCGATTCCCCCGACGACAGATCGGCGAGGATATATTTTGACCGCCGTCGCAGCTGGGTCACCCGTTGTCCTGTCAGCCGTGCCGCCATATCTGGGGGGAAAGGCCAGCGCAGATCGGGGCGATTTACCTCGGCGCGGGCGATCACCTCACCCTCCATCACGGGGGATAGACCGCGACGTACTGTTTCGACCTCTGGCAACTCAGGCATGGTTGTTTCCCCTGTGACAAAAGGGGCGCATTGTACCTGCCCCCTCGCGCCCTATAACAAAGGTGCAGATCAAAGGACTACAAGACCCCATGACAAACGACAGCGACAAAACCACTCATTTCGGATTTGAAACCGTAGCCGAAAGCGACAAGGCCGGGCGCGTGCAGGGTGTCTTCAACTCTGTGGCCAGCAAATACGACATCATGAACGATGTGATGAGCGTCGGCATCCACCGCGTCTGGAAAGAGGCGATGATGGATTGGCTGGCACCGCGCGCCGGTCAAAAGCTGCTGGATGTCGCCGGGGGGACCGGCGATGTGTCGTTCAAGTTTCTGGGCCGTGCCGGATCGGGCCACGCCACCGTGCTGGATCTGACCGAACCGATGCTGGTCGAAGGGCGCAAACGGGCAGAGGCCGCAGCGATGGCCGATAGCCTTGATTGGGTCGTCGGCGACGCCATGGCGCTGCCGTTCGAGGATAATACCTTTGACGTCTATACCATCAGCTTTGGCATCCGGAACGTCACCCGCCCCCAAGAAGCGCTGAACGAAGCCTACCGCGTGCTGCGTCCCGGCGGGCGTCTCATGGTGCTTGAATTCAGCCAGCTGCCCAACCCGATGATGCAGAAAGCCTATGATCTTTATAGCTTTAACGTCATCCCCCGCATGGGGCAGATGATCGCGAACGACCGCGACAGCTATCAGTACCTCGTGGAATCGATCCGAAACTTCCCTGATCAGGAAACCTTCCTCGGCATGCTGCGCACCGCGGGCTTCGGGCAGGCGAAATACCGGAACCTGTCGCTGGGGATCGCGGCGCTTCATTCTGGTTGGAAGATTTAACCCATGCGCGGACCTCATAATATCTGGCGGTTGATCCGCACCGGTGCAACTTTGGAGCGGACCGGCGCGATGAATGTCGTGCTGGACGCCTTTGATGCAACGCCCGCGTTGCGCTTTGTCGCCAAGGCGCTTGGCAAACCGTTCAAGTTTCTGGGCTATGCCGGTGATCCGTCCATGCCGCCCGCGACCCGTGCACTCACCGCGCTTGGCCCTGCCTATATCAAGTTCGGTCAGGTGCTCTCTACCCGCCCCGATGTTGTGGGCGACGAGCTGGCCGTGCAACTGCGCGTGCTGCAAGACAAGCTGCCGCCGTTTTCCATCGAACAGGCCAAGGCAGAAGTCGAAAAAGAGCTCGGCCTGCCGGTCGATGCGATATTCTCTGATTTTAGCGCGCCCGTCGCCGCTGCCTCTATCGCGCAGGTGCACCGCGCCACCATCGCCGAAACGCAGGAAGACGTCGCTGTGAAAGTGCTGCGTCCGGGGATCGAGAAAGCCTTTCGCAAGGATGTCGATGCCTTCTATCTTGCCGCGCGAATGGTCGAACTTTTCTCGCCCGGATCGCGCCGCCTGCGCCCGATGGAGGTGATCGAACATTTCGATGGTGTGGTGCGGGGCGAGCTGGATCTGCGGCTCGAATCCTCCGCTGCGTCGGAATTTGCGGCGAACACCAAGGGCGATGCCGGCTTCCAACTGCCTGCGATCAAATGGGAATATTCTGCCCGCCGCGTCATGACCCTGGGCTGGGCAGATGGCGTCCCGATGGGCGACAACGCCGCGATTGATGCTGCGGGCCATGACCGTGTGGCGCTTGGCGACCGCGTGTTGCAACTGTTCCTGAATCACGCGCTGCGCGACGGGTATTTCCACGCGGATATGCATCAGGGCAACCTCAAGGTCGCGCCGAACGGCGATATTATCGCCTATGATTTCGGCATTATGGGCCACATCGATGAATACACCCGCCGCGTATATGCCGAGATCCTGTTCGGCTTTATCCGCAAGGATTACAAACGGGTGGCAGAGGTGCATTTCGAGGCGGGCTACGTGCCTGCCGACAAGGATGTTGACGAATTCGCCCGCGCCCTGCGCGCCGTGGGGGAGCCTATCTTTGGCATGGACGCGACCCGCATTTCGATGGCGCGGCTGCTGACCTACCTGTTCGAGGTCACGGAACGTTTCGGCATGGAAACACGGACAGAGCTGATCTTGCTACAGCGCACCATGGTCGTCGTCGAAGGCGTCGCCCGTTCGCTTAACCCGCATATCAACATCTGGGAAGTGTCGAACCCGATCGTGACGGACTACATCTCTAAGTCCATCGGCCCCCGTGCCGTGATCAAGGATCTGAGCAAGACCGCGATGGTTCTCGCCCGTTTTGGCCCGCGTTTGCCTGCGCTTGTCGAAAACGCGTTGATCCGGCAGCAAGACGAAACGCCGCCACAACGTCCTGCATTCCGCCGGTGGATCATTCTTTCCGCGATTGTCGGGGCAGGGACGGCGACGGGGATTATCGCGATTTTGCAGGCGCTCAGCTAGCGCCTGCCATTGACAGCGGGGCACCCTGCGGCCCATCTATCCGGCATGACGGATAATCCAGACGCTATACTGACGCAACTTCCCGCCCGCCTGAAGGCCGCGCGCACCGCTCAGGGCCTGAGCCTTGATGCGGTGGCCAAACTTTCGGGCGTGTCGCGGTCCATGGTCAGCCAGATCGAACGCGGTGAAAGCAGCCCCACCATCGCCACCCTGTGGAACCTGACCCGTGCGCTACAGGTGGATTTCGCGGGCCTTCTGGACAGCGCGCCAACGCCCGCGCAGATCGAGGTTTTGCGCGCGGCCGAGGTGCCGACGATCAACAATCTCGGCTCCGGCTGCCGCATCCGCATCCTGTCGCCCCCCGAAGAGGCAGGCAAACACGAGGTTTACGAACTGTTGATCGACGCAGGCGGCATGCTGGACAGCCAGCCCCATACCCGCGGCGCGCGCGAGCATCTGACCGTGTCGCAAGGCACGGTAGAGCTGCGGAGCGGCGATGCCGTCGGCACTGTCCACGCTGGCGACACGGCACGTTATCCCGCAGATGTCCCGCACCGGATCGCTGCGACAGATGGCCCTGTGCGGGCTTTTCTGGTCGTACAGGACGCCTGACCGCTCTGGGCTATGAGGTGATATCCACGATATAGGAAAAAATCCGCTATAAGGGATTTCCTCTATTTCGGAATCTCTTCCAGTATGATAGAACTTGCCTGAGAAAAGGAGTTCTATCATGACCCAAGCCTACCTAGATCACGTCAACGCCACCCTGTCCGGCATCGCCGCGGACGGTATGATGAAGCAAGAGCGCATGATCACCTCGCCCCAATCCGGTGAGATCACGGTGGGCGGGCGTCAGGTGATTAATCTTTGCGCAAACAACTACCTGGGGTTGGCAGACCACCCCGATCTCATCGCCGCTGCCCGTGACGCGATGGACCCCAAGGGGTTCGGCATGGCCTCTGTCCGTTTTATCTGTGGCACACAGGACATCCACCGCGAGCTGGAACAAAAGCTGGCGGCCTTCCTCGGGAAGGATGATTCCATCCTCTTCGCGGCTTGCTTCGACGCCAACGGCGGGCTGTTCGAGCCCCTGTTCGGGCCAGAGGACGCCATCGTCTCGGACAGTCTGAACCACGCCTCGATCATCGACGGCATCCGCCTGTGCAAAGCCAAACGCTACCGCTATGCCAACTCGGACATGGACGACCTTGAAGGGCAGCTCAAGCTCGCCCGCGAGGAAGGCGCGCGGTTTATCATGATCGCAACCGACGGTGTGTTCAGCATGGACGGCTATCTGGCGAGACTGCCAGAGATCACCAAACTGGCCGAGAAATACGAAGCGCTGGTGATGGTCGACGACTGCCACGCGACAGGCTTTATGGGTCCGAAGGGGGAGGGCACGCCAGCGCACTTCGGGGTCGATGTGGATATCCTGACAGGCACCTTGGGCAAGGCGCTTGGCGGGGCCATCGGCGGCTATATCGCAGGGCCGCAGCCCGTGATCGACCTGCTGCGCCAACGCGCGCGGCCCTATCTCTTCTCGAATTCACTGCCGCCGTCGATTGTCATGGCCGGGATCAAGGCGCTTGAACTGGTCGAACAAGGGGATGATCGTCGCACGCAACTGTTCGAGAATGCGAAATACTGGCGCGAGGGGCTGACCGATCTCGGCTTTGACCTGCTGCCCGGCGAACATCCGATCATCCCCGTAATGCTGGGCGAGGCGCAGTTGGCGCAGGATATGGCAGCGCGCCTGTTCGAAGAAGGCGTCTATGTCAGCGGCTTCTTCTTTCCCGTTGTGCCTCGCGGTCAGGCCCGCATCCGAACCCAGATGAATGCCGCGCTGACCCGCGATGAGCTCGACCGTGCGCTCGAAGCCTTCAAGGTGGCGGGCAAAGCCTGTGGGGTTCTGTCATGAGCAACGAAATGAAGGCGCTATGTAAGTCCGAGCCCCGCGAGGGGCTGTGGATGACCCGCGCGCCAGTGCCGGAAATCGGGCCGGATGACGTGCTGATCAAGATCAACAAAACCGGCATTTGTGGCACGGATATCCACATCTGGAACTGGGATGAATGGGCGCAGAATACCGTGCCTGTCCCGCTGATCACCGGCCATGAATTTGCTGGTGAGATTGTGGAACTGGGCCGCAATGTCACGGATCTGACCATCGGGCAGCGCTGCTCGGGCGAGGGGCATCTGATCGGAAAAACCTCGCGCCAGTCGCGGTCCGGCAAGTTCCACCTTGATCCCGCCACGCGTGGTATCGGCGTGAATGAACAAGGTGCCTTCGCGCAATATCTGCGGCTGCCCGCGTTCAACGTCGTCCCGCTGCCCGACACGATCTCGGACGATATCGGAGCGATCCTCGACCCGCTTGGTAATGCGGTACACACCGCGCTGAGCTTTGATCTGGTGGGGGAAGATGTGCTGATCACCGGTGCAGGCCCCATCGGTATCATGGCCGCAGCGGTCGCCCGCCACGTCGGCGCTCGTCATGTGGTGATCACGGATGTGAACCCCGCCCGGCTAGAGCTCGCCGCCAAGGTCGCCGATGTCGTCCCCGTCGACGTGCGTCACGAAGACCTTGCCGATGTCATCGCGCGGCTGAAGATGAAACAGGGCTTCGACGTCGGGATGGAGATGTCGGGCAATCAGGTCGCGCTGGATCAGATGGTAGAGGCAATGACCATGGGCGGGCGGATCGCGATGCTAGGCATCCCGCCGGGCAAATCGCCCGTCGATTGGTCGCGCATCGTGTTCAAGGCGATCACCGTCAAAGGGGTCTATGGCCGCGAGATCTTCGAGACGTGGTACAAGATGATCGCCATGCTGGAAAACGGCTTGGACGTGAGTGAGATCATCACCCATCGATTTGACGTCGACGACTTCCAGACGGGGTTTGCGACGATGAAATCGGGGGCCTCTGGCAAAGTGGTGCTGGACTGGACCGGCGCGTGATGCGTCGGGGGCAGCGGTAGGGGTGAGCCTGTAGGGGCGCTGCCCCCGCAGCCTTTGGCTGCTCCCCCGGGATTTAGGCCAATTGGAAGCAGGCAAAACAAAAGCGCCCCCGGTGATGGGGGCGCTTTGCATTTCTTTGTTGCGCTGTGGGTCTTAGGCGACTTCGAATTCGAGCTCTTTGACCTGTTTGAACAGACCTGTATCACGCAGGTCTTTTAGCGCTTTCTCGGGCAGTGGGCCGTCAATATAGAGCAAGGCAATCGCCTCCCCTTTGGCGGTGGACCGGCCGAGGGTGAAGTTCGCGATGTTCACGTCGTTCGCACCCAGGGTCTGACCCAGCGTCCCGATGATGCCGGGCACGTCGTTATTGGTGGTGTAAAGCATATGCGCACCAACTTCGGCTTCGATATTGATGCCTTTGATCTGGATGAAGCGTGGTTTGCCATCCGAGAACACGGTGCCCGCGATCGACCGTTCACGTTTCTCGGTGACAACGGTCACTTTCACATAGCCGTCGAAGACACCGGATTTGTCCTGATTGGTGGTGCTGATCTGGATGCCTTTTTCGCGCGCAACAACGGGGGCGCTGACCATGTTCACATCGGGGTTGGCACGTTTCATGATGCCCGCCACGACCGCGCAGTTCAGCGCGTTCAGGTTCATCTCGGACACCTGACCGTCGTAAAGGATGTTGATCGCCTTCACGGCTTCATCCGTCATCTGGCCAATGAAGGCCCCAAGGTGACCCGCCAAAGTGATCCACGGGCCCATGACCTTTGCCTCTTCGGCGGTGACGGACGGCATGTTCAGGGCGTTTGTGACGGCACCGGTCAGCAGGTAGTCGGACATCTGTTCAGCGACCTGAAGTGCCACGTTTTCCTGTGCTTCAGTCGTGGCGGCCCCAAGGTGGGGGGTGCAGACGACGTTGGGGAGGCCGAACAGCGGGTTTTCGGTCGCGGGCTCTTCCTTGAACACGTCGAAGGCTGCGCCAGCGACATGGCCGGATTTCAGCGCTTCGGCCAATGCTTCTTCGTCGACCAGACCGCCGCGGGCACAGTTGATGATCCGCACACCTTTTTTGGTTTTCGCCAAGGCTTCCTTGGACAGGATATTTGCGGTTTGATCCGTGTAAGGCACGTGCAACGTGATGAAGTCTGCGCGCGCCAACAGATCGTCCAGCTCGACTTTCTCGACACCCATCTTCTTGGCTTTTTCCTCGCTCAGGAAGGGGTCATAGGCCGCGACTTTCATCTTCAGCCCGCGGGCGCGATCGCAGACGATGCCGCCAATGTTACCGGCACCGATTACGCCAAGGGTCTTGCCCGTAAGCTCGACCCCCATGAATTTGGACTTTTCCCATTTGCCGGCATGGGTGGAGGCCGATGCCTCGGGGATTTGGCGGGCAACAGCGAACATCATCGCAATCGCGTGTTCTGCCGTGGTGATCATGTTGCCGAAGGGGGTGTTCATGACGATGACACCCTTTTTCGAGGCCGCATCCTTGTCGATGTTATCGGTGCCGATACCGGCGCGGGCGATCACCTTGAGGTTGGTCGCATTGGCGAGGATCTTTTCGGTCACTTTCGTCGCGGACCGGATGGCGAGCCCGTCGTAATCGCCGATCACAGCGGCAAGCTTGTCCTTGTCTTTGCCAAGATCGGGTTGGAAGTCGACGTCAATGCCGCGGTCTTTGAAGATTTGAACGGCGGCGTCCGAGAGTTTGTCGGAAATAAGCACTTTGGGGGCCATGATTGGCGCTCCTTTTTTGAATAGAAGGGGGGCGTGGGTTAGCCACCCGCCTGGCGTGATCGCCAAGCGGGGAACCCGAAATTAAGCGTTGATCTCGGCTTCGAAAGCCCATTCCAACCAAGGCAGCATGGCCTGGATGTCAGAGGTTTCGACGGTGCCGCCGCACCAGATCCGCAGACCGGCAGGGGCATCGCGGTAGGCGCCGATGTCCAATGCGACATCCTCGTCCGCGAGACGTTTCGCGACAGCTTTTGCGAAGGCTGCGCCGTCTGCGATACGGTCGTCATTGAATTTCAGGCAGACCGATGTGTTCGACCGTGTCGCCGGATCAACCGCAAGGAATTCGATCCAGTCATGCGTGTCCACAAAATCCGTGATCGCTGCCGTATTCGCATCGGCGCGCGCGATCAGACCTTGCAGGCCGCCGACGGATTTTGCCCAATCAAGCGCCAGCAGGTAATCTTCAACGCAAAGCATCGAAGGGGTGTTGATCGTCTCGCCCTTGAAAATCCCGTCGATCAGCTTGCCACCTTTGGTCAGGCGGAAGATCTTGGGCAGGGGCCAAGCAGGCGTATAGTTTTCAAGCCGCTCGACGGCACGAGGGCTGAGGATCAGCATGCCGTGTGCTGCTTCGCCGCCCAGAACTTTCTGCCAGCTGAATGTCGTCACATCCAGTTTGTCCCACGGCAGATCCATAGCGAAGGCAGCCGATGTCGCATCGCATAGGGTCAGCCCCTTGCGGTCGGCAGGGATAACATCGCCCGTTGGGACGCGCACGCCAGAGGTTGTCCCGTTCCAAGTGAAGCACACGTCGTTGTCGTAGTTCAACGCCGACATGTCGACAATTTGACCATAATCCGCGGTATGTACCGTGTGCTCGATCTTGAGCTGTTTCACGGCGTCGGTCACCCAGCCTGCGCCGAAGGATTCCCATGCGACCATTTCCGCAGGGCGTTCGCCCAGCAACGACCACATCGCCATTTCATAAGCGCCAGTGTCAGACGCCGGAACGATGCCGATCTTATAGTCAGCAGGCACGCCCAGAATTTCGCGGGTGGTTTCAATTGCTTCAAGCAATTTCGCTTTGCCCGGTGCCGCGCGGTGGCTACGCCCCAAAGGCGCGCTCGCAAGCTTGGTCAGGTCATAAACGGGGGGTTTGGCACACGGGCCAGAGGAAAAACGCGGATTCGTGGGCCGCGAGGTCGGTGTCGTAATAGCCATGTAGCTACCCTTTCAGATAAGCGCCCTTCGTTGGGGAAGGGTGTCCCACGTGCTGGAATACGCGGGGCGAAAGGGCGCGGCAAGCCCCCAAATCAAGCAAGATTGATGCAAATACCGGGTAATTGGCTGAACCGAGCGGTGATGTTTCCTATTGGAGACAACTTAGGCGACGGCGCTTCGGAATTAACTTCATGTTCACCCGTGGCTGGCAGAACGGACGCCAATCTGATTCTGATGTTGAAGGACCTATGCCCGAACCGCCCGTGCGTCATATCTTGATCGTGGTTGAAAACCTACCCGTGCCGCTCGATCGCCGGGTCTGGCTGGAAGCGACGACGTTGGTCCGCGCAGGCTACCAAGTCTCTATCATTTCGCCCACGGGTCAGGGATGGGTTGCGCCATTTGAACGGCGCGAAGGCGTGGATATCTACCGGTACCCCGCTGCTCCTGAAACGGGGGGCGGCGCGGTTTCATATGCAAGGGAATATGCTAGCGCAATCTGGCATTGGTTTCGGCTTGCGCGGCGTATTTGGCGGCAAAATCCTTTTCAGGCGATCCACGGGTGCAATCCACCTGATCTGATCTGCCTTCTTGCCATGTGGTACCGACGCAAGGGCGTTTCTTATGTGTATGACCAGCACGATGTCTGCCCAGAACTTTTTGTGGCCAAGTTTAACAAACAAGGCGTAGGTTACCACGTCATGCGAAAGTGTGAATTGCTCAGCTACCGTGCTGCATCGGTGGTGATATCCCCGAATGAAAGCTTTCGCGAAATCGCGATGACACGGGGCGGCAAATGCCACGACGACATATTCGTTGTGCGCTCCGCTCCGAACCTGACGGATTTTACGCTCGGGCCAGGGTCGCAGAGATACCGGCGCGAGGGAGAGACGCTGCTTGGGTATGTCGGCGTGATCGGACAGCAGGAGGGAATGGATCTGTTGCTTTCCGCGGCGCATCACCTTGTGACCTCGGGCACGCGCGATATCCACTTTTTGACTATCGGCTTTGGTCCCTCATTGCCTGACATGAAACGTCAGGTCGATGACCTTGGGCTGACGGGTTACTTTACGTTCACCGGCGCACTTTATGGCCGCGCTTTGGTGGACGCCTTGAACACGATAGATGTTGGTCTTGCGCCAGATCCCTGCAATGCGATGAACGACATATCATCAATGAACAAGGTGGTTGAATACATGGCGCTGGGCAAACCGGTCGTTCAGTTCGACCTGACCGAAGGTCGGCGCACCGCCGAAACGGCCTCCCTCTACGCGGCTTCAAATGATCCGATTCGATTTGCCGATTGCATTAAACAGCTCATCGACGACCCGTCATTAAGAGCGGCGATGGGGAAGGCCGGGCGCGAGAGGGTCGTGAATGCGCTGGCATGGTCTTCGTCTGAACCGCATCTCTTGGCGGCATATACGCGGCTTTGTGACAAGCGCCTGCGCTGAGTGGCCGGCGCAAACCATAGTTTACCGTAAATTACATCATGCAGTGGAACGGGTTTATCGCCGTCTTCGCGTTTGGAACACGTCATGATGAACGGCTTTTCTACACAGTCATTCAAATTGGATGTTTTTCCTTAACCCCGTAGTAAGCCTGTCCCCATAACCATTGAAGCATCGACCTTTCCCCGGGCCTGAGCCGAAGAAGGAGTTTCCGGTGCATCATACAAATGTCTTTAAACGCCAAGCCCATCCACGCGTGAACACCCTGCGGCGAAGCGATCTGCATCGGGAGCTTTATCGTCTATATGGCAAGCGCTGTTTTGACATCGTCTTTTGCATTTTATCTGCACCGATCGTGGTTCTCGTGATCTGCCTTCTTGCCTGTCTTGTGGCAGCAACTGGGCAGTCTCCGTTCTTCACCCAGGAACGCGTCGGTAAAGATGGGCGGGTCTTCAAGATTTGGAAGCTGCGAACAATGCATCCCCATGATCCGCACTCGTTAAGAGACTATTTAGCACAAAATCCAAAGGCCAGGGATGAATGGCGACAAAACCAGAAGCTGCGTCACGATCCCCGTGTCACAACGGTGGGCCGGTTCTTGCGCTGCACGTCACTGGATGAACTACCCCAGTTCGTTAACGTGCTGAGAGGAGAGATGAGTCTCGTCGGGCCCCGACCCATGTTGGTGTCTCAAAGGGGGCTTTATCAGGGTGACCACTACGAAAGAATGCGGCCGGGGATCAGTGGGAACTGGCAGGTTTCATCCCGGAACAGAGCAAGGTTTTCAGAGCGCGCAGAGTTCGACACGCACTACTTCAGCGCCCTGTCACTGTCCGAGGATTTGCGCATACTAAGGGCAACCGTGGGTGTCGTATTGCGGGCGACGGGGTGCTGAAGCTGGCGACGATTGATCGCGGGCCTGCCCTGAGTGTCGTGATCGTCAGCTACAACACGCGGGAATTGACGCTTAGGGCGATTGAAACGCTGTATGAACACACGCAGTTGACTCAATTTGAGTGTATTGTTTGGGATAACGCCTCCTCTGACGGTTCGGCAGACGCGATAGCTGCGGCGTTTCCGCAGGTCCGGCTGGTCCGCTCGGCGCAGAATTTGGGCTTCGCGCGCGCGAATAATCTTGCCGCGCAGCATTGTTGTTCCGATTATTTACTGTTGCTGAACCCTGATACCGAGCTTCATACCGATGCGGTCGATCAACTCATCGCCTTTGCGCGCGAAAATCCGCAGGCGGGGATATGGGGTGGGCGCACCATTTTTGCTGACGGGTCGCTTAACATAGCGTCTTGTTGGGCGCGGCCCACTGTGGCCAGCCTGTTGTTCAAAGCGATCGGGCTCAGCACAGCTTTCCCGCGCAGCGCGGTGTTTAACCCCGAAGCCTACGGGCGCTGGCCGCGGGATTCTGTGCGCCCTGTCGATATCGTTGTGGGGTGTTTTCTGTTGATCGACCGTTCCTTGTGGCATCAACTGGGCGGCTTTTCGGAGAAATATTTCATGTATGGCGAGGATGCCGATCTTTGCCTGCGCGCGATTCACTTAGGGTATCAGCCGCTGATCACGCCGAAGGCGCAGATTGTGCATCATGTCGGGGCCTCTACCACGGTGACAGAGGTAAAGGCGATCGCGGTGATGACGTCGCGCGCTTCATTGGTCCGCGATCACTGGCCGGCTTGGCAACAGGGGGCGGGGGTCTTTCTGATGTGGCTTTGGTCGGCGCTTCGGTATTTGGCCACGCGGCCGGTCGTGGCTTCGCGCGATGCGCAAAGACGGGCGCGGGCGGCGCATTGGGCGGCGGTCTGGGCCGCCCGCAAAACATGGTTGCGGGGGTATGATCAAGCATAGCGTTGCAACATTTCCTTCGCCCAAAGCGTCGGAGAATACCGTTCGACATCGTGGATACGCGCAGGGGCAAAACGTCCCAAGTAGCCAGAGGTGACAGAGAAGGTCGAGCGGCGGGAATAGATCAGGTGATCACAACGCGACAATTGCCACATGTCGATCAGGGCATTTTCCGCCTCTTGCAGCGGTTTGCATGTTGTAT
This sequence comes from Sulfitobacter sp. SBS6, assembly GCF_048285585.1. Classification (NCBI taxonomy): domain Bacteria; kingdom Pseudomonadati; phylum Pseudomonadota; class Alphaproteobacteria; order Rhodobacterales; family Roseobacteraceae; genus Sulfitobacter; species Sulfitobacter sp. SBS6. The sequence goes on along the minus strand of NZ_JBLWBA010000006.1, from coordinate 778,633 downwards.
CCGGCCCATGCAAACGCGCGCCGGCAGGGCCTAGCCGCTTGGGATGGGTCATGACCTTGTCGAACGCACGCTTCAAACGATCCTCGATCTCGGCATTGTCCGTCGCAAGAAAGATGGTCGCGGTCGGATGGCGGGCCTTTAGCTGCTCCAGGGTCTTTAGCACCGGGCGGAGTGGGATTTTTCGATCGGTGAACCTGATATGAACCCCGATGCTTGGCAGTTTTGCCGTGGGGCGCATGTGCGATAGCGCATGGCGGACCCGTGCGTTGGGGGTAAAATAGCGGCCAAGATAATCGGCGAAAACCTCGCGCTCCCCCCGTTTGGCAAAGCGTGCATCCCGGCGCAGGTGTTGTCGCATGCGGCCCAGCTTTGGCAGGTAAGACCAATAGATCGCCACCGCCTGAGACTGGTCCACCCGCTTGAGGTCCACGCAAAGCCGCCGATAACCCCAGGGGTTTGAGTGTGACCGCGGCATATAGGTGTCGATCATGTCTTGGGGCTGGCGGTTCAGATTGCCAGCCCAGATCGCGGGGCAAACATCGGCCCCGTCATCCATTGTGGCACCCCCAATCGCTTCGTCCCCGATCGGAGACTGGAACAGCAGCGGATAAGCGTTTTCGCCAAGCGGCGCATAGCTGCCGTCGCGCCAGTCGATCACTGGCTTGCGGCCGGATAGGTCGGCGTAAACCAGACCCGAGATCGCAGACAGGATGCGGTTGCCCAATCCGCCTTTTCCTTTGATCACCAGTGTTCTTGACTGCATCCGTCGATACACACCCTCCGCTTATCGTTTGACGCTCACCATCGCGCGGATGTCTTTCCAAAGTCTTAACCGGCCTGTGGCAGACACCGGAATCTGCAGCGAAGTCGAATAAAATCCATATCACCGCTTGACCTTCCATTAACTGGAAGCCCTATCTGAGGGGCAAGACACCCCAAGGAGACAGCTGATGGGCGATGTAGTTGCGATAAATTTTGGCATTGGCGGTATGAATTGCGCCTCTTGCGTGGGGCGGGTCGAGACCGCGCTTGGACGCGTGGAGGGTGTGCAGGACGCCCGCGTGAACCTCGCCTCGGAAACGGCGTCGCTGCAGGTGGCATCGGGTTTCGACCCCAAGGACGCCGTCGCCGCACTTGCGACCGCAGGCTATCCCGCCACCGTGCAAACGCGGCGCTATACCATTGAAAACATGTCCTGTGCGTCCTGCGTCGGGCGGGTCGAACGCGCCTTGGCGGCCGTGCCGGGTGTGGTCGATGTCAGCGTCAACCTCGCCCGGGAAGAGGCCGTGGTGCAGTCGCTTACCGCAGAGCCGGATGCCGCCATTGTGCAGGCTGCGCAAGCCGCGGGCTACCCCGCCACCCCTGTGACGGACACCGCATCTTCCCCCGCGCCGGACCGCAAGGTTGAAGAAGCCGCGCATCTTAAACGTATGACGCTGCTCGCCGCGGCGCTGACCCTGCCGGTGTTTGTGCTCGAGATGGGCGGCCATATGATCCCCGCGTTCCACCATTGGGTGATGTCGACGCTGGGGCAGCAGCTGAGCTGGTCGATCCAGTTCGTACTGACCACCATCGTTCTGGCATGGCCCGGGCGGCGCTTTTTTGTCACCGGCGTGCCAGCGCTGTTGAAACGCACGCCTGACATGAACTCTCTGGTGTTTCTGGGGGCCACGGCGGCATGGGGCTTTTCCACCGTGGCGCTGTTCTTGCCACAGTTGCTGCCCGCCGGTGCGCAAGCGGTCTATTTCGAAGCCGCCGCGATGATCGTCACGCTGATCCTGCTGGGGCGCACGCTAGAGGCGCGGGCCAAGGGCCAGACCGGGCAAGCGATCCGCAAGCTGGTCGGGCTGCGCCCCAAAACCGCGCGGGTAGAGCGGGACGGTAACGTGTCAGAGGTTGCGATCGACGCGATCACCGTCGGCGATCTGATCCATGCGCGCCCCGGTGAAAAGATCGCGGTCGACGGGACCGTGACACGTGGCAGTTCCTATGTCGATGAAAGCATGATCACCGGCGAACCCGTGCCCGTCGAAAAACTGCCCGACACGCGTGTGGTCGGGGGGACGGTGAATGGCACCGGCGCGCTGGTCTACCGCGCGACCCATGTGGGCGCGGACACGACCCTGTCGCAGATCGTGCGCATGGTCGAGGACGCCCAAGGCGCCAAGCTGCCGGTGCAGGATATGGTTAACCGCATCACCATGTGGTTCGTGCCCGTCGTCATGGCGATTGCCGCGGCCACCTTCCTTGTCTGGCTGGCGTTCGGGCCGCAGCCGTCCTTGGGGCACGCTCTGGTGGCAAGCGTCGCGGTGCTGATCATCGCCTGCCCCTGTGCGATGGGGCTGGCCACGCCGACCTCTATCATGGTGGGCACAGGGCGAGGGGCCGAGATGGGCGTGCTGTTCCGCAAGGGGGACGCGCTGCAGGTCTTGGCCGAGGTCGATACCATCGCGCTTGATAAAACCGGCACGCTGACCGCCGGGCGGCCCGAGGTGACGGATCTGGATGTCTTCAACGGCTGGTCGCAGGCCGATGCGTTGCGGCTCGTTGCGTCGGTCGAGGCGCAGTCAGAGCATCCGATTGCCAGCGCCATCCTGCGCCATGCCGAAACACAGGGGCTGTCGCTGGCAGCGGTAACCTCTTTTGCCTCGCAAACCGGCCACGGTGTACGCGCCGAAGTCGAAAGGCATCGCGTGCTTGTCGGGGCGGACCGTTTCATGCAGGCCGAAGGGGTCTCTCTCGCCGCGGCAGAGGGGCGGTCGGCAGCATGGGGGGCAGAGGGCAAGACACCGCTTTTCGCCGCCGTGGATGGGGCGCTTGTCGCGATGATCGGCGTCGCCGACCCGATCAAGGAAACGACGCCCCAAGCGTTGGAGGCACTGCACGAAGCGGGGCTGAAAATCGCCATGATCACCGGTGACAACAAGGCCACGGCGCAGGCGATTGCCGACCGTTTGGGGATCGATACCGTGGTCGCCGAAGTGCTGCCCGACGGCAAGGTCGCCGCGCTGGAGGACCTGCAACAGGCGGGCCACAAGGTCGCCTTTGTCGGGGACGGGATCAATGATGCGCCCGCGCTGGCGGGGGTCGACGTGGGTATCGCCATCGGTACCGGAACGGATGTCGCTATCGAAGCGGCCGACGTGGTGCTGATGTCGGGCGATTTGCAAGGGGTGGTGAACGCCCTGCACATCAGCCAGCACACCATGCGCAATATCCGGCAGAACCTCTTCTGGGCCTTTGGCTATAACGCGCTGCTGATCCCCGTTGCAGCCGGTGTGCTCTATCCGCTGTTCGGCGTGCTGCTGTCGCCCGTGCTTGCCGCCGCCGCCATGGCGTTGTCGAGCGTCTTTGTCCTGTTCAACGCCCTGCGCCTGCGGTGGATCGCCGCCGCAGCAACCGCCTAATTCAACGAAAGGAGACGTCCATGAACATCGGTGACGTGTCGAAAAGCGCAGGTCTGCCTGCCAAGACCATCCGCTACTACGAAGACATCGGTCTGATCACGCCCGCGCGTGACACCAACGGGTATCGCAGCTTTTGCGACAGCGACGTGCATAAGCTGACGTTTCTGGGCCGTGCGCGGGCCTTGGGCTTCACGATCGAGAATTGCCGCGACCTGCTGGCGCTTTGGGATGATCAGGATCGCGCCAGCGCCGATGTCCGTGCCATCGCCCAGCAACATCTGGCGCAGATCGAAAGCAAGATCGCGGACCTGCAAGATATTCGTCAGACCTTGACCCATCTGGTGCATGAATGCGCTGGCGATGACCGCCCCGATTGCCCGATTTTGCAACGGCTTGAAAAGCTGTAGTGCGCGTTTCTACCGGCGCAGCAGGTAGATATCCATGATCCAGCCATGGGCGGCGCGTGCCTCTGCCCGTGTGGCGATGATGCGGTCGCAGACCTGATCCAGCGGGCCTGCGATGCGACGCTCGTTCGGCATGCCGGCATAGGCGGTCCACCAGATGTGTATGTCGCTGTGCTGCCGCAACACCTCGAAGGCGCAGGTGCCGTCCAGCATGACGGCAATCGTATCCACACCCTGCGGCCAGCCATGATCGCGCAGCTGCCGACCGGTGGTGATCGTGACGGGATTACCGATGGTGTTCAGCGGGATCGCATGGCCCGCCGTCAGTACCTGAAGCGAGGTAATCCCCGGCACGACATCGACGGTGAGTGTGACGGCCTTTTGCAACCGCTCCGCAATGCGCAGGGTGCTGTCATACAGCGATGGATCCCCCCAGACGAGGAAACCGACACGGCCGCCTTGGGGCAGGGTGCGCTGCATCTCGGCCAGCCAGACCTGTGCAATGGCATCATGCCAATCGTGGACGCCCGCGTGATAATCAGGGTTGGCGGCGTCGCGTTTGGGCAGGGTGAATTCGTGAATTTCAGGCCCGTCCGACCGCAGCACCTGGGCGCAAATCTCGTGCCGCAGGCCAGCCAGATCATCCTTGCCCGCGCCCTTGGACGGGATCAGGATCACATCGCAGGCATTCAGCGCGTCGATGGCTTGTAATGTCAGGTGTTTGGGATTGCCGGACCCGATGCCGATCAGTGAAAGCGTAAACATCTTGAGGCTCCGGCAGGGGGTGACGCGGCCCGCAGAGCAGGGGGCCGCGTCGGGTCTTGGATTATTCAGCGGCAGTCTGTGTCAGACGTTTGGTGAACAGCGCGCTGCCCGCGAAATCGCGCAGGGTTTTCGCGGCGGCGAGCACGGCCAGATCCACCAGAGGCTCGATCAGGATGACCATCATATAGGCCCCGCCAAAGCTGGCCACAGCGGCGATGTTGCTGGCGGCAAAGCCCTGACCGTAGATGGCCCAGAAGGCGACCCAGCCCACAACGCCCGCCTGAAACGCGGTCGACAGCTTGAGCGCTTGAACATAGGTCAGATCAACATAGGCGGTGTTGGGCGCGATGATGCGTTTGGCCAGCGCCGAGACCATGAACAAAGGCACCAGCAGCGTGGTGACGTTCATCGTGTATTGCGGCAGGTCGATGGGGGCAAAGAACACGCCCTGCGCCAGCAGACCAAGCGCAAGACCCGCAGCCGCAGGGGCCACGCCGAACAGCAGGAACAGGGTCGACCCGAGTATCAGGTGCACTTCGCTCACGCCCACGGGGAAATGCGGGAAGACCTGAAAAAAGACAAAGGTCAGCGCGGTGGCCACCATGGCCCCGCCCGCAAAAGGCACGACGCCTTTCTCACGGACAGAGTCCATTGCGGTTTTCGCGGTATAGGCCGCAGCACCGGCGGCGGTGCCATAGGACAGGACCAGCTTGGCGCCGGTCACGACTTCGGGTTCGATATGCATATTCAGGTCTCCTTACCGTCTTCCCCGACGGCATAATGTGAAAGCCGCCCCGGGGGGCAGCCAGTTGGATCGGGGATCATCCCCATGACGGCAGGTCTCCTGACTTTGTGCGTCCATGCGTGCCGCGCCTTCCCAGGCGGTCTGGCCCAGTGGCAATGCGGGTTGCTCTTCACTTACAGGTGCGGGGGCAGTTCCGGATTTGGCACCTTAGCTTTGGCACCGCACCGTATTCCCTTTTCACCCCGATTGCCCGAAGGCGCACGGGGAACCGTCCGGAATAGGTGGTCATTTTCGGGCCGGTTTTGTCAAGTCATCTATTCGGTCAACGGCCCGTAAAGGATCAGCGCAGGCGCTGACGTTGCGGGATCCAGCGGCAGATGGGCAAGGCTTTCAACCGTGTGGCGGCTCAGCTTTTGATCGGGGGTCGATACCGCCTCTGCCAGCAGGGCAGGGGTCGAGGGGGGCAAGCCCGCCTCGATCAGCCGCGCGGCGAAACCAGCAAAAGTGCGGCGTCCCATGTAGACGACCGTGGTCGCCGTAGGATCGGCCAGCGCCGCCATGTTCAGATCTTCGGGCAAGGCCCCCGATTCGCCGTGGCCGGTGATGAATTGCACCCGCCGCGCGGTCAGCCGCCGGGTCAGCGGAATCATCGCCGCCGCCGCCGCCGAAGACGCCGCCGTCACACCGGGGATGATCTCGAAGGCGACGCCTGCCGCTTTCAGCGCGGTCAGCTCTTCTTCAAGCCGGCCAAACACGCCCGCGTCCCCGCTTTTGAGCCGCACCACCCGCGCGCCGGTCAATGCGTGTTCGACCAGCAGGCGGCTCACGTGATCCTGCTTCGGAGACAGCCGTCCGGCGCGTTTGCCCACCCCGATCAGATCCGCCTCGGGCGAGACATGTTCAAGGATCGGACCCGCCGACAGATCGTCGAACAGCACGACTTCGGCCTCTTGCAACCGCTTTACCGCCTTCACGGTCAGCAGCTCGGGATCACCCGGACCGGAGGAGACGAAAGAGACAAAACCGCTCATGACGCCCCCGCGATCAGGTGAAAGAAGGTGCCCGTCGCATGGCCGCGGCGCGAGCCTGTCTCGGGCACTTCGGCCCCATTGGCATCGACCACCCGCGCCAGCGGCGTGTCTGGTTGCGACAGGATGGTAGAATAGTGGAATTCATGCCCGCGCAACCGCGCGCCCGCGTCATAGCCGGGGCCGGGTTCGTTCAGCGTGGCAAGCCGGTAGCCCAGATGCATCTTGCGCTTCTCATAGCTGGTTTCCAGCCCCAGCAGCCCCGCCATCTGATGCCGCACGCCTTCCTTGTCGACCAACCCGGCCCCCATCGCCATATAGCCCCCGCATTCCCCATGCACCGGGCGCGTCGTGGCGAATTGTTGCAGGCTGTCGCGGAACTGCGCGGCAGCGGCAAGGCGTCCGGCATGCAGCTCGGGATAGCCGCCGGGCAACCAGCAGATGTCGGCGCTGTCGTCCGGTGCCTCATCCGCCAGCGGCGAGAAGGGCAACACCTGCGCACCCGCGGCGATCCAGTGGTCCAGCAAATGCGGATAGATGAACGAAAACGCGGCGTCTTTGGCCAAAGCGATCCGTTGACCGGGGGGCGGGGGCAGCACATCTGGCCCGTCGGGAATACTGCGCCCTTGGGCGGCAGAGACGAACAGATCAAGGTCGATATGCTGCGCGATGAAATCACCTGCCGCATCCAGCAGCTTCATCAGCTCGGGCTGCTCCTCGGCCTGCACCAGACCCAAGTGGCGTTCCGGCAGCGTGACCGATCCCTGTCGGGGCAGCGCGCCCAGAACGGGGATGCCGACCTGCTCCATCCCCAGACGCAGCAGGGCCTCGTGACGGGGGCTGGCGACCTTGTTCAGCACCACACCCGCGACATGCACATCCGGGCGCATCGTCTTGAACCCAAGGGCGGTGGCCGCAGCCGATTGCGCCTGACCCGATACATCCAGCAGCAACACCACCGGCCAGCCCGTCATAGCAGAGATATCGGCGCTCGCCCCGTTCGAGGTTTCCCCCGGTTGCGCCACACCATCGAACAGCCCCATTGACCCTTCGATCAGGGCCAGATCGCCGCCATGCGCGGTGCCGATCAGGTTGCATAACACGCCCGCCCCCATGGCCCAGCTATCGATATTATAGGACGACCGCCCGGAAGCCGCGCGGTGAAAGCCGGGGTCGATGTAATCCGGCCCGCTCTTGAACGGGCGCACGTCGACGCCGCGACGGCTGAGCGCGTTGAGCAGGCCCAGCATCAAGGTGGTCTTGCCCGTGCCCGACGCGGGGGCCGAGATCATCAGGCCCTTGGGCAGTTGCGTAGTCTCCATCATTCTGTTCCCTCGGGAAAGCGCGGCTCTGTGCCGACGGGGCGGAAACGGCGGTCGTAATCGCCAGCGTACAGACAGCTTTCGCGGAACTCCTCTGCCGTCAGCGCGCGGCCGACAAGGATCAACGCCGTGCGCCCGCGTTCGCCGTCGGTGGCGTCGATCACGCTGCCCAAGGTCGCCCGCACCACCCGTTGATCGGGCCAGCTGGCGCGCCAGACGATGGCGACGGGGCAGTCCTCTCCGTAATGAGGGGTGAGCCGCGCGACCACATCATCCAGCACATGCACTGACAGGTGGATCGCCAGCGTGGCACCCGTGGCGGCGAAATTCTCGAGCGTTTCACCCTCGGGCATGGCCGAGGCCCGCCCAGATGTCCGCGTGAGAACAAGCGACTGCGCCACACCGGGCAGCGTCAGCTCGTTCCCCAAAGCGGCGGCGGCAGCGGCAAAGGCGGGCACGCCGGGGGTAATGTCATACTCGATGTCCAGCTCGCGCAAGCGGCGCAGCTGCTCGCCCATGGCGGACCAGACCGACAGATCACCCGAATGAAGCCGCGCCACATCCTGCCCCGCATCATCGGCGGCCTTGATCTCTGCCATGATCTCGTCCAGCGACAGCGACGCGGTGTTCACGATCTTCGCATCCGCAGGGCAGTAGGACAGCAGCTCTGACGGGACCAGCGATCCGGCATACAGACACACATGGCAGGCGGCGATCAGGTCGCGCCCTCGCAGGGTCAGCAGATCAGGGGCACCGGGGCCCGCGCCGATAAAGTGAACAGTCATGGGGCAATTCCTTCCGCGATAGCTACGGTGGCCATGCCATTGGGGCTGGTCACACGCAAGGTCGTCAATTTGGCACCGCGACCGGCAACGCGCAATGCGGCGGCCTCGGCAAGTGATCCAGTCCCGAACCGCGCCTGCACGCGCGGTGACACGGTACGCGTCGGGATGTCTGCGATATCGGCTTCCGACAGTTCGATCAGCGGCAATCCCAGACCATCGGCAAAACGCCGTAGCGCCGGCGTCACCTTGATCGCGAGGGTCGCGAGCGTGTCCGGCCTGCGCGGCGTCAGCGCAAGGGCCGCGTGTAAATCCGCCTCGGTCGCATCCGCGCGCAATCCTATGCCCGCGACGATCATCGGGTCACGCTCCATTGCAGTTGCGGGCGGCTGGGGTGCCAGCCCTGCATGGTCCCCAACGGGGCCGCCTGCGCCAAGTCGATCCGCAGCAATTGTCCGCCGTGCATCCCGTGCCAGCGGATCAGCAAGGCTTGGGTTTCAAGCGCCACCGCATTCGCCACCAGCCGCGTGCCCGGCGTGATCCTGTGCCAGATCGCCTGCAAGACATCCTCTGATGCGCCACCCCCCAGAAAGACCGCAGCGGGCAGGGGCAGATCGGCCAGCGCATCGGGGGCCGTGCCCTGCACGCAGCGCATCCGACCCGCCAGACCAAAACGGCGGGCGTTCTCGGTGATGTTATCGCAGCGGCTTTCGCGCGGCTCGATTGCGATGGACTGCGCTTGCGGCGCGGCCAGACACCATTCAACAGAGACAGAGCCCGACCCGCCCCCCACATCCCACAGCAGCTCCCCCGCGCGGGGGGCCAGCGCGGCCAGCGTCAACGCGCGCATGGGTGATTTGGTGATCTGGCTGTCATGGGCAAAAAGCGCCTCGGGCCGTCCAGGCGCGTGGCTGATCCCAGCCCCCCCCGATACCGCAATCGCCACCACCACAGGGGCGGCAATGTCGCTCAGGTCAAACGTCGCAGCATCGGCCGCGCGCGCGATTTCACGCGGACCGCCAAGCGCCTCCATCACCGTCAGGCGGGACGCGCCGAAACCCTGCGCGGTCAGATAGCCTGCCAGCGTCGCAGGGGCCGCACCATCGCGCAACGTGCAGATCAGCCGCGCACCGTCGGCCAGATGGGGCAACAACACCTCGAACGGGGCAGCATGCAGGCCAAGGGTCGTGACCTCCTCCAACCGCCAGCCAAGCCGCGCAGCCGCCAGCGTCATGCAGGATGGCGCGGGAAAGCAGCGCCATTCCGACGGGTCCAGCACCTGCGCCAGCGTACCGCCCACGCCGTGCCAGAACGGATCACCCGAGGCGAGCACCACCACCGCACGCCCGCGATGTTCCAACACCGGCTCTACGCTGAACGGCAACGGCCATTCCCGCCCCCGCGCGCCCGCGTCACAAAGCGCCAGATGCCGCGCCCCGCCAAAGATCACGTCGGCCTCTGCCAGCGCCTTTCGGCTTGCATCGGTCAGCCCGCCAAGGCCATCTTCGCCCAGACCAATCAGGGTCACCCAGGCAGCAACAGGATCAGCCATGACGCGCACCCTCATTCTTGGCGGCACGACAGAGGCGTCCAACCTCGCGCGCGCGCTGGCCGACCGTGGCGATGATGCGCTGTTCAGCTATGCCGGACGCACGGCGGCCCCCGTGGCGCAGCCGCTGCCCACCCGCGTGGGTGGCTTTGGCGGCGTGGCCGGATTGCTGGCGTTCATCGCGCAGAACCACATCACCCGCGTGATCGACGCGACCCATCCCTTCGCCGCACAGATGAGCCGTAACGCCCATGCCGCCAGCACGCAGGCAGGCATCCCGCTGGCCGCTTTTGAGCGTGCCCCGTGGGCCGAGACTGCCGCCGACAATTGGACCCATCTGCCAAGTATTGAAGCCGCCGCCGCCGCGCTGCCGCAGGTGTCGACGCGGGTCTTTCTGGCCATCGGCAAGCAGGCGCTGTCCGTCTTTGCCAACCATCCGCAGCACCATTATCTGCTGCGGCTGGTGGACCAGCCCGCCGCGCCGCTGCCCTTGCCGCATACGACCGTGACCCTCGCCCGCGGACCCTTCGACGTGGCCGGAGACATCGCCCTGCTGCGCGACCACGGGACCAAGCTGATCATCGCCAAGAACGCCGGCGGCACGGGGGCCGAGGCCAAGCTTATCGCCGCGCGCGAACTGGGGCTGCGCGTGCTGATGATCCAGCGCCCCGCGGTGCCCCCTCGCACCACATTTGCGCGGCTCGACGATATCCTGGCGTGGCTTGATCATACGACGGACCGTGGCGTGTAGATATGTGTCCCGACGCGGCGGGTATCGGCGTTACCGACGATCACGACCGTGCGCATATCGGCCATCTCTGGCGTCGCTTCGGCCAGTGTGACGGTGCGCAATGTCTCGTCCGGGTGGCTGACGTTGCGCGCGAAAGAGATCAAGGTCTCCGGCCCGCAGGCCTCGCGCAGAATATCAAGCGCGGTGGCGAACTGATGCGGCCGCGAGGCCGAGCGCGGGTTGTAGAACGCCATGGCAAACCCCGCTTCCCCCGCCAGCCGCAGCCGTTTTTCGATCAGCGACCAGGGTTTCAGATTGTCCGACAGGTTGATCGCGCAGAAATCATGCCCCAGCGGTGCCCCCAACCGCGCCGCCGCCGCCAGCATCGCGGTGATGCCGGGCAGGACGCGAATATCGGTTGCCAGCCAGTCGTTCGGGCCTTTCTCCAACGCCTCGAACAGGGCAGAGGCCATGGCAAAGACCCCCGGATCGCCCGAAGACACCACCACCACACGCCGCCCCGCCGCCGCCATTTCAAGCGCATGTGCGGCGCGGTCTAGCTCTACCCGGTTGTCGCTTTCATGCAGGGTCAGCCCGTCGCGCGGGGCAATCCGGCGCACATAGGGGATGTAGCCGACAATATCGGTCGCCTCGTCCACGGTGGCGCGCACCTCTGGCGTGACCAGCGCCTCGTCCCCGGGGCCAAGGCCGACAACGCGCACCCAGCCGGTCATGGCCGCCGTCCCTGACCATGCACGATCGCGATCGAGAAATAGGGCACGTCGGCCGGGACTTCCGTCAGCTTTTGCACCGTCTGCCCCGCCATCGTGCCTTTCTCCACCAGCCATGCGTCTTGCAAGCGGCCCGCCTTGGTCAAAGCGCGCTTCAACTTATCGAGGTTGCGCCCGATCTTCATCACCACTAGCGCATCGGTATTGGCGGCCCGCGTGGCCAGCTCTTCCTCGTCCAGCGTCGCCATGAGCACGGTCAGCACATCATCGCCCCAGGTGATCGGATGCCCTGTCGCGGTCCAGCAGCCCGACATGCCGGTGATGCCGGGCACGATCTCGACCTCGGCGCGGCCCTGAAGGCGGCTGTGCAGATGCATGAACGACCCGTAAAAGAACGGATCCCCTTCACAAAGCACGATCACATCTTCACTCTGCGCAAGGTCGGTCAAACGGTCAGCCCAATCGTCGTAGAAGGCCGACAGCAGACGATTATACTCGGGATCGCTGAAGTGGATCTCTGTCGTGACGGGGTATTCCATCGCATGTTCCACCGCCGTCTCGGCGATGATGCCGTCCACGATGGTGCGGGCCTGCCCACGCCGTCCGGGTTTGCGGAAAAACGCGACGTGCTGCGCGCCGGTCAGCAAACGGTGCGCCTTGACGCTCATCAATTCGGGATCGCCGGGGCCAAGCCCGATGCAAATGACCTTGCCCATCGTTATTCCTTCCACGTGGCCAGCGCGTTCACCGCCGCCACTGTAATCGCCGAACCGCCCAAACGCCCCTGCACGATCATCGACGACACGGGCAAATCCTGCATCAGCGCCTCTTTCGATTCCGCCGCGCCGACAAAGCCGACGGGGCAGCCGATGATGGCCGCAGGGCGCGGACAGTCGGGATCTTCGAGCATATTGAGCAGGTGGAACAGCGCCGTGGGCGCGTTGCCGATCGCCACCAAAGCCCCTGCCAGATGTGGCCGCCACAGTTCAAGCGCCGCGGCAGAGCGTGTGTTGCCCATCTGCTGCGCCAGCTCTGGCACCTTGGGATCACGCAGGGTGCAGATGATCTGGTTGTCAGCGGGCAAGCGCGTGCGGGTGATCCCTTCGGACACCATATGCGCATCACATAAGATCGGCGCGCCGTCCGCCAGCGCCGCCCGTGCAATCTGCGCCATGTTTTCAGAAAACTGTACGTGCTTTTCCAGCCCGACCAGACCGGCGGCGTGGATCATCCGAACGGCGACACGTTCTTCATCGGGGGTGAACCGCGCCAGATCGGCCTCGGCGCGGATGGTGGCAAAGCTTTCCAGATAGATCGCGGCACCGTTGGTCTCGTAGGTGTGGGGCACTCAAAGCCTCCTGTCTTGAATTTGGGTCACTGTCAGCGGCGCGCTTTGCGGCGGATCGCCTGCGCGCCCGTGGCGGATAAGGGTGAAATGCCCGTCATAGCTGGCGGTCAGCGTGACGGGGGCAGGGGCGGGATGGGCGCAGCCTTTGGCACAGCCCGAGATATGGATCGTGTCGTCGCTGTCTGGCGACAGATGCGCGGCAATGGCGCGAGCAGCATCGCGGGTATCCGACAGGGCCTGACGGCAGCCGGGGGCACCGGTGCAGACCTGCACACGGCGGCGCGGATCGCGGGCGTCGGTGATGAAATCGGGCAGCGGAGCCGAAGGGGTGCCCCCTTCCATCAACACCATGCGCCAAGGGGTCAGCCGCAGCGCGCCGAGCTCCGCCAGCTGCGCAAAGCTTTCCGCCGTGGTCTGGCCAAAGGCAAACCCGAGAAGTGTGCCTTGCGGGGTCACACCCGGCTCAGGGACGGGCGCAGCGGGCAGGGGGGCGGTATCAGAGCCAACAGGAACCCCCTTCGTCGCGATATGCGCGGCCATGCGCCCCCGCCCGTCGGTCACGCCACCGGTGTCCAGAAACCAGCGCGCCAGCGTCAGTGCGGCATCTGCGGCAGTCTCGACGTATACCAGTTGGCCCACCTCTGCCCCGTCCGCCCGGCAGATCAGGCCAGCAGCACTACGTTCGATCCGGATATCGGCGGAGGTGCGCGTCAGCACAGGCCGCGCCCCGCAATCGATCGCAAAGCCGAACTTGCTGGGCAGGTCGGGCGCGTCTTCGCTAGAGAGCGCACGGGCCAGCGCTTGTGCCACGCGGTGGCTGTCGTCCCCATCCTGCCAGAACGGCGTCACGGTGATATTGCGCCGCGCCTCTGCCGACAGATCGGCATCGACAAGGCCAATCTCGCGCAGCCCGTCGACCAATGCGGCATGGCTATCCGTTGTCACCCCGCGCAGCTGCAGGTTCGCGCGGGCCGACAGGTCGATCATCCCGTTGCCATGGGTGCGCGCCAGCGTGGCAACGCGGCGGATCTGGTCAGGGCTCAGCCGCCCCATCGGCACACGCAGCCGCACCACCAGCCCGTCGCCCGACATCATCGGCCGCAGCGCACCGGGGCACCAGCCAAAGACCTGCGGCGCGCTCATGCGGGGGTGCCTAATTCGGCAAGGACAGAGTTGCGGCGCGACGTCCAAAGCCCCGCCCGGTGCAGCGCATCAAACCGCGCGCGCAACGCAGCAAGCGCTTGCGGGTTGGCGTCCTGCATAAAGTCGACCAGATCATCGCGCCCCAGTGTCGCATCGAACATGGCGTCGAACAGATGGTCCGGCACAACGCCGGCCAGATGCGCAAAGGCGGCAAGGTGATCCAGCGTCGCGGCAATCTCGGCGGCACCGCGGAACCCATGCGCCATCATGCCAGTGGCCCAATCGGGGTTGGCGGCACGGGCGCGCACCACACGGGCGAGCTCCTCGGTCAGGGTGCGGGCACGAGGCTGGTCGGGGCGGGTGGCATCCAGATGGTACAGCGCGGCAGCCCCGCCCTTGCCCAAACGCTGCATCGCGGCGGCAAAGCCGGCTTCATGGGCGGCGTAATCCTCTGCCATCAGCAGATCGGTCTCGGGCAGGTCTTGCAGGTGCACGAAACTATCGGCCCGCGTCAGCTGCGTCTCAAGCGCGTCGCGGGCATAGGTGATCTCTCCGCGCGCGTCGATCGCGTAGGACGACGCAGCCAGCCACGCCTCGCCCGCCGCTGTGCGCGCCTCGTCGGAATAGTCGTCCATCGCGGTGCCGATCCCCAAGCCATAGGAGCCGGGACGCGGGCCAAAGACACGCGGGGTCTGCACCAGATAGGGGTTATCAGCAGCCGTTTCGGGACGCTCGGCCAGCTTGGCAATTGCCGCCTCGAACAGCTGCGCCAGACCGGGGAACATATCGCGAAACAGGCCCGACACCCGCAGGGTCACATCAATGCGCGGGCGGTTCAACAGCGCAAGCGGCAGAATGTCGAACCCGCTCACACGGTCGCTGCCGTCATCCCAGCGGGGGGACAGGCCCGCCAGATGCAGCGCCATGGCAAACTCTTCCCCCGCCGTGCGGATGGTGGCAGAGCCCCACATGTCCATGACCAACCCCTTGGGCCAGTCGCCGTGATCCTGCAAATGCTTGCGCAACAATTCCTCGGCCAGCTTCACCCCTTGGGTATAGGCCGCACGCGAGGGCACGGCCCGTGGATCGGTGGTAAACAGGTTGCGCCCCGTGGGCCGCACATCGCTGCGCCCGCGATAGGGTGACCCCGACGGGCCGGGGGGCACAAACCGCGCAGACAGCGCCGCGATCAGCCCGTCGATCTCGCCCGTCCCATGATCGCCTGCGCCAAAGACATGCAGCCCGTCGCCATATTGCGTTTCCTTGATGTCACAGACGAAGCGGTCGATGCGGGTCAACGCCTCTGCCGCGCTGGCGCTGGCATCAAGGCCCAAGTCCTGCTCCACCCCGCGGCCCTGCGCCTCGGTGCGGATGTCCGCGATCAGCCGGTCGCGCCGCGCAGGGTCCAACCCGTCCGCGGTGGAGTATTCATCCAGCAGTCGCTCCAACCGTCCGAATGCATCGGGCAGTTTCGATGTCACCAAAGGGGGAGGCATATGGCCCACGGTCACGGCCCCGATACGGCGTTTGGCCTGCGCGGCCTCACCGGGGTCATTGACGATAAAGGGGTAGATCACCGGCATCGGGCCGATCAGCGCCTCGGGCCAGCAGGCGTCAGACAGGGCGACGGATTTGCCGGGCAGCCATTCCAGCGTGCCATGGGCCCCGACATGCACCATCGCATCCGCCTGCTGTTGCAGCCACAGATAGAAGGCGACATAGCCCGGGCGCGGCGTGCGGCTCAGGTCGTGATAGTCATCATCCCGTTCGGCCAGCGCCCCGCGTTCGGGTTGCAAGGCGACCAGCAGCTTGCCACTGCGCAGCGCCGGAAAACAGAACGCCCCGTCGTGAAACAGCGGATCATCCTGCGGCGCGCCCCAGCTTTCGGTCAGATCCTCGCGCAACGCCTGTGGCAGCTTTGCAAGCGCGGCCTCATACTCTGCCAGCGGCCAGCGGAGCGTTTCGGTGCCAAGACGGCTGGCAACCGTTTGCGTATCGGTAAAGTCCCCCGCATCCACGTCATAGCCCTGCGCCGCCAGCTGGGCCGTCATCTCCCGCAGGGAGGCCAGCGCATCCAGCCCCAGCGCATGGGCCATGTTCCAGTCTTTGCCGGGGTAGGTGGACAGCACCACACCCACAGACTTTGCCGCGTTGCCCTGCACCCGTAGCTGGTGCAAGCGCTGCACGCGATCGGCGATGAAATCCACGCGGTTCGCTTCGGCGCGATGGGCGAAACGGCTGTATTGCAGCGCCTCGTCCCGTTTGCCGGGCTGTTTAAAGCTGACGACACCGCCAAACAGACGGCCATCGACCTCGGGCAAGACGACATGCATCGCCAGATCGGTGGGGGACAACCCGCGCTCTGATCCGGCCCAATCGCGCCGACGCGCGGTCGATAAGGCGACCTGCACCACGGGGCAATCCGATGCGCCCAGAACAGATGGTTCATCCGGCCCGCGCTGGGCGGAGAAAGCGGTGGCGTTCACGATCACCGCCGGATCAAGCCGGGCGATCTGCTGCGCGATCCACGGCGCGGTGTCTCCCTTGAGGCTGGGCGCGAAGAGCCCCACGGCGTCAAAGCCACGCGCGTCGAGCGCGGTGATCAGCGCATCCACAGGATCGGTATCGGCAGCCGTCAGATAGGACCGGTAGAAGGTCACAATCGCGCGCGGCTTGTCAGATGGTTCCGGCGCGGGGATCACGCCAGTGTGGGGGCGGTAGAACCCCGCTTCCGGCACGGTCTTGGCCCCTTTGGCTGGCCCCGCGTAAAGACCTGCGGCCAGCGACAGCTGCGCCAGTGCCGCCTGCGCAGCCACCGCCCCGCCCGTATCGCACAGATGTTGCAAGCGTCTTAACGTCGAATGCGGCAGCGTCGACAGCGCGTCGAGCCGTGGGTCGGGTTGGCCGTCCGCAGGCAGCACCGCCAGTGCGATCTGCTGTTTGCGCGCCATATCCTGCAAGGTCGCAAGCCCGTAAGGCCAATAGCTTTCGCCCCCGATCAGCCGCACCAATACCGCTTTGGCCCCCGCAAGGGTCTGTTCGGCATAGGTATCGACCGACAACGGATGTTTCAGCGCGACCAGATTGGCCAGCCGCAACGACGGCAAGCCCCCTTCCGCACGATGCCAGCCTGCCGCGAAAGCCCCCAGATCACTGTCCGAAAAGGACAGCACCACCAGATCCGCCGGCGTCTGCCCCAGGTCTTGGGGCAGATCGCTTTGGTCCAGTCCGTGGCTTTCGCGAAAGACGACATGCATGGCGGCTTAGCCCTCCAGCACCGCGCGGATCGCGGCTTCGTTCACGTGATCATGCTCTGCGATCACAACCAGCTGGCTGCGGCGCGGCATGTCCCCCCAAGGGCGGTCGAACTGGCTGCGCACGCGTTCGCCCACGGCCTGCACAAGCAGACGCATCGGTTTGTCCTGAACAGCGATATAGCCTTTGACGCGCAGGATTTTCTGCTCGCGCGCCAAGCGCAACACGGCGGCCTCAAGCGTGGCGACATCGGCGACTTCGCCCATGTCGATCACAACGCTTTCAAAGTCGTCATGTTCGTGATCGTCATGCCCGTCGTGGTGGCTGGGGCGCGCGTCGATGTCATCTTCGGCGGCAGCTTCCAGACCCAGTACAACGCGCGGGTCGATCACGCCTTCGGTCATCGGAATGATCGGCAGCTTGCGCGGCGCATGCGCCTCGATCACCTTGCGCGCAGCCTCGACGCCGTCGGGGCCCGCCAGATCGGCCTTGGACAGCAGCACGATGTCGGCGCAGGCGATCTGGTCCTCAAAGACTTCGGACAAAGGCGTTTCGTGGTCCAGACTGTCATCGGCATCGCGCTGCGCGGCCACGGCCTCCAGATCGGGGGCGAACTGCCCGCTGACCACGGCTTCGGCATCGGCAAGCGTAATCACGCCGTCCACGGTGATGCGCGACCGGATCGCTGGCCAGTCAAACGCCTTGAGCAAGGGTTTGGGCAGCGCCAGCCCCGACGTCTCGATCAGGATATGATCAGGCGTTTCAGGCAGGGCCATCAGCGCTTCGATGGTGGGGATAAAGTCATCGGCCACGGTGCAGCAGATACAGCCGTTTGCCAGCTCGACGATGTTCTCGGCGGGGCAATTGTCAATCGCGCAGGATTTCAGGATGTCGCCATCCACACCGGCGGTGCCGAATTCATTGACCAGCACGGCCAGACGCTTGGAGCCCGCGTTCTCCATCAGGTGACGGATAAAGGTGGTTTTGCCAGCGCCCAGAAAGCCGGTGATCACGGTAACGGGAATTTTGGTAAGGTTGGTCATTCGGTAGGCTCCTGTGGGGGAATGCGGGCGATGGATTGTTTGCGGAAGACCACGGGGCGTTCGCGCCAGGGCACCACGCCATCAGAGGTCTGGCCATAGGCAGTGACGCCCTTCACGATATCGGACAAATGCGCGTCCGTGTCGAGATCGCCGTACACATAAGTCCAGCGCGACGGGCCACCCGACAGGACCATCGAACAGCCCCGCGAACAGGCCGACAGACATTCGGCTCCGCGCAGGTGCACACCGTCGGGCAGATGCCCCGACAGCGCGTCAAACAGCTGTTGCCCAGGGCGCGGCGCGTCCTCGGCGGTGATCTGACCTGCGCGACAGGTGGTGCAGATGGTGACGGTGACCGGTTGATCCGTGGTGGTCATATCTTGCCTCATACGTCGATGGGCCAAGGGGGATCGCCAGCAGCGAACGACATGCGAACAGCGTTCTAGGCCAGTCGCGAAACACCCCGTTCGCCCGTTACAAACTATGCTGGCAGGTCTCCCGGCTTGCGGATCTAAGGCAGCTTGCCTTGCGAACCTTCACCTTCCCAGCCTGCGGGCCAGTGGTTGAAAGCTCTCTCCGGTCACGGTCGCGGGGGCGGCTGCGCTTGGCGCTGACCCAAGGCTGGATCAATGCGTATCGCGTTCCCTCTTCGCCTGTCTGGGACAGGAACCAACATACGCCCTGCATTGGTCATTTGCCCGCCCCTGTCAAGCTGCGCCTGTCATAACGCAGGGGCCAAACCCGCTTTGCGCCGATTTTCCCGCGGGCGACCAATGCGCAGGGGGCACCCGCGGATGCTTGACGGGATCACCGCAGGCTGACACCAAGGGCTGCACAAAAAACACGAGGTCCCGCCATGCCCACCCGCGCCATCATGATCCAGGGCACCGGATCGAATGTGGGGAAATCCATGCTGGTGGCGGGCCTGTGCCGCGCGGCCACGCGTCGGGGGCTTTCCGTCGCACCGTTCAAGCCGCAGAACATGTCGAACAACGCCGCCGTCACCGAGGACGGCGGAGAGATCGGCCGCGCCCAAGCTCTGCAAGCGATTGCCTGCGGGCGGCCCCTGTCGGTGCATATGAACCCCATCCTGCTGAAGCCCGAAACCGACAGCGGGTCGCAGGTGATCGTGCAGGGGCAGCGCCATAGCACCCTGCAAGCGCGTGACTTCAGCAAGGCCCGCGCAGGGCTGATGACCCCCGTGCTTCAAAGCTTCGGAATCCTCGGGCAAAGCGCCGATCTGATCATCGTCGAAGGCGCCGGCAGCCCGGCAGAGGTGAACCTGCGCCAGAACGACCTTGCCAATATGGGCTTTGCTCGCGCCGCAGGTGTACCCGTTGTATTGGCCGGAGACATCAACCGTGGTGGCGTCATCGCCCAGATCGTCGGCACCCAAGTGGTGATGGACCCGCAGGACGCGGCGATGATCACCGGCTTTCTGGTCAACAAGTTCCGCGGCGATGTCAGCCTTTTTGACGACGGCTACCGCGAGATTGAACGCCGCACCGGCTGGACGGGGTTCGGCACATTGCCGTGGTTTGCCAACGCGCACCTGCTGCCCGCCGAAGACGCGGTGGACCTGTCGCGCGCGCCCTCTGACGGGGGGTTCCACATCGTCTGCCCCATGCTCTCGCGCATCTCGAACTTCGACGACCTCGACCCGCTGGCGGCAGAGCCCTCGGTGCGGCTGACCATGGTCCCTCCCGGCACGCCGTTGCCCGCCGACGCCGATCTGGTGATCCTGCCGGGCACGAAATCCACCCGCGGCGATCTGGCTTTCCTGCGCGCCCAAGGCTGGGACATCGACCTTTATGCCCATGTGCGGCGCGGCGGCGCGGTGCTGGGAATCTGCGGCGGCTACCAGATGCTGGGCCGGTTTATCGAGGATCCGCAGGGCTTCGAGGGACCTGCGGGCCGCGAAGAGGGGCTGGGCCTGCTGGATGTCGAAACCCGTATGGCCCCGGATAAGACCCTGACCCGCGTCACCGCCGACCATGCCGCAACGGGCACGCAGATCGACGGCTATGAAATCCACATCGGACAGACGGTGGGGGCCGATTGCGCCACGCCCTTTGCGCATATCAACGGCATCCCCGACGGGGCAGGGTCGCGCGATGGCAAGATCACCGGCACCTATCTGCACGGGCTCTTTACCAACGACAGTTTCCGCAGTGCCTGGTTGGCGCAACTGGGGCTGAGGGCCGGGCCGACCTCCTACAGTCAGACCGTGGAAGATACGCTCGACGCGCTGGCCGACCATATGGAAACCCATCTGGACGTGTCCGCCCTGCTGGCCTGTGCCGCACCGGTTGCATAACACCCGCGCTGACCTTTGGTCACGATCACGACGCTTGCTTAATTTTGTGATCGCGGGGATACATGCCGTCAAATTTACGCAAAGGACCCTTTGTTATGGAACGTAACCTGACCCTCGTTGCGCTGTTCGCTGCCCTGATTGCAGCACTTGCGTTGATCCCGAAATTCTCGCTTGGCTTCGGCGTGCCAATCACGGCGCAAAGCTTGGGCATCATGCTTTGCGGGACCGTGCTGGGGGCCAAACGCGGCGCGCTGGCCGTGCTGCTCTTCTTGCTGCTGGTCGCTTTGGGGCTGCCGCTTCTGGCCGGTGGCAACGGTGGGCTGGGTGCCTTCATGCTGCCGTCCTCGGGCTTCCTGATCGGCTTCCCCGTGGCGGCTTTCGTCACCGGCCTGATCGTCGAAAAATGGTACGGGCCCTCGCTGACCATCGTTGCGGCGGTTGCTTCGGTCATCGGCGGGATCGTCGTGCTTTATATCTTCGGGATCATCGGCCTGTCGATCGCGCTGGATAAATCGCTGCTGGAATCCGCCGCGCTGGTGACCGTGTTCATTCCCGGCGACCTGATCAAAGCAGTGCTTGCAGGGTTTATCACCAGCGGTCTGGCCAAAGCGCGCCCCGCCAGCGTCCTGTCGCGCAGCTGATCCGACGCAAAGCCTGAAACAGCGAAAGCGCCCCTAGAGGGGGGCGCTTTTTTCGTTGCCAAGGCAGACGAAGCCTTACCCCCGCGCATAGACATCCTCGTAGCGGATAATATCATCTTCGCCAAAATAGCTGCCGGTCTGCACCTCGATCAGAACCATGGGCAGTTTTCCTGGGTTCTCCATCCGGTGCACGGACCCGAGCGGGATGTAGACTGACTGGTTCTCGCTGATCAGTTTCACGGTGTCGTCCACAGTTACTTTCGCGGTGCCTTCGACCACGATCCAATGTTCCGACCGGTGGTGATGGCTTTGCAAGCTCAGGGCTGCACCGGGGTTCACCACGATGCGTTTCACCTGAAACCGCCCGCCGATCACAAGGCTTTCATACCAGCCCCACGGGCGGTAATCGCGCGGCAGTTGGACCGCTTGGCTGGCATCCCGTTGCTTAAGCGCATCAACCGCTTCCTTCACCCGCTGCGCTTGCGATTTATCCGCCACCAGCACCGCGTCCCCCATGGCGACGGCGATGATATTGTCCAGCCCGATGCCGACCAGCTGCAACCCGTCGGTTTCCGATCGCAGCAGCGTGCCCGCACAGTCAATCGCGGTGGCATTGTCCGAACAGACATTCCCCGCCGCGTCAGGCCCGCTTTCCAGCCAGACCGCATCCCAACCGCCCAGATCGGACCATCCGGCGGCGAACGGCATCACCGCGAGGTTATCCGCCTTCTCCATGATAGCATAATCGATAGAGATATCATCGGCTTGCCCCCAAGCCTCGGGTGCGAGACGGGTCAGCCCCAGATCAGAGGTCGCCCCGTCAAGCGATGCGCGCACCGCGCGAAGCATCTCGGGCGCGTGGGTCTGATAGGCCGCAATTATCGTCTGCGCGGTGAACAGGAAGATCCCGGCATTCCACAGAAAATTCCCCGCCTGCAACATCCCCTGCGCCTGTGCGCGATCCGGCTTTTCGACAAAGCGCGCAAGGGGTTGCGGGGTTTGAGCGCTCGCATTCGCCCCCTCGGCCAGCTCAAGATAGCCATAACCCGTTTCGGCCCGCGTAGGCGTGATGCCAAAGGTCACCAGATCACCGGCCTGCGCGCGCGGCACCGCGGCTTGCACGGTCTGGGCAAAAGCGTCGCAGTCGGGGATCACATGATCCGACGGCGCGACCAGCATCAGCGCTTGCGCGTCACTGCGCGCAATATACAGCGCCGCGGCAAGGATCGCAGGGGCGGTATTGCGCCCCTCCGGTTCAATCAGGATCGCCTGCGCCGCCCGTTCTACCTGCGCCAGTTGTTCGGTCACGATGAACCGGAACGGGTCGCCCGTCACCACAATCGGAGGGGCGAAACCGGGGCCGGTCAGACGCTTAGCCGAAATCTGGAACAGGCTTTCATCCCCCATCAGCTTGGCAAACTGTTTGGGGTAGCATTTGCGCGACAGGGGCCAAAGACGTGTGCCCGACCCGCCGCAAAGGAGAATAGCGTGCATCATGAGAGGCAGTTAATCCGAAAAATTCTAACGAGTGATTAATCAAATGCGAGAGATTTAGCTGCGCAGGTGATCCTGTCGCAAAAACCAGTCATACGTCTCCCGCAGCCCGTCTTTCAGATCGATCCGCGCGCGCCAGCCCATATCCGCCAAACGCGAGACATCCATCAGCTTGCGCATCGTCCCGTCTGGCTTCGACGTGTCGAACACCAGCCGCCCTTTGAACCCCGTCACCTCCGCCACCATCTGCGCCAGCGCCGCGATGCTGATGTCGCAGCCCGTGCCCACGTTGATATGGCTTTGCATCGGGTGCGTCTGCGCAGCGTAGGCATCACGCGGCAGGTCGAGCACAAATAGCGACGCTTCCGCCATATCGTCCACATGCAGGAATTCCCGCATCGGTTTGCCGCTGCCCCAAATCACAACCTCCGCCGCCCCGTCGCGCGTGGCCTCGTGGAAACGGCGGATCAGGGCGGGCAAGACATGGCTGTTCTGCGGATGAAAATTATCCCCCGGCCCATAGAGATTCGTCGGCATCACGCTGCGATAGTCCACGCCATATTGCCGGTTATAACTTTCGCAAAGTTTAATGCCCGCGATCTTGGCGATCGCATAAGGCTCGTTCGTGGGCTCAAGCGGGCCAGTCAGCAGGGCCTCTTCCGCCATCGGCTGCGCCGCGTCACGCGGATAGATGCAAGAGCTGCCCAGTTGCAGCAGCTGTTGAACCCCCGCCGCAAACGCCTGATGGATCACGTTGCATTCGATCATCAGGTTTTCGTAAATAAACTCGGCGGGATATGTGTTGTTCGCCATGATCCCGCCAACCTTGGCCGCGGCGAGGATCACCACATCCGGCGCCTCAGAACGCATAAAGTCACGCACCACCGCTTGATCGGTCAGGTCCAGTTCTGCACGGGTCCGCGTCACCAGTTCCAACGCCTCCCCAGCATCCTTGCGCGCCTGCAACTGCCGCAAGATCGCCCCGCCGACCATGCCGCGATGCCCTGCGATATAGATCTTCCGCATGGGCCTACCCGTTCTCGAGCGGGATCGGCAGATCCAGCCCGTGCTCTTTCAACAACGCATGCCGCCGTGCGACCTTGAGGTCATTCGCCACCATCTCTGCACACATCTCTTGCGCGGTGATTTGCGGCTCCCACCCGAGTTTCTTCTTCGCCTTGGCGGGCGACCCCAGCAGCGTCTCCACCTCGGCGGGGCGGAAATACTGCGGATCAATGCGCATCACCACATCGCCGGGGCTGACCGCGGGGGCATCCTCCCCAATGACGCTATCGACAACAGCATATTCATCCACGCCCGTGCCTTCAAACCGCAGGCTGATCCCCAGCTCTGCCGCCGACCACGTGATAAATTGGCGCACGGAATACTGCACGCCGGTGGCGATCACGAAATCCTCCGCCACGTCCTGCTGTAGCATCATCCACTGCATGCGCACATAATCCTTGGCGTGCCCCCAATCGCGCAGCGCGTCGATATTGCCCATATAAAGACACCCCTCCAACCCCTGCGCGATATTGGCCAAGCCGCGCGTGATCTTGCGCGTGACAAAGGTTTCGCCACGGCGGGGGCTCTCGTGGTTAAAAAGGATGCCGTTGCAGGCATAGATCCCATAGGCCTCGCGGTAGTTCACTGTGATCCAATAGGCGTACATCTTGGCAACCGCATAGGGGCTGCGCGGGTGAAAGGGTGTTTCCTCCGTCTGTGGTGTCTCTTGCACCAAGCCATACAGCTCAGAAGTTGATGCTTGGTAAAAGCGGGTCTTTTTTTCCAACCCCAGAAACCGGATCGCCTCTAGCAACCGCAGGGCCCCGTTGGCGTTCACCTCTGTCGTATATTCGGGCGTCTCGAAACTGACCGCGACATGGCTTTGCGCGCCAAGGTTATAGACCTCGTCCGGCTGCACCTCGCGCATGATCCGCGTCAGGTTCGAACTGTCGGTAAGATCGCCATAATGCAGGATCAGATCGGGGTCATCCTCGTGAGGGTCTTGATAAATATGATCAATCCGCTGCGTATTAAGAGATGACGACCGCCGCTTGATCCCGTGCACCTCGTATCCTTTGTCCAGCAAAAACTCCGCCAGATAGGACCCGTCTTGACCGGTGATGCCGGTGATCAGCGCGCGTTTTACCATCAGGGCCCCTAAACGAAAAATGTGCCTGCCCGAGGGGGCAGACACATCCGTATTTACTCAACTTAGAGGATTCTGGCGAGTCTTGATGCAATCAGAAGGTTTGGTCGTAGTCGCCAACCTCCGGCTCTGTCCGGATCACCGCGTCCAGATCGGCAAAGATCGCGCGCAATTCTTCCTCGGATTCAGAGCTTTCGCAGACCACCACAAGGTTCGGCGTGTTCGAAGAGGCGCGCACCAGCCCCCAGCTGCCGTTGTCCAGTATCACCCGCGCGCCATTTACGGCCACGACCTCTTTCACGGGGCGGCCGCCCAACTCGGTCACGTCTTTCAACTTGGTGACGATCCGGTCGAGGATATCGTATTTGTCCTCGTCCGACGCATAGGGCGACATGGTGGGGGTGGAATATGTGTGGGGCAGGGCGCGGCGCAGGTCCGACATCTTCATGTCGGGATTGCGGTCCATCAGTTTGCAGACCTCGACCGCGACGCGCATGCCGCAGTCATAGCCACGCCCGATGGGTTCCGCCAGGAAATAGTGGCCCGACTTCTCGAACCCCGCCAGCGCGCCCAACTGTTTGACCCGCCGTTTCATGTGGCTGTGGCCGGTTTTCCAATAGTCCGCCGTAACGCCATTGGCCTGCAAAACAGGGTCAGAGGCATAAAGCCCGGTCGATTTCACATCGGCGACAAAGGTGCTGTTGGGGTAAATCGCGGACAGATCGCGCGCCATGATGACGCCCATCTTGTCGGCGAAAATCTCTTCGCCCTCGTCATCCACCACGCCGCAGCGGTCGCCGTCGCCGTCAAACCCAAGCGCGAAATCCGCGCCCGAGGCTTTTACGCTGTCGGACATATCATGCAGCATTTCCATCGCTTCGGGGTTCGGGTTGTAATGCGGGAACGTGTAATCCAGCGTGTTGTGGCTATCGACCACCTCGACCCCCAGACGGCGGAACAGTTCGGGCGCAAAGGCGGCGGCGGTGCCGTTCCCCGTGGCGCAGACGACCTTGAGCTTACGGGTCATGTTGAAGTCACCCACCAGATCATCCAGATAGGCTTCGCGGACACCATCGACGAATTCATACTTGCCGCCTTCGCGCTGTTCGCCACGCCCTTCCAGAACGATATCGCGCAGCTCTGCCATCTCGTCGGGGCCGTGTGTCAGCGGGCGTTCAAAGCCCATCTTCACGCCGGTCCAGCCATTGGGGTTGTGCGAGGCGGTGACCATCGCCACCGCTGGCGCATCCAGATGGAATTGCGCGAAATAGGCCATGGGCGACAGGCAGGGGCCGATATCCTTAACGTGAATACCCGCCTGCATCAGGCCCAAAATCAGCGCATTTTTAATCGATAGGGAATAGTCGCGGTAATCATTGCCCACAGCGATAACGGGCTCGATCCCGCGCTGTTGCATCTGCGTGCCCAGACCAAGGCCAAGCGCGGTGATGCCCGGCAGGTTGATCGCCTCGGGGTACTGCCAGCGCGCGTCATATTCGCGAAAACCGGTGGGGGCGATCATGGGGTCGCGCAGAAATTCCCATGTGTTCGGCGTGACTTTGGGCAACGGCTTGGTCATGAAATATCCTGATCTATCAGCGTTAAAATACTGCCCTCTTCGATAGAAGGAATGCGTGCGGGGATCAACTGACAGCAAGGGCGCGGGACGGTTTGTTGCCGACGGGGCGGCAAGGTGCCGGTCAAACAACCGGCAGTGCCTGCGAATGGTTCCCAAAGAAAACGCCCCGCCCTTTTGCAAAAGGACGGGGCGGATAGGTCGCGATGCTGTGGTGCCTTAGCCGATGATGGCGTTCAACGTGGCCGAGGGGCGCATCACCGCTTCGGTTTTGGCGGGGTCCGAATGGAAGTACCCGCCCAGATCGACAGGCTTGCCCTGAACCTCTGCCAGCTCGGCCATGATCTTGTCCTCATTCGCCGCCAGTTTTTCGGCGATGGGGGCGAAATGCTCGGCCAATGCGGCGTCGTCGCTCTGGCTGGCCAGCGCCTGCGCCCAGTAAAGGGCAAAGTAATAGTGGCTGGCGCGGTTGTCCGGCTCGCCCACTTTACGCGATGGCGATTTGTTGTTGTCCAGAATGCCTTGGGTCGCGGCATCTACGGCTTTGCCCAGGACGGCGGCCTTGGCATTGTCCTTCTGGTCCGCGAGGAACTTGAGGCTCTCCCCAAGCGCACAGAACTCGCCCAGGCTGTCCCACCGCAGGTGGTTTTCTTCAACCAGCTGCTGCACGTGCTTGGGGGCAGACCCGCCGGCACCCGTTTCAAACAGGCCACCGCCCTGCATCAGCTTGACGATCGACAACATCTTGGCCGAGGTGCCCAGTTCCAGAATGGGGAACAGGTCGGTCAGATAGTCGCGCAGCACGTTGCCGGTGATCGCGATCGAATTCTCGCCCTTGCGGATTGTCTCAAGCGTCTGGCGCGTGGCCTTGGCGGGGGACATGATCTGGAACTTGTCGGCCACGCCCTTGGCTTCAAGGATCGGCTTCACATAGGCGATCAACTCTGCGTCGTGGGCGCGGTTCTCGTCCAGCCAGAAGATCGCCTCGCAGCCTTCGGCTTTCTGACGGTCGATGGCCAGCTGCACCCAATCCTCGATCGGGGCCTTGCGGGCTGATGCCGCGCGCCAGATGTCGTTCGCCTCTACGCTGTGCTCGGAAATCACGTCGCCATTGGCGGCGATCATTTTAACGGTGCCATCCGCGGGGATCTCGAACGTGGTGGGGTGCGACCCGTATTCCTCGGCTTTTTGCGCCATCAAACCGATGTTCTGCACTGTGCCCGAGGTCGTCGGGTCCAGCGCGCCGGTTTCCTTGAAGTAATTAATGCTTTCTTCATAGACCGGAGCATATGAGTTGTCGGGGATCACGCAGTTGGTGTCGTGTTCCTTGTTGTCGGGGCCCCAGCCCTTGCCGCCAGCGCGGATCAGCGCGGGCATGGACGCGTCGATGATCACGTCGGATGGCACGTGCAGGTTGGTGATCCCTTTGTCCGAATTCACCATATACATCGGCGGGCGTTCCGCCATCGCGTCTTTGACGGCTTGGGTGATCTCGGCATTGTCCTTGATCCGCTCCATCATGTCGCCGATGCCTGCGTTCGGGTTCACACCCGCCGCTTTCAGTTCGTCACCGTATGTGTCAAAGACGGGCTTCAGATATTCCCGCACAGCGTGGCCAAAGATGATCGGGTCCGACACTTTCATCATCGTCGCTTTCATGTGCAACGAGAACAGCGTGCCGTCTTTCTTGGTCTCTTCGATCTGCTCGGCCAGGAATTTGTCCAGCGCCTTGGCAGACATGAAGGTGGTGTCGACCACAGTGCCCGCAGGGAAAGAAACGCCATCCTTCAACACGGTCTCGGTCCCGTCGGCGGCAACATGCACGATCTTGGCCGCGCCGGCCTGCGCCTCGGTCAGCGTCAGGGATTTCTCGTTCGAGAAGAAATCACCGCCCGACATCGACGATACTTTGGTTTTGCTGTCCTTGGACCATGTGCCCATCGAATGGGGGTTCGCCATCGCGTATTTCTTGACCGCATTGGCCGCGCGTCGGTCCGAATTGCCTTCGCGCAGAACGGGGTTCACCGCAGAGCCCTTGATCGCGTCATAGGCCGCGCGGGCTTTCTTTTCCGCGTCGGTGCTTGGCGCTTCGGGATAGTCGGGCAGCGCATAGCCCTGACCCTGCAATTCCTTGATCGCGGCCACCAGCTGCGGCACCGAGGCAGAGATATTCGGCAGCTTGATCACATTGGCGTCGGGCGTTTTCACCAGATCGCCCAGGATCGCCAGATCGTCGGACTGTTTTTGCGCCTCGGTCAGCGCGTCGGGGAAGGCCGCCAGAATACGCCCCGACAAAGAGATATCACGGGTGCCCACAGAAACCCCCGCCGCATCGGCAAAGCTGCGGATGATCGGCAGCAGCGAATAGCTTGCCAGCTCGGGGGCCTCATCGACCTGCGTGTAAATGATGTCGGGTGTCTGTGTCTCAGCCATGGTATCCAGCCTTTCCTGAAGTTTGGTATGCGATAGTACACTTAGTTTGAAATATCCACCTCCCCCGCGTCGCGAAGGCCGCGAAACTGCGACCAGCGGCGGCGAAACGCGCAGGGCGATGCCCAAGACATCACATAGCGCCTCCCGCAGCATTGCAAAACGAATCACTCAGCTGTCCATGGGTCGAGCGGGGTTGATGCCGTTAACGCTCACACACGCGGTAAGTGCAGGCAATGAACCCATACCGTGTCACGCTGCTTATTTGTTCAACCATCAGGGGGATGTGCCCTCTGGTAACAGGTGATTCGGTGCAATTCTTGGTCGCAAACCAAAGCCGATGTCGCTAAGCGCACCCAAATCCCGAGGCAACGAACTGGTTTACTTTGATTTTTGATAAAGTTTGTAAAAAATGCTGAAGCGCCGCAATAATAACAGTCGCGGGGCATGTGTGACCACTGCCGGACCGCGCAACGCGCAGGTCATGCACCTTGATGGCCTGATCAGAGGGACCGGGGTGTCATGACGGACCGAAAGGAAGACGGCACAAGCAAGGATGGTCGCGTCGCCCGCGGCGAGATCACCCGCGAACGCGTGCTCGACGCGGCAGAGCGGTGCTTCGCCGAGCTTGGCTTTGATGCGGTCAGCATCCGCCGGATCGCGCGCGAAGCCGAAGTCACGCTGGGTGTGGTCGGCTTTCACGGGGGCACCAAACAAGAGCTTTTCGTGACCGTGCTGAAACGGCGGGTCGAAACGCTCAACGCCATGCGCATGGCGCGGCTCGATGCGCTCAAATCGACAGAGCGGCTCACGCTGGAAACGCTGATCGATGCCTATGTCACCCCGTATCTCGAAATCGCCTCGCGCGGGGATCCGCAATGGCGGGCCTATGCGCAGCTGGTGGCGCGGATCATGTCTGACGAACGCTATTACCGCGAGGCAGGGCCGCTTTATGATCGCGTCGCCTCTATCTACCTTGACGAAATGGCGCGTCTGCGTCCTGATGCCGACCGTGAACAGCTTGCCGCGGTGCTGTCGCTGACCGTGTCCTCGATGGTGTCCATCGTCGCAAGCGGCATCCGCATTGCGGGCCTGTCGCAAAGTGATCGGCGCGAAAGCCCTATGGTGTATCGCCCGCTCTTGCTTGATTTTTGTGTGGGTGGCGTTCTGCGCGCGCTTGAGCCAAAGTGCTAGGCAACTCAACGCGATAAAAGGCCCCACGTCATGAAATCCTATCCCAAAGTCTGGTTCCTGCGGCACGGTGAAACCGAATGGAACGCAGAAGGGAGGGTGCAGGGCCAGACCGAATCCGTGCTCTCCGAACGGGGCAGGGTCCATGCGCAGCAGCAGGCCGAGCTGATGGCGCCGATCCTTGCGCATAACCCGCCCTGCATCGTGTCGCCGCTTAAACGCACGCGCCAGACCGCGGATATCGCTCTTGGCGGGCGGGACTACCAGACCGACGACCGCCTGAAAGAGATTTTCGCCGGCGATTGGGAAGGCCACCTGCGCGCCGATATCTTCAAGAACCTGCCCGAAGGCATCACGGCGCAAAGCCCGCATATGGAATTCTATTGTGCCGCCCCCGGTGGCGAAGGCTTTGACGTGTTTCAGGCGCGGGTGAATGCCTTTGTCGACACGCTGACCGAACCCACCGTCGTGGTCGCTCACGGGCTCAGCGGCCAGCTTTTGCGCGGCGCGCTCTGCGGGTTGAGCCGCGCCGAGCTGGGCCAGTTGTCAAACCGGCAGGGCTGCGTCTATGTGCTTGAAAACGGGCAGGAAACGGTGCTGTCGTTTGACTGATACGACCTCGATGATGCCCCCCTGCACCGTGGCCGTCATCGGCTGCGGGTTGATCGGCGCAAGCTGGGCCGCGCTGTTCCAGCACGCAGGCCACAGCGTCCGCGCGTGGGACCCTGACACAGGTGCCCGCGACGGTTTCGCCGCCCGCGTGGCGGGGCCCTTGGCGCAACTGCAAGAAATCTCGGCAGGGGCAGCCCCCCAAGGCGCGCTTTCAACCCACGAGAGTTTGCACGACGCCCTGCAAGACGTTGTGCTGATCCAGGAAAACGCGCCCGAGAACGTGCCGCTGAAACACCAGCTTTACGCGCAGATCGAAGCTATCGTCGCGCCGGATGTGATCATCGCCTCCAGCACTTCGGCGCACCCGTGGTCGGATCTTGTGCCGGGGATGCAGCACCCCGACAGGCTGATCACCGCACATCCCTTCAATCCGCCCCATCTGGTGCCGCTGGTCGAAGTCTACGGCCCCGATCCTCAGGTGCTCGACTGGGCCGAAGGGTTCTACCGCAGCCTCGGCTCTGCGCCGGTGCGGCTGAAAAAAGATGCGGTGGGGCATATCGCCAACCGGCTGTCCTCGGCGCTCTGGCGCGAGGCGGTGCATATCGTCGCCGAAGGCATCGCCGATGTCGACGCGGTGGATCAGGCGCTGGTCAACGGACCGGGGCTGCGCTGGTCGGTGCTGGGGGCGCATATGGCCTATCACCTTGGCGGGGGCGCCGGGGGCCTGGCGGGCTATCTGGCCCATCTCGGGCCAAGCCAGCAGAAACGTTGGGATAATCTCGGCGCGCCTACGCTCGACGCCGATACCTGCGCACGTCTGGTCGACGGGGTGAACGTTGAGGCCGCAGGCCGCAGCATCGCCCAGCTAGAGGCCGAACGCGACGCCGCCCTGATCGCACTTGCACAGATGCGCAAACGGCTGGCGGATCGGAAAGCCTGAGGTCACGCGGCCCTAGATGGATTTGCGCGCGCGCATCGCTGCGGTGATCGTCCCATCGTCAAGGTAATCAAGCTCCCCACCGATCGGCACACCCTGGGCCAGAGAGGTCAACCGCACCTGACCCTCAAGCTGGTCCGCGATGTAATGCGCCGTGGTCTGCCCGTCGATTGTGGCGTTCAGCGCCAGAATAACCTCCGACACGGCCTCGTCGCGCACGCGGTCCAGCAGCCGGGGGATGCGCAATTCCTGCGGGCCAATGGCATCCAGCGCCGACAGCGTGCCACCCAGCACATGATAACGCCCCTTGAACACGCCCGACCGTTCCATCGCCCACAGATCGGCAACATCCTCGACCACGCAGATCTCGCCATTGGCGCGTTTTTCCGACGTGCAGATGTCGCAGATATCGGCGGTCCCCACATTGCCGCAGTTGATGCATTCGCGCGCCGTCGCCGCCACGGTCTGCATCATATCGGCCAAAGGCGTCAGCAACAGCGCGCGCTTGCGGATCAGATGCAGCACCGCCCGGCGGGCCGAGCGTGGCCCCAATCCGGGCAGCCGCGTCATCAGGTCGATGAGCGCATCAATGTCGCGTGTGCTGCTCATCTGTGGACCCCCATGGCGTTGGTGTGAAAGAGTTTTAATGCCTTCGGCGAGGATTTAACCCCATTTGGAAGGATCAGAACGGCAGCTTCATATCCGCGGGCAGACCCATGCCTTCGGTCAGCTTGCTCATCTCGGATTGGGCGCGGTCGGTGGCTTTGGTCTGCGCGTCCTTGATCGCGGCGAGGATCAGGTCCTCGACGACTTCTTTCTCGTCGCCGTTGAAGATCGACGGATCGATATCCAGAGACTTCAGCTCGCCCTTGGCAGTGCAGGTCGCCTTGACCAGACCGGCACCGGATTCACCTTCGACGATGATATTATGCATGTCTTCTTGCAGCTGCGCCATCTTGCCCTGCATCTGCTGTGCCGTCTTCATCATCTTGGCCATGTCACCCATGGCACCCAAACCTTTAAGCATGTGGTCGTCTCCTGTAGCTTTATTTGCTTATGTATATGCGGTCTTTGCCGCCCCCCGACAAGGGGTGCCCCGGCGTGGACAGGTCGCGGGCAGAGCAGGGGCAGGCGGGGTCAGTCGTCCTCGAAAGGGTCCCATTCATCTTCGACCTCGGGCAGCGCTTCGGACACGGCGGCGGCGGCGATTTTCTCGGGCGTGCGGATCGACAGGATCTTGGCCCCGGGAAAGCTCGCCATCACGGCCTGCATCAACGGGTGGTTCTCAGCTTGCGATTTCAGCGCGTTTTCCTTGGCGTCGCGGACCTCGGCGATGGTTTTGGCGCTGCTGTCGCCCACGATGGTCACGGCCCAGCGGTTGCCGGTCCACAGTTGCAGCCGCGTGCCAAGACGCTGCGCCAGATCGCGGGGGGCACTGTCGGTGGGGGTGAATTCGATCCGCCCCGGTTGATAGGCCGCCAGTCGGACCGAGGTCTCGACCTCCACCAACAGCTTCACGTCGCGGTTGCTGCGGATCAGCTCGACCACATGTTCAAACGTCGGGTACTGCGCCAAAGCCTGCGCCACCGCCGGCGCAAGTGCCGCCATCGTCGCGCCGCCCGCAGGCCCGCCCGACATCTGCTGGCTGCCCATAGCGCTGGTCGATCCACCCCCGGCGGGCACGGCGGCCCCGCCCCCCGGACCCTTCGGCGGGGCGGGCGGGGGCGTGGTATTGGCCAGCTTGCGGGCAAGCTCTTCAGGGCTGGGCAGATCGGCGACATGGGTCAGGCGGATCACGGCCATCTCGGCGGCCATCATCGCATTGGGCGCGCTTGCCACCTCGTCCAGCGCTTTCAGCAACATCTGCCACAGACGGGTCAGCACGCGCATCGGCAGCGTTTCCGCCATGGTGACGCCACGGCTGCGTTCCTCGGGCGAGACGGTGGGATCTTCGGCGGCATCGGGGGTGATCTTGACCACCGATACCCAATGGGTGATCTCGGCCAGATCGCGCAGCACGGCCATCGGGTCGGCCCCGTCGGAATACTGGTTGCCCAGCTCGTCCAGCGCGCCAGCCGCATCGCCGCGCAGGATCATATCGAACAGGTCCAGCACCCGCCCGCGATCCGCCAGCCCCAGCATCGCACGCACCTGCACAGCCGTCGTTTCGCCCGCCCCGTGGCTGATTGCCTGATCCAGCAAGGACGTGGCATCGCGCGCCGACCCTTCGGCGGCACGGGTGATCAGCGCCAGCGCATCGTCCGCAATCTCGGCCCCTTCGGCGGTGGCGATCTTGCGCATCAGCGCGATCATCACCTCGGGCTCGATCCGGCGCAAATCAAAGCGTTGGCAGCGCGACAGCACGGTCACGGGCACCTTGCGGATCTCGGTCGTGGCGAAGATGAATTTGACGTGCTCGGGCGGTTCCTCAAGCGTCTTCAGCAGCGCGTTGAACGCGCCTGTCGACAGCATGTGCACCTCATCGATGATATAGACTTTGTACCGGGCCGAGGCCGCGCGGTAATGCACGCTGTCGATAATCTCGCGGATATTGCCGACGCCGGTGTTCGATGCGGCGTCCATCTCCATCACGTCGACGTGGCGGCCCTCCATGATGGCGACGCAATGTTCGCAGACCCCGCAAGGTTCCGTCGTCGGCCCGCCATTGCCGTCCGGCCCGATGCAGTTCATCCCCTTGGCGATGATCCGTGCCGTGGTGGTTTTGCCGGTCCCGCGGATGCCGGTCATGATAAACGCCTGCGCGATACGATCCGCCTCGAACGCGTTTTTCAGCGTGCGCACCATCGCGTCCTGCCCGACCAGATCGGCAAAGGTTTCAGGCCGGTATTTGCGGGCCAATACGCGATAGGCAGAGGGTGCTGTCATGACGATCCTGCAAGATTCGATTGAAGCCCTGAACCTAGAGCATCCAAAGGATGCCGCCAACCGCAACCGAGGCAAAGCTGAAAATCACCGCCAGCGTCTTCATCCGCGCATTGGGTTGCGCATTCGCATGGTGGTCGTTCAGCCGGTCCAGCGTCTTGGTCGCCGCATCATGGGCCGCCCAGAAGATATAGACCGCCGCGACGACAAAGATCGTCGCCACGCTTTTCGCGGCCCAGGTCGGGTCAAAATCCCCAAACACCGCCTTAAGCCCGATCGCCACCGCAAGCGACGCCATCCCCGTGCGCATCCACCCTGCAAAGGTGCGCTCGTTCGCCAAAATCGTGCGGTCTTCGGCCCAGTCGGTGCGGTTCTCGGCCAGATCATTGCTTTTATTCATTGAACTATTGTGCGCGTCGCGCGTTACGCTGACAATAATATTTGACATAACGGGGACAGATTTATGCGGTTGCGCGGCATCAGAAGAAGCAAAAACGTTGAGGTCCGCCGCGGCGGGCGCGGGGGCGGTGCCGGGCGTGCGGGCGGTCTGGGGATCGTCGGCGTCTTGGCGGTGCTGGCGATCGGCTATTTCACCGGCATCGACGTATCGCCCTTGCTGAACGGGGGCGCCGCGCCGCAAACCCAGCAGGGCGCGCCGGTCTCTGACTCTGACGCGCAGGCCACGCAGTTCACCGCGCAGGTGCTGGCCACCACCGAAGATGTCTGGGGCGAGATTTTCCCACAGCAGTTGGGTCGCGAATATGTGCCGCCAAAGCTTGTTGTCTTTTCCAACGTCACGCAAAGTGCCTGTGGCGGGGCCTCTGGCGCGACGGGGCCGTTTTACTGCCCTGCGGATGAAAAGGCCTATATCGACACGCAATTCTTTGATCTTCTGGCGCAGCGCATGGGGGCAGGCGGGGATTTCGCCGCCGCCTATGTGATTGCCCACGAGGTCGCCCACCACGTCCAGAACGAACTGGGCATCCTGCCCAAGGTTGACGCGCTGCGCCGTCAATCCTCTACGGCCGAGGCGAACGCCCTGACCGTGCGGCTCGAGCTTATGGCCGATTGTTTTTCGGGGATCTGGGCCAAGAACGTCAAAGGTCTGATGGAGCGGGGCGATCTGGACGAGGCATTGAACGCCGCACGCAAGATCGGCGATGATCACCTGCAACGTCAGGCCGGTCGCGTTCCCCAGCCGCACACCTTTACCCACGGCACATCCGAGCAGCGCTCAAGCTGGTTCCAGCGCGGGTTCGATAGCGGTCAGGTCGGCCAATGCGACACATTCGCGGCAGAGCAGCTGTAACAGCGTTCGGTGCTATAACGGAGAAATAATGAGTATAAACAACAGGTTAAGTTACCCATGGGTAACCTGACCTGTTGCCTGTGGCTGTGCCGAAATGCCGATAGCCAAACGCATCGAGGCGCTGCGGGGCATTGAGGCACTGCGGAAATATCTGGGGGCGGGGGCTGCCCCTCTCGGGCCATCCTTTGGATGACCCTGCGGGGCGACGCGTATTTTGCTGCGCAAAATACGCTGGGGTGAGAGGCTGATAACGACCCAAGTGGGTCTCGTTACGGCTGCTTCCTTCCGGATCTGACCGGGTTGGCGAGGCACCTGCCCGCACCAACCTCTCACCGCCCATATAGTATAGGGCCGGATGGGATGCAAGACGGGCCCAAAGGCGTTTTTCCCTCGGGCGTTTTTAGCGGGCACGGCGCCATGCAGCCTTGGCATCGCGCGGTTTGGCCAATAGGCATGGTGCACGCAAACGGGAGGATACGCATGAAGCACGCCGAGACGGTCACTTTCGGAGGGTCAGCGCTTGACCGCGCCGGAGAGGTTCGCGCCGACAAGGAGGCCGTGGCCGCATTGCGCGCCGATGACGCCGCCCGCGCCATTCTGTTCTGGCGGGGCAAGGTCCTGATCGACCCCGCGCGCCCCGCGTCTGTTGTGCGTTTACCACTGGATCACCCCGTTCTGGCGGATGCCGGCTCTGCTCCGATCTTGCTGGGGCGCGAAGAGGGGGCCGCGCGGTTTGCCTATGACCTGTCGCCGTGGATGCCCGATGACTTCGACCCGCGCCAGCTGGGGTCTTTCGTCGATCAAAGCGAACAGCGCCACCCGATGTTGCCACCCGACTATGCTTTCGTCGAAATGCGCCGCGTGATGACGTGGCTCAGCCCGCGTGACGCCGAACTCGCCGCGACCGGCAAGGCCATTCTGGCGTGGCACGAAAACCACGGCTACTGCGCCCGCTGCGGCTTTGAGACCGTGGTGAATGACGCAGGCTGGCAACGCAACTGCCCCGCGTGTCGCGCGTCGCATTTTCCGCGCACCGATCCTGTTGTGATCATGCTGATTACCCACGGCAACTCTGTCCTGATGGGGCGGTCGCCGGGCTGGCCCGAGGGGATGTTCTCGCTTTTGGCGGGGTTTGTCGAACCGGGTGAAACGCTCGAAGCCGCCGTGCGCCGCGAGGTGTTCGAAGAGGCGGGCGTGCAGGTCGGTCAGGTCAGCTACCTTGCGAGCCAGCCTTGGCCCTTTCCCGCGTCGCTCATGTTCGGCTGCGCCGGAGAGGCGACAAGCCATGAGATCACCATCGACCCCAAAGAGATCGAAGAGGCCCTTTGGGTGTCCAAAGAGGACATGATGGATGTCTTTACCGGGCAACACCCCAAGATCAAACCGGCCCGAAAGGGGGCGATTGCGCATTTCCTGCTGGAAAACTGGCTTGCGGATACGCTGGATTAAGGCAACCTTCGGGAAAGACGACGAACAAGGCAGAACATGAAATTTTCCACCAAAGAAGACATCGACGCGCCGATTGATGCGGTATTCGACATGCTGTGCGAATTTGACCAGTTCGAACGCGCCGCCATGCGCCGCGGCGCAGAGGTGCAGCGCGTGGACCGGCTGGCAGAAGCGGGGCCGGGGATGCAGTGGGAAGCTGCCTTTGACATGCGCGGCAAACGGCGCGAGCTTCAGGTCGAGATGGACCGTTTTGACCGCCCGACCGAAATGAAGCTGAACACCCGTTCGCAGGGGCTGACCGGCGACATGAGCTTTGATCTCGTCGCCCTGTCACGCAGCCGCACCCGCATCATGGTCGCGCTAGAGCTCAAGCCGCAAAACCTGTCGGCCCGTCTGCTGGTGCAGTCGTTGAAGCTGGCCAAGAATTCGCTGACCAAGAAGTTCAAGAAACGTGTCGGCGACTATGCCAAGGACATGGAAGACCGCTACCACAAACCCCGCTAAGGGGTTTGCGGTGGTTACCGCGTTTACTGGCCGTGACGGTCGGGATGCGCGGGGTAGACGCCCAGAATATCGATGAAGTTGGTGAAATGCGCCAACTCCTCCAGCGCGCGGGCGACGGCGGGGTCTTCGGGGTGGCCTTCGATATCGGCATAGAACTGTGTCGCCGTGAACGACCCGCCCGCCATGTAGCTTTCCAGCTTGGTCATGTTGACGCCATTGGTCGCGAAACCGCCCATGGCCTTGTAAAGCGCCGCCGGGATGTTGCGCACCTGAAAGACAAAGGTGGTCAGCATGTTTTCCGCACGGCGGGTCTGGTCCAGCTCGGGCGACATCAGCAAAAAGCGGGTGGTGTTATGGTCCAGATCCTCGATGTCGCGGGCCAGCACCTTGAGCCCGTGAATATCCGCCGCGACCTCGCTTGCGAGCACGCCGACATCGCGTTCCTCCGACACCGCAAGATCCGCCGCAGCCCCTGCGCTGTCTGCCGCTGCCTCTGAGGTGATGCCATGGGCGTCCAGCCAGCTGCGCGCCTGCGGGATCAGCACCATATGCGCGCGCACGTGTTTGATGTCTTCGAGCTTCACGCCGTCGTGGGCCATCAGGCTGATGCGCACGCGCACGAAGGCCTCCGCGATGATGCGCAGCCCGCTTTGCGGCAACAGCCGGTGGATGTCCGCAACCCGCCCGTAGGTCGAGTTTTCGACCGGCAGCATCGCCAGATCGGCGCGGCCTTCGCGCACCGCGCGGATCACCCCTTCGAAGGTCATGCAGGGCACGGGGATCATGTCGGGGCGGGCTTGCAGGCAGGCTTCGTGGCTATAGGCCCCCAAAGCACCTTGAAAAGCGATGCGCGGCGCGGTTTTACTGGTCATCAGGGGCATCCTTCTTCAAGCCGTTGCCAACTATGGCGTTTGGTCGCGGTAACTACACCTTGCCCCGACGAAGGGAAAGCAATAGATACGCCTGCAATACGATGCCCGAATACCAACGATGGACCTTCACGCATGTTCGATACAATGACCGTTACCAAAATCGCTGCCGGCCTGTTTGGCGCTTGGCTTGTCCTTCTGCTTGGCAAATTCGCGGGCGAAGAGCTTTATCATGCCGAAGCGCATGGCGAACAAGGCTATGTCATTGAAGTGGCAGACGCCTCTGGTGGCGGTGAGCCCGCTGAAGAAGTCGATTTCGCCGAGATCATGGCGGCCGCTGATCCGGCCAAGGGTGAAAAGGTTTTCCGCAAATGTTCGGCCTGTCACAAGGTTGAAGATGGCGCGAATGCGGTTGGTCCCTACCTCTACGGTGTTGTCGGGCGTCCGGTTGATTCCGCTGATGGGTATGCGTCCTACTCCGGCGCGCTTGAGAAAGTGGCAGAGACATGGACCCCCGAGAACCTGAACGCCTTCCTGACCAAGCCTGCCGGTTTCGCACCAGGCACCACGATGGGTTTCGCGGGTCTGCCCAAGATCGAAGACCGGGCGAATGTGATCGCCTATCTCGACAGCCTGGACAACTGATCCACCCCATATTCCGATTGCAAGGCCGCCCCCTCGTGGGCGGCCTTTTGCTGTGAAGTGCCCTGTTTTCAGTCAGGTAACATATTCGCAACTTGTAACTTGGGCGGTCGGGCCGTTAGCGTGTATCCGGCAGTGATCTGCCGCGACGACCCTTGTCTATCGCCTGTTGTTATAAAGGATACGCCCGATGCCCCGGACCCATGCCCGTGCTGACACACAATCGCAAACCCCCATGCTGCGCGTCGCTGGCGCGGCCTTGCTTGTTTTCGGGGCCGCGATGCTGGGCGGTGCCGCTTGGGGGCAGGATGACGCCGCGCAGGGCAGTGACAAGATTATCTCCGCGCATGGCTATTCCTTTTACGGCGATCTGAAATACCCCGCCGATTACACCCATTTCGACTATGTGAACCCCGACGCCCCCAAAGGCGGCGAGATTTCGATCTCTACCCTCGGGACGTTTGATTCGATGAACCCCTATTCGCGCAAGGGTCGTGGCGGTGCGTTGAGCAGCATTATGTACGAAAGCCTGCTGGGCGAAGGGGTGGGCGGAGAGCAAGCCCCGGCGGATGTTTACGGCGAAAGCTATTGCCTGCTGTGCGAAAGCCTTGAGTATCCCGAAAGCAAAGACTGGGTGGTGTTCCACATGCGCAAGGATGCCAGGTTTTCGACGGGTGATCCGGTCACCGCGCATGACATCGTGTTCAGCCATAACCTGCTGTTGGATCAGGGCCTGAAATCCTATGGCGATGCGGTGCGCAAGCGTATCCCCAAGGTCGAAGCGATTGATGATTACACGGTCAAATTCTATTTCACCCCCGGTATTTCGCGCCGCAGCCTGATCAGCCAAGTGGGCGGTGTGCCTGCGTGGTCCAAGAAGTGGTTCGACGAAACCGGCGCGCGGCTGGACGAATCCCGCTTGATGACGTCGCCGGGGTCCGGCCCCTATACGGTCGAAACCGTCGATGTGAACCGGCGCATCGTCTATAAACGCAACCCCGATTATTGGGGCGCTGACCTGCCGTTCAACGTGGGCCGCAATAACTTCGATACGATTCGTGTCGAATATTTCGGTGACGAAAATTCGGCGTTCGAGGCGTTTAAAGCAGGCGAATACACCTTCCGCGCCGAAGGCAGTTCAAAGAAATGGGCGTCGGCCTATGATTTCCCCAAAGTCGCCGCTGGTCAGGTGGTCAAGGAGGAGATCCCCGATGGTGCGCCACCCACACCCGCGGGCATTGTCTTCAACCTTGGTCGCGATGTGTTGAAAGACAAACGCGTCCGTCAGGCGATTGCCTTGGGCTATAACTTTGAATGGACGAATGAATCGCTGCAATTCGGGCTGTTCAAACCGCGCGCGTCTTTCATCCAAGACACGCCTTTGATGGCCACCGGCAAGCCGCAGGGCATGGAGCTAGCCTTGCTTGAACAGCTTGGCGATGTGGTCCCCCCTGAAATGCTGACCGAAGATGCGGTTATGCCGCATAGCTCGGATGCATCTCGTCTGTTGGACCGGCGCAACCTGCGCCGCGCGATGAAACTGCTGGATGATGCTGGATGGGCCGTGGGGACAAATGGCAAACGCTATGACGCAAGCGGGCAGCCGTTGCGCCTGAACTTTTTGATGGATTCTGCCGGGTCGCCCACGCTGTCTGCGATTGTCGAAAACTTTATGTCGAATTTGCAGAACATGGGCATCGATGCGGTGCTTGAGAGAGTCGACAGTTCGCAATTTACGGCCCGCCAACGGGATCGCGATTACGATCTGATTTACGATCAATATCCGACGTTTCTGGGCACCGGCACAGGCTTGGCCCAGTTTTTCGGATCAGAGGCGTCCAGCTATTCGGTGTTCAACCCCGCAGGTGTGGCCAGCCCGATGATCGACGCGATTATCGAGGTGTCCCTTGCGGCGCAAACCAAGGAAGAGGAAGACGCCAGCCTGATCGCGCTGGACCGTGCCTTGCGCTATGAGTTCTTCATGATCCCGACATGGTACAACGACAGCTTTTGGACGGCGTATTATGACCAGTACGAACACCCCGAAAACCAGCCTGCCTATGCCTTGGGCTATCTCGATTTCTGGTGGTACAACGTTGACAAAGCAGCGGCCTTGCGCGCCGCTGGTGCGCTGAGGTAAACGCCGCATATGGGCGCTTATATTCTTCGACGGCTATTGCTGATTATTCCCACTTTGATTGGGATTATGCTGATCAACTTTGCGCTGGTGCAGTTCGTGCCCGGCGGCCCGGTTGAGCAGGCAATCGCCCGTATTCAAGGCGGCGGTGACGTGTTCGAAGGGTTCTCGGGCGGGGGGAATGACGCGGGCAATGCAGATATTGCAGGCACCACAGAAAACTATGTTGGCGCACGGGGCCTGCCGCCCGAATTCATCGCAGAGCTTGAGAAAGAATTCGGCTTTGACAAGCCGCCGGTAGAGCGGTTCGTGAACATGCTGTGGAACTACATGCGGTTCGATTTCGGCGACAGCTACTTCCGGTCGATCAGCGTGATCGAGTTGATTAAGGAAAAGCTGCCGGTGTCCATCACGCTGGGGCTGTGGTCCACGTTGATTGCCTATCTGGTGTCGATCCCCCTTGGCATCCGCAAGGCGGTCAAGGATGGCACGGCCTTTGATACATGGACATCGGGCGCGATTATCGCCGCCTATGCGATCCCGGGCTTTCTGTTCGCGATCCTGCTGCTGGTGCTGTTCGCGGGCGGGTCCTACTGGCAGATATTCCCGCTGCGGGGGCTGACCTCGGATAATTTTGACCAGCTGAGCCCCTTGGGCAAGGTCGCGGATTACTTCTGGCACATCACGCTGCCGGTGCTGGCCTCGACCATCTCGGCCTTTGCGACGCTGACGTTGCTGACCAAGAACAGCTTTCTCGACGAGATCAAGAAGCAATATGTCGTCACGGCGCGGGCCAAGGGGCTGTCGGAGCGTAAGGTGTTGTACGGCCACGTCTTCCGCAACGCGATGCTGATCGTGATCGCGGGCTTTCCGGCGGTGTTTATCGGCGTGTTCTTCGGCGGCTCGCTGATCATCGAGACGATCTTTAGCCTTGATGGGCTGGGCCGTCTGGGGTTCGAGGCGGCGGTCGCGCGGGATTATCCGATCGTCTTCGGCACGCTGTTCATCTTCGGCCTTATCGGTCTGCTGGTCGGTATCCTGTCTGACCTGATGTATGTGGTCGTCGACCCGCGCATCGACTTTGAAAAACGCGAGGGCTGAACCCGATGGCGCTATCCCCGCTGAACCAACGCCGCTGGCGTAACTTTACCCGTAACCGTCGCGCCTATTGGAGCCTTTGGATTTTCGCGATCCTGTTTGGCATCTCGCTGTTCGCCGAATTCGTGGCCAACGACAAACCGATTCTCGTGAACTATCGCGGCGACTATTACATGCCGATCTTCAAGTTCTACCCCGAGACCGAGTTCGGCGGCGATTTCCTGACCGAAGCGGTGTACCGCGACCCCGAAGTGCAATGTCTGATCGCCTCGGGCGGGTTGATCGACTGTCTGGACGACCCCGAGGGGATTATCGAGGACGCGCAGGATGGCGAGGTCGCGGGCGAGGCGATTGCGGCGGGCTGGTCGATCTGGCCGCCCATCCCCTATAGCTTTGACACCGCCGTGGACCGGCCCGGCGCGGCCCCGCTGCCGCCGAACGGGCAGAACCTGCTGGGCACCGATGGCACCAAACGCGACGTGTTGGCGCGGGTCATTCATGGCTTCCGGCTGTCGATCATCTTTACCCTGATTGTGACGGGCGCGGCATCGTTGATCGGGATCATCGCGGGGGCGGTGCAGGGGTTCTTTGGCGGCTGGACGGATCTGATCTTCCAGCGCGTGATCGAGATCTGGACCTCGACCCCGTCGCTTTATGTGATCATCATCATGTTTGCCATTCTGGGGCGCAGTTTCTGGCTGCTGGTGTTCTTGCTGGTGCTGTTCAGTTGGACATCTCTGGTGGGTGTGGTGCGGGCCGAATTCCTGCGCGCGCGGAACCTTGAATAT
Organism: Sulfitobacter sp. SBS6; assembly: GCF_048285585.1. NCBI lineage: Bacteria > Pseudomonadati > Pseudomonadota > Alphaproteobacteria > Rhodobacterales > Roseobacteraceae > Sulfitobacter > Sulfitobacter sp. SBS6. Next base: position 735,352 of record NZ_JBLWBA010000006.1, on the reverse strand, counting down.
GTGCGTGCGGCGCGCGCGCTTGGGGTGGGAAATATGACGATCATGTTCCGCCACATGCTGCCCAATGCGATGGTCGCGATGCTGACGATGCTGCCGTTTATCATCACCGGCACGATCAGCACGCTTGCGATCCTTGATTTTCTGGGCTTCGGCCTGCCGTCGTCGGCCCCGTCCCTGGGCGAGTTGACGTTGCAAGCCAAGCAGAACCTGCAAGCGCCCTGGCTGGCGTTCACCGCATTCTTCACCTTTGCCATCATGCTGTCGCTGCTGATCTTTATCTTTGAAGGGATCCGCGACGCCTTTGACCCGAGAAAGACGTTCTCATGACGCCTTCGACCCAGAACGCCGCGGTGCTGCAAGTGGATGACCTGCGCGTCTCCTTCCGTCAGGAAGGCGCGTTGACCCATGCGGTCAAGGGCGTGAGCTTTGCCGTGCAACGCGGGGAGACCGTGGCGCTGGTGGGGGAGTCCGGCTCGGGTAAATCCGTATCGGCGCTGAGCACTGTATCGCTGTTGGGCGACAGTGCCGAGGTGTCGGGGTCGGTGCTGTATGACGGGCAGCAGATGGTCGGGGCGAGCGACAAGCTGCTGCGCAAGGTGCGTGGCAATGACATCAGCTTTATCTTTCAAGAGCCGATGACCTCGCTGAACCCGCTGCATACGATCGAAAAGCAGCTGGCGGAATCGCTGGCGCTGCATCAGGGCGTGGCAGGGGCCGAGGCGCGGGCGCGTATCCTTGAACTGCTGGACAAGGTCGGGATCGTGGATGCGGAAAGCCGGTTGGGTGCCTACCCGCATCAGCTGTCGGGTGGGCAACGTCAACGGGTGATGATCGCGATGGCGTTGGCCAACAAGCCCGATGTGCTGATCGCGGATGAGCCGACCACGGCCTTGGACGTGACCATTCAGGCGCAGATATTGGACCTGCTGAAAGAGCTGAAAGATAGCGAAGGCATGGGCCTGCTGTTCATCACCCATGATCTGGGAATCGTGCGCCGCATTGCCGATCGCGTCTGCGTGATGAAACAGGGCGAGATTGTCGAACACGGTCCCACGCACGAGATTTTTGACAACCCGCAGCACCCCTACACGATCAAGCTTTTGGGGGCGGAGCCGTCGGGCCGACCGGACCCGGTTGCACCCGATGCCGACGTGATCGCCAGCACCGATCATCTGAAGGTCTGGTTCCCGATCCAGAAGGGGTTCATGCGCAAGACGGTGGATCACGTGAAGGCGGTAAACGACGCGTCGCTGTCGGTGCGCGCGGGGGAAACCCTTGGTATCGTGGGTGAATCCGGGTCGGGCAAGACGACGCTGGCACTGGCAATCATGCGCTTGATCTCCTCTGAAGGGGGGATCAGCTTTATGGGGCAGGACGTGCGCAGTTGGTCCACGCGGCAGTTGCGGCGGTTGCGCAAGGATATGCAGATCGTGTTTCAGGATCCGTTCGGCAGCCTGTCGCCGCGGATGACCTGTATGCAGATCATCGCCGAAGGGCTGAGCGTGCATAAGGTGGACCCCGACCGCAATCAGCGCGAATTGGTACGCGATGTGATGATCGAGGTCGGCTTGGATCCCGCCACGATGGACCGCTATCCGCACGAATTTTCCGGCGGGCAACGTCAGCGGATCGCGATTGCGCGGGCGATGGTGCTGCGGCCCAAGCTGCTGGTGCTGGACGAGCCGACCTCGGCGCTGGATATGACCGTGCAGGTGCAGATCGTGGACCTGCTGCGCAATCTGCAGCGCAAATACGGGCTGGCCTATCTGTTCATCAGCCACGACCTGAAGGTCGTGCGCGCGATGTCGCATAAGGTGATGGTGATGAAGCGGGGGGATGTGGTCGAATACGGCGATGTCGATACGCTGTATGACAATCCGCAGTCCGACTATACGCGCACCTTGCTACAGGCGACGACCTGAGCAGGCCAAGCTTAAGAGCTTGGCCCGATCATAAAGCAGTTCACATTGCGGGCGACCAGACGGCGGCAGGCCAGATCGGCTGTCTCGCGGGTCATGCCAAGGAAGTTGGCGTCGAACCCTTGCGGGCGACGCACGACTTTGCGCAGGCTGCCGTCGAGGGTCGAGATTTCGGACAATGCGGTTTTCAGCAACACTTTCTCGGCGGCATAGCGGCTGGGATAGCGGCCCACATTCACGCCCCAGTGACGGCCACCAGATGTCGACACGCGGGTGATGACTTCGGGGGCGGGGGGCGCTTTGGGGGTGACCTGTTTGACCGCGGCGGTTTCAACCAGCGATGCGGCAGCCGAGGGGCGCAGCGTGGGCCGGACCGAGACCGAGGCGAGCAGGGTTTCCGCCTCTGCTGCGGGTTCCGGTGTCGGAGCAGGGGCCTCTGCCACGACGGGCGGCGCGGTTTTCTGCGCCTCTTTCAGCGCGGCGGTGATGTCCGAGTTCAGGATCGGCGAAGTCGCTTGGGGCACCTCTGCGGTGGCAACCACGACCTGAGGCTGGTGGCCCGGACGCAATGTGGGACGTTTGGAGGTGGTGACGGCCCCCACAAGGCGGATGACCTTGCCTGCGGCCCCATCAGACGCGACGGGCGTATCTTCGACATCGGCGTAAGCGGGTTTGGAGGGTTTTTTCAGCGGTGCGCTGGAGGGGGCGCGGCGGAAGCCCAGATCCATCAGCTCGGCCACTTTGGCGTTCCGCGCGCTGGTGGAGGTGCCGCCGAAGACGGTCACGATAATGCGTTCATTGCCCCGTTCGGCCGAGGCGGTGAGGTTGAAGCCAGCGGCGCGGGTGTAGCCGGTCTTGATCCCGTCGGCACCTTTGTAGGACGACAGGAAGCGACGGTTGGTGTGGCTGACCTTGCGCACGCCCGCATCGGCAGTGATGCGCGAGAACAGGTTGTAGTATTCGGGGTGATCATACAGCAGGTGGCGGCCCATGATGGTCATGTCATGTGCGGTCGACATGTGGCCGGATTCTGTCAGGCCGTGGGCGTTCTTGAAGGTGGTGTTGGTCATGCCAAGCGCCTTGGCGGTGCGGTTCATGCGGCGGGCGAACTTGGCTTCGGACCCTTCGATGGCTTCCCCGATGGCGGTGGCGGCGTCATTGGCAGATTTGACGGCCGCGGCGCGGATCAGGTAGCGCAGGGCGATGGTCTGGCCCGATTTCAGCCCCAATTTGCTGGGCGGTTCGGACGCCGCGTGGCTGGTGATCTTGACCTTGCTGTCGAGCGAGATCTCACCACGCTTAATCGCCTCGAATGCGATATAAAGTGTCATCATTTTGGTGAGGGAGGCCGGGTGCAGACGGGTATCCGCGTTTCGGGAGTGCAACACTTCGCCGGTTCGGGCGTCGATCACATAGGCGGCATAGGGGGCCGCCATTGCGCTGAGCGGCAGGATCAGCAAGATCCATATAGCCGCAAGAATAAATAGCCCATACCGGGCTGGCTGCACACGCCGCACTCTCATCATAACTGCCTTTGCTCTGCCTCGGCCGTCGATTTTTCAACTGACCATTATTATTAAGGTAAGGTTACCATAGGACGTGTTTTCGATAAAGGCGTTCGATGTGGTGCAGCCCGGAAAAGCGGCGATTTCCGCGCAGCACATTTAGCGTGTGCCCAAAACTCCGCCACTATAGGGGCGATTGTGGCGGGAATGTGGCAAGAGTTGGGCGACAACGCAGCGAAGGTAAGGCGAGAATACAGCGGCGATCAGGGCAGCAGTTCTGCCACTTCGGACAGGCGCGTGATCTGGTGGAAGCGGGGCGAATCACTCGGGGCGGGGGCGTGCTCCAGCGCCCAGGTGACGCCGTGGGGGATATAGACGCCATGCCCGCCCGCGTGGATCATCGGCACCACGTCCGATTTCATGGAGTTCCCGATCATCATGCCGCGGGCCGGGCCGTCGCCGTGGGTATCAAAGATGCGCTGGTAGGTTTGCGGGGTCTTGTCCGAGACGATTTCAATCGCGGTGAACATATCACGCAGCCCGGATTCAGCGAGCTTGCGTTCCTGATCCAGCAGATCGCCCTTGGTCACCAACACCAGCCGATAGTCGTCTTGCAGGGTTTCGAGGGTTTCGCGCACATCGGGCAGCAGTTCGACCGGATGGGCCAGCATATCCCGCCCCGCCGCCAGCAGTTCGGAGATGACATCGGCCGGCACGCGGCCCTCGGTGATCTCTATCGCGGTTTCGATCATCGAGAGGGTGAACCCTTTGATGCCAAAGCCGTAGTGGGGGATGTTGCGCCGCTCTGCCTCAAGCAGTCGGTCCATCAGGCTGTCGCGGTCGGTGTAATCGGCAAGAAGTTCCGCGAATTTGACCTGTGTCAAAGCAAAGAAGCGTTCGTTGTGCCATAAAGTGTCATCGGCATCAAAACCGATGGTCGTTAGCGGATTGCCCATCTTTGGCGCGCCCTCTTTTCTAATTCTGCTTTAGGGTTATATAGACGCCTACACGACTCACTTGAAACGACTTCTCAGGCAGGAGCAGCAATGCGCCTTGATGATCTTATGATGGCGGGCAAAGACCGGGACGACGACGAAACCGATCTGTTGACCAAGACCAAACCAAAGACCAAGCGGCCGCCTTTGTACAAGGTGATGCTGTTGAACGACGATTTCACCCCGATGGAATTTGTGGTGATCGTGCTTGAACGCTTTTTCGGGCTGAACCATGCCCAAGCCTTCGAGATCATGTTGACCGTGCATAAAAAAGGGCTGGCGGTCGTGGGCGTGTTCAGCCACGAGATCGCGGAAACCAAAGTCGCGCAGGTGATGGATTTCGCCCGGCGTCACCAGCATCCGCTGCAATGCACCATGGAAAAAGAAGAATAACACGTGATTGATGCACGTCTGCAACTGGCGCTTGACGGCGGTGGTCTTGAGTTGCCAGCTGAAGGGACGATTGCCGTCTTTCAGCCCCCCCGTGACAGTGATTTGCCAGGTCTGGACAAAGACCGCGTGCAGATTATCCACGATTTCAAACCGGATTATGACGCATGGGCCGCGCGCGGTTATGATGTCGTGCGCACCATCAAGGACCGCTATGCGGCCTGTATCGTCTGCCTGCCACGCGCCAAGGCCGAAGCCCGCGCCGTGATTGCCGCCGCCTGCGAGGTCTGCGACGGGATCGTTGTGATCGACGGGCAAAAGACCGACGGTGCCGATAGTGTCCTGCGCGAGATGCGCGACCGTGTGACCGTGCAGGGCCCGATCTCGAAGGCTCACGGCAAGATGTTCTGGATCTCGGAACCGGCGGCGGAGTTCTTTTCCGACTGGCGTCAGGGGCCGGAGCTGACCGAAGGCGGGTTCTGGACCGCGCCGGGGGTCTTTTCCGCCGATGGTGTCGATCTGGCCTCGGCGCTGCTGGTGGATGCCTTGCCCGAGAAGCTCGGGTCCGAGGTTGCCGATCTGGGGGCCGGTTGGGGCTTTTTGTCGGCCCACGCGCTGACACGGCCTGACATCAAGAACCTTTATCTTGTTGAAGCGGGACATATGGCGCTGGAATGTGCGCGCCGCAATGTCACCGATGATCGCGCGTCCTTTGCATGGGAGGATGCCACAAGCTGGGAGCCGCCCCACCGCATGGACAGCGTGATCATGAACCCGCCCTTCCACATCGGTCGCGCGGCTGAACCGCAGATCGGGCAGGCGTTTGTTGCCACGGCAGCACGCATCCTGTCGCCGCAAGGCAAGCTGTGGATGGTCGCGAACCGTCATCTGCCCTATGAGGCAGAGCTGAAAACCCGTTTCGCCCATGTCGAGGAAATCGGCGGCGATGCGCGGTTCAAACTGTTTCACGCGGCACGGCCTTTGCGCAAACGCCGATAGGCGGGCCGCGCCTGATTAAGGAACGATTTATGTCATTCTCAATCTCTGGCAAAAGCGTCATCGTCACCGGGGCCGCGAACGGCATCGGTTTGGCGATTGCCCGGCAATTCGCCGACAAGGGCGCAAATGTGATGTGTGCCGACATCGACGAGAAAGCGCTGGTCGAACAGCTGGGCGATGCCAAGGACGACGGCAATATCCGCTTTTTCGCGGGCGATCTGCGGCAACGGCTGACGATTGCGAACCTCGTCTCTGCCACCATTGACGCTTTTGACGAGGTCGACGTGTTGGTCAATGCTTCGCGGCAGTTCCTGCCGACGGATGCGCTGGACAGTGATGATACCAGCGTTGAAACCCTGTGGCAGGAAAACGTGATGACCGCGATGCAGCTGACGCAGCAGGTCGCCAAACGCATGATCAAACAGTCCGAGGGCAAGGAAGACGGCAGCGTGGGCAGCATCGTCAACCTCAGCTCGACCACCTCGCGGCACACGCGGCCCGAGTTGATGGCCTATTCCATGGCGGCAGCAGCGCTTGAGCAGATGACGCGGTCGATGGCGCTGACGCTGGCCCCGCATCGCATCCGGGTGAACGCCGTGGCCTTCGGGTCGGTGATGAGCGGGTCGCTGAAAGCGTCCTGCGCCGAGAACCGCGAGTGGCGCGACGACATCCGCAACCACACGCCTCTGGGGCGCATCGCTTCGCCGTCAGAGCTGGCCGACACGATCCAGTATCTTGCCGCCGACAGCTCCAGTTTCCTGACAGGCGAAGTGATCGTCGTGGACGGGGGGCGGTCCTTGTTGGACGCCGTGGACGCGCCGGCACACTAGAATACGCAGTAACGAAAGGCTTTGCGCATGACCGTTGATTTCGAGGCGGAGAAGACCCGCGCCGCTGAGTGGTTCCGCAGCCTGCGCGACCAGATCGTGGAGGCATTCGAGACGCTGGAGCGTGACCACGCCGAGGGCCCGCTGTCTGATGCCGCGCCCGGCACGTTCGAGGTGACCCCGACCAAACGCAGCAGCGACGACGGCAGTGACGCGGGCGGCGGTCTGATGAGCGTGATGCGCGGCGGGCGTGTGTTCGAAAAGGTCGGCGTCAACGTCTCTACGGTGTTCGGCACCCTGGGAGAGCGCGCGCAGGTCGCGATGGCGGCGCGCAAGGGCATCCCCGGCATGGCCGAAGACCCGCGGTTCTGGGCGTCGGGCATCAGTCTGGTCGCGCATATGCAGAACCCCCATGCCCCGGCGGTCCATATGAACACCCGCATGTTCTGGACGCCTCATGCCAGCTGGTTCGGCGGCGGGTCCGATCTGAACCCCTGCATCGAATATGACGAAGACACCGCGCATTTCCACGCTGTGCAAAAGGCGCATCTGGACCCTCATGGCGGCGATCTGTACCCGCGGCTGAAGGCCTGGGCGGATGAATATTTCTATATCCCGCACCGTCACCGCGCGCGCGGGGTCGGCGGGATCTTTATGGATGATCACGCGACAGGCGATTGGGAGGCGGATTTTGCCCTGACGCAGGATATCGGCCGCGCCTTCCTGCCCGCCTATCTGCCGCTGGTGCAAAAGCGGATCACGCAAGACTGGTCAGAGGCAGACAAGGAAGCGCAGTTGGTGCATCGCGGGCTTTATGCGGAATATAACCTTGTCTATGACCGCGGTACGAAATTCGGGCTGGAGACCGGCCATGACGCCAATGCGGTTCTCATGAGCCTGCCGCCTTTGGCGAAGTGGATCTAGGGGGCCAGCCCCCGCCCTGCGGGCTCCCCCGGGATAGCTGCCATTTGGAATGAAAAAGGCCCCCGACCGTGCAGGTCGGGGGCCTTTTCGTCTAAACCGGTATCAGCTTATTGCTTTGGCAGCATCACGCCGTTGATAACGTGGATCACACCGTTGGACTGTTTGACGTCTGCGATCTCTACGAAGGCCGCGTTGCCGTTTTCATCCACCAGCTTCATGCGGCCATCATCGGCGTAGGAGGCTTGCAGCGTGCAGCCGCCCAGTGTCGGCACGGGGTGCTCACCGCCGTCGTCCTTGATCATGCCCTGAAGCGCGTCGGACATCACGGCCTTGCCGACCACGTGGCAGGTCAGGATTTCGGTCAGACGCTCTTTGTTCTCTGGCTTGACCAGCATTTCGACGGTGCCTGGCTCAAGACGGTCGAAACCGGCGTTGGTGGGGGCGAACACGGTGAAGGGGCCTTCGCCTGCGAGGGTATCAACCAGACCGGCAGCTTTCACAGCAGCAACCAATGTGGTGTGGTCGGCAGAGTTCACGGCGTTTTCAACGATGTTCTTGTCGGCGAACATTTCAGCACCACCGACCATGGGGTTCTTCATCTCGTCGGCGAAAGCCGCACCAGCAGTCAGGGCCAGAGCTGCGGTTGCGGTCATCATCTTTTTAGCGAAAGTCATGGTGTTCTCCTCGGTTTATATCGTGATCATTTGTTGATCATGCCGAAGCAACGGGGCCATGCTGCGCTTAGTTTCAAACAGAGCGCGAATTTATTTTGGATGTTATCCTTTGACGTGCCAGTCGAAGAAGCCGGGGCCTGCCTGGGCCAGCAGGTCCTGCGCCAGATCGACGCCCATCTGACCGCCTTGCGCAATAGGGCCGCTGCGGTCGCCGGCAATCGCCTCTGACCCGTCGGGGCGCAGGACCTGGCCGCGCAGGTGGAGCGTGTCGCCGTCCAGCGTGGCCAGCCCGGCGATCGGTGTCTCGCAGGATCCGTCAAGCGTGAGCAGAAAGGCGCGTTCGGCGGCCAGACGTTGGCCCGTGGGGGTGTCATGGATCGCGGCGAGCATGGCTTCGGTATCAAGGTCACCGGCGCGGCGTTCGATGCCAATGGCCCCTTGCGCGACCGCGGGCAGCATCAGCGTATCGTCGATCGGCGTGGCGGGGACGTGTTGCATGCCCAAACGGTTCAGACCGGCCACGGCGAGGAAGGTACATTCGGCCACACCATCGGCGAGCTTTTTCAGCCGCGTCTGCACATTGCCGCGGAATTCGACGACCTGCAGGTCGGGACGCTGGTGCAGCAGCTGCGCACGGCGGCGCAGGCTGGAGGTGCCGACGACCGCGCCTTCGGCCAGTTGGTCCAGCGCCGAGAGGGTGGGCGCGACAAAGGCGTCGCGCGGGTCTTCGCGCGGCAGGTAGGTATCAAGCAGCAGGCCCCCCGGCTGGATCGTGGGCATGTCTTTCATCGAATGCACGGCGATGTCGATTTTGCCCGCCAGCAGGTCTTCTTCGATTTCGCGGGTGAACAGGCCCTTGCCGCCGATGTCCTTGAGCGGGCGATCCTGAATGACATCGCCGGTGACTTTGATCACGACGATTTCAAACGCCGCCTGTGGGATCTCAAACGCGGCGGCCAGACGGGCGCGGGTTTCACAGGCCTGGGCCATCGCCAGTGGCGAGCCGCGGGTGCCGATGCGCATGGGGTTTTCGGGGGTGGGCAGGTTCACAGTCATGGCTCTTCTTTAGGGGTGTGGATTTGATCTGACAAGCGGTGCCATTGCCTTGACATCGCGGCGCTACATCTTGACCTAAGACAAAACCATTGAAGAGTAGGAATACCCGATGCCGCAGACCGACACGCAAAGCAAAACCATTCTGCGTTCATTGGCCGGAGAGACGCTGCCGGTGCCGCCGATCTGGATGATGCGGCAGGCCGGACGCTATCTGCCCGAGTATAAGGCGACGCGGGCGCAGGCGGGGGATTTCCTGTCTTTGTGCTACAACCCCGAGCTGGCGACCGAGGTCACCTTGCAGCCGATCCGTCGTTACGGGTTTGATGCGGCGATCCTCTTTGCGGATATTTTGCTTGTACCGCAGGCACTTGGCGCTGATCTGTGGTTTGTCACCGGCGAAGGGCCGCGCCTGTCCACGGTCACCACACAGGCGGATTTTGACCAGCTGCGGCCCGTGGGCGATATCCACGAGACGTTGAACCCGATCTATCAGACGGTGCGCAACCTTGCCGGTGAACTGCCGCGCGAGACGACGTTGATCGGCTTTGCCGGTGCGCCCTGGACTGTGGCGACCTATATGATCGCGGGGCAGGGGACCAAGGATCAGGGGCCTGCGCATCTGCTGCGCACCCAGGATAACGCCCTGTTCGAGAAGCTGTTGGACCTGATTACCAAGGCAACCATCGAATATATGTCTGCGCAAATTGACGCAGGTGCCGAGGTGATGAAGATCTTTGACAGCTGGGCGGGGTCGCTGCCGGGCGATGCTTTCGAGAAATACGCGCTGGCCCCTGCACGCGAGATCACGCAAGAGCTGAAGAAGCGCCATCCCGGTATTCCGATCATCGGTTTCCCGCGCGAGGCCGGCGATAAATACATCGGGTTCGCCAAGGCGACGGGGGTGGATTGTGTGGCGCTGGATAATTCCGTCTCGGCGGATTGGGCGGCCAAACATGTGCAGGTGGACGGTTGCGTGCAGGGCAACCTTGCATCGACCCATATGGTTACCGGCGGGCAGGCGCTGGTAGATGAGACGCGCCAGATCGTCAAAGCCTTTTCCAAGGGCCCGCATATCTTTAACCTTGGTCACGGGATCACGCCGGATGCCGACCCTGACAACGTGCAGCGCATGATTGATACGGTGCGCGAGGGCGAATAATCAAATAAGATTGGCTTTGGCTCTTGACGGGGGCCGAAGCCTGTCATACTCGGAGCGCCGATGGCGTTATAGCTCAGTTGGTTAGAGCGAACGACTCATAATCGTTAGGTCCCTGGTTCAAATCCAGGTAACGCCACCATCTCCCCCCCCCCGCACAGATATGACTTTTGTAGGTTAGCTGTTGTTCAGCATGGCCCGTCGTGTGTCGTGTTCCCGAGCTGCGTGTTTTTCATCTGCTTGTACCGGAGGTGATTGATAATCCCCTGTCGCTGGTGTCAGAGTGTCACTCAGCTAAAGGCTCGGAACTGCTCGGCAACAGAGCGGTCCGTTTTGACTGAACACGGGAGATTAGAATGATGATGAGAAGAACCCTGATGGGGATCGCGGGTGCGGCCCTTGCCGTTGGCATGAGCGCGACCGGCGCGATGGCGCAAGAGGTCACCCTGCGCATGCACCAGTTCCTGCCGCCACAGGCCAATGTGCCCAAACTTATTCTGGATGTCTGGGCCGATAAGGTCGAAGCCGCCAGCGACAACAAGATCAAGATTGAACGCTACCCCTCCATGCAGCTTGGCGGGAAGCCACCGGAGCTGATGGACCAGGCGATTGACGGTGTGGCCGATATCGTCTGGACGGTGGTGGGCTATACCCCCGGCCGCTATCCCACGACCGAAGTGTTCGAGCTGCCCTTTATGGTCACCGACGCCCGCGCGGCGAGCTCTGCCTATTGGCAGATGTTCGAAAAGCACATGAAAGACACCGAGTTCAAGGACGTACATATTCTGGGCACATGGGTTCACGGCCCCGGCATGCTGCACACCAACACCGAGGTGCGGTCGCCCGACGATATGCAGGGTCTGAAGATTCGCGGCGGATCGCGTCTGGTGAACCAGCTGCTGGAAATTACCGGCGCGACGCCAGTGGGCATGCCGGTTCCGGCGATTCCCGAAGGTCTGTCCAAGGGCGTGATCGACGGCACCACGATCCCGTGGGAAGTGACGCCATCGTTGAAAGTGCCGGAACTGGTGAAGAACCACACCGAATTTGACGGTGCCGCACTTTATACGCTGACCTTCGTGCTGGCGATGAACAAAGACCGCTATGATGGATTGTCGGATGAGCTGAAGAAGGTTCTGGATGAAAACTCCGGTCTGGAATTCTCGGTCTTTGCGGGGGGCACGCAGGCGGATGCCGATGGCCCTGCGCGTCAGGTCGCGGTTGATCTGGGCAACAACATTGTCGAGCTGAACGAAGAAGAGACCCAGGTCTGGCGCGATGCGTCGCAGCCGATCTATGACAGCTGGATTGCCGATATGGACAGCAAGGGCATCGACGGTCAGGCGCTGATCAATGAGGCGCGTGAATTGATGGATGCCTACGGCAAATAATTCCTGACGACGATAGCAGGCCCGCGGTGCATCCCTGCGCCGCGGGCCTGATTGCTTGATACACCCCAAAATACCTAGACAAGATTGAGAGAACCATGCGTCGGCTGATATATTTTCTTGCCCGCTTTACCGCCGTGATCGGAGGGCTGGTGCTGATGGCACTGGTGCTGATGACCACGGCCTCTATCATCGGGCGCACGGTCAACAAGATGCTGCATAGCCCCTTCTTTCAGGAGAAGCTGACCGGCCTGTCACAGGGGTTGATTGACATGGGCATCGGCGAGATCAACGGCAATTACGAATTGCTGGAGGCGGGGGTTGCCTTCGCCATCTTCTCGTTCCTGCCGATCTGCCAGTATTATGGCGCCCATGCCACGGTGGATGTATTTACCTCTTTCCTGCCGGCGCGGGTGAACCGCTGGATCATGGCCTTTTGGGAAGTCGTTCTAGCCGCGGTGATCGTGCTGATCATCTGGCGTCTCTACGAGGGGATGCAACGCTATCTTGGCAATGGCGAGACGACATTGTTCCTGCAATTTCCGGTGTGGTGGGCCTATGCCGCCAGCTTTGCGTCCGGCGTGATTGCCAGCGTTGTGTCCGTCTATTGCGCCGTGATCCGCGTGATAGAGGCGATCCGCGGCACCGATATTCTTCCCAGCGAACAAGGGGCACATTAAGATGACCAACCTAGAACTGGGCTTCTGGTCCTTTCCGGTGCTGCTGCTGATGATCTTTCTGCGCGCCCCTATCGGGCTGGCGATGCTGCTGTGCGGGTTTGGCGGCTGGTATCTGGCGATGGGGGGCAACCCCACGCCGCTGCTGTCAAAGCTCAAGTCCGAGACCTACACGACGTTTTCCAGCTATTCGCTGAGCATCATTCCCATGTTCCTGTTGATGGGCCAATTCGCGACCCTATCGGGGATGAGCCAAGCCCTGTTCAAAGCGGCAGAAAGCTTTCTGGGCCATCGTCGCGGCGGTGTGGCGATGGCGGCCGTGGGGGCCTGCGCGGGCTTTGGCGCGATCTGCGGCAGCTCGCTGGCGACAGCGGCGACCATGTCGAAGGTCGCGCTGCCCGAACTGCGCCGCTATGGCTATTCCGGCGGGTTTTCCACCGCGACACTGGCCGCGGGGGGGACATTGGGCATCCTGATCCCGCCGTCGGTCATTCTGGTGATCTATGCGATCCTGACAGAACAGAATATCGCCAAGCTGTTTCTGGCGGCCTTCCTGCCCGGTGTGCTGGCGGCCATCGGCTATGTCATCACGATCTCGATCTACGTGCGTCTGAACCCCAAATCCGCGGGCGTGCGCCCTGCGGTGCCCATGGGGGACCGCTTCAAGGCGCTGGCGAATACATGGCCGGTGCTGGTGATCTTTTTCGTCGTCGTGGGCGGCATCTATCTGGGGTGGTTCACCCCAACCGAAGGCGCTGCTGTGGGCGCTGCGGGCACTGGTCTGGCGGCGTTGCTGGCGGGCAGTCTGAACTGGACGGTCTTGCGCGAAAGCCTGATGGGCACGGCCAAAACCACGGGGATGATCTTTTTCATCGTGCTGGGGGCAGGGTTCTATAACGGCTTTCTGGCCCTGTCGGGCGTGCCGCAATTCATGGCTGATTGGGTCGTGGGGCAGGGCTATAGCCCGTGGTTCGTGCTGGTCGTGATCCTTGTCTTCTACCTCATTTTCGGCTGCCTGATGGACAGCCTGTCGATGATCCTGCTGACGGTGCCGATCTTTTTCCCCGTCATCTCGGCGATGGATTTCGGGATGAGCACAGAGCATCTGGCGATCTGGTTCGGCATCCTTGTGCTGATCGTAGTCGAGGTCGGTCTGATCACGCCGCCGGTGGGGATGAACCTGTTCATCATCAACTCGATGGACCGTGAAACCCCGATGACAGAGACCTATAAGGCCGTGATGTATTTTGTCGGCTCCGACATCGTGCGGGTGATCATTCTGGTGATGTTCCCTGCGATCACGCTGTTCCTGCTGCCCTGACGGGGCACAGCGATGTGACATGAAAAAAGGGCCGCGTCTGACGCGGCCCTTTCATTTCGGGAATGGCAAACGGGTGTTTACGACGTCCAGGCCATCCGCGCAGGGTGGTATTCAAAGCCGATGTGGTGTCCGGCCCCGACCAGCCCTTCGCGGGTGTGGTTATAAAGCGAGCGCCAGTAAGGCTGGATCGTGACGCCTTCGTTCTGGATCAGCGCTTCGCCCTTGGCCATCAGAGCGCGACGTTTTTCGACATCGGCGACCGACAGGGCCTCGGTCAGGAGGGCGTCGAATTCGGGGTTGGACCAGCCAAATTCGTTCCATGCCTCGCCCGAGCGATAGGCCAGCGCCCAGATCTGCACACCCAGCGGACGCGCGTTCCAGTTGGTCGAGGAGAAGGGGTATTTCGTCCAGTCGTTCCAGAAGGTCGACCCCGGCAGGATCGTGCGTTTCACCTTGATGCCAGCGTCGCGCAACTGTGCGGCGACCGCATCTGTGGTGTCCTTGCGCCATGCGTCGTCGATGGAAAACAGCTCATGCTCGTAGTCGGCCATGCCGGCTTCTTCCATCAGGGCGCGGGCACCTTCGGGGTCCGCCTCGCGCGGGGGGAGCTCGGCATATTCGGGGTGCATCGGGCCGACGTGGTGGTTTTCGGCCACCAGCCCGCGACCGGCATAACCCAGTTCAAGCAGCACGGCGTTATCGACCGCCATAGCCAGCGCCCGGCGGACACGCGCGTCGGCATAGGGTGTCTTGCCGTCCACCTCGGCCAGTTGGTTGGGGCGGATCACGATGGTTGCACCCGTGGCGATTTCGTTCTGGTTCCAGCCGTCCAGCGTGCTGAACACGTCGATGAATTCACCCTCGATGGAATAGGTGGCGTCGATCTCTTCTGCTTCGGCGGCGGCGACAAAGGCCGAAGGGTCAGTGCCGTAGTCGATGTATTCCAGCCGGTCGATATAGGGCCCGCCGTAGACCTCGGTGCCCCACCACGTGTGGTCGGGGTTCTTGACCAACACGGCCTTGATCCCGACTTCGAGAGATTCGGGCAGGTAGGCACCGGTGCCGACAGGGTTGTCGAGCATGGTTTCCGGATCAAACCCTTCGGGGACGATGGCCGCGGGATAATCGGCCATGCCGGGGATCAGGGTGATGTCGGGGCGGGGCAGCGACAGCTTGACCGTATGGTCATCCACCACGGTGATCGCGCCTTCGATCGCCTGACCGGAGTCCTCGTCGATCAGCGTGGCAAAGCGCCCGGCCATCGAGTTGCCCTCGACCGATTTATCGCACCAGCCCGTGATGTTGCGCGCCACATCGTTGGCGGTGAAGGGCGTGCCATCGTTCCACGTGACACCTTTGCGCACGTTCAGCACATATTCGGTGGCGTCTTCGTTGATCTCCCAGCTTTCGAGCAATGCGGGGGTGAATGTGCCGTCATTCTCCCAGATCGCGAGATATTCAAGCCAGCCGCGGGTGATGTTGGCGATCTGCGACCAGTCGTAGGTGCGCGGGTCTTTCAACGCGCGGACCTCCATCTGCATCCGTACGGTGCCGCCGGATTTATGCGCGGCCGCATGTGCGGGCGCTGCCATGCCGATCATCGCATAGGCGGTTGTCGCCGTGGCCCCAAAGGCGCTGGCGAGAGCCAGAAATTCGCGTCGGTTGACCGGATCGCGTTTGGCAGCTTCGGCAGAGGCGTGGATGGCGGCGGGTAAGGGGGTGCCGGTACGGGTTAAGAACGTCATGATCTTCCTCTCTGGTCGGGTGCTGCCCCTGTGGTTCGGGCGGCGGATACGAAGCACAAGCACAGGCGCTGGATGCTTTGCGGTGATGCAGCTTTGCTGCGTTTATTGGCTAGAAATGTAACTAGCATGTATCACAGAGTTTCAAGCATTGCGCGGCGGTGCGTCAACCCACAGCAGCGGCGGTCACCGGAGTTTGCGCCAAACGCAATGCGCGCCCGATCCGGTTCAGGATCAGACGCGCGATCGGTGGCGCGCTGTTGGGCGCCTCCGGCGGGAGTTTATTTGGCAAAATGAAGCGCGGTTATGGCGTGGGTTTCGCAGGCAGGATCGTACCGGCACAGGCCCCGAAGCCGATGCGATACCCGTCGCCTGCGGCGTGGCCGGTCAGGATCATCGTATCCCCGTCCTGCACAAAGCTGCGGGTGGTGCCATCGTTCAGCGCGATCGGCTCCGCGCCGCCCCAGCTGAGTTCGAGCAGGCTGCCGCGGGCATCTTTGTCGGGGCCGGATATGGTGCCGGAGCCGAGCAGATCGCCCGCGTTCATCGCGCAGCCCGACGCCGCGTGATGCGCCAGTTGTTGCGGGGCGGAATAATACATCGTGTTGTAGTTGGTACGCGCGATGACCTGTTGTTCGCCGCCATCGGGCTGGATGATCACGGAGAGGTCAATGTCATATAGCATCGGTTTCGGCTCTGCCAGATAGGGCAGCAGATCAACCTCGCGCTCGGGCGTGGAGGCGCGGAAGGGCTCAAGCGCCGCTTTCGTCACGATCCACGGAGAGATGCTGGTGGCGAAGGCCTTGGCCTGAAACGGCCCGAGCGGTTGATACTCCCACGCCTGAATGTCGCGCGCGGACCAATCGTTCAGCAGCACATAGCCAAAGATCATCTCGTCCGCTTCGGCCACGCTGGGGGTGTCGCCCATATCGGTGGAGGTGCCGACGATGGCCCCCATCTCGAGCTCGATATCAAGGCGCTGGCTGGGGCCGAAATACGGGGTCTCGGCGTCCGCCGGTTTGATTTGCCCGTTGGGCCGCCGGATGTCAGTGCCGGAGACCACAACGGTCGAGGCGCGGCCGTTATAGCCGATGGGCATATGCAGCCAGTTCGGGGGCAGCGCGTTTTCCGCGCCCCGAAACATGGTGCCGACGTTGGTGGCATGATGCCGGCCCGCGTAGAAATCGGTGTATTCCGAGACGACAATCGGCATGTGCAGGCGGATGTCAGCCATGGGGACAAGATGCGGGGCGACCTTGGCCTGGTCGGGGCTGCCGGTTGCCAGCAGGTCGGTCAGGCGGTCGCGCAGGGTGGCCCATGCGTCGGGGCCCAGATCCATGACGTCATTCCAATAGGGCACATCGAAGACAGGATCGAAGTGGAGCAAGATCAGGTCTTCGGCCTCTACCGCGGCCATGTCGAGCACCATATCCCCGATCGCCACGCCACAGCGCGGTTCGAGCGTGTCGGTGGAAAACACACCGTACGGCAGGTTGTTGAGCGGGAAGTCGGTGTCGGCGCTGTTCGCGCTTTCAACCCAAGAGGTCAGCAATGTCATCGGTGTTCCTTGCGTGTCGCTGCGGGTGCGGGAAAGCTACCTTGCAAAATCTGCTTCGTTGGTAATAGTCCTTTGTGTAACTAACAAGCGATTGCCCTGATGCCAGACCAGAATTTCGAGCTGACCCATTTTCTGCCCTACCTTCTAAACCAGGCAGCGGAAGCGAGCAGTCTGGCGTTTCAGCGCACCTATAAAGATCGCTACGGGATGCTGCGGACCGAGTGGCGGGTGCTGTTTCATCTGGGGCTTTATGGCGAGATGACGGCCAGCGATATCGGGCAGCGGGCGAATATGCATAAGACCAAGATCAGCCGTGCGGTGCAAAAGCTGACAGAGCGACGATTTGTGACGCGGCTGCGCGGGGATCACGACCGACGGACCGAGATGCTGTCCCTGACGACACAGGGTCGCGCGGCCTATGAGCATCTTTACGAGGTGGCAAAGGCCTATGACGCGCGTCTGACTGCGGATTTAACGGCGGCGGAGCGGGAGACGCTGAAGCGGTTGCTGGTCAAGCTGGCGGCGGGACAGGGCAGCGCGGGCTGACGGCGGGCCGGAGGGCGACGGGGGGGCACATGCCCCCGCGCGCAGGTTCAAAAGTTGATGTCGACGCCGGGTAGGTCCAGCGCTTTCATCAGGTCGCGCAGCTCTTGCCGTGCCGCGACATTCGAGATGTTCAGCTGCTTGACGCCGATATCCTTGAGGTCGAGCAGGGTCAGGCCACGGGGGAAGAGTTCGCGGAAGATGACGCGTTCGTTAAAACCGGGGGCAATACGGAACCCAATGCGTTTGCTCAGGTTGGCGATGGCGCGTTCCATCTTGTCCTTGTTCACCATGCGCTGCGCGCCCATGCGGTTGCGCACGACGATCCAGTCGATCGGGGCAAGGCCCGCCTGAGCCCGCAGCTGCCGCGCGTTCCAGACCATTTCGGAATAGACGGAGGGGCCGGTGATCTTGTCGCCCATAGCGTCGGTGCGCGCCAGCAGGTCGAAATCGATAAAGCTGTCGTTCAGCGGCGTGATCAGCGTGTCGGCCAGCGAATGCGCCACCTGGCTGAGACGGGTGTGGGACCCCGGGCAGTCGATCAAGATGAAATCGGACGTCGGTTCAAGCTCTGCCACGGCGGCGCTGAGGCGATGGTCGTAGATGTTTTCGCCGGGCTGCAGGCTGCTTGCCTCGATCTCTGGCAATTCGTGCATCTCGGGCGAGGGGAGGTCGAGCTCGGCACTGGCGAGGAAGGATTTACGGTTGTCGACATAGCGCCCGAAGGTGCGCTGGCGCAGATCCAGATCCAGCACGCTGGTCTTATGCCCCATCCGCGCAAGGGCTGTCGCCACATGCATCGAAACGGTGGATTTCCCCGCCCCGCCTTTTTCATTCCCGACGACGATGATATGCGCCATTGCCTTTTGTCCCTTTCACTCCCCGTTTTTATCGGGGTCACATTGGGAAAAACCATATGGCAGCGATGGCGCTTTTGAAAGCGTTTGTGGCTCTAGATTGTGGTTATTGTTGCGAAATTCACCCGCAGGAACGCGCCGCGCAGGGGCAGTGCCCGCTAGCCCGATTGGCGCAGCGGCGGGGTGTGCGCGCCCATGCCGCCGGTGTCGATCGCGACGGCGGTATCCTGGGGCACAGCCAGATGGGCGCGGCAATCGGCGGCGATCTGGGTCAGCGCATCATGAGGACCGTGCAGACGTTCCAGCGCGCCTGCAAGCACCAGCGCCTGCGCATAGCTGCCACGGGCGACCAGATCACGGGCTGCGGTCAAATCCTCGGCCGGGAGGGGGGCGGGATCAGCCTGCGCGCGCGGGGCCTTGCTGCTGTTGGCACCGCGAGGCGGTCGGGGTGGGGTAGAGAGCGGGAAAGCGGGCATCAGCGAACCTTTCGTGGAGGGCTGAGAAGACTATGGGCCGTAGTTGCTTTCTAAAACCTAAACAGCCGCCGCTTTGTTCCGTAAAATGTGACCTGACCCTTGGGCAAAGACGCGATGTCGCGCCTCGGGCTAAGTCACAGTCGTGAAACGAAAAATGGCGCGCCCGCGAGGGCACGCCATTTCTGAATTCCGCAATGGAAAGGGTTTAGAAGCCCAGACCTGCGTATTTGTTTTTGAACTTGGACACGCGGCCGCCGGTATCCATCAGGCGGGATGTGCCGCCGTTCCATGCAGGGTGCACAGAGGGGTCAATATCCAGCGCCAGTTGGTCGCCTTCTTTGCCGTAGGTCGATTTCATTTCCACAACGGTGCCATCTGTCATTTTGACGTTGATGGTGTGGTAATCGGGGTGTGTATCGGCTTTCATGACAGCTCTCCTTACGCGTTCGCGCCAGATTTTGGCTTGTAGTGTACGTTTTCAACGATACGTGCCGACTTACCACGACGCGAGCGCAGGTAGTACAGTTTCGCACGACGCACACGGCCACGACGGACAACGGTGATGCTTTCGATGTTGGTGGAGTGCAGCGGGAATACGCGCTCTACGCCTTCACCAAAGGAAATCTTGCGCACGGTGAACGAACCGGCAATGCCGTGGCCGTTGTTGCGTGCAATGCAGACGCCTTCGTAGTTCTGAACGCGGGTACGTGTACCTTCGGTCACTTTAAAGCCCACGCGGATGGTGTCACCGGCGCGGAAGTCTGGGATTTCTTTCCCCAGTTCGGCGATTTGTTCCGCCTCGATCTGTGCAATCAGGTTCATCTGATCGTCTCCTATGAATGCTCGCGGTTAGTCCACGAAGTTTTGTGCGATCCAATAGCTTCGGTCTGTCTGGCGGGCCCGCCGTGGCGTCCCATCGAAGGTAGGGTCATCTTTGCTTGTCATCTGCGGATGCAGAAAAGACTGGAGGCGCACGTGCGCGATTCCAGACTTGCGCGTCGTATAGGCGGGATGCCCCTTCAGATCAAGAGCGTATCACCCGTACACGCGCATGTTTTCAGCCGGTGAAATAGGGGCGCAGATTGTGCCGCACGCGGTCCAGCACGGTGTCGCCCTCCAGATCGGGGACGAAACGTTGGCCGGTAATCGCCTCGAACGCGTCGATATAGACTTGCGAGGCGGCGGCGATCAGGTCGGCGGGGATTTCGGGGATGTCATCGTGATAGGGGTCGCAGCGGGCATCGACCCAAGACCGGATCACATCCTTGTCGAAGGACGGCGGGCGTGTGCCGTTTTCCAGCGCGGCGTCATAGCCTTCGGCGAGCCAGAACCGCGAGCTGTCGGGGGTGTGGATTTCATCGGCCAGCAGGATATTGCCCTGCGCATCAGTGCCGAATTCATATTTTGTGTCCACGAGGATCAGCCCGTTTTTCGCCGCCATTTCCTGACCGCGGGCAAAGAGTTTCAGGGCGATGTCGCTGATCTGGTCCCATTGCGCCTGGGTCAGCAGCCCTTGGTCCACGATCTCTTGGGCGGTTAGCGGAGCATCGTGTCCGCCGTCGAATTCCTTGGAGGTGGGGGTGATGATCGGCGCGGGCAGCGCCTGATTGTCGCATAGGCCATCGGGGAAGCGGTGGCCGTACATCTCCCGTTCACCTTTCTTGTATAGCGTCAGCACCGATGTCCCTGTGGAGCCGGCAAGATAGCCGCGCACGACGATCTCTACGGGCAGGATGGTCAGATGCTTGCCGATCACCACATTGGGGTCGGGGTAGTCGAGCACGTGGTTGGGGCAGATGTCGGAGGTGTTGTCGAACCAGAACCGCGCGGTCTGGGTCAACACCTGACCCTTGAACGGGATGGAGGTGAGGATACGGTCAAAGGCTGAAATACGGTCAGAGGAAATCAGGATGCGCCGGTCGTCGGGCAGGTCATAGCAGTCACGCACCTTGCCGAAATAGGGGTTCGGCAGCTCATCAATGCGGGCGTGATCAAGGGTGCGGGTCAGGTCTGTCATGGTCTGCCTTCCGTGGGGGTCACTTCTTGGACGTATATGTCGCCCACATGTCGGGGCGTCGTTGTTCTGTCAGGGTTTCTGACTGGGCCTGCCGCCATTTGGCGATTTCGCCATGGTTGCCGGACATGAGAACCGGCGGAATGGGGCGGTCTTTCCATTCGGCGGGGCGGGTGTATTGCGGGTGTTCCAGCAGGCCAGAGGAATGGCTTTCCTCGACCACGCTGTCGGCATTGCCCAAGACACCGGGCAAGAGCCGCACGGTGGCGTCGATCATGGCTTGCGCGGCCAACTCTCCGCCGGTCATGACAAAATCGCCAAGGGAGACTTCGGTGATGCCGTAATGGTCGATCACCCGCTCGTCGACGCCTTCGAAACGGCCACAAAGGATGGTCACGCCGGAGCAGGTGGCCAGATCCTGCGCCATCGCCTGATCAAATCGCCGCCCGCGCGGAGACATATAAAGGATCGGCCAGCGTCCGGCGGCACCGGCCATCGCATCCTCGATCGCGGGGCCGACGACATCGGCGCGCATGACCATACCTGCGCCGCCGCCCGCGGGGGTGTCGTCAACATTTCGGTGTTTGCCTACGCCGTAGCCGCGCAGATCATGGGTGCGAAGCTGCCATGTGCCTTCTTGCAGGGCGCGGCCCGTCAGGCTGGCCCCCAGCACACCGGGGAACAGTTCGGGGAAAAGGGTCACGATCTCGGCCCGCCAGACGCCGGCGTAATCGGGCGTGTCCTGCATCAGCTCGCGCGGCTTGAACGTCGGACGGACAGATTGCCGCCCGTGGGAGCGTGAAGGGGTGCTCATGTGATCGCGGACTGTGTCATGCGGGCCTTTCGTACGGGCTTAGACGTCTTTTGCATCAGGCAGGATGCCCTCGGGCGGGTCGGCGATGATGCGGCCTGTGGCCAGATCGACCGTGGGCACCGCCGCCTTGGTAAAGGGCAGGAACACGGTCTGCGCGCTGCCCGCAAGCTGCGTTTCCAGCAGATCGTCAGCGCCGTGGTTCTGGACGGTCTTGACCTTGCCGATCAGCGTGCCGCCGGTGTCATAGACCTCTAGCCCGATCAGGTCGGTGTGGTAGAATTCATCGTCGGGCAGCGACGGCAGCTGGTCGCGCTGCGCAAACAGCACGGTGCCGCGCAGGGCGTCGGCCTCTTCTTTAGAGGTGACATCGGTGATGCGCGCGACAAAGCCGTTTTTGACCGGACGCACCAGCGCGAGGTTGAAGCTGCGCGTGCCATCCTCGCTCGAGAGCGGGCTGTAGCTTTCGATATCTTCGGGCACCGCGCAGTAGCTTTTGATCCGCAGTTCCCCACGGACACCATATGCGCCAGAGATCGCGCCCACCGAAATTTTATCGCTCACTGCAAAAGCTCCGAGTTTAAGCAAATTGTACCGGTCCACTGACCCTCGCCCGCGCGGCATTCCGATTTCATCAGGGTGCGTTCGAACCAGATGCCGATGGCGACACCGATACCGAGGATGAGAAGAAGGCGCAAAAGACGAAACATTGTCAGCTTCCAATCTGGTCCAGGGGCGGGGCGCAGGGGACCGATGAGAGCGGGCCGCTGCGGCGGGACGTGTCATTTCGTGTACCACGTACATCGGACAGGCTGCACGCGCAAAGATGCGGGCTGTCGGATATACCTGAAATCCCCGGCGCGGCAGGAACCGCGCCGGGGGATGTGCCGATTATTCTTCGGCGGCGTCTTCTGCAGGTGCAGCAGCGGCTTCGGCAGCAGCGGCGGCCTTGGCTGCTTTCTCTTCAACGCGCTCTTGCGCTTTCTTGCCGGGGGTACCCTTCTTGGGGTTGTTCCGCTCGGTTTTCTCTTTCACGCCAGCGGCTTCCAGCATGCGTGCAACACGGTCGGTTGGCTGCGCGCCCTGGCTGATCCAGTATTGAACGCGCTCGACGTCCATTTTCACGCGCTCTTCGCTGTCTTTTGCCAGCAGCGGGTTGTAGGTGCCCAGCTTTTCAATGAAGCGGCCGTCACGTGGCATGCGGCTGTCCGCTGCAACGATGCGGTAGAAGGGGCGCTTTTTGGAACCGCCACGGGCGAGACGAATTTTCATGGACATAGGTAGTTTCCTTTAGTTGAGACTGGGGTCAGGGACGCGCCCGGACCTATGATTGGTGTTGTTTGTGGTGCTGAATGACTTCAGCGATGATGAAGTTCAGAAACTTCTTGGCGAATTCGGGATCGAGGTCAGCCTCTTTCGCCAAATCTTCGAGCCGCTTGATCTGGTTCGCTTCGCGGTCCGGATCAGAGGGGGGAAGGTCGTGTTCGGCTTTGAGTTTCCCCACAGCCTGCGTGTGTTTGAACCGCTCGCCCAGAGTATAGACTAGGATCGCGTCCAGACGGTCGATGGAGGCGCGGTGTTCTTTCAGAACCTCGGCGGCGCGGGTGACAGGATCGGTCATGCGGCGGCTCCTTTCACGGCTAAGGGGAGGGCGCGTTGCACGGGCAGGCGCCTCCGGCAGGAGTTTATCTGGCAAAATGAAGCGCGGATCATTTCTTTTTCCCGAAACCGGAAAGGCCGCCGGGCAGGCCGGCACCTCCGCCTATTCCGCCCAGACCACCAGGCAGTTTGCCGCCCATCTGTTTGGCCGCGGCTTCCAGTGCTTTGGGGTCCATCTGGGACGGGTCCATACCACCGGGCATGCCGCCTTTGCCCATCATGCCCTTCATGGCTTGTTTGAGCATGCCGCCTTTGCCCATTTTGCCCATCTTTTTCATCATGTCGCCCATCTGGCGGTGCATTTTCATGAGCTTGTTGAGTTCGGACACTTCCAGACCTGCGCCTTTGGCGATGCGCTTTTTGCGGCTGGCTTGCAGGAGGGCGGGGTTGGCGCGCTCTTTCTTGGTCATGGATTGGATCAGGGCGATCTGGCGTTTGAGGATCTTGTCATCAAAGCCCGCATCTTCGACCTGTTTGGCCATTTTGCCCATGCCGGGCATCATGCCCATCATGCCCTGCATGCCGCCCATCTTGAGCATCTGTTCAAGCTGCATTTTCAGGTCGTTCATGTTGAACTGACCTTTGGCCATGCGCTTCATCATCTTTTCGGCTTGTTCAGCCTCGATGGTTTCTTGCGCTTTCTCGACCAGGGCGACGATGTCGCCCATGCCAAGGATACGGCCCGCGATGCGGTCGGGTTCGAAGGTTTCCAGCGCGTCCATCTTTTCGCCCAGGCCGACGAATTTGATGGGTTTGCCGGTGACGGCGCGCATCGACAGCGCAGCACCGCCGCGGCCGTCGCCGTCCATGCGGGTCAGCACGACGCCGGAGATGCCAATGCGGTCGTTGAAGTTTTCGGCGGTTTGCACGGCGTCCTGGCCGGTGAGACCATCGACGACCAGCAGGGTTTCACGGGGGTTGGCGACATCGCGCACCGCTTCGACCTGGCGCATCAGCTCTTCGTCGATGGAGAGGCGGCCCGCGGTGTCGAGCATATAGACGTCGTAGCCGCCCATCGATGCCTGCGTCTTTGCGCGTTTGGCAATCTGGACGGGGTTTTCGCCTTTGACGATGGGCAGCGTATCGACGCCGATCTGCACGCCGAGGATCGCCAGCTGTTCCATCGCCGCAGGGCGGTTCACATCGAGCGAGGCCATCAGCACGCGCTTGCCGTCGCGGTCTTTCAGACGTTTGGCGAGCTTGGCCGTGGTCGTGGTTTTACCGGAGCCTTGCAGACCGACCATCAGGATCGGGGCGGGGGGGCTGTCGATTTTCAGCGCGCCGGGTTCGCCTTCGCCTTTCAGCGTGTCGATCAGCGCGTCGTGGACGATCTTGACGACCTGCTGGCCGGGGGTGATCGATTTGGTGACGGCCTGACCGGTGGCCTTGTCCTGCACCGCTTTGACGAAATCACGCGCGACGGGCAGGGAAACATCGGCCTCGAGCAGGGCGACGCGGACTTCGCGCAGGGCGGTTTTCACATCCTCTTCCGAGAGGGCACCCTGTTTGGTGAGACGGTCAAAGACGCCGGAGAGGCGTTCGGAAAGATTCTCAAACATGGGCCATGGCCCCCTTCGATCGGTTGCGGTGCCCCTCAGATAGGATGCCCGCGTTGAATACGCAAATGCCCCCACGGGCGTAACACGCTGGTGGGGGGCGATCTCTGGCCGCGCCAGAGACCGGAAGACATGGTGCTTCCGGAGTTTGCGGATCGTTTAGGCGAGCGGCGGGGCTGAGTCAACCCGCCGCGCCGCCCGAGGATTATGCTGCCTTGAGCGCATCCACAGCTTCGTTCGCGCGGGCGATGGTGCCTTCGGCATCTGTTGCCAGCGCGTCGGCGGCCACGATGGTCACGTCGGTCATGCCCATGAAGCCCAGAACGGCCTTGAGGTAGCCGGTGTTGAAGTCCGCCTCGGACCCGGCGGGCACGCCACCGGAGGCCATCGCCACGATCACGCGCTTGCCTTTGACCAGACCTTCGGGGCCGTTTTCGGTATAGCGGAAGGTAACGCCGACACGGGCGACCAGATCGATCCACGCCTTCAGCGACGCGGGCACGCTGAAGTTATAGATGGGCGCGCCGATGACGATTGTGTCGGCGGCCAGAAGCTCTGCGACGAGCTTGTCGGATTCAACCAGCGCTTCGCTTTGCTCGGGCGTGCGGTCTGTCTCGGGGGTGGCGCGGGCGATGGCCCATGTTTCGGTGATCTGGGGCAGGGGTTCGAGAGCCAGATCGCGGACGGTAACATCATTGTCGCCCAGTTGCGCGATGATCCGGTCGGTGAGGCCGCGGGTCACAGAGCTGGTGGTGTTGGCAGAGGAATCGATACGCAAGATAGACATGGGAGGATATCCTTTCGTGTTAACTTTCTTCCCTCTACATGATCCTTGCCCGTACGAACGCAACTGGCGAAACTGCGGGTGATGTGTTCAATAATGCACAGTCGGGCAGACGAGGGGCCGAGAATGGACAATTGGGAAGAAATCAAGACGGCCTATCAGGTGGCGCGCATGGGCACGGTCAGTGGCGCGGCCGAGGTTCTGGGCGTTCATCATGCGACGGTGATCCGCCATGTGGATGCGCTGGAACGACGGCTGTCGGTGAAGCTATTCCAACGGCACGCGCGCGGCTACAAGACGACGGAGGCGGGCGAGGATCTGCTGCGTGTGGCCTCTGCCACGGATGACCAGTTCAGCCAGCTTGCCAGTCGCATCAAGGGGCGCGGCGAAGCGGTGTCGGGCGAGCTGGTCGTGACCTCCCTGATGGAGCTTTCAAGCTGGATGACCCCTTTGTTGGTCGCGTTCCAGAGGGAAAACCCCGATGTGACCCTGCGCTTTCTGACCGGGGAGAGATTGTTCCGGCTGGAGTATGGCGAGGCGCATATCGCGATCCGCGCGGGGCAGGTGCCCGAGCAGCCGGACAATGTGGTGCAGCCTTTCTATCAGTTCCAGATGGGGCTGTTCGCGCATAAGGACTATATCGCGGCCTTCGGGATGCCGTCGGGGGTCGAGGAGTATGGCAACCATCGGTTTGTCGGCCATGACGACGCGCAGATGCGTGCGCCCTTCTTCAAATGGATGCGCGAGGTGGTGCCGGCACATGCGATCTCCTTTCGCGGTCTCCATGCAGACGCGCTCCGCGTTGCGGTGCTGGAGGCGGCGGGGATCGGGTTTGTCGATCTGATCGAGGGGCGCGCCAACCCCGATCTGGTCGAGGTGCACCCGCATCTGCCGGAATGGGATTCGATGCTGTGGCTGGTCACCCATGTTGATCTGCACCGCACGCCAAAGGTGCAGGCCTTGCTGTCGTACCTGAAAAAAGCCGTCAAGACGGGGCTGTGATGCGATCTGATCTGCAGGGGCATCTGGCGATGCTGGCATTTTCGGCGCTGGTGGCGGGGTCATTTTCGCTTGGGTCGCTGTCGGCCAATCTGATCTCGCCCACGGCGTTGAATGCGGCGCGGTTCGTGATCGCGGGCATGGTGATTGCCGTGGCGGTCGCTGCGACGACAGGTGTGCCGAAAGGGGCCACGCGCGCGCCCTGGCGCTATCTGGTGCTTGGGGGGCTTTTCGCTGTCTATTTCGTGCTGATGTTCGAGGGGTTGAAGACCGCGCGCCCCGTCAGTGCGGCGGCGGTGTTTACGTTGACGCCCGTGATTGCTGCGGGGTTTGGGTGGCTCTTGTTGCGGCAGGTGACGACAGGGCGGATGGCGCTGGCGCTGGCCATCGGTGCGGTCGGCGCGCTTTGGGTGATTTTTCGCGCTGATCTGGCCGCGCTGCGGCGGTTCGAGCTCGGGTATGGCGAAGCGGTGTATTTCGTCGGCTGCGTAAGCCATGCGCTGTATACGCCGATGGTGCGCAAGCTGAACCGCGGAGAGCCGGCGGTGGTGTTCACCTTGGGCACGCTGATCGCCGGTGGTGTGTTGTTGTTTATCTATGGTTGGCGCGATGTGCTGGGGACGGATTGGACCGCGCTGCCCGCGATTGTCTGGATCACCATCCTCTACGTCGCGATCGCTGCGTCTGCCGCGACTTTTGTATTGCTGCAATTTGCGTCCCTGCGGCTGCCGTCGGCCAAGGTGATGGCTTATACCTATCTGACGCCCAGCTGGGTTATTCTGTGGGAAGTCGCATTGGGCAATGGCGCACCCGGCCCGCTTGTTTTCGGGGGCGTGGGGCTGACGATTGTGGCGCTGTATCTGCTGTTGCGGGACGATACCAAAGCGGTTTGATCAAAAGGGCGGGAACCGATCCGACATATCCAGCGTTAAGATCACATAAAGTTTATAAAGGGACTATTCTAATGCGTAGCATTATTTATCTGATCGGTTTGATTGTTGTTGTTCTGGCGATCCTGCGCTTTGCGTTCGGCGTCATTTAATAACATCAAGTTTGGCCCTTCTGTGTAAAACCTCGTCGCAGGAGGGCCAATATTTATCTATTCTTCCAACGTCCCCGGATCATTCTGCGCCGCATCCCCTGACGTTTCGCGTATTTCGGCGGCCAGAAACCTTTCAAAATCATCAAGATTGATCGGGTCATATTGACCAAAGCCCTGCATCCACACGGACGGGGCTTTTAGGGCTGCCGGCTCGAGCTTGCACCATTTGAGCCGCCCGCGCTTTTCCTGCACGATCAGACCTGCACGTTCCAGCACCGACAGATGTTTCGATATCGCAGCGAGCGAAATGCCGAAGGGGTCGGCGACGTCTGTGACGGCCATATCATCCTCAAGAAGCATCGCCAGAATGGCGCGCCGCGTCGGATCGGCGAGCGCGGCAAAAATCGCGTCGAGCTGTGTGGCGGGCGGTTGGGGCACGGCTGTCTGGATGTCCTTGATGCGCGGGTAGGGGCGGTTCTTATGAGGTAGCGGAAACCACGCTTAACCAAAAGGTTGAATATGATTGTCGCGTGAATTTGCAAGGGGTGCGGGCAGTTTGCACCTGAATATGAACTGCGGCTCAGCGTAAAATCGTTTGATTACAGTCCCTTGGGTGGTCGGCTAACAGAGTTGACTCTGAAGCGGTGTGAAAGTAGCTACTGCGCAACACATCCAACAGGGATTTTGGCGTGACCGATCCGGACCAACAGCAGCGGCTAAAGCAGCTTGAGGCAAAGATCGAAGCAGCCAAACGGGCGCAGGCTCCAAAACCCCGGGCGGATGAACATTATTCCCAGGCATCGCTGGCCTGGCGGATGGTGATCGAACTTTGCGCCGGTCTGGGGATCGGTTTTGGCATCGGATACTCGTTGGATTGGTTCTTAGGAACGCTCCCGATTTTCATGGTGCTGTTTGTAATGCTGGGCCTTGCGGCAGGGGTGAAGACGATGCTCCGCTCCGCGCAGGAAATCCAGGAAAAGAAGATGGCCGATGTGGCCGATGAAGAAAAAGGGCCCTGACATGGCGGCAGAAGCACACGGCGAAGAAACAGGCGGTTTGGCTTTTCACCCGATGGATCAGTTCATCGTCAAGCCATTCTTTGGCGACGGCGCTGTATCCTGGTACACAATCACCAACGCAACAGTCTGGATGGCCGTTGCCGTTCTGGCGATCTTTGCGCTGCTGGTTCTGGGCACCTCGAAACGGTCGGTTATCCCGTCGCGCATGCAGTCGGTCGCTGAGCTGGCCTATGGCTTCATCTACAAGATGGTCGAGGATATCTGCGGTAAAGAAGGGGTGAAATACTTCCCCTACATTATGACCCTGTTCATGTTTATCGTCTTCTCGAACTTCCTGGGCCTGCTGCCGATGGCGTTTACCCCGACATCGCATATTTCGGTCACCGCTGTGATGGCCTTCGCCGTGTTCTTCGGTGTGACCATTCTGGGTTTCGTCAAGAACGGCGCATCGTTCCTGAGCCTGTTCTGGGTCAGCAGCGCGCCCCTGGCACTGCGTCCGGTTCTGGCCCTGATCGAGCTGATCTCGTACTTTGTACGTCCGGTCAGCCACTCTATCCGTCTTGCGGGTAACATGATGGCGGGTCACGCCGTGATCAAGGTTTTCGCGGGCTTCGCGGCACTTGCTGCCATCGCCCCCTTCTCGGTTCTTGCGATCACGGCGATGTATGGTCTCGAGGTGTTGGTTTCCTTCATCCAGGCATATGTTTTCGCGATCCTCACATGCGTTTATCTGAAAGACGCATTGCACCCGCACCACTAACACCAAGGCGGGATATTCCCGCCTGACCAATCACCAAAATTCCATTGTAAGGAGAAATGACATGGAAGGCGAACTCGCACAAATGGGCCAATTCATTGGCGCAGGTCTGACAGCATTCGGCATGGGTGGCGCAGCCATCGGTGTGGGCAACGTTGCAGGCAACTACCTGGCTGGCGCACTGCGCAACCCATCTGCTGCTGCTGGTCAAACAGCAACTCTGTTCATCGGCATCGCCTTTGCAGAAGCCCTGGGGATCTTCTCGTTCCTCGTCGCTCTGCTGCTGATGTTCGCTGTCTAAGCTTAAGACACCTACGTCCTTACGCTTCGGGCAGTGCGCTATGGCGCGCTGCCCGAAAGACTTCCACGCTTTGACAGGAGCCCGCTATGGCGACGGAACCGATTACTAGGGAAATCGCTGGCACATGTGTCAACGAATTTGGCAGCGCCATTGGTATGCCACAGCTTTGCATTGATTGGTTCGGCAACCAGATTTTCTGGCTTATCGTCGCTCTGGTCGCAATTTACTTTATTCTGTCGCGCGTTGCCCTGCCACGCATCGGCGCTGTTCTGGCGGAGCGCCAGGGCACCATCACCAATGACATCGCCGCCGCCGAAGACCTGAAGGTCAAAGCGACGGAAGCAGAGGCCGCTTACGACAAAGCCTTGATCGACGCCCGTGCAGAAGCACAGCAGATCATCGCCGCCGCGAAAGCCGACATTCAGGCCGATCTGGACAAGGCGATTGCCAAGGCAGACGCCGAGATCGCCGCCAAATCTGCCGAGTCCGAAAAAGCGATCAGTGAAATCCGCGCCTCCGCGATGGAGAACGTTGAAGCTGTCGCCAAAGACACAGCCGAGGCAATCGTCGCCGCCGTCGGTGGCTCTGCTGACGCGAAAACAATTTCCGCGGCCGTCGATGCCCGGATGAAAGGATAAGCCATGCGTTTGACCTTCTCAGCCCTCATCGCCGGTCTGGTCGCCTCCCCTGCTTTTGCAGCTGGTGACGTGTTCTTTTCGCTGCGCAATACGGACTTTATCGTCCTGCTGGCTTTCCTGCTTTTCGTCGGTGTTTTGATCTATTTCAAAGTGCCAAAGATGATGGGCAGCATGCTCGACAGCCGCGCCGAAGGCATCAAGTCCGAACTGGACGAAGCCCGTGCGCTGCGTGAAGAAGCGCAGACGCTTCTTGCCAGCTACGAACGCAAGCAGCAGGAAGTGAAAGAGCAAGCGGACCGTATCGTTACATCGGCCAAGGCCGAAGCGAACGAAGCCGCGGATCAGGCACGTGCCGACCTGGAGAAATCCATCGCGCGCCGTATGGCCGCCGCGGAAGAGCAGATCGACTCCGCTCAGGCTGCTGCCGTTAAAGAAGTCCGCGATCAAGCTGTTGTTGTGGCCATTGCTGCTGCCAAGGATGTTATCGCCAAGAAGATGACAGCCGCAGAAGGCAATGCATTGATCGACAGTGCAATTGCAGAAGTCGACACAAAGCTTCACTAAGTTTTAACGAACTGACTTTAAAAGGCCTCGGTATTGACCGGGGCCTTTTTACGTGGGGCTAGGTGTTTGTCTCGTGTTGAAGACGTTGTCGCGCGACATCTTCATTACGCTCGGCTTTTTGATGATCGCGCAGGGCGTTCTCGACATAGGTCAGATGCGCCTCAACTGCGGCTTGTGCTGCGGCGGGATCACGTGCCTGTAATGCGTTGTTGATGGCGCGGTGCTGATCCAGCAGGGCGGTGCGCGTTGTGCGCTGTTTGAACATGACTTCGCGATTGTAGAATACGCCGCCACGCAGCAAGTCATACATCGACCGCATCATATGCAGCATGACGACGTTATGGCTCGCCTCTGTGATCGCCATATGAAACTGCGCGTCCAGTTGCGCTTCGTCATCTGCGTTACGCTTCTGGTGCGCCGCTTCCATCTTGTCGAAAACTGCCTGAATGACCCCAAGGTCGGTGTCAGAACCAAGCCGCGCGGCCCGTTCGGCTGCCAGCCCCTCCATGTCGCGGCGGAACGAAAGATAGTCGAACACGGCTTCGTCGTGACGTGCAAAAAGCTCTGTCAGGGCAGGGGAGAACGCGCTGCCGAGCACATCGGCGACATAGACCCCCGCGCCGGGCTTTGCGGTCAGCAATCCGCTGGCCTGAAGCTGTGCAATAGCATCCCGAAGCGAGGGGCGCGAAACGGCCAGACGCTCTGCCAACTCACGCTCTGCGGGTAGCCGTTCGCCGGGCCGCAGAATGCCACGTAAGATTAACTGTTCTACCTGTCTTACGACAGCGGCTGACAGTTTTTCGGAGGCGATAGGTTGAAAGGGCATCGGCGTTTCCTTGGATTGGTCAAATTATATGACCGGAGGGGCGGGGCGGCAACGCGATTGTTTTCTGCACAATGTTGGTCCGCATTAACACTCGCTTAGGGTGCCGCGCGTTAGATGGGCTCATGATGAGAGATACGCGATTCCTTACCGTTTTGCTGTGCGCCTTGGTGATGGTGTTTGTCACGGGCTGCAACATGCCGAGCGCGAATTTCAGTGGCCTGCCTGCCACCGCCATAACGGTGGACGGTTCTGACTTTGACGTGCGCGTTAACGGCAATCAGGCGGAAGCGATACGCACCAATATGGAATACGCCCCCCGCTTCGGCCCAATCCGCGACCGTGCGGCACGGGCGATGGCGCAGGTCAGCGGGTGCGAGGTCACGCATGTCGCGGGGGATCAAGCGCTTGCCTTCGGGAAGCTGGACTGCGGATGAGGGGTAGAACCGTCAAACAACCATAGCGAAAGGGAAACGCGATAACAGACATAGAATAACAATATCTTGTGGATAAGGTGGCTACTTCCCGCTCTACCTAGCGGGGTCGCGTTGACTCTAAACCCGATGATCCGCAATTCTGGCTATCCATAAGAATCAGGCGGGCACGAACATTGCGGTTTTCCAAACTCAGGCTGACAGGCTTTAAAAGCTTTGTAGACCCCACTGATCTGATCATCTCGGATGGTCTAACCGGCGTTGTTGGCCCGAATGGTTGCGGCAAGTCCAACCTGCTTGAAGCGCTCCGTTGGGTGATGGGCGAAAACCGTCCGACCGCTATGCGCGGTGGCGGTATGGAAGATGTGATTTTCGCGGGCGCGTCCTCTCGTCCGGCCAAGAACTTCGCCGAAGTCGCGTTGCATATCGACAACTCCGAACGTCTCGCGCCGGCTGGGTTTAACGACGGTGATAGCATCGAAATCATCCGGCGGATCACCCGTGATGTCGGTAGCGCCTATAAAGCGGCTGGAAAGGATGTGCGCGCGCGCGATGTGCAAATGCTGTTTGCCGACGCATCAACGGGAGCCCATTCGCCAGCGTTGGTACGCCAAGGCCAGATTTCGGAATTGATCAACGCCAAACCGAAGAACCGGCGCCGCATCCTTGAAGAAGCCGCGGGTATTTCGGGGCTTTATGCCCGCCGTCACGAGGCTGAATTGAAGCTGAATGGTACCGAAGCCAACCTTGCGCGCGTCGACGACGTGGTTGAACAGCTTGCCGGTCAGCTTTCGCAATTGGCGCGCCAGGCCCGTCAGGCTGCGCGTTATCGCGATATTGGGGATGCCCTGCGCCGGACCGAAGGGGTGCTGCTGTATCGGCGCTGGCGCGTGGCCGAGGATGCGCGTCAAACGACGGCCGAAGCGCTGCGCACCCAGATGGCCGTCGCCGCCGAGGCGGAAAAAGCAGTGCGTCAGGCCACTGTAGCACGGCAAAAAGCGGAAGAGGCTTTGCCGCCCCTGCGTGAGGAAGAAGCGATCGCGGCCGCTATCGTGCAGCGGCTCGGTGTACAGCGCGATACCTTGAGCGATCAGGAAAACCGCGCTCGGGCCGCGATTGACGCCTTGACCAAACGCATCGCGCAGTTGACCCGTGATCTGGACCGCGAAGGTGAGTTAAACCGCGACGCCGAAGAAACGATCACGCGGTTGGAACGGGAAGAACGTGACCTATCGGATGCGGGCAAGGGCCATGAAGCTGCGGTCGCGGAGGCGGCAGAGCGCGCGAAAGAAGCCGCCGGCGTGCTCGAAAAACAGGAAGCGGATCTGTCAAAGCTGACCGAGGATGTCGCCCGTTTGGTCGCGCGTCACAGCTCTGCCGAACGTTTGCTGAACGATCACCGCAAGACGCTTCAACGATCGGAAGCGGAAGCGGATAAAGCGCGTGCCGCCGTCGCGCAGAGTGCCGCCGCACTCGAGAAGGCAAACGCCGATTTCAGCGCCGCCCAAGCTGCAGAGACACAGGCGCATGCGGCCTCTGTCGCTGCCGAGGAAGCCTTGCAAAAGGCAGAGGACGACCGCGCTGCCACGCAAAGTCGCGAGGCAGATGCCCGTGCCGAGCGGTCAGAGGCCGAGGGCGAGCTGAACGCCATTCGCGCCGAAGCAGGCGCGCTGGCGAAGCTGGTAGAGCGTGACACTGCCGAGGGTGGTCAAATTCTGGACCGCCTGCAGGTCGAGCACGGGTTTGAAAAAGCGCTTGGTGCTGCCCTGGCCGATGATCTGCGCGCCCCGGATGTCGAGGCCGACGGGCCCTCGGGGTGGGCATATTTACCTGCCTATTCAACGGTCCAGCCTCTACCCGAGGGGATCACCCCGCTGACGGCGCATGTCTCGGTGCCTGATGTTCTGAACCGCCGGATGAGCCAGATTGGTCTGGTCGACGCGGACGACGGCACGCGGCTTCAACCACTGCTGCTGCCGGGCCAGCGTCTCGTTTCGCCAGAGGGCGATTTGTGGCGGTGGGATGGTTTCCGGGCGTGGGCGGAGGATGCGCCCTCGGCCGCCGCGCTTCGTTTGCAACAAATTAACCGTTTAGAGGTACTCAAGCAGGGGTTAGAGCAAACGAATCAACGGGCAGAGGCTGCGCGTGATGCACATGAAACATTGCAAAAGCTTCTGCTTGCTCAGGCAGAGGCAGACAAAAATGCGCGGGCGCTGCGGCGCGATGCAGACCGTGCTGTTGCGGATGCAGGACGGGCCCTAAGCCGGGCTGAGGCGGATCGGAACCTGGCGGAGAGCCGGTTGGACAGTTTGGGGTTGGCCGTCGCCCGCCACGAGGAAGAGGCGATCGAGGGTCGACGTTTGGTGACGGAGGCAGAGAATGCGCTTGCGGCGCTTGACGACGTCTCAAGTGCCCGCGCCGATGTGGAGATGTTGCGACAGACCGTTGAAGGCGCGCGCATTGCGATGATGACGAGGCGTTCTGCGCTGGACGAACTGCGTCGCGAGGGCACCGCGCGCGAGAGACGTGCCCAGGATGTCGCCAAGGAGTTGGGCGGCTGGCGGAACCGCCTGGACACGGCGGGAAAACGCAGCGCCGAGCTTCTTGAACGTAAAGAAGCGTCCGAAAGAGAGTTGACCGAAGCGAGCTCTGCCCCCGGGGAAATCGCGGCGAAACGTGAAGAGTTGACGGGCGCAATTTCTGCGGCAGAGACCCGCAAGCAGGCGGCCAGCGCACAGTTGTCTACCGGGGAAGCTGATTTGCGCGATACGACATTGGCTGAGCGTGACGCAGAGCGCTTGGCGTCGGAGGCGCGCGAGGCGCGGGCGCGGGCAGAGGCGCGCGCGGATGCGGCGAAGGAAACGGTGGCCCTTGCCGCAGAGCGCATTGATGAAGAACGTGACACGACCCCCGAAGCGCTGGCAGAGACACTTGAGATCAATGCAGATGAGATGTCAGATGTCGAGGTTCTTGAAAACCAGCTGAGCCGTTTGAAGGGACAGCGCGAAGCCTTGGGTGCTGTGAACTTGCGTGCCGAGGAAGACGCGAAAGAGGTTCAGGCGGAACACGACACTCTGGTTGGCGAAAAGGCGGATTTGACCGAGGCGATCCGGACATTGCGCAGCGGTATCGCGAGCCTGAATAAAGAAGGCCGTGAACGCTTGCTGACCGCATTCGAAGAGGTGAACAGCAATTTCTCTATGCTGTTTAAACATCTTTTTAACGGTGGTGAGGCCAATCTTGTGATGGTCGAATCGGACGATCCTCTGGAGGCGGGGTTGGAGATTATGTGCCAGCCGCCGGGCAAAAAGCTTAGCACGCTTAGCCTATTGTCTGGGGGCGAACAGACCTTGACCGCGATGGCGCTGATTTTTGCAGTGTTCCTTGCGAACCCTGCGCCAATTTGTGTGTTGGACGAGGTTGACGCGCCTTTGGATGATGCGAATGTGACGCGCTTTTGTGACCTGTTGGACGAGATGTGCCGACAGACTGACACGCGCTTTTTGATCATCACGCACCATGCTGTCACCATGGCGCGAATGGATCGGCTGTTCGGCGTCACCATGGCGGAACAGGGCGTCAGCCAGCTGGTCTCTGTCGATTTGAAGAAGGCAGAAACGCTGGTGGCCTAACGCCCGGGTCCCTAATCGCACCCATGTGGGGCGGTGAAATCGACTGTCGGGTTAATCGGGATGATCTGATGCGGGTTCACCGTGATCTGACTGAAATGGTAGTGCCGAACAATGTGATCAAAATGCACGGTCTCGGCGATATCAGCGTGTTGATAGAGTTGCCGCGTATAGGCCCAAAGGTTCGGGTAATCGGTCAGACGCTTATGGTTGCACTTGAAATGGGTGTGATACACGAGGTCAAAGCGCGCGAGGGTCGTGAACAGCCGCCAGTCGGCCTCGGTCAACTTGTCGCCGGCGAGAAAACGGTTGTTTTCGAGGATGCTCTCGAGCCACGCCAGACTGTCAAAAAGCGGATGAACCGCGTCGTCATAGGCATCTTGAGACGTCGCGAACCCGGCTTTATAGACGCCATTGTTAACGGTCTCGTAAACGCGTTCGTTGATGTCGGCGATTTGTTCGCGCAGGTCAGTCGGCCTATAATCATCAGTATTGCCGGTGATTTCATTAAACGCACTGTTGAACATGCGAATGATCTCGGCCGATTCGTTCGATACGATCGTGTTCTGCGCCTTGTCCCAAAGCACAGGCACCGTGACGCGGCCTGTGAAATTTGGATCGGCTTTGATATAAATGTCACGCAAAAAGTCACTGCCAAAGAGGGTGTCTCCGGTCGCGCCTTGGAAATCTGTTGCGAAAGTCCAGCCGTCTTCCATCATATCGGGGTGTACGACCGACACGCTGATATGGTCGGTAAGGTCTTTCAGCGCGCGGAAAATCAGTGCGCGATGTGCCCAAGGGCAGGCATAGCTGACGTAGAGGTGATACCGCCCTGATTGTGCCTGAAAGCCTGACTTTCCTGACGGGCCCGCGCTGCCGTCCGCTGTGACCCAGTTGCGAAATTTGGAGGTGGAGCGTTCAAACTTACCTCCGGTAGACTCCGTATCGTACCATTTATCGCGCCATTCTCCGTCGATCAGCAGTCCCATACACCACTCCTTTACTTGTTTGTGTTCAAGGTAAGTTCAGACGGGCGAAAGGCCATAGCACGCGACGCACAGGGGGGCTGCGTTGATGCACGTCGAATAAATTCTTGGGGCGCACTTGATTTTGAATCCCAGCACGTCACGCTTCATGTTGGAAGCCTTTGGAGGGAGGAAGCTGTGGAAGCCATATTGCCGAAAGACATTCAGGCCGGGCTGGATGCCGCACGTGTCGATAGCCTGCGAAAATCGTCGCGTTTGCGGGTACACGCGGACGGGGTCGAACATAAGGTCCTGCGTTATTGGGACACCGGCTTCTCGCTTGATGCGCAGACGGCACCGCAGTTGCGCGGTCGGGTCGATTTATTCGATGGCGCGGCGCATCTGTTTCAATGTTTGATCGTCGCGGTAGAGCAAGAAGGCGGCGAAATGCTGTTTGATTTCAAGCGCGCAACCCGTGTCGCGAAATCTGCGGCGCTGGATTTCGAACGGGCTGCAGATGCGCCGGCGGGTTTGATCACCGTCGACGCACCGCATTGATTTTATTGCAGGTCTTTGAACGCCTCGCGCAGACGGTTGCAGGCTTCTTCTACCCGGGCGCGCGGGGTGGCGATGTTGAACCGCAGGAAGCTTTCCCCGCCCTTGCCAAAAGTTGGCCCGTGGTTTGCAGCGATCCTAGCGGAGTTTTCGACCCGTTGGGTGAACTCTGATCTGTCCATTCCGGTTCCGCTGAAATCGACCCAAGCAAGGTAGGTTGATTGAAGCGACATGGATTGCAGCCCGGGAATGTCCTTTATCGCAGCGTCAAAGATCTGCCGGTTGCCGTCCAGATAGCTGACCAGATCATCAACCCATGCGGCCCCTTCCGGCGAATAGGCTGCGGTCGCCATAAACAGACCGAAGGAGTTTGGCGAAAGCCCCATCGCTGCAATGCGTGCCGCAAAGGTTTCGCGGAGCTTCGGATCGGGGATGATCACGTTGCCGGAGTGGGAACCGGCAATGTTAAAGGTTTTGGTTGTCGCGGTCATCATGACCAACCGATCGGTCACGCCATCGATCAGGGCCATTGGAATGTGGGTATGACCAGGCATCACCAGATCATGGTGAATCTCGTCCGAGACGAGGACAAGGTCATGGCGTTTGGCAAAGGCTGCGACCTGTTCCAACTCTGACCGGGACCAAACACGCCCGCCCGGGTTATGGGGGGAACAGAACACCAGCATCGTCTCGTTGCCCGTCATTTGCGCGTCATAGGCATCGAAATCGAGCGTATACTTGCCGCCTTCTATCGCCATTTCGCATTCGACCACCTGCCGCCCTGCGGCGGAGATCACACGCGCAAAGGCGTGGTAAACCGGTGTGAACAGGACAACTCCGTCCCCGGCCTTGGTGAAGGCGTCTACGCACATCGCGGTTCCGTTAACCAAGCCATGCGTGGTGAAAATCCACTCGGGCGCGACTTTCCAGCCGTGTCGATGCTCCATCCACCATTGGATGGCACCCAGATATTTGCTGTCATCGCCGAAGTAGCCATAGACGCCATGGTCCAACATATCTTGGAGCGCGGTTTGCACCACCTGAGGCGGGCGGAAATCCATATCCGCAACCCACATGGCAATGCCCGTATCCGCGGGGACGCCGTAGATCGGCTCCATCTTGTCCCATTTCGCGCAATGGGTGCCACGCCGGTCGATGATTTCGTCAAAGCTCATGGGGTTCTCCTGTCAGATTTGGCCGACACGCTAAACCTAATCGACCAGACCGCAAGCCCCGAGGTTGCAGCGGCGCAGGTGTTGGCCTAAATCAACCAAATGATACGCAATATTTTACTACACCCTGACCCGCGGCTGAAAAAGCCATGCGCCCCCGTGACCGATATGACGGACGAGTTGCGCAGCTTGGCTGATGATATGCTCGCCACGATGTATGACGCGCCGGGGATCGGTCTTGCGGCCCCCCAGATCGGGGTGATGCACCGTTTGATCGTCATGGATTGCGTAAAGGAAGAAGGGGAGACGCCGCGACCGCTGGTGATGTTCAACCCCGAGATTATCGCCGCCTCGGACGCGCTGAACACCTATGAAGAAGGGTGTTTGTCGATCCCCGAGCAGTTTGCCGATGTGACGCGCCCCGCAGATGTGGACGTGCGCTGGATCGATATCGACGGGAACGAGCAGACCGAGACCTTTACCAAACTATGGGCGACCTGCGTGCAGCACGAGATCGACCATCTGGATGGCAAGCTTTTTATCGATTATCTGAAACCGATGAAACGGCAGATGATCACGCGCAAAATGACCAAGCTGAAACGCGAGCTGGCGCGCGGATGAGCGTGTTGGACATCGTGACCTGGCCTGACGCGCGGCTGACAGCTGTGTGCGCGCCTGTCGCCACGCGCACGCCCGAGATCGACCAGCTGATCGCTGACATGTTCGACACGATGTATGCCGCGCCCGGTCGCGGGTTGGCGGCCCCGCAGGTTGGCCGGACCGAGCGTATTTTCGTTTTCGATGCGGGCTGGAAGGAAGGCACCCCGACGCCTGTCGCCTGTATCAATCCGCAGATTGTCAGCCTGTCTGACGCCCGCGCGATTGGCGAAGAGGGATGTTTGTCGATCCCCGGCGTGCCGATGGATATTGCCCGCGCGACAGAGGTTACGTTGCGGTGGACGGATGCTGATGGCACCCACGAACGAAAGTTTACCGGCGCAGAGGCCGTGATCGTGCAGCATGAATATGACCACCTTGATGGCATCGTCATTTATGACCGTGTCGCGCAGGAGCAAAGCCAATGACCGTTCGTCGCATTCTTCCGTGGCCGCACGCCTGTTTGCGGACGCCCGCCGCCCAAGTGGCAGAAATCAATGATGAAATTCGTGCGCTCTGGGACGACATGATCGACACGATGGACGCGATGCCGGGGGTCGGGCTGGCCGCACCACAGATCGGGGTGTCGCTGCAGGTCGCCGTTGTCGATGCCTCGCAAGCGCGGGATAAACGGATCCGTTTGGCAAACCCGGTCGTCATCGACGCTTCGGCGATCATGAATGAATACGAAGAGGCGAGCCCGAATTTGCCCGGAATATCGGCCAAGATCCGACGTCCACGCGGTGTGAAAGTGCAGTATCTTGACGAGCAGGGCGCGACAGTGACGCGCGATTTCGTCGGGTTGGAGGCGACCAGTGTGCAGCATCAGATCGACCATCTTGCCGGAAAAATGTTTGTCGACAATCTGAGTAAAACGCGTCGTGATATGCTGCTGCGCAAGGCGCGCAAATACAAGGGCTGATTGCCTCTACGGTTTGAAGGGAAGTGTTCGATGCGTGTTATCTTTATGGGAACACCTGATTTTTCAGTGCCTGTGTTGGATGCGTTGGTCTTGGCCGGCCACGAAATCGCCGCCGTCTATTGCCAGCCTCCGCGCCCTGCAGGGCGAGGCAAAAAGGACCGCCCCAGCCCGGTTCAGCAACGGGCAGAGGCTTTGGGATTGCTGGTACGTCACCCCGTTTCGTTGAAAACCGCCGAGGCGCAGGCGGAGTTTGCAGCGCTCGGCGCGGATGTCGCTGTTGTTGTGGCCTATGGTTTGATTTTGCCCCAAGCCGTTCTGGATTCGCCGAAATCCGGATGTCTGAATATCCACGCGAGTTTGTTGCCCCGATGGCGGGGTGCCGCGCCGATCCATCGGGCGATCATGGCGGGCGACGTTGAAACGGGTGTGTGTATCATGCAGATGGAGGCGGGGCTGGACACGGGGCCCGTACTGTTGCGCGCCGCGACGCCGATCCGCACCACCGAGACGACGATCGAACTGCATGACCGACTAAGCGCCATGGGCGCCGACTTGATCGTGGAAGCACTTCGGCAACTGCCTGACTTGCAACCGGAACCGCAGCCCGAAGAGGGCGTGACCTATGCCAGTAAAATTGACAAGGCCGAGGCGCGCATCGATTGGTCGCGCCCCGCAACAGAGGTGGACCGGCAAATCAGGGGGCTGTCGCCGTTTCCTGGAGCATGGTTCGATCTGGACGGCACGCGGGTGAAGGTGCTGGCATCGAAGCTTGCCGAGGGCGAGGGTGCAGCGGGCAAGGTTCTGGATGACACTCTGCGCGTCGGTTGCGGGGAGGGTGCGGTTCAGCTGATCCGCTTGCAACGTGCGGGGAAAGCGGCGCAAGATGCGCAAACGTTCCAGCGTGGTGCGCAGATTGCTGCGGGCACAGTTCTAAGCAAAGGGTAAATCATGCTTCCGACGCTTATTGGCACGGTTGTGATCGCGGGGCTTGTCGGCTTTTTCGCCGAAAAGTCAGGCTTTACCCGCAACGGCTATCTTGCCTCGATCATCATCTGCGTGGGCGGCGCTTTTCTGTTTTATTTCGTGCGGTTGATGTTCGGCTTCGGGTTTAATTCGGCCGGTATGAACGCCATCGCATCCTCTATCGGGGCGCTGATCATCGTGCCGTTTCACTGGCGTCGAAAGTAACGTTACACCCGCGGCGGGCGGCTTTTGTACACGGGTAGGTGCCATCCGAAA
Organism: Sulfitobacter sp. SBS6; assembly: GCF_048285585.1. Classification (NCBI taxonomy): domain Bacteria; kingdom Pseudomonadati; phylum Pseudomonadota; class Alphaproteobacteria; order Rhodobacterales; family Roseobacteraceae; genus Sulfitobacter; species Sulfitobacter sp. SBS6. The sequence continues at coordinate 693,805 of NZ_JBLWBA010000006.1, read as the reverse complement.
TACAGCGATCCGGCACGCAAAATCCACGTCATACAGGCACCGGCAAACAGCGCCAGTGCATCATCGCTCAGAATGCTACGGATGATGACAGCGGTTGCGGCACCGGCGAAAGCGGCGGTCACATAAAGTTCACCCTGTTGCAGAACAAGCGGCACTTCCCCCACGACAACATCGCGCATCAACCCGCCCATGCAGCCTGTGATCATCCCCATCAGCACCACGACGACAGCGGATTGATCAAGCGAGATCGCCACACCCGTACCCGCAGCAACCGCCACGGCGAGCGCCACGGAATCGAGCCATAGCAGCGCGCGATAGCGGCTTTCGAGGAGATGCGCGGTAAAGAAAACCACCATTGCGGCAGTGACGCCCACGGCGAGATGGGTGGGGTTCGCAATCCAGAAAATCGGGTTTCGATCCAGCAACAGGTCGCGCAGTGTGCCGCCGCCCAAGGCCGTGAGGCAGGCGATAAAGGCGAAGCCTACAAGGTCAAGTTGGGCGCGGCTGGCGACCAGCGCCCCCGTAATCGCAAAGACCAGAACGGAGGCATATTCCAGCAGGGTGATCAGGCTCATTTGGTTTTGAACGGGGCCATGCCCGCCCGCGCCAGTTCATCGGCGCGCTCGTTCTCGGGATGGCCAGCGTGGCCTTTGACCCACTCCCAGGTGACCTGATGCCGCGCATTTGCCGCATCCAGCCGCTGCCAAAGCTCCGCGTTTTTGACGGGCTTTTTAGCGGCATTCTTCCAGCCGTTTTTCTTCCAGCCGTAGATCCAGCCGGTGATGCCATTTTTGACATAGTTACTGTCGGTGACGATCGTGATCTCGGTCGGGCGGGCCAGCGCTTCGAGCGCGCTGATGGCGGCCATCAGCTCCATCCGGTTGTTGGTGGTGGCGGGTTCGCCGCCTTTCAACTCGCGCTCCTTAACGATCTTGTCGCCATCCATCGCCCGCATCAGGGCACCCCAGCCACCGGGGCCGGGATTGCCGGAACAGGCACCATCAGTATATGCAATCAGCTTGGTCATGGGGCTGCCTTATCCAGTCTGGCGTGGGGGCGTCCAGCCTAATCTACGCCCCGCCCGCAAGTTTCGCTGCTACAGAAAGACGCCCACAGCCAGACACGCCAGCACGACGGCGGTCAGAAGCGTGCGCAGCTTTAGCCACCAGCGCGGCGCAAGACGCCAGTGCCAGAAGGCGGCATCAAGGACCAGTAGACCCGCAAAACCGAACATCAGGTTCAGCCCCGCACCCACGGGGCCGCCGCTTGTCATGAAGAACGCCCAAAGCGCCGGGATCACGGCGAGGATATAGCCGGCCGTCGCCTTCGCCCCGCTGGTCTTGGTTGCGAATCCCCATAGCACGCCGGACATGAAGGAAAGAATAACCGTGCCGTAGAACAGTTGGATATATGGCCCGACAAAACGGCCGCCGAACGTCGCCGCGCCCCAGTTCGCCAAGGGATCAACCAGCCCGGTCAAGGCCCCCCAGATAAAAGGAATCAGCCCGGCAAGGCTAAGCCAAAGCGGCGCGCGGGGGATGCCGGTCATGCGGGTACCCGAAGCACACGGGGGACTTTGAATTCCACATTCTCTACCGCGGTTTCGACCATTTCGGTGGTCACATCGTAGCGGTCTTTGAACGCGTCAATGACCTCGTTGATAAGCTGTTCGGGGGCCGAGGCACCGGCGGTGATCCCGATGCTTTTGATCCCCTCGAGGCTGCGCCAATCGATGTCCGTCGCGCGCTGCACCAGTTGGGCGTAATCGCAGCCCGCACGCGATCCGACCTCGACCAGACGGCGGGAGTTCGATGAGTTTGGCGCACCCACAACGAGCATCGCATCACACTTCGGCGCCATTGCCTTCACCGCTTCTTGACGGTTGGTCGTGGCGTAGCAGATGTCTTCTTTGTGCGGCCCGATGATCTGCGGGAAACGTTTGTTCAGGGCGGCGACAATCTCGGCTGTGTCATCAACGCTTAACGTTGTCTGTGTGACATAGGCCAGCTTGCTCGGGTCGCGCACCTTGACGGTTTCGACATCGGCGGGCGTTTCAACCAGCAAAACCTCGCCCGGGGGGAGCTGCCCCATGGTGCCAATGGTTTCGGGGTGGCCCGCGTGGCCGATCATGATCATCTGCAGCCCGGCGTCGGCGTGGCGTTGCGCCTCGATATGCACCTTCGAGACAAGCGGGCAGGTCGCGTCGACATAGACCATATTGCGAGCCTCGGCCTTGGCGGGGACGGCTTTCGGTACGCCGTGCGCCGAGAAGATCACGGGCCGGTCATCGGGGCATTCCGACAGTTCCTCGACAAAGATCGCACCCCGTTCGCGCAGCCCGTCGACGACGAATTTATTGTGCACGATCTCGTGGCGCACATAGACCGGCGCGCCCCATTTCTCGATGGCCATTTCGACGATCTTGATCGCACGGTCGACGCCCGCACAGAACCCGCGTGGCGCGGCAAGATACAGGGTCAAAGGCGGTTTGGTCATCACACTCTCCTTGGGCATGGGCCATAGGTAAGGGTTGCGCGGCGCATCGTCCAGACCAGCGGCGGCACAGTCTGATGCTTCAAATGCGCGCGCACTTATCGTGGGGGCATGAGGGATGCGGAGATTTAGGCGCGCAGGCGCGGGTTATTCGTCAGATGTTTCACGTGGCGGCCGGCCAATAACGTCGCGCAGGTCTTCGAGTTCGATAAAGTTGTCCACTTGGCGGCGCAGCTCGTCCGAGATCATGGGCGGTTGGCTGCGGATCGTGCTGACGACAGAGACGCGCACGCCCTGGCGTTGAAGGCTTTCGACCAACGGGCGGAAATCGCCGTCACCGGAGAAGATCACGATGTGGTCAAGATGTGGCGCAAGCTCCATCGCGTCGACCGCAAGCTCGATATCCATGTTCCCCTTGACCTTCCGGCGACCCATGCTGTCGGTGTATTCCTTCGCCGGTTTGGTCACCATGGAGAACCCGTTATAGTTCAGCCAGTCGACAAGCGGGCGTATGGGAGAGTATTCGTCATTTTCCAGCAAAGCGGTGTAGTAAAAGGCACGCAGCAGTTTGCCGCGGCGCATGAACTCCTGCCGCAGTAGCTTGTAATCAATGTCAAAACCCAGGTTCTTGGCCGCTGCATAAAGGTTGGAGCCGTCGATGAATAAAGCGAGCCGTTCGTCCTTGTAGAACATGAAGTGCCTTCCTAATACACGTCGTTCGGAAATTTGCGTCGTGTAGAGCCGCTATAAAACGAAATGTTTCAAATTTAGTTTCCGACTATGAATACAATACTAACTAAGGTTTTTTCGAGAGGCAGCAAGTGAAGACATTGGCCATCCCTGACCCCAAGGGGGGTGAAATCGGCAAGTGCGCGCTGATCGCCCTCGGGAGCAATCAATCATCAGTTGCGGGAGGGCCGGCGGAAACTCTGCATCGGGCCCTTGATATTATGGTTGGTATGGGCGTGCGGGTTGTCGCTCTTAGCCCGTTTTACTCAACCTATGCGTTTCCCACGGGGTCAGGTCCGAATTTCGTAAATACAACTGCTAGTATAAGGGTGGAGGGTGAGCCGGATCAAGTTTTAGCTATTCTTCATGCCGTCGAAGCAGAGCTTGGGCGCGAGCGGCAAAGCCGTTGGGCTCCTCGGACGGTCGATCTGGATCTAATCGCGATGGGGGATGTGGTGTTGCCGAATGTACAGACCCAGACCGATTGGCGGGAGATTCCGCTTGAACAGCAGATGGTCAATGCGCCTGACCAGCTGATCCTGCCGCACCCACGGCTTCAGGATCGTGCCTTTGTATTGGTGCCGCTGGCGGACATCGCGCCGGACTGGTGTCACCCCCTGATCGGCAAAACCGTTCGCGAGATGTTGAATGACCTGCCAGAGGCAGATAAAAAGGGGGTATGGCCGCTGGAATAGGCCCTTGTAAATTCCGCCGATGGCTTCTAAATAGTCGGCTTCTTGCAGCATTCATGATTGGAGCATCCCCATGGCCCGCGTCACTGTCGAAGATTGTGTAGATAAAGTGCCAAACCGGTTCGAGCTTGTCATGCTTGCCGCGCATCGTGCGCGTGAAATTGCGGCTGGTTCTACGGTTACTGTTGATCGCGATAACGACAAAAACCCTGTCGTGTCCCTGCGCGAGATTGCGGATGAAACCCAATCGGCCGACGAGCTGCGCGAGCGTCTGATCGAAAGCAACCAGAACCAGATCGAGGTTGATGAACCCGAAGAGGACGCAATGGCGCTTCTTATGGGGGCTGAGCAAGACAAGCCCGAAGAGGACAGCATGTCCGAAGAAATGCTGCTGCGGCAGTTGATGGCGGCACAAGGGCAGGGCTAAGGCCCGCGCCCTTCGGGGCTTATAGGCAGGACAGGTATGAATACCGCCGACATTACGGCTGACGACCTTATCGCGCTTGTGCGCGCCTATAACCCTAAGACGAACGAAAATCAGATCAGGCTGGCCTATGAATATGGCCAGCAGATGCACGAGGGCCAGTTCCGCCATTCCGGAGAGCCCTATTTCACGCATCCGGTCTCTGTCGCGGCCATTTTGACCGAACAGCAGCTGGATGACGCGACCATCATCACCGCATTGCTGCACGACACGATCGAGGACACGAAAGCGTCCTATAGCAGCGTCGATGAAAAGTTCGGACATGATGTCGCTGAACTGGTCGATGGCGTGACCAAGCTGACCAACCTGCAACTGAATTCCAACGAGACAAAACAGGCCGAGAACTTTCGCAAGCTGTTCATGGCAATGTCGAAAGATCTGCGGGTTATTTTGGTTAAGTTGGCGGATCGGCTGCATAATATGCGCACGATCAAGTCGATGCGCCCTGACAAGCAGATCCAGAAAGCTCGTGAAACGATGGATATCTATGCGCCTCTTGCGGGGCGTATGGGCATGCAATGGATGCGCGAAGAGCTCGAGGATCTGGCCTTTCGCGTGCTCAACCCCGAAGGGCGGCAGTCGATCATCCGGCGCTTTATCACCCTTCAGCGCGAAACGGGCGATGTCATCCAGCGAATCACCGGTGACATGCGGCACGAGCTTGAGAAAGCCGGGATCGAGGCCGAAGTCTTTGGGCGGGCGAAAAAACCGTATTCGATCTGGCGCAAGATGCAGGAAAAGCAGCAATCCTTTTCCCGTTTATCGGATATTTACGGTTTCCGCGTTATCACCACCTCGGAGGATGAATGTTATCGCGCGCTTGGCACTATCCATCGGCGCTGGCGTGCCGTGCCGGGCCGGTTCAAGGATTATATCAGCCAGCCCAAGACGAACGGTTACCGGTCTATCCATACCACCGTCTCTGGTCGTGACGGCAAACGGGTCGAGGTGCAGATCAGAACGCGGCAGATGCATGATGTCGCTGAATCCGGTGTGGCGGCGCATTGGTCCTATCGTGACGGCGTACGGTCGCGGAACCCCTTTGCTGTTGATCCGGTCAAATGGGTCGCGCAACTGACAGAGCAGCTCGATTCAGAGGAGGATCACGAGGATTTCCTCGAGGCGGTCAAGCTTGAGATGTACGCCGATCAGGTGTTCTGCTTTACCCCCAAGGGCGAGGTGGTCAAGCTGCCGCGTGGGGCGACGCCGATTGATTTCGCCTATGCGATCCACACGCGAATCGGGTCTGCCTGCGTGGGCGCCAAGATCGACGGGATGCGCGTGCCTTTGTGGACGCGGGTGAAAAACGGCCAGTCGATCGAGATCATTACCGCCCAAGGTCAGACACCGCAGGCGACATGGCTGGATATCGCAACGACGGGCAAGGCCAAGACGGCGATCCGTCGGTCGCTGCGTGAACTGGATCGCGCGCGCTTTGTCAGCCTCGGGCGCGAACTTGCCCGCTCTGCCTTCGAGCAGATGAATAAATCGGCGACGGAGAAAGTGCTGCGCACCGCGGCGCGCAACTTGCGCCTCTCCAGCGCGGAGGAGCTTTTGGCGCAACTTGGCTCTGCCGAACTGACGGGCCAAGAGGTTGTGCAGGCCGTCTATCCCAACCTGCGCCCCAAACCCGGCGAACATGTCGACCGCAAGCGCGCGGTGGTGGGGCTGGAAGCGGGGCAATCCTTTGACCGGTCGCCTTGTTGTCAGGCGCTGCCGGGGGAACGCATTGTCGGCATCACCTTCCGCGGGCAGGGCGTCAAAATCCACACCATCGATTGCGAGCGTCTGTCGCATTACGAGGACCAGCCCGAACGCTGGCTGGATCTGCGTTGGCACGACGGGCCACATCCCGCGATCTATGGGGCGACGCTGGATCTGACCATCGGCAATGGGGCGGGCGTGCTGGGGCGTATTTGTACGCTCATTGGCCAATCCTCTGCCAATATCGCAGATCTGGAATTTTTGGACCGCAAGCCTGACTTTTACCGGTTGTTGATCTACGTAGAACTGCGAGACATTGCGCATCTGCATTCTTTGATCCCGATGTTGGAGGCCGAGAGCGAAGTCGCCGAGATCAGCCGATACCGGAACCCCGACTTGTTCAAGGCAGGTACCAAAGACGCATGATCCGCCCGGACTGCACTGACCCAAGGACGAACTGTTGATTTTCAAACGCCGCGATCCAAAGCCGACAGTGCGCGCGATGGCTGAATTCATGTGGCCTCGGGGTGGTTGGACGCGGGCGTTTCACTATGTCAAACACCGGATGCGCCGCTTGCCCGACACGCCCGAACGCATTGCGCGTGGCATCTGGGCCGGTGTTTTTACCACGTTTACGCCCTTCTACGGTATGCATTTTATCGTGGCGGCGCTGGTATCGCGTGTCATGCGGGGCAATCTGCTGGCCGCATTGATGGGGACGTTTTTTGGCAACCCGCTGACCTATGTCCCTATCGGGCTGTCATCGCTGTCCATGGGACACTGGATTCTCGGGTCCCACATGCGAACGGGGGAGCATCGGTCCTTCGGGGGCAAATTCTTTGACGCCGGTCACGACTTGTTGGCCAACTTTGTGGCGATCTTTACCAGCCGTGACATGGATTGGTCGGGGCTTGAGGTCTTCTGGCATCAGGTGTTCTATCCGTATCTGATCGGGGGGATCGTGCCCGGCATGATCTGTGCCACGATCGCCTATTATCTGGCCGTGCCCTTGCTGCGGGCCTATCAAAAGCGGCGCAAGGGCGCGATCAAGGCCAAGTTCGATTTGTTGAAAAAGAAAGCCTCGGCCAAGGCAGAGGCGAAACGCAAGGCAGAGCAGGCGGCTCTGGAGGGGAAAGACCATGGCGGCACAAGGTAAGCTTCGGCTGGGCGTAAATATTGACCATGTGGCGACTGTGCGGAATGCGCGCGGCGGTGCCTATCCGGACCCGCTGCGCGCAGCCCGCGCCGCGCAAGAGGCAGGCGCTGATGGCATCACCGCGCACCTGCGCGAGGATCGACGCCACATTACCGATGCGGATATCGAAGGGCTGCAAGAGGTGTTGAACGTGCCGCTCAACTTCGAGATGGCCGCCACGGAAGAGATGCAGGCCATCGCCCTACGCCACAAACCCCATGCCGTCTGCATCGTGCCGGAAAAGCGCGAAGAGCGGACAACCGAAGGCGGGCTTGAAGTCGCACGCGAGGAAAACCGGCTGGCGCATTTCATTGCTCCTCTGCGCGAAGCGGGCAGCCGCGTCAGCATCTTCATCGCCGCCGATCAGCGCCAGATTGAGGCGGCGAACCGCATCGGGGCAGAGGTGATCGAACTGCACACCGGTGCCTATTGCGACGCCTATGCCGAAGGACATTGGGAGGAAGCGCAAAAGGAGCTGCAAAAGCTCGAAGAGATGTCAAAATTCGCCCATAGTCTGGGGCTTGAGGTGCACGCGGGCCACGGCCTGACCTATGATACCGTCAGCCCCGTGGCAGCTTTCCCCGAGGTGCAAGAGCTGAACATCGGGCATTTCCTTATTGGCGAGGCGATCTTTTTGGGCCTCGGCCCCGCCATCGCCGAGATGCGCCGCCTGATGGATGACGCCCGCAAGGGCTGAGGGCGCGGCATGATTTTGGGCATCGGCACCGACCTCGCGAATATCGAACGGATTCAAGGCACGCTGGACCGCTTTGGCGACCGTTTCCGCAATCGCGTGTTCACCGAGGTCGAACAGCTAAAGGCCGAACGTCGCCGTGATGTCGCGGGCACCTACGCCAAACGCTGGGCCGCGAAAGAGGCATGTTCAAAGGCGCTTGGCACCGGTCTGCGCATGGGGATCGCTTGGCGCGACATGGCGGTGAGCAACCTGCGCACCGGCCAGCCCGTGATGGAGGTCACCGGCTGGGCGGCGGAGCGTTTGGCCAAGATGACACCCGACGGCCACGAGGCGATCATTCACGTCACGCTGACAGATGATCACCCTTGGGCGCAGGCCTTTGTCGTCATCGAAGCCCGCCCCAAGGCAGGTATTCAGACCTAACGGCAGATCATAGCCCATTCGGTCGATGGATCGGGGGCAGGGTTGCTTGACTTGCGTCAATGGCACCCGCATGTAACGCTCGAACGCATGAACAGGAGCGCCAAAATGGCCGCCAAAGAGAAAACCGGCAACGCCTTTGTCGAAACCATCAAAACAATCGTCTATGCGCTGTTGATCGCAGGGGTCTTTCGGACCCTGTTTTTCCAGCCTTTCTGGATCCCTTCGGGGTCGATGAAAGAGACGTTGTTGATCGGGGATTTCCTGTTCGTGAACAAAATGGCCTATGGCTATTCCTACGCCTCCTGTCCCAGCGTGATGATGCCGCGGTTCGGCATTGAGGTCGACGCGAAAGACGTCTGCGGTGTGTTTGACGGCGACAACACGCGTTTGTTCGGGTCAGAGCCCGAGCGCGGCGATGTGGTGGTCTTCCGTCATCCCGTGTCTGGTCGCGATTACATCAAGCGTCTGATCGGCTTGCCGGGTGACAAGGTTCAGATCACCGACGGTGTGGTCAGCATCAATGGCACGGCGGTCGAATTGCGTGACGATGGTGTCTTCGAAGAGGTGATGGACCGTCAAGGCCCGCAGGGTATGCGTCCGCGTTGCGAGAACGGTGCCGTCGGTGCCGGTGGTGTATGTGAAAAATCCCGCCAGATCGAAGTGCTCCCTAACGGGGTCGAACATGCGATCCTGAACATTGGCAATCAGGCGTCGGACAATACCGGTGTCTACACGGTGCCAGAAGGGCATTACTTTTTCATGGGTGACAACCGCGACAACTCTGCCGATAGCCGTCTGGCACAGCAGGCCGGTGGCGTCGGTTTCGTGCCGTATGAAAACCTGATCGGTCGCGCGGACCGGATCATGTTCAGCTCGGCCGGTCGGTCGATGTTGTTCTTCTGGACATGGCGCAGCGATCGTTTCTTTAAGGCGATCAAGTGAAGTTAAATGCTGATCTCCGGGCCTTTGAAGGCCGCATCGGGTACCACTTTGGAAAGCCGGAGCTGTTGAACCGCGCGGTGACCCATGCCTCTATGTCGTCGGCCAATCGTGACGACAACCAGCGGCTCGAGTTTCTGGGGGATCGCGTTCTGGGGCTGGTGATGGCCGAAGCGCTGCTGAAACTTGATCCGGCCGCAACCGAAGGGCAGCTGGCCCCGCGGTTCAACGCATTGGTGCGCAAGGAAGCCTGCGCCGAGGTCGCGCGCGAGATCGACATGGGCGCTGTGCTGAAGCTTGGCCGGTCAGAGATGTTGTCTGGCGGCCGCCGCAAGCAGGCGTTGTTGGGGGATGCGATCGAGGCTATCATCGCGGCTGTCTATCTGGATGGCGGATTTGACGAGGCCAAAGCGTTGATCCTGCGATTGTGGGGTGACCGTGTGATGCAGGTCAAGCAAGACGCACGCGACGCCAAGACCGCGCTGCAAGAATGGGCGCAAGCGCGCGGCTTGCCGCCCCCCGCCTATGTTCAGACCGACCGGCAGGGGCCAGACCACGCCCCGGTGTTTACCATCACCGCCCGGATTGAAAACGGGGCCAGCGCCGTCGCGTCAGCCCCATCGAAACGTCAGGCCGAACAGGCCGCTGCCAAGACGCTCTTGGCCCAATTGGAGAGACCCTCATGACCACGCGCGCCGGATTTATCGCCCTGATCGGCGAGCCCAACGCGGGCAAATCGACGTTGCTGAACCGCATGGTCGGCGCGAAAGTGTCGATCGTGACCCATAAGGTGCAGACCACACGCGCCCGTATTCGTGGGGTCGCGATGGAAGGGGAAAGCCAGCTTGTGTTCGTGGACACCCCCGGTCTGTTCCAGCCCCGTCGCCGTCTGGACCGCGCCATGGTGGCCGCGGCTTGGGGGGGCGCTGCCGATGCGGATGTTGTCATTCTGCTGATCGAGGCCAACCGTGGGATCACCGAAGGGGTCGAACGTATCCTGGAAGGCCTCGCTGACATCGGTCAGGGGCGCAAGGTCGCGCTTGCGATCAACAAGATCGACCGTGTCGAAGCTCCGGTCCTGTTGGGGCTGAGCAAAGAGATGAACGACCGCTATGATTTTGCCGAAACATTCATGATCTCGGCCGAGCGGGGGCATGGTGTGGATACGTTGCGCCAATGGCTGGCGGGCGAATTGCCCGAGGGGCCGTGGCTCTATCCCGAAGATCAGATTGCCGATCTGCCTATGCGCATGATCGCCGCCGAAATGACCCGTGAGAAACTGACCCTGCGTCTGCATCAGGAGCTGCCCTATCAGCTGACGGTCGAGACGGAGAACTGGGAAGAGCGTAAAGACGGCTCTGCCCGGGTGGATCAGTTGATCTATGTGGTGCGCGACGGTCACAAGGGGATCGTGCTTGGCAGCAAGGGCGAGACGATCAAGGCGGTCAGCAAAGCCTCTCGCGAGGAGCTTGAAGAGTTTCTGGGGCGGAAAGTGCATCTGTTTTTGCAGGTCAAAGTGCGCCCGAACTGGCTGGACGAGGCGGAGCGCTACTCTGAGATGGGGTTGGAGTTCAAAGACGGCAATGTCTAGATCTGGTGCGGCCCGACCCTTCGGGGAGGATTTTACACCATTTGGAACGACGGGGCTGTCATGGCCCGGCTGACCGCGCGGTTCTGGGTCGATGCCTATCTGGCGCGGCTGCGGGTCTATGATATTCCTGCGTACGTGGTCGCGCATGGGGATGACACCGGCGGCGCTGTTCTGGTGAAGCTTGCAACGCTCGATGGAAATGCACAGCTTTTTCAGAAAAGTTTCGATTTGATCAGTGGTGAGCGGACCTGGGTCGAAATGACAAGTGGACAGGAGCAGGAGGTTGATGCGTCGATCAGCCGACAGCGCAGCTTTGATCCAGACCTCTGGGTGATCGAGGTGGAAGACAGGCAGGGTCGGCATCTGCTGCATGAGGACGGGCTGAGCTGATGGAATGGCGCGATCAAGGCATTTTGCTAAGCGCGCGCCGCCATGGTGAGACATCGGCCATCATCGAGGTGTTCACCCCCGAGCGCGGCCGCCACGCCGGGATCGTGCGCGGCGGTACCAGTCGCAAGATTGCTCCAATTCTCCAACCGGGCGCGCAGTTAGACATCGCATGGCGCGCGCGGCTTGAGGATCATATCGGTGCGTTTACTGTAGAGCCCGTCCGCAGCCGCGCCGCATTGGCTATGCATGATCGGCTTAGCCTTGCGGGGTTGAATGCGGTGACGGGGCTGCTTGCCTTTGCATTGCCCGAACGCGAAGCGCATCCGCCATTATATCGCCGAACTGAAGCGCTGCTGGATCTATTGGGGCAGGGGGACCTGTGGCCGTTGGCCTATCTTCAATGGGAAATCAGCCTGTTAGAGGAGCTTGGCTATGGGCTTGATCTGAGCGCCTGTGCGGTGACCGGACGGACCAGCGGGCTGGTCTTTGTATCTCCGAAAACGGGGCGTGCTGTGACCCGAGAAGGGGCGGGGGAGTGGGTTGATAGAATGCTGCCATTGTCGCCCGTTTTACGTGGGGAAGGGGATGCGAGCGATGCGGATATTGCGCTGGCGTTCAAAACCACGGGGTATTTCCTAGAGCGGCATCTGGCGCGCGATCTAGGGGACAAGCCCCTACCCGAGGCGCGCGCGCGCTACGTCGAGGCATTTAGTCGACGGCGCGAAACACCATATTAAGGTTCTCGGTGTTAGACAGAATCATGACGTCATTCAGAATCTCGACGAGGGTGGCGTTGTTGAGCGCGTCGATAACGATGTTTTCTTGGCTGAGATCAGGACATGCCTTTTTGGTGGATGATTTGAGCGTGAAAGAAAACCAGGGGTAGGGCAGCTTGTTCGTGCCGGACATCCGATTGCAGGGGCCTAGAACGGTAACCTGTTCTTTTTCTGGAAAGGACATCTGTGTGTTTGCTGAGAACGGGACCCCGTTTAGTTCTTGCAAGCGCCATAGGCGATCGGCGGCCCCATACGCCCGCAGAGTTTCGTCCTGACTGCACTGGGTTGTCAGGGCTATGGCCAGAAAGAGGGAGGTCAGCTTGATCATGGGGGCCGGATAGGCAGCCCGACGATTTCACGCGTCAGGCTGCCCGAACTTCATCCGAGCAAGCGGCGCGAGATGACCTGCGCCTGAATCTCTGCCGCGCCTTCGAAAATGTTGAGGATACGTGCGTCGCATAGGACACGACTGATTTTGTATTCGAGTGCAAAACCGTTGCCGCCATGGATCTGCAAGCCATTGTCAGCTGCGGCCCAAGCGACCCGTGCGCCGAGCAGTTTGGCCATGCCCGCTTCGACATCACAGCGCCGGCCTTCGTCTTTTTCAAACGCCGAGAAATAGGTGAGCTGGCGGGCGATCATAATTTCGACCGCCATCATCGCCAGTTTGGACGACACGCGAGGGAAGTTGATGAGAGACTTGCCGAACTGCTTGCGATCAATTGCGTATTGCATCGAAATGTCGAGCGCGGATTGCGCGACCCCGATGGCACGCGCGGCTGTCTGGATGCGCGCGCTTTCAAAGGTTTCCATCAACTGTTTGAAACCTTTGCCCTCTTCGCCGCCCAACAGGTTTTCACCTTTGACGTGGAAGCCGTCGAAACCGAGCTCGTATTCCTTCATGCCGCGATAGCCGAGCACTTCGATCTCGCCGCCGGTCATGCCTTCGGAAGGGAAAGGGTTCGCGTCGTCGCCCGGCGTTTTCTCGGCCAAGAACATCGACAGGCCCTTGTAGTTCGACGTCTGCGGATCCGTGCGCGCTAGCAGTGTCATCACATGGGTCCGGGCCGCGTGCGTGATCCAGGTTTTATTGCCCGTTATCTTATAATCGTCGCCATCTTTCACCGCGCGCGTGCGCAAAGAACCAAGGTCAGAGCCGGTGTTCGGTTCGGTGAAGACGGCTGTGGGCAAGGTCTCGGCGCTTGCGATCCGCGGGAGCCACTTTTCTTTTTGGGCGTCCGTCCCGCCTGCGATGATCAGTTCGGCCGCGATTTCAGACCGCGTGCCGAGCGAGCCCACGCCGATATAGCCGCGCGACAGCTCTTCCGAGACGACGCACATAGAGGCTTTGGACAGCCCAAAGCCACCGAATTCTTCTGGGATGGTCAGGCCGAAAACGCCCATTTCTGCCAATTCATTGATGACTTCAATCGGGATCAGCTCGTCCTTCAGGTGCCATTCGTGGGCAAATGGTTCCACTTTTTCAACAGCGTAACGACGGAACTGTTCGCGGATCATCTCCAGCTCTTCGTCAAGGCCGGACCGCCCGACGGTGATGTTGGCGCTTTGCTCTTGCATGAGTTCGACAAGGCGCGTGCGTGCAGCTTGCGAATTGCCTCGTTGCTGCAGTGTCGTGATGCCGGCATCGGAAAACGCGTTCTGATCTTCGGTAGGGACGCCAAGATCGTGCAAGCGCAGAATTTCCCCTTGGTTCATCTGAATGCCGCCGGAAATCTGGCACAGATATTCGCCGAATGCGATTTGATGGATCAGCTGTTCTGTTTCTGAAAACGTGCCATCTGCGTCGAGCTTCTCTGCCCATAGCTGCATCTGGTGAAGCGATTGAGCGTAGGTTGCAAGCCACGCAAGACCATGCGCGGCGGTTTGGTTTTCTTCGACCAGTGCATTCGACACTTTCCCGTCTTGAGAAACGGTCGCACGAACCGCGGATTTAGCGGCTTCTAAAAGGCGGTCTACCGGGGCCAGCGTCGATCTGGTGGTTGCGAGCAGGTCATCGATCACGATGTTCGCGCCAGAAATCACGTCTTGTCCATCATGTGCCATCTGTAAGCTCCCTTGTTTGGTTAAGCACGGCATAACCTTTTCGCAGGTGCAGCACAATAAAGATACGTTTTGCTGCGTCAATTTGGTTTAAAATTACGCTGAGGATTTCGCGTGCGCTCCGCCGCAATCTTGGTATGACGTGCGGTATGGACATGTTTTTCAGTTTGTTGACGCCGTCAGAATGGGCGTTCGCCTTTGGAATTGGCCTTGTGGCGGGATTCATTAAGGGCGTCGTGGGGTTCGCGATGCCGCTGGTGCTAATCTCAGGGCTGACAATGTTCTTGTCGCCTGAGCTTGCCCTTGCCGGGCTGATCTTCCCGACTGTAATTACCAATATGTTTCAGGCACTACGGCAGGGGGTGGCCGCGGCTTGGGACTCCATCAAAATGTTTAAGGTTTTCCTGATTGCGGGCGGCATAGCGCTTAGCTTGTCAGCGCAGACCGTGCGTTTTCTCGCCGCCGATACGATGCTGCTGGTGATTGGTGTTCCGATCACATTGTTCGCGCTGTGGCAGGTGACGGGGCGTAGCTTCACCCTGTCGCACCGATCTACAAAACTAGAAGCATTTATAGGTGCCTTCGCCGGGGCGGTCGGTGGCGTATCGGCCGTTTGGGGGCCGCCTACCGTCGCCTACCTGACCGCATTGGGCACGCCCAAGCACGACCAAATGCGGGTTCAGGGTGTCATCTACGGACTCGGCGCGGTGCTATTGTTGTTTTCGCACTTCGGATCTGGCGTGCTGCGCGCCGAAACCGTGCCCTTTTCTGCGGTCATGATCTTGCCGTCGCTCACCGGTATGTGGCTTGGCAGCAAAGTCATGGATAAGATTGACCAAGCGTCCTTTAAGAAAGCGACGCTGGTCATCCTATTGATTGCAGGCGCAAACTTGGTGCGCCGAGGCGTGTTTGGTTAAGGCTTAGCCCTGACGCGCGACCGTTAGCCCAGACACATCTTCGATAAACGTCACAATACGCGTTTTAAGCGCGTCGTCGTTTATTGCGGCCAAGGCGCTGACAATCTCGATGCTCGGGTCGGCTTTGGGCGCATCATTCGTGTTGTCATGCAGACCTTCAAAGAAATACGCGGGCGTTACGTCTAAAATCTGGGACAGTTCAAACAGGCGGCTTGCCGCGACCCGGTTTGACCCGATTTCGTATTTCTGGATTTGCTGGAACGACAGGTTTAACCGCTTGGCCACATCAGTTTGGGAAAGCCGACGCAGCGTACGGATCTGTTTAAGTTTTTTGCCGACGTGGATGTCCACTGGATGCGACATATGAATTACCTCCGGTTGTTGTTGAATTAGTCATCCCCAAATCACTCTTTCCGTTCAATTGGATAGATTTATTCAATTTGTGGTTACAAAGTGGCCAAGGGTGTATTATGAATAATGCCTTAATGTATGATTAATTTACCATTGGTGACGAATGAACACTGTCGACAGCCCAAAGCCAGTTGATTTTGACGCGGACCGAATTCCTCCGTTACTATATGAAATGGTTAGATCTTTTACCGTCCTCGCGGACACGTTGAACCTTAGTCAAGCTGTGCGCTTGTTGGGAAGTACGCGGCAGACGGTTCGGCGTCATATCGCCCAAATTGAGGAGTTCTTGGGGGCTCCAATGTTTGAGGTTGATGAGCGCCGGTACAAATTAACACAGCGTGGTGAAGAGGCTTTGCCAGAAGCGCGTGAGTTTCTCGCGCGGGGCAAGGTCTGGATCAAGGGCAACACGCGGAGCACGGGTGGGCTTTTACGGCTGTCCCACGAAACACCCAACGGATGGAATTTTTATCAACAGCAACGGCCACTTACCCAGATTTGGGATGGTGAATCTGAAATGATCAAGGAGGCATTCTCGGCCTGGGTGCAGAGCGAAGGCCGGTTGGAACATGAGAATTTTCAACAAATTCGCCCATATGTCCTAGTGTATCGCGACTCACCCAGTGGTTGGATCTGTATCGAAGTCGGGCAAGAATCATTCTACACAAGTTGGTGGGGTTGGGAGAACGCGCGCAGCAGTATTGGCCGCCCTCTCGGCAATTTTCCGGGCGGTCCCGAGTTTGAGGCTATGCTGGATTTCCCCTTCCGGGAGGTTCAGGCTAATGGCGGGGTCCGCCTTGACGAGGTTGTGACGCAAATGCCGAGAAACACGGCAGGCGGCGAGCTTATCCCATTGGCCTATAAACGACTTTTGATGGCGAGCCGTTTCCCTGACGGAAGCTTTGCATTGATATCCGCGGTAGATAGATCACGTCACGTCACCATCTCAGGGTTGGATCAAGACGCGATGGTTGGCATGCCCGAGGATGCAATCGTCGGCTTCTAGCCGGTTACCTAAAAATCGAAGAAAATTCCCGATAAATAAGCTACCCTTTGATCAGCTTGCATCAAAGGAGAGTTCAGTATGACATTGTTGAGTTTTCAAGACGGCGAACGGTTTATCGCCAGCAGTTCCGCACTTTTGCATGAGGCCGGGATCACATTAACGGTCGGTTATGATTTTGCTGAGTATAAGACGATATTGCAGGACGCGCGTCCGGATCACTTGCTAGGGCTGCCGTTTGACCCTGAAACGCACGACCTGAACGAAACCAATGCCTTTTGGATTGTCGGCCGAAATGCCAAAGGCGATGTTATGCATACGCAGGCAATGCGTATGCTGGATTTGAAAGGAGCCAAGCTAGCCGAATATCTTCGTCGGTCATTTGTCGAGTTTCCGCCGCCCGGCGTTGACATCGATTATCTTCGATCACGGTATCGGGCGGGGCCGGGTGCGCAGCGCATCGCTGGCGACGTGTGCTATCATGGGGAGTTCTGGGTGGGCACAACGCCGCGAGAGTTCAGAAACGCAGGTCTATCTTCTGTGCTGGGGCGCTATGCATTCTGGCAGGCGATGCAGCATTGGGATCCTGACCATGTCATCGCGTTTATGACCAACTCGGTCGTGTATAAGGGCTTTCCAGCGCGGCACGGCTATATGCATACGGAGCCAGGCACGTTGCGGTGGTTCATCAACGGAATGGATGCGCCGGTCGAGGGGTTCATGGCCTATATGGGGCGTGATGATTTGCGCTTTATTCTGGATATGCCGCTCTCGGACCGAGCTTCGAAAGCGGCATAGTCTGCGCATGGAAAAAGAGCCGCGCATTGGCGCGGCTCTGGTAAGCTTTAGCCGATGGCGGCGGCTTTCACGTCGTCATCAATATAAGGGAGGTATTGTTCGAAGTTTTCTGCAAACATCTTTACCAGCTTGTCAGCCTGACGATCGTAGGATTCAGGGTTGTCCCATGTCCGGCGTGGATCCAGCAGGATGTCAGCAACACCCGTAACCGCCACGGGAACATCAAAGCCGAAGTTTGGATCTTTGCGGTACTCTACGCCCGCGAGCGCCCCTTCCAATGCTGCGGTCAGCAGCGCGCGCGTTGCTTTGATCGGCATGCGGCTGCCTGTGCCATAAGCGCCTCCAGTCCAGCCAGTGTTTACCAACCAGCAGGTTGCGCCATGCGCCGCGATCTTCTCGCGGAGAAGGTTCCCGTAAACCTCGGGGCGACGCGGCATGAAGGGCGCACCAAAGCAGGTCGAGAATGTAGGCTCGGGTTCAGTCACGCCACGTTCGGTACCGGCAACCTTGGAGGTGAAGCCAGACAGGAAGTGGTACATGGCCTGAGCCGGGGTCAAGCGCGCGATAGGGGGAAGAGCGCCGAACGCATCACAGGTTAGCATGATGATATTCTTGGGGTGCCCACCCGTCGCTTTTGCCGAGGCGTTAGAAATGTAGTGAAGCGGGTAAGCGCAACGCATGTTGGCGGTGAGGCTGTCATCGTCGAAATCAAGCTCTTTGGTGTCTTCATCAAAGATCATGTTCTCGATCACGGTGGCGAATTTTTCGGTAGTCGCGTAAATCTCGGGCTCTGCCTCTCGGCTGAGGTTGATCGTCTTGGCGTAGCAGCCACCTTCGAAATTGAATGTCCCGTTATCTGACCAGCCGTGTTCATCGTCACCAATCAATGTGCGGCCCGGATCGGCGGATAGCGTGGTCTTTCCTGTACCTGACAGACCGAAGAATACAGCGGTATCAACGGGATTGCCGGTAGCATGGTTGGCCGAGCAATGCATCGGCATGATCCCTTTTTCCGGCAACAGGTAGTTCAGCAGGGTGAATACAGATTTCTTGTTCTCACCTGCGTATTCTGTGCCGCCGATCAAGATCATCTTCTTGTCGAAGTTCATCGCAATGACGGTTTCCGAGCGGCAATCGTGTTTAGCTGGATCAGCCGAAAAGCTCGGGCAGTTGATCACGGTGAAGTCCGCGATGAAATCATCCAGCGCGTCGCGCTCGGGGCGGCGCAGCATGTGGCGAATGAACAGACCGTGCCAAGCCAGCTCGGTCACCATACGCACGTTGATCGCGTGTTTCGGATCGGCCCCGCCGACCAAATCCTGGACGAAGTAATCACGCCCCTGCATATGCGCCAACATGTCCTTGTGAAGCGCATCAAAGCCTTCAGGCGACATCTCGGCGTTGTTTTCCCACCAGATTTTATCGGCAACGCTGTCGGTTTTTACGACATGTTTATCCTTGGGGGAGCGTCCGGTGAATTTGCCCGTCGTCACAAGAAACGCGCCGCCCTTGCCTAACGTGCCCTCTTCCCGTTTCAGCGCGGCTTCGACCAACGCGGGTTCGATCATGTTGTAATAGACATCACCAAGCCCGCTTATGCCTTGGTCTTCGAGGCGGAATTGCGGATTTACGCGGCCTAACGTCATGTGATGTCTCCTGTAGCTGCACCGAGAAAAGGTGCCAATTCTTGCACAAATGGCTCGACCCAAGGGGTCGTGTCTGCCTCTTAGCACGTTGATTTACAGTATGAACAGGTAGGTTAGTCGCAGTTAGCGCCACCATGTAACTGTTTGCGGAAACTGTCGTTAATTGAACGTAAAGTGCGATGGGGTAACGTGGCGTCTGCACCCTGTATGTGCGGCAATTTAGCCATTCATTAGCAAATTGTGGCGCGATTATGGCCAAGATGAGGAGCGATTCGCAGTTTCCGATTGATTCGGCCGCGTAAATTGATGATCAATGAAAGAAAAAATATTATGGCAGTTGAGCAGCATATAAAAGGAACAGGCAATGTCTAAAATTGCATTGGTGGATGACGACAGGAATATCCTGACGTCGGTTTCAATGACGTTGGAAGCCGAAGGTTTCGAAGTCGAGACATATAATGACGGGCAGGCCGCGTTGGATGCGTTCAACAAAAAACTGCCCGACATGGCGGTGTTGGACATCAAGATGCCTCGCATGGATGGCATGGATTTGCTGCAAAGGCTTCGCCAGAAAACCGCGATGCCCGTGATCTTTCTGACATCCAAAGATGACGAGATTGACGAGGTGCTCGGCCTGCGGATGGGGGCTGATGACTACGTGAAAAAACCCTTTAGTCAGCGGCTTTTGGTTGAACGTATCCGTGCGCTGTTGCGCCGCCAGGATGCCGTGGAAACCAACGAGGTCGGCGACACCGAAGAAACCAAAGTGATCGAACGTGGTGATTTGCGCATGGATCCGTTGCGCCATGCAGTCAGCTGGAAGGGTAAGGACGTATCCCTGACGGTGACAGAATTCCTGCTGCTGCAAGCGCTTGCACAGCGCCCCGGCTTTGTGAAGTCGCGTGACCAGTTGATGGACGTGGCATATGATGATCAAGTTTACGTCGACGACCGCACAATCGATAGTCATATCAAACGGTTGCGCAAAAAAATGCGGACTGCGGATGACGAGTTTTCCGCGATCGAAACACTCTATGGCATCGGCTACAGATACAACGAAGAGTGACCTGAGCCATGGCCATTGTCGAAAGGAATTTTGTGCGAGACATGACCACACCTTATCGGGACGGTGATGTTGTATTGGGCGACGATTGGGTCGCTCCGGACAAAACCGCGACAGATGAATTGCGCAGCAAACGCGCGCGGCGGGGGCTGTTCTCTCTGCGTGCGTCGCCGCTGACGCGCAAGATCATCACATTTAACTTGATTGCGTTGAATGTTTTGGCCGCCGGTATTCTTTATCTTAACTCTTCTCGCGATAGCCTGGCCGTGCAGCGTGGTGCGTCACTGGTTTCGGAAGCTGAACTGATCGCTGATGTCTTCGAGGCGCAGTTGGCAACGGCGGGTACGCCTGACAGCCTGAGCGACGCGATAGATGTGGATGCAAGCCTTGGCCGGCTTGATTTGCGCAGCGGGATCGAGGTGTTTGTATTCGATTCTACCGAAAGCCTTGTTGCGCAGAACGCGGGTGCTGCCGCGCGAAATAACGTCGGTGCCGAAGATGACACGGCGCTGATTTCCGATGGGTTGAGCTGGCTTTGGGGGCTGCTCTCCCGACCGTTCGAAAGCGCCGTCACGGCAGATCCTGCTCCGTTGGCGGAACAGTTGCAGCCGTTGGTCTCGGGGGCATTGGTAGGCGGGACCAAGGTGCGGAACGATCTTGTCGGCACTGGCGGCACGCTTTTCTCCGTTGCTACGCCGATCGTGCAGAACGGATTGCCCGTCGGGGTTGTCGCCGTCACCTCGGCCGCGGGTGAAATTGACAAACTGGTTCGCGGCGAACGGGAGAGGGTGCTCCAGATGTTCGTGATCGCGACGCTGGTTTCGATCGGGTTGAGCCTCGTGCTGGCCTCGACCATCGCAAATCCGTTGTCCGATCTTGCTGCCGCGGCAGAGCTTGGGCGTGATAAAGATGCGCGTAAGATGAACCCGGGCCGCATTCGGATCCCTGATTTGACGGCGCGTCCTGATGAAATAGGGCGCTTGTCGGGGGCGCTGCGCGGGATGGTTTCCGCATTATACAACCGCATTGACGGAAACGAACAGTTTGCCGCCGATGTCGCGCATGAGATCAAGAACCCGCTTGCGTCGCTCCGTTCTGCGGTAGGCACGCTGCGTCTGATCAAGCGTGAGGACCAGCGCGAAAAACTGCTGGATGTCATCGATCATGACGTTCGCCGGTTGGATCGTTTGGTGAGTGATATTTCGAACGCGTCCCGTCTGGACAGCGAATTGGTCAAGGAAGAGGAAGAGCCGTTTGATCTGCTGATGATGATCAGCAATCTGGGTCAGTATCTTGGCGAAGATGCGCGCAAACGTGGCATCGATTTTATCACCGATCTGCCCGAACAGCCGATCATCGTGCACGGGTTGGAAGCACGCCTGGCACAGGTTTTTGTGAATCTGATCAGCAATGCCGTCTCGTTCTGCGAAGACGGCGATGCCATTCGGGTCTGGGCACGTAAACGTGAAAATCGCGTTCTTGTGGTCGTCGAAGACACGGGGCCCGGCATTCCAGAGCAAGCTCTGTCGAAGATCTTTAAACGTTTTTATTCGCAGCGCCCGGAAGAGCATTTTGGCAATAACTCCGGCCTCGGGCTGGCGATCTCGAAGCAGATTGTCGAAGCGCATGGCGGCGTGATCTGGGCAGAAAATATCCGGCCCACGGACGCCGATATCTCCTCTGATCCCCTTGGCGCGCGCTTTGTGGTCGGCCTGCCCACCTGAACCGGCCATGACCAAAAGCACGATCCACGCCACCACCGTCGCGATTGATGGGCGTGGCGTGATGATCAGGGGGGGCTCGGGTCAAGGCAAGTCCGCGATGGCGTTGCAGATGATTGCGATGGGGGCCGAGCTGGTTGCCGATGACCGCACGGATTTGATCGTTCAGGATGCCCAGGTTATCGCGCACCCACCCGCCGCGATCAAAGGGTTGATCGAGGCGCGCGGCGTCGGCTTGCTGACCTTGAAACATCGCAGTGCGATACCGATCTTTCTTATCGTAGACCTTGACCAAGATGAGCCCGACCGTCTTCCCGAAATCACGTACCAAGACGTGATGGGCATCCACATCCGATGCCTGAAAAGATGCGACGGGCCTCATTTTGCTGCCTCTGTTTACTTGATGGCAAAGATGATGAAATACACAGCAGATGACTGATGATGTAACACCCAACCGGCGTATGGTGCTGGTGACCGGCCCCGCGGGGGCAGGGCGATCTTCAACGCTCAATGTGTTGGAGGATGCAGGCTTTGAAGCGATCGACAATATTCCCATGCGGATGCTGCGCGCTTTGCTCGAAGCGCCGGATCAACTGCGTCCTATGGCTCTTGGTGTCGATTTGCGGAACCGCGATTTTTCGACCGATCGCGTGATTGAACTGATGTCGGACATGCGGTCCCGTCCCGATGTAGATATTGAATTGTTATATCTGGATTGTGCGACCAACGTCCTGCTTCGGCGCTTCTCCGAAACACGCCGGCGCCATCCCATGGCGGCCACCGCTACACCTGTCGAGGGGATCGTGCGCGAGAAAGAGCTGCTTGAACCGGTGCTGGCGCTGGCGGATGTCCTGATCGACACGTCCGAGCTGAATGTGCACCAGTTGCGTGCGGAAGTGGAGCGCTGGTTCGCGCTTGATGGGGAGCATCACCTCAGCGTATCCGTACAGTCTTTTTCGTATAAGCGCGGTTTGCCCCGCAGTGCGGATATGGTGTTTGACTGCCGGTTTTTGCGCAATCCCTATTGGGAACCCTCGCTGCGTGGTATGAACGGCACACAAAAAGAGGTCGCCGATTACGTGCATGCCGACCCGCTGTTCGAAAGCTTTGCCGCACAGGTAAACTCTCTGTGTCAATTGATCCTGCCAGCCTGCAAGACTGAAGGTAAATCGCATATCTCTCTTGCGTTTGGCTGCACAGGGGGGCAACACCGTTCCGTAACTTTGGCCGAACATCTGGCGTTCAAACTTTCGAACGACGGCTGGCAGGTGTCCATCAGACACCGCGAACTGGATCGTAGTAAACGGGAAGAGACATCGCGTTGATTGGTATTGTGATTGTTGCACACGGCGGATTGGCCAAAGAATATTTGGCTGCGATCGAACATGTTGTTGGGTCGCAAAACGGCGTGCGCGCTATTGCGATCCATGCAGACCATGATCGTACCGAAAAGCAGCGGGAAATCTGCGAGGCAGCCGATGCCGTGGATACGGGCAATGGTGTTGTCGTCGTAACGGACCTTTTCGGTGGGTCCCCGTCGAACCTCAGTTTGCTTGCATGCCGTCCTGAAAACCGTCGGATCCTTTACGGTGCAAACCTTCCCATGTTGATCAAGCTGGCAAAGTCACGTGATCTAGAAGTGCCCGAGGCGGTGCGCGCGGCCCTGGCGGCCGGCAGAAAATATATTGATAGCCAGAATGTTAGTGCGGAATAGCAAGGCCCCTATTGTATGACCCAAGTTTCATTGAAAATCGTAAACGAAAAAGGCCTGCATGCCCGCGCCTCCGCCAAGCTGGTTGAGGTCGTCGAGGCTTTTGATGCGCGCGCCGAAGTCAGCAAGGACGGCATGTCCGCCTCTGGTGATAGCATTATGGGGCTGCTGATGCTCGCGGCGTCCAAAGGGTGTACGATTGATGTACAGACCTCCGGCCCGGATCAGGACGCATTGGCCGATGCGTTGACAGCCTTGGTGGCTGACAAGTTCGGCGAAGGCCAGTAACGGCGGTGTTTGCAATGCGGCCGGTGGTCACTGTGATGCGTAAAGGGTTAACCACATGACGGAGAATGCGCCAACCGGCCCTGCGCCCCTGCTGAACGATGGCAGCGGCGAACCGGTGACCTTCACGAAGTATGACCGCCGAAGCCTGTCCTATGCATCCACGTTTGATCATCCTGTCAAATCGGGGATCATCAGCGCTATCGAACTTTTCACCGGCAAGCTCAAGGTTCTGCGCCTGATCCGACAGTTCGAGAAACAGGGCGCGCCCACAGGGCAGGGCTTTTGGCGCGCGGCACTTGATACGATGGGTATCGACCTGACGACCCCGCAGGAACAGCTGGATCGAATTCCGAAAACGGGTCCAGTGGTCGTTGTTGCGAACCACCCGCACGGGATGGTCGATGGCATGATTTTCGCCGATCTGATCGGACGGGTACGCCCTGATTATCGGATCCTGACGCGCTCCTTGTTGACCTCTATCGACGAGGTCGCGGGCAGCTATATGATCCCCGTGCCGTTTCCCCATGACCCTGATGCGCAGCGCAAAGGTGTCGAAATGCGCGCCAAAGCGATGGCGCATCTGAAGGATGGCGGTGTTGTCGCGCTGTTCCCATCAGGGGTCGTAGCGGCTTCGGATACCATGTTCGGCCCTGCTATCGAGGCGGAATGGAACGTTTTCACCGCGAAAATGATCCGGCGCTCGGGCGCGCAAGTGGTGCCAATGCGCTTTCCAGGGCAAAATAGCAGAGCCTATCAAATTGCGAATAAAATCTCGCCCATCTTGCGGCAGGGGCTTCTGCTCCACGAGATTGTGCACGCATGCGACAAGCCGCAGGGCCCGATCGTAGGCGCGCCGCTTTCGCCAGAGCAGATGGCCGCTCATGCGGACGACCCGCGCGGTTTCATGGCGTGGCTACGGGCGCATACACTTGCTCTTAAAGACTAACGCTATCTTCCAAATGGGATAAATCCCGGGGGCGCGGGGGCTGGCCCCCGCTGCTCGCCGCAGTTTTATCGCGTGGGCACAGGCACATCGCCGCGATAGTCATAGAAACCCCGCTGAGATTTACGCCCCAGCCAGCCCGCTTCAACGTATTTTGTCAGCAGCGGGCAGGGACGATATTTCGTATCGGCCAGCCCGTCATGCAACACGTTCATAATCGCCAGGCAGGTGTCTAGACCGATGAAATCTGCAAGCTCCAGCGGCCCCATCGGGTGGTTGGCCCCCAGCTTGAGTGAACTATCGATGGATTCGACAGAGCCCACACCTTCATAGAGTGTATAGACAGCCTCGTTGATCATCGGCATCAAGATACGATTTACGATAAATGCTGGGAAGTCTTCGGCAGAGGCCGCAGTTTTGCCCAGTTTATCAACGACGCCGCGGCAGGCCTCAAAAGTTTCCTTATCCGTCGCAATCCCGCGGATCAGCTCCACCAGCTGCATCACGGGCACCGGGTTCATGAAGTGGAACCCCATAAATTTTTCAGGGCGATCGGTTCGGCTGGCGAGCCTTGTAATCGAAATCGACGACGTGTTCGACGTCAGGATTGTGGTCGGTTTGAGGTGCGGGATCAGATCTTCGAAAATCGCTTGCTTGACCGTCTCGCGTTCGGTCGCCGCCTCGATCACCAGGTCGCTTTGGCCCAACTCTGCAAGTGTTTGGGTTGTCACGATTCTTTTGAGCGTCGCGTCACGGTCTGCTTCGGTTACCTTACCGCGGCCAACCTGACGGTCGAGGTTGCCAGTAATGGTATCAACCGCCTTTTGCAGTGCTTCAGCGCTTACATCGTTCAACAGCACGTCGTAGCCCGCCAAAGCCATAACATGGGCGATGCCGTTGCCCATTTGGCCTGCGCCAACGATGCCGATTGTCTGGATATCCATGCGCTGTCCCCTTTTGTTTCGCCGCAGCATAAAGCGGGCGGGGTAGCAGCCGCAAGGGTCGGAATTCACGACAGCTTTTCTCAAATCCGAACATTAAGGAAATCGAAAATACTTAGGGCGATTCTGCGTCCGTAAAGCGGTGGAACAGGGTGAACGGTATGGGCGCTACGGATGATGGCAGGCGGCGGTTGGACTACGCGTTGTGCCGCTATGGCAGGTCGAAACTACTGTTTCGCGGACCTCTTCGGAGAACTTCCGCGCCCTATGTGGTTTTTGTTGGCGGCTCCCAGACGTTTGGCCGCTACGTCAAAACTCCGTTCCCTACGTTGGTAGAACTGTCGAGCGGGGTGCCTTGCATCAATTTCGGGTTACAAAATGCGGGTCTGGATGTGTTTCTACATGATGCCGAAGTCATGAAAATTGCCGCCGGGGGGCATGTGACCGTGGTGCAAGTGTTGGGCGCACACAACATGTCGAATCGTTACTACTCAGTGCACCCGCGTCGAAACGACAGATTTATCGCACCGTCGAAACTGCTTTGCTCCATCTACCCCGAGGTTGATTTTGCGGAGTTTCATTTCACACGCCACCTATTGGAAGCGCTCAAGCAAGTCTCGCCCACTCGGTTCGCGATGGTGGTGCATGAGCTTCAACAGGCTTGGATCGCACGGATGACCCTGCTGCTTGGCCGGATGGCGGGACCATGCGTGCTGCTTCACCTTGGTCCCGAGAAGCCCACGCGGGACATGGGGGCGCAGGCTCGCGCGGGGCCTCTGTTCGTGACCAAAGCTATGGTTTCTCAGGTGAGTCGGCTGGCGGCCGGGATGGTATATCTGACACCGTCACACGCGGCCATGTCCGAGGGGACGGCGGGGATGGTGTTCCCTGCAGTAGAGAAAGAGCGGGCGTTACAGCTCCCCGGCGTTCGGGCACATCAAGAGATTGCGAAGGCGGTCGCGCAGACGATTGAACACCTGAAATAGAAAAAGGCCCGCAGGTGACTGCGGGCCTTATCCACTAAAACCTTAAAGGCTTACAGTTTCTCGATCAGCTCGGGAACGGCTTCGAACAGATCTGCCACCAGACCATAGTCGGCGACCTGGAAGATCGGCGCTTCCTCGTCTTTGTTGATGGCGACGATGATCTTGCTGTCTTTCATGCCGGCCAAGTGCTGGATCGCACCGGAGATGCCAACCGCCACATAAAGCTCGGGCGCGACAACCTTACCGGTCTGACCAACTTGCCAGTCGTTCGGAGCATAGCCCGAATCAACGGCAGCGCGCGAAGCGCCAACAGCGGCACCCAGCTTGTCAGCCAGCTTTTCGATCAAGGCGAAGTCTTCTTCGGAGCCAACGCCACGGCCGCCGGAAACAACCACGCCAGCCGATGTCAGCTCGGGGCGATCGCTTTCTGCAACGTGGTCTTCTACCCAGGAAGACAGGCCGGGATCGGCCGCAGCGGATACCGTCTCTACAGAGGCAGAGCCACCGTCGCCCGCGGCGTCAAACGTCGTGGTGCGGAAGGTGATGACCTTTTTCGCATCCGAGGATTTTACCGTCTGGATCGCGTTGCCCGCATAGATGGGACGTTCGAACGTGTCGGCGTCGACAACACCGGACACATCGGACAGCAACATGACGTCAAGCAACGCAGCAACACGTGGCATCACGTTTTTAGCGTCTGTGGTCGCTGGCGCGGTGATGTGGTCGTAATCACCGGCGAGCGATACGATCAACGCCGCCGTGGATTCCGCGAGGCGGTGGCCAAGGGTCTCATCCTCGGCGACCAGAACTTTGGAAACACCGTTGATTTTCGCAGCCGCTTCGCCCGCCGCAGCGGCGGAACCACCAGCGCAGAGAACAGTAACATCGCCGAGCATCTTGGCCGCAGCAACGGCTTTGGATGTCGCGTCAAGTGCCAGTTCGCCATCAGTTACTTCTGCAAGGAGTAGAACAGCCATTACACAGCCCCCGCTTCTTTAAGTTTCGCAACCAGTTCATCGACCGACTCGACCTTGATGCCCGCAGCACGTTCTGCTGGCTCAGCCGTCTTGATGATTTCCAACCGGTTGGAAACCTCGACGCCATAATCGGCAGGTGTCTTCTCATCCAAAGGCTTTTTCTTTGCCTTCATGATGTTCGGTAACGACGCATAGCGTGGTTCGTTCAGGCGAAGATCCACAGTCACGACTGTAGGCATGGAAACCTTAATAGTCTGCAAACCACCGTCGACTTCACGTGTCACAACAGCGCTGTCGCCATCGATGTCGACTTTGGAGGCGAAGGTCGCTTGCGACCACCCCAGCAGAGCGGACAGCATCTGACCAGTGGCGTTCATGTCGTTGTCGATCGCCTGCTTGCCGCAAAGAACAAGGTCGGGCTTCTCTTCTTCGACGACGCCTTTCAGAATTTTGGCGACGGTCAAAGGCTCGATATCGTTGTGCACATCGTCGGCGGCCACGATCAGAATCGCGCGGTCCGCGCCCATTGCCAGCGCTGTGCGCAGTGTTTCCTGCGCCTGTTTTACGCCGATAGAGACGACCACAACTTCTTCGACCTGGCCGGCCTCTTTCATGCGGATCGCTTGTTCGACGGAAATCTCGTCAAACGGGTTCATCGACATCTTTACGTTGGCAAGATCAACACCCGTGCCGTCCGCTTTGACGCGTACTTTCACGTTGTAGTCGATCACGCGCTTTACAGGTACCAGTACCTTCATGAGCGTTCTCTCTCCTCAGTTGACGATCCGGGCCGGTTCGGCCCCGATCATGTGAACTCTTCGTCGGTGTAACGAAGCAATCGAATGCAAAACAGTCAAAAATAGTAATTTATTGTCTTTCGACGCGGCGTTTCTGACTGACGGCCTTAGCGATTTGCCCCGGGCACCCATAATACATCGTCCTTACCGCCGTTATTTGAAGCCCTCGCCGCGACGAAAAACCAATCGCTTAGTCGGTTCAGATATTTGACGGCGGCCGGATTAATAGAATCCCTGTCAGCCAAATGCACCGCAAGCCGTTCGGCGCGGCGAGCAACTGTCCGGCACACGTGCAAATGCGCGGCAAGTGCGGTGCCGCCGGGTAGAATAAAGCTTCTCAGCGGAGACAGATCAGCGTTCATCACGTCGATCTCACGTTCAAGCCTGTCGACCTGCTCCGCCGCGAGGCGCAGAGGCGGGTATTCGGCGTCTGCATCCGCTTCCATATCGGGGCGGCACAGGTCAGCGCCCAGGTCGAACAGGTCGTTCTGGATACGCGACAGCGAGGCGTCGGTTTCGCCTTTCGCTTCAAGCCGCGCGACACCAACAAAACAGTTCAATTCGTCGGATGTGCCATATGCCTCGACCCGGAGGTCGTGTTTGGCCACACGGTCCCCGTTCCCCAACGCGGTTTCGCCTTTGTCGCCGGTACGGGTGTAAATTTTATTAAGAACAACCATCAGCCAGCGTCCTTTCGCAAGTATACATATATGACGATGAGAACGACAGCGATGAACTGTGCGATGATGCGCATGCGCATAAGTTTATTTGAATTGCGCTTATTGAATTCTCCGCCACCAGCGAAGCCCCCAAGCCCAAAAATCAATACGATAACCACCGCAATCACGGCAACGACGGTCAGGATATATAACGGATCAGCGAACATAAGCATCCTTTGTGTTGCTGAAAGATGTAGCGGGGTCATGCAGTAGCGCAACCCGAATTTATCGAGAGAGCACCCAGTCTAGGGCACGTGTTGGTAAAATACGCTTTAAAATGCCCGAGATACGCGTCGGCGTCGTGACATAATACCGCGGCCGTGGGCGGTCGGCCTCCAGCGCATGGACAAGCTTGTCAACGACTGCTTGTGGCGGAAGCTCGAACCTGTCGGGTCCTCTCGCAGTGTATAGCCTGTCTAACAACGCGCTTTCGTATTGCGCCTTTCGGGCAGAGCTTTTCCAATCGATCCAACGCTCGAAGTGCGGGATAGAGTTCGCGCGGATGTTGGATGTAATGGGCCCGGGCTCGATCAGGGTCACGTGGATGGGGGTGTCGCGCAGCTCAATACGAAGCGTGTCTGTTAAGCCTTCCAGCGCGAATTTTGTAGAATTGTAAGCGCCACGCCACGGCATTGTGACAAATCCCAAGACGGACGAACATTGAATAATGCGCCCGTGACCCTGTGCCCGCATCACAGGGATGATCTTGCGCGTAAGCTCGTGCCAGCCGAAGAAATTGCTTTCGAATATCTCGCGCAGCGCGTCGGTGGGAAGGTCTTCGACGGCACCGGGTGTCGCATGGGCACCGTTATTATAAAGGGCATCGAGCGTGCCACCGGTTTGCTCAAGTACATGATCCACCGCAGCGGCAATGCTGCTGGCATCCGTATAGTCGAGCTGGGGCGCATCAAATCCTTCGGCGGCTAGCCTCTCGCAATCGCGTGATTGGCGGCATGAGGCGAAAACCCTCCAGCCGCGTTCGCGCAATGCATGCGCAGCGGCGTAGCCGATCCCGGAGGAGCAGCCGGTAATTAAAATTGTACGTTGTTGCATGAACAGTTGTCTCGGGAGTTGTTGAGTAGTTTACCCGTTCGACAACAGGAAATCGGCCATCCAGCCCTCTGGCCCGCCGTCTACGGGACGCATCTTTACCCATCCATCGCCGTTATCCTGAATAATCTCGACCGAATCGCCGCGACCTAGCTTGCTCACGACCTGAAACTCGGTGCCCGGGCCACCACGGACATTCACACGGTTGCCGGATACAGAACGAATATCCGCTTCGCTGCTCAGGTTCGTTTCAGCACGGGCTTCTACGATCGCGGCACCGCTGTCGTTCGGAACGATCAGGCTGGGAATAATTGCGGGCGTGTCCGCCCCGTTCGCCGCGATGTTCTGGGCAACAGGCACATACGATACGTCAGTCGCAGCACCGGTGTCCGCGGTATTCAATGCGGTGGTGAGGGTGACAGAAACGCGTTCGGGATCATCAGCTTGCGCGGTGCTTTCAAAACCCGGCGGGGTCGTATCAACCGGAGCCGTCGCGACCGCCGGGATGACCTTTGCCGTCTCGACTGGTTCGTTTGAGGTTTCAGCGGTGATTTCGTTCTCCTGTGCTGGCATTTGGTCTGCATTCGCAGCCATCCGAGCGCTCGCGGGTTGAAAATCGGCCCCGCCGCTCATCTCGTAGAATGCCCAACCAAGAAACCCGAAGGTTAACAAAATAAACCGCTTCATCACACATTCCTCGAAATAGCAGACAGCCTAGACCCGCAGCAGGTCTCCCCAAGGCTGTAATATCAAGTATAATATAAAATGCTGCCTAATCGTTCCAATATGTTTGCAAAGTTGCATGACAGAGACACCGCACGCCGTGCTGGGGCGCTGCGCCCCAAACAGTCGCTTGCCGCGTCTCGCGGCCTTGGCTAAACAATGAAGATGTCAGATGTAACCACCCCCGCCGATCCAGATTCTCGCAATTCGTCAGAGCCTTTGCGCCGTGCATTGGGCGATCGGTATCTGACCTATGCGCTGTCTACTATTATGCACCGCGCGCTGCCCGATGCGCGCGACGGGTTAAAGCCCGTTCACCGTCGGATTCTATTCGCGATGCGTGAACTGAGGCTTAACAGCACCGGGGGATTCCGGAAGTCTGCGAAAATTTCTGGCGACGTGATGGGGAACTATCACCCGCACGGCGACGCTGCGATCTACGATGCGATGGCGCGTCTCGCGCAAGATTTTAACGTGCGTTATCCGTTGGTTGACGGGCAGGGGAACTTTGGCAACATCGATGGGGATAACCCCGCTGCGAGCCGATATACCGAAGCGCGCATGACCGCCGTGGCCGAGGCCATGCTGGAAGGCCTGAATGAAAATGCTGTCGATTTTAGAGAGAATTACGACGGCACACTGACCGAGCCTGCCGTTCTGCCCGCGCAGTTCCCGAACCTTCTGGCAAACGGGTCGTCGGGTATTGCTGTTGGCATGGCCACCAACATCCCGCCGCATAATATCTCGGAACTGGTGGACGCCTGTATCCACCTGATCAAAACGCCCGATGCCCGCGATGATACCTTGCTTAAATACGTTCCCGGTCCCGATTTTCCGACCGGCGGTATTATCGTTGAACCCCCTGAAAACATTGCGAATGCCTATCGTACGGGTAAGGGCGGTTTCCGTCTGCGCTGTCGGTGGGAAACAGAGGATCTGGGGCGCGGTGCTTGGCAAATTGTCATCACTGAAATTCCCTATCAGGTGCAGAAATCCAAGCTGATCGAAAAGATCGCAGAGCTTATTCAGACCAAGAAGATTCCGATTCTGGGCGATGTACGCGACGAATCGGCCGACGATATTCGCCTGATCATCGAGCCGCGTTCCAAGAACGTTGATCCCGAGGTCCTGATGGGGATGCTGTATCGCAGCTCTGATCTTGAGGTGCGATTCTCGTTGAACATGAACGTCTTGATCGACGGGGTGACGCCTAAAGTATGTTCGATGAAGGAAGTGCTGCGCGCATTTCTTGATCACCGGCGCGAGGTGCTTCAGCGGCGCTCGACCCACCGGATGGAGAAGATCGACCACCGCCTAGAGGTCTTGGAAGGTTTTATCGTCGCGTTTCTTAACCTCGATCGCGTGATTGATATCATTCGCTATGACGAGGACCCGAAATCGGCGTTGATGGCCGAGGATTGGGGCAAGGATCACGTGCGCGCGATGGACGAGGCGAGCTATGTACCGCCAGCGCCCTCCACAGAAAACTCGCTATCCGAAGTTCAAGCCGACGCGATTTTGAACATGCGCCTACGGTCGTTGCGCCGCTTGGAAGAAATCGAATTGCTGCGCGAGCAATCCGCCTTGATGGAGGAGCGCTCGGGCCTCGAAGATCTGCTGGAAAATGAAGGTACCCAATGGGATACGATCATCGACCAGCTGCGCGAGACGAAAAAGCAGTTCGGCAAGGACTGGTCGCTGGACGGTAAGAACATCGGTCGTCGTAGAACGAGCTTCTCCGAAGCTGGCGTGATCGAGGAAGTCCCGCTGGAGGCGATGATCGACCGCGAACCGATTACGGTTGTCTGTTCGCAGATGGGCTGGATCCGTGCGATGACGGGACATATCGATCTGAACCGCGAGTTGAAGTTCAAAGATGGGGACGGACCCCGCTTTATTTTCCATGCAGAGACAACAGACAGGCTGCTGGTCTTCGGGTCGAACGGGCGCTTTTACACGGTGTCTGCATCGACCTTGCCCGGCGGGCGCGGCATGGGGGAGCCATTGCGGTTGATGGTGGATCTGCCCAACGAAGTTCAAATTGTCGATATTTTGATCCACAAGGCGGGGCGCAAGCTATTGGTGGCTTCCTCGGCCGGGGATGGATTTATCGTGCCGGAGGATGATGTTCTGGCGCAGACACGCAGCGGTAAACAGGTGCTGAACGTGCGCGGCGACGCGAAAGCAATGATTTGCGCGCCGGTGACCGGCGATGCGGATGCCGTTGCCGTTGTGGGTGAGAATCGCAAAGTCTTGGTGTTCGGCTTGGACGAGCTTCCCGAAATGGGACGCGGCAAGGGTGTGCGGCTGCAAAAGTACAAAGACGGGGGCATGTCTGATGCGATCACGTTTAGCCGCGAGAACGGGCTAAGCTGGCAGGATCCCGCGGGACGGACACGTACCGAAGCTGACCTGACCGAATGGACTGGCAAGCGCGCAACAGCGGGGCGCATGGCACCGCGTGGGTTCCCGCGTGATAACCGCTTCGGTTGATCGCAAACGACGTGAGTGACGCCGAGCTGTCATACCCCAGTGGTTCGGCACCCGCGATGTCGGTTCAATTCGTCGGGGGGCGCGGCGCGCTCTTTTGGTTGGCGTTCAAAACCGGTTTTCTCACGATTATGACGCTTGGGTTCTACCGGTTCTGGATGAAGACCCGTTTGCGGCGATGGTATTGGTCCGCAATCCGGCCGGGCGGGCATCCGATGGAATACGTCGGCGATCCGATTGAAAAGCTATTGGGCTTCTTCATCGCCGTTGTGATCCTCACCTTCTACATCGGAATCATTAATCTGATTCTGATGTTCGTCAGCTTCTCGGTGTTTTCGAGCGCGACCTTAGGGTACTTCGCAGCGGGATTCGGGGTTGTTCCTTTGTGGTTCTATGCCCGATATCGTGCGCGACGGTACGTCTTGGGACGGACGCGATGGCGCGGGGTGCGGTTTGGCCTTGATAAAGGCGCATGGGGGTATGTCTGGCGCGCTATGCTGCATTGGTTGGTCACCATTTTCTCGCTAGGGCTGCTTTGGCCACGTATGACCTTCTACCTTGAGAAATACACGACGGACCGCACCTATTTCGGATCGGCACAGCTGCATCAAGGGGGGCGTTGGGGCATGCTCTATCGTGCCGCGATTCCGTTTGCTTTGTTCACCTTGCTGCTTCTTGGTAGTGTGGCTTACGCGTACATATCTGCCGCGTCCCAGACTTTCGACACGTCGGGCTTCGCCTCGCAGATGCTCGAAACGCTGGCTGACGGGCAGGGCGCAGCATTTTCTATGCAAGGCGCTTGGTGGTTGCTCCTTTTCCCCGTGAGCCTGTTAGGCATGGTCTACGGTGCAGTGCACTATCGCTTTGTTTCGAAAAGAATAATGGCAAACCACAAGACAGCGAATGGTATCGCCATAACGTCGAGGCTAAGCGCACCGCGTATCGCGTTCATCTACGTTTTCGGCAGCTTTATCGCATATTCGGTCCTCGTTCTGGGGGTGATTTTGCTAGTGTTAGGGGCATTTGTCGTGATTGGACCAAGCGCCTTTATGGGGTTTGATTTGGGGATCGACATTGAAACGCTTCCGATCCCTCGGGCTTTGGCGATCGTGGTGTTGGCGGTTTTTTACCTCTCGGTCTTTTTGATGTGGAACGTTTGCTACAACACATTCGTCACCTTTCCGTTAATGCGTCACATGGCCAAAACCTGTGCGCTTCCGCGGTATGACGGTTTGCAAAGCATCAGCCAGTCGGGGCGGGATGACTTCGCCGAAGCCGAAGGGTTTGCAGAGGCGTTGGACCTGGGAGCCGCGATATGAGCGTCGGGTTTAACGGCATGGGGGCGGCCTATTTTGATGGTGATTGTCCGGTCGCCGAAGATGTAAGCCTGCATATTGCGAACGATAATCTGCAGATTGGACTGGATAGCGAAGATATTATCTTCTGGCGGCTTGGCGATATTCGGTTGGTGCCCGATCAGTCGCGTGGGAAAGACTATACCCTGCGCTCAGTTACAGATCCGGTGGCGCGGCTTATCGTTGCGGATAAGACGCTGCTACAACATCTTCCTGCAGCCCGGCGTCCTGCGCGGGCCCGAGGGCGACGCAGGTTGTTCGCTTGGGCGATGGCAGCTGTCGCGGCTGTTGCGCTTCAGATTACAGTGCTGGTGCCATTTTTGGCGGACCGCTTGGCGAATTTCATCCCGCCAGCAGGAGAGGCCGCCTTGGGTGAGGCGACATTGGGCCAGATTCGCAGGGTCTTGGACGAAACCGGCATGCAGCCCCTCGCCATTTGCGACGCCTCGGCGGGCGAAGCGGCGCTCACCAGCATGATCACCGCGCTTAACGCGGGCGAGGGGGCAGTGCAGGATTTGAATGTCCTGGTGCTGGACCACCCGATGGTTAACGCTTTTGCGCTGCCCGGCGGGATTGTCGTGCTGTTCGACGGGCTGATCCAGCAAGCCCAGTCCCCGGATGAGGTCGCCGCTGTGCTGGCGCATGAAATTGGTCATGTTGTCAGTCGTGACCCGACACGCCATGCGTTGCGGTCCGCCGGATCGATTGGCGTTTTGGGGCTTTTGTTCGGTGACTTCGCAGGCGGTGCCGTGGTGTTGTTTCTGGCAGAGCGTTTGATCAGCGCGAACTATACCCAGCAGGCTGAAACAGAGGCAGACGCGTTCGGGCATAAACTTCTGGCGACTGCGGGCGTGTCTCCGAAAGCGATGGGGGCCATGTTCGAGCGCATGCGCCAGACCCAAGGCGAAGCGAATCCGTTGATGGCCCATTTCCTGAGCCATCCATCATTCGATGACCGCATCGCCGCAGCGCAAAATGCGGCGCGCGCGCAGTCTGAATACTCAGCTATTGTCGACGCGAACGCCTGGGGCGACCTGCGGCGGATTTGCGACTAGGCAGGTGTTGCGGTTAACCATACTCCGCCTTCGGGGCGAAGGGTCAGGATCATAACCGGTTCAGGGCTTTTCCCGGCGACCGGTGTGAAACGAAACCGCGAAAGCAAGGTCGCAAGGATGATCACCGCCTCTTGCTGCGCAAAGGACGCGCCGATGCAGATACGCGGGCCATCGCCAAAGGGCAGGTAGGCGTATCGGTCGATCGCTTTGCGATCTTTGAAACGGTCGGGGTCGAAAACGTCGGGCTGGTCCCAAAGCTGCTGATGGCGGCCAAGCGCGTAAATCGGCACCATGACAGTATCGCCGGGCCGAATTTCCCTGCCGCATAAGGTGTCGCGTCTTTGCGCCGTGCGTGAAATCACCCCCGCTGGCGGGTACAGGCGCAGGGTTTCGTCGATAATTTGGCGGATGTATGGTAGGTTTTCGACGTCTGCACCCGTCGCCGCGCGCCCCTGCAACACGGTTTGCGCCTCGGCGCGGGCCTTTTGCTGCACGGCCTGATCAAAGCCCATCAGATAGAGCGCCCAAGACAGGGTAAGGGCCGTCGTCTCATGCCCTGCGACGATGAAGGTTAACAGATTGTCCCGTAGCTCGGCCGTATTCATCTGACGTTTGGTCTTGGGGTCGGTGCCGTCAAGGAGAAGATCCAGCAGGTCCGGCGTATCGCTGGGCCCCCGTTCGGCCCGCGCATCTATCGCGCCGTCGGCAATGCGTTTCATGTCTTTAAGGGCACGGCCCGACATCGCCCGTCCTGGGCGCGGAAGCCAGTCTGGCAGGCCAAGAATATCGAAAAGGCTCAGTTTCCCGGCTTCTGCAATATAGTCGTCAATGGCGCGGTGCACGGCGTCGCGGTCAAATCCATCGCCGCCCGAGAATGTGACATCCGAGATGACGTCGAATGTCGACGTGACCATCTCGTTCAGCATATTGATGGCCCGCGGGCCAGCGGCGGCGATCCGGTCGGCTGACCTTTGCGCTGCTGCGGTCATGATGGGCGACAGGTTCAGCATATTGCGGTGTGAAAAGGCCGGTGCCACCGCGCGGCGTTGCCAGCGCCAATGCGCACCCTCCGCAATGAAAAGGGAGTCTCCGATCGCGGGGCGCAAAAGGTTTTTTGTCACCAAGGATTTGGGGTAGTCGTCAACCCGATCCAACAGCATCTCGCGGATGGCAGTCGGGTCCATAACCATGTGCCAACGCTTGCCCATTTTGCCAGAGACCATCGGCTGTTTGACAGCTATTTCAGGAATAATGCTAAGCACATTACGGCGCGCCATAGCGAGGCTGCGAAACAGGCCTAGGGGTTGGTTAACCAAGGCCACGCGGGCGGGCAGGGGGCGATCCATGGCAATTATCCTTCATCAGACGGATATAGGGTAGCACGCCACCCCGTGCGTGCCACTCTAGCAAACGTTGCACCCTATTCAGCCTTAGGGTATCGCAAAGGGCACAAATGCGCCGAGGAGGCATGAAATGGTTCGAATTTTATCAGCTTTGATCAGTATCGTGGTCCTTTCTGCGTGTAACGGGGCATCCGACCTCGACAAGCCGGCGGTGCCTTTGGGTGACTTTAATCTATACCACAACATCGTTGTCGCGCCGAAGGTACAGAAACTGCCGATCAGCCGCGAAGTCAGTGAAGAGGTGCTGACGACGGCTGTAAAAGACGCCATTGCCGAACGTTTTGACCGCTATGAAGGCGCGCGCAATTACCACTTTGGCGTCAGTGTCGAAGGCTATGTTCTTGCGCCTCCTGGTATTCCGCTTGTGCTTGCGCCCAAGTCGATCATGATCCTGAACCTTACCGTTTGGGACGATGCCGCGGGTAAGAAGCTTACGGACGAACCGCACCAGATCACCGTTTTCGAATCCCTTGATCAGGGGCCTATCGTGGGGTCTGGCTACACCAAGACTGCTGAAGAACAGCTTAAGAACCTCAGCCAGAATGCGGCAAAGTCGATCGAGACCTATTTGGTCAAGCAAAATAAGGCCGAAGGCTGGTTCGAACGCCCGGCGGACGCGGTCATCGAGCGCGCTGAAATCCCCTCTGCGCCGGCGGTAACAGCGAACTAGTGCGCATTTACATGAATTCTGCGGCGGTGTGAGGCGAACAGGTGCTTGATTTTATGCGCCAGACCCAATACATCGCCCGCCAGATAGGTTTGGGTCTGGGTTCAGGCCCTCATTAATATAAAGGGCTGCTCCATGGCTAAGGCAAAGTTTGAACGTAATAAACCACACGTTAACATCGGTACCATTGGTCACGTTGACCACGGCAAAACCACGTTGACCGCGGCGATCACCAAGTACTTCGGCGACTTCCGCGCCTATGACCAGATTGACGGCGCGCCCGAAGAAAAAGCACGCGGCATCACCATCTCGACCGCACACGTTGAGTATGAGACCGAAGGCCGTCACTACGCCCACGTCGACTGCCCAGGCCACGCTGACTATGTGAAAAACATGATCACCGGTGCGGCGCAGATGGACGGCGCGATCCTGGTTGTGAACGCAGCTGATGGCCCCATGCCACAGACCCGCGAGCACATCCTGCTGGGCCGTCAGGTCGGCATTCCCGCCATGGTTGTCTACATGAACAAAGTAGACCAGGTGGACGATGAAGAGCTGCTGGAACTGGTTGAAATGGAAATCCGCGAACTGCTGTCTTCCTACGACTACCCAGGCGACGACATCCCTGTGATCCCCGGTTCCGCTCTGGCGGCGATGGAAGGCCGTGACGAGAACATCGGCGAGAACTCCATCCGCAAGCTGATGGAAGAAGTCGACAACTACATCCCGACACCAGAGCGCGCTGTTGACCAGCCGTTCCTGATGCCTGTGGAAGACGTCTTCTCGATCTCCGGTCGTGGTACAGTTGTGACCGGCCGTGTTGAGCGTGGCGTGATCAACGTTGGCGACGAAATCGAAATCGTTGGCATCCGCGACACCAAGAAAACCACATGTACCGGCGTTGAAATGTTCCGCAAACTGCTGGACCGTGGGGAAGCTGGCGACAACATCGGCGCCCTGCTGCGCGGTATCGACCGTGAAGGCGTTGAGCGTGGTCAGGTTCTGTGTAAGCCAGGTTCGGTTAAGCCGCACACCAAGTTCACCGCCGAAGCCTATATCCTCACCAAGGAAGAGGGTGGCCGTCACACGCCGTTCTTCGCGAACTACCGTCCACAGTTCTACTTCCGGACCACAGACGTCACCGGTACCGTTCAGCTGCCAGAAGGCACTGAAATGGTTATGCCTGGCGACAACCTGCAGTTCGACGTGGAGCTGATCGCCCCCATCGCGATGGAAGACGGTCTGCGCTTCGCGATCCGCGAAGGCGGTCGTACCGTTGGCGCGGGCGTGGTTTCCAAAATAACCGAGTAAGCCAACCCGCGGGTTACCCCGCGCACCGGCAACAAGACGAAGGCCGCTCCCAATCGGGGCGGCCTTTTTCGTGGTTTGGGGGCGGGCGGCATTATTCCTGCGCAATGCGTCTATCTGCCCTTGATCCCCCAGCGAATATCGACTACCTCACCACTCGGCATAGGGGTTTAGCTCAGTTGGTAGAGCATCGGTCTCCAAAACCGAGGGTCGTGGGTTCGAGTCCCTCAGCCCCTGCCAATCTCAACACATGTGAGAACGCGCACTTTGGTGTACCAGCTTCGCCAGTAGGCGAGCTTGATATGAAGCCTTGAATTCAGCGCTTTTGACAGATACATCCCCACAATCGTTCGTATACAGGAAAACCGACATGGCCACAGTCAACCCGCTTCAGTTCATCCAGCAAGTGCGTTCCGAAGTATCCAAGGTCGTCTGGCCCACCCGTCGCGAGGTCATGCTCACCACGGTTATGGTGTTCATTCTTGCCGCGTTGACAGCGGTGTTCTTTGCGATTGTCGATATCCTCATCCGTGGCGGGTTGCAGTACATCCTGGCCGCCTTCGGCTGATCCAGGGGCGCGGCACCTTAAAACGCCGTGGCCCTCTTGAAACATGTGCGATTGCGGGCTATCCCGCAGACCTGATCAAGAGGGGCGTGCGGCGATTCGTGTTGCGCGCCGATTTTTTGTTCACCGCCGGCATGCTGCGACAGGCTGGTTTTTACGAGAATTAGATGTGGCCGTTGCTGCATCACAAGACAGGGACCAAGTTCAGATGGCGAAAAGATGGTATTCGGTCAGTGTTTTGTCGAACTTCGAAAAGAAGATTGCCGAGCAAATCCGCACCACGGTCGCCGAGCAAGAGCTTGAGGACCAAATCGACGAAGTGCTGGTCCCCACCGAAGAGGTGATCGAGGTCCGGCGCGGCAAGAAAGTCACGACAGAGCGTCGCTTTATGCCCGGCTATGTGCTGGTTCATATGGAGATGTCCGATCGCGGGTATCACCTGATCAACTCGATCAACCGCGTCACCGGTTTCCTGGGTCCACAGGGCCGTCCGATGCCGATGCGTGACGCCGAAGTCACCGCGATCCTAGGCCGCGTCCAAGAGGGCGAAGAAGCACCACGCACGCTGATCCACTTCGAAGTGGGTGAGAAGGTCAAAGTGGCGGACGGCCCGTTCGAAGACTTCGACGGTATGATCGAAGAGGTCGACGACGAGAACCAGCGCCTCAAGGTGTCTGTGTCGATCTTTGGCCGGGAAACTCCGGTCGAATTGGAATTCACTCAGGTCAACAAACAGGTCTGAGCGATCGGCGGGGCGACCCGCTATACGGTGGCAACACCGTTCGTTTGTGGGAGGGGACAGCGGCGCGCCGCCCAACCGAACCACGCTAGCAAGCGGCCACATCGCGATGTGGTTGTATAGGGTGAACGAAAGTTCACCGACATTAAAAGGAGAAGGCCAATGGCCAAGAAACTCGTCGGTACGATGAAGTTGCAAGTTAAAGCGGGTCAAGCGAACCCATCCCCACCCGTCGGCCCCGCATTGGGTCAGCGCGGAATCAACATCATGGAATTCTGTAAGGCGTTCAACGCCAAGACAGCGGACATGGAGCCAGGTGCCCCTTGCCCGACCGTGATCAGCTACTATCAGGACAAGTCCTTCACCATGGACATCAAGACGCCTCCTGCGTCCTACTACCTGAAGAAAGCTGCCAAGGTTAACTCCGGCGCGAAAACACCAAGCCGCGAGACCGTCGGCACCGTGACCACCAAGCAACTGCGCGAAATCGCAGAAGCCAAAATGGCCGACCTGAGCGCTGTGGATGTCGAATCCGCGATGAAAATCATTCTGGGCTCTGCCCGCTCCATGGGCATCGAGGTTAAGTAAGATGGCAAAACTCGGAAAACGCACCCGCGCCGCACGCGAAGCATTCGTAGGCAAAGAAGATCTGACCGTTGAAGAAGCAGTCGCCCTGATCAAAGCCAACGCAACCGCGAAATTTGACGAAACCATCGAAATCGCGATGAACCTTGGTGTTGACCCGCGTCACGCCGACCAAATGGTTCGTGGTGTTGTCGGCCTGCCAAACGGCACCGGCAAATCCGTTCGCGTTGCTGTATTCGCCCGTGGCCCCAAGGCTGACGAAGCACAAGCAGCAGGTGCCGACATCGTTGGCGCCGAAGACCTGATGGAAGCTGTCCAAGGCGGCAAGATCGACTTTGATCGCTGCATCGCGACACCTGACATGATGCCCATCGTTGGTCGTCTTGGTAAGGTTCTCGGCCCACGTAACCTGATGCCAAACCCAAAAGTCGGCACAGTTACAATGGACATCAAAGAAGCTGTTGAAGCTGCTAAAGGCGGTCAGGTTCAGTTCAAAGCTGAAAAAGGCGGCGTTGTGCATGCTGGCATCGGTAAACTGTCCTTTGACGAAGCCAAGCTGGTTGAAAACGTACGTGCCTTTGTTGGCGCTGTGTCCAAAGCCAAGCCTACCGGCTCCAAGGGTGCCTACATGAAAAAGATCGCGCTGAGCTCCACAATGGGCCCAGGTGTGACTGTAGAAGTCGACAACGCTGTAACCGAGTAAGGTCCAGCGATAGGCGCAGTCCTGCGCCTGCTATCAGATCCCCGCATTGGTCATCCGATGCGGGGATTTTTTATGCGGAAACCGGCCAGAGAAACCCGGTCTGACGGCGTTTGAAGCAGATTAGCCTAAACTCGGCACAAGAAAGTCGAGTTTCCCCTTGGCATTCCGCGCTGCATTCCCTAAGAAGCCCTCGATTCACTATGCATCGCATGGTGAGTCTTCTGTCCGAGACGAAGGGTGGCGCAAGCCTTAATTCCTTTCTGAGATGGGAGATGCAAGAATTACCGTTCGCGTAAGCGTGGGGCTATTTTGGCTTATTCCCGTAAAATGGACCAAGACTGTTCGCGTAAGCGGACTTAATTGAGCCGGGGGGTAACCCCCAGATTTGGAGTGAAACTGTGGATAGAGCCCAGAAAGAACAGTTGGTCGAAGAGCTCGGCCAAATCTTCGAAAGCTCTGGCGTCGTTGTGGTAAGCCACTACGTCGGCCTGACAGTTGCTGATATGCAGGACCTTCGTGCGCGCGCTCGCGCTGCGGGCGGGGCCGT
This sequence comes from Sulfitobacter sp. SBS6, assembly GCF_048285585.1. Lineage (NCBI taxonomy): Bacteria > Pseudomonadati > Pseudomonadota > Alphaproteobacteria > Rhodobacterales > Roseobacteraceae > Sulfitobacter > Sulfitobacter sp. SBS6. The sequence goes on along the minus strand of NZ_JBLWBA010000006.1, from coordinate 651,523 downwards.
GCGTGTTGCCAAAAACAGGCTCGCCAAAATTGCCCTAGACGGAAAGCCATGCGAAAGCATTGCAGATCTCCTGACGGGTATGACCGTTCTGACCTATTCCGAAGACCCCGTGGCAGCTGCCAAGGTCGCTCAGGAATTCGCTAAAGAGAATCAAAAGTTTGTCATTCTCGGCGGCGCAATGGGTGAGAACGCACTGGATGTCGCCGGTGTTGAAGCCGTGTCCAAGATGCCTTCGCGGGAGGAGCTTATCTCCACCATCGCGGGTATGCTGGGCGCACCTGCTTCCAACATCGCCGGGGCCATTGGCGCACCTGCAAGCAACATCGCTTCCATCTTGTCCACCATCGAGGACAAGGCGGCTGCGTAAAGCAATATCGTCAAGCTGGCGCAGGGTTGAACACTCGCGTTGGAACACACATATCGTTAACGGAAAGAGCTAAACATGGCTGATCTGAAAAAACTGGCAGAAGACATCGTTGGTCTGACACTGCTGGAAGCACAAGAACTGAAAACCATCCTCAAAGACGAGTATGGCATCGAGCCCGCAGCTGGCGGCGCAGTGATGATGGCTGGCCCTGCCGATGCAGGCGCGGCTGCTGAAGAGAAAACTGAATTCGACGTCGTTCTGAAGAACGCCGGCGCATCCAAAATCAACGTGATCAAAGAAGTTCGCGGCATCACCGGTCTGGGCCTGAAAGAAGCCAAAGATCTGGTTGAAGCTGGCGGCAAGATCAAAGAAGGCATCGACAAAGCCGAAGCCGAAGACATCAAAGCCAAGCTGGAAGCAGCTGGCGCAGAGATCGAACTGGCCTAAGCCATTAGATCTGGGTGCTGTTTTTGCTTGATGAAAGCAGACCGAAGTTTGTAAAGCTTTGGGCAAGCCCATAAAAATTAAGGCTGGACGGGGAATTCCCTGTCCAGCCTGATCTGTTTTGAAAAGTATTTCGAGCGAAATACTTCTCTGGATAGGTCCTAGTGGTCGGAAGAGGTACGGTGGGACGTGCCTCAAGAATTGATCAGGATTTACCGCTCTTATGGGCGCGCATCACGGCCCCGGTGATGGCGAGCTCGGCAAGAGATACGAAAGGTGACAGACACATGGCGCAAACCTTCCTTGGCCAGAAACGTCTACGTAAATACTATGGCAAAATCCGCGAAGTGCTGGAGATGCCGAACCTGATCGAGGTTCAAAAATCCTCTTATGATTTGTTCCTGCGCTCCGGCGATGCGGAAACACCGACAGACGGTGACGGCATCCAAGGCGTGTTCCAGTCGGTTTTCCCGATCAAGGACTTCAACGAGACGTCGGTGCTTGAATACGTCAAGTACGAGCTCGAAAAACCCAAATACGATGTCGAGGAATGTCAGCAACGCGACATGACCTACAGCGCGCCTTTGAAGGTGACGCTGCGCCTCATCGTATTTGATGTGGATGAAGACACCGGTGCGAAATCGGTAAAAGACATCAAAGAACAAGACGTGTTCATGGGCGACATGCCCCTAATGACGCCAAACGGTACCTTTGTTGTCAACGGTACAGAGCGTGTTATCGTATCCCAGATGCACCGTTCGCCCGGCGTTTTCTTTGACCACGACAAAGGCAAAACCCACTCTTCGGGTAAGCTGCTGTTTGCTTGCCGCATCATCCCATACCGCGGGTCGTGGCTCGACTTTGAATTCGACGCCAAAGACATCGTGTTCGCGCGCATCGACCGTCGTCGTAAGCTGCCTGTAACAACGCTGCTCTACGCGCTTGGCCTTGACCAAGAAGCGATCATGAACGCGTATTACAACACCGTGAACTATACGCTGAAAGACGGCGAAGGCTGGGTTGCACCTTTCTTCCCTGACCGTGTGCGGGGCACACGTCCATCGTATGATCTGGTTGACGCCGCAACAGGCGAGATCCTGTTCGAGAAGGGCAAGAAGGTTACACCTCGTGCCGTTAAGCAGTTGATCGACGAAGGCAAAGTGACAGAACTGCTGCTGCCCTTCGGTCACATCGCTGGCAAATTCGCCGCGCGTGACATCATCAACGAAGAAACCGGCGCGATCTATGTCGAAGCGGGCGACGAGCTGACGCTCGAGCACGATAAAGACGGCACGCTCATCGGCGGTACAGCGAAAGAGCTGATCGACGCGGGCATCACCGAGATCCCACTTCTCGACATCGACAACATCAACGTCGGCCCCTACATGCGTAACACCATGGCGGCGGATAAGAACATGAACCGCGACACCGCGCTCATGGACATCTACCGTGTGATGCGCCCGGGCGAGCCGCCCACAGTCGAAGCCGCGTCGAACCTGTTCGACACGCTGTTCTTTGATGCGGACCGCTATGACCTTTCCGCAGTTGGCCGCGTGAAGATGAACATGCGTCTTGCGCTCGACAAAGAAGACACGCAGCGCACGTTGGACCGTGACGACATCGTTGCCTGTATCAAGGCGCTGGTTGATCTGCGTGACGGCCGTGGCGACATCGACGACATCGACCACCTTGGGAACCGTCGTGTACGCTCCGTTGGTGAGCTGATGGAAAACCAGTACCGCGTCGGCCTGCTTCGTATGGAGCGCGCGATCAAGGAACGTATGTCCTCGGTCGAGATCGACACTGTCATGCCACAAGACCTGATCAACGCGAAGCCAGCGGCTGCTGCGGTACGTGAATTCTTCGGCTCCAGCCAGCTGTCGCAGTTCATGGACCAAACCAACCCGCTGTCCGAGGTGACGCACAAGCGTCGTCTGTCCGCGCTTGGGCCAGGTGGTCTGACACGCGAACGTGCCGGCTTTGAGGTGCGTGACGTTCACGCAACCCACTACGGTCGTATGTGTCCGATTGAAACGCCCGAAGGTCCGAACATTGGTCTGATCAACTCTTTGGCAACATTCGCCCGCGTCAACAAATACGGCTTTATCGAAACACCCTACCGTAAAGTAACGAACGGTGTTGTTTCCGATGACGTGCAGTACATGTCCGCGACCGAAGAAATGCGTCACACCGTGGCGCAGGCGAACGCGAACCTTGATGAAAACATGAAGTTCGTCAACGATCTGGTGTCGACGCGGAAATCCGGTGACTACACGCTGTCGCCTTCCGAGAATGTCGATCTGATCGACGTTTCGCCGAAACAGTTGGTCTCGGTCGCTGCGTCCTTGATCCCGTTCCTTGAAAACGACGATGCGAACAGGGCCTTGATGGGCTCGAACATGCAACGTCAGGCGGTGCCTTTGCTTCAAGCCGAAGCACCACTGGTCGGCACAGGTATCGAAGAAGTCGTCGCACGGGATTCCGGTGCTGCCTATATGGCGAAACGCGGTGGTATCATCGACCAAGTCGACGCCAGCCGTATCGTTATCCGCGCCACCGAAGACCTTGAACTGGGCGACGCGGGCGTAGACATCTACCGCATGCGCAAGTTCCAGCGTTCGAACCAGAACACCTGCATCAACCAGCGTCCGCTGGTGAAAGTGGGCGAGACGGTTCAAAAGGGTCAGGTTATCGCGGACGGTCCATCGACCGATATGGGTGAACTGGCACTTGGTAAGAACGTGGTCGTCGCGTTCATGCCCTGGAACGGCTACAACTACGAAGACTCCATCCTGATCTCTGAACGTGTATCGCGTGACGACGTGTTTACCTCGATCCACATCGAGGAATTCGAAGTCGCCGCCCGTGATACAAAGCTGGGGCCAGAGGAAATCACACGCGATATTCCGAACGTCGGTGAAGAAGCGCTGCGCAACCTCGACGAGGCGGGCATCGTGTACATCGGCGCGGATGTTGAACCCGGTGACATTCTCGTCGGCAAGATCACACCCAAGGGCGAAAGCCCGATGACGCCAGAGGAAAAACTGCTGCGCGCCATCTTCGGTGAGAAAGCCTCGGACGTGCGCGATACGTCGCTGCGTGTGAAGCCCGGTGATTTCGGTACCGTTGTTGAAGTCCGCGTGTTCAACCGTCACGGCGTTGAAAAAGACGAACGTGCGCTGCAGATCGAACGTGAAGAAGTCGAACGTCTGGCCCGTGACCGGGACGACGAACTTGGCATTCTTGACCGCAACATCTACGCGCGTCTGCAGTCGATGATCATCGGCAAGACGGCTGTCAAAGGCCCGAAAGGCGTCAAGGCAAACTCTGAAATCACCGAAGACCTGCTGGCATCCTTGTCGCGCGGTCAGTGGTGGCAGTTGGCTTTGGCCGACGAAGATGATGCCAAGATCGTCGAGGCCCTGAACGAGCAGTACGAGATCCAGAAACGGACCTTGGATGCACGTTTCGAGGACAAAGTCGAAAAAGTCCGTCGTGGTGACGATCTGCCCCCGGGCGTGATGAAGATGGTCAAGGTTTTCGTCGCGGTGAAGCGCAAGCTGCAACCGGGCGACAAGATGGCCGGTCGTCACGGCAACAAAGGTGTTATTTCCAAGGTTGTACCGATGGAAGACATGCCGTTCCTCGCGGATGGTACGCCGGTCGACTTCTGTTTGAACCCGCTGGGTGTTCCGTCGCGTATGAACGTCGGTCAGATCCTTGAAACCCACATGGGTTGGGCCGCACGTGGCCTGGGCATCAACATCGACGAGGCGCTGCAGGAATACAAACGTTCCGGCGATCTGACACCTGTACGCGAAGCGATGCACCACGCCTATGGCGACGATGTCTACGAAGAAGGCATCTCGGGTATGGACGAGGAAACATTGCTGGACGCAGCCAAGAATGTCGCGCGCGGTGTCCCAATCGCCACGCCGGTTTTCGATGGTGCCAAGGAAGCGGATGTGAACGACAGCCTGACACGGGCCGGTTTCGACAGCTCCGGTCAGTCGGTTCTGTTTGACGGCCGCACGGGCGAACAGTTTGCGCGTCCGGTGACCGTCGGCGTGAAATACCTGCTGAAACTGCACCACCTTGTGGACGATAAAATCCACGCGCGTTCAACTGGTCCATACTCGCTGGTCACCCAGCAGCCATTGGGCGGTAAAGCGCAGTTCGGTGGTCAGCGCTTCGGTGAGATGGAGGTCTGGGCTCTGGAAGCTTACGGCGCTGCATACACCCTGCAGGAGATGCTGACTGTGAAATCGGATGACGTGGCCGGACGGACCAAGGTCTATGAAAGCATCGTCAAAGGCGAAGACAACTTCGAAGCCGGTATTCCGGAATCGTTCAACGTACTTGTGAAAGAGGTACGCGGTCTTGGCCTGAACATGGAACTCCTGGATGCGGAGGAAGACGAGTGAGGCACGCGCCGGGGTTTTCATAAACCCCGGACCGTTTCCTGAAGCAGGAAACACCTCTCTCCCTCCGCTTTCGAGACTTATCTAAGGATTTAAGATGAACCAGGAACTGACAAACAACCCGTTCAACCCCGTCGCGCCGATGAAGACGTTCGACGAAATCAAGGTCTCTCTGGCATCGCCAGAGCGGATCCTGTCGTGGTCGTTCGGTGAAATCAAGAAACCAGAAACCATCAACTACCGGACGTTCAAACCAGAGCGTGACGGCCTGTTCTGCGCGCGTATCTTTGGCCCGATCAAAGACTACGAATGCCTGTGCGGTAAATATAAGCGCATGAAGTATCGCGGCGTTGTCTGCGAGAAATGTGGTGTTGAAGTCACGCTGCAAAAGGTCCGTCGCGAGCGTATGGGCCACATCGAGCTGGCGTCGCCTGTTGCGCACATCTGGTTCCTCAAGTCGCTGCCATCGCGCATCGGCCTGATGCTGGACATGACCCTGCGCGATCTGGAACGTGTTCTTTACTTTGAAAACTACGTTGTGATCGAACCCGGTCTGACGGACCTCACCTATGGTCAGATGATGACCGAGGAAGAGTATATGGACGCGCAGGATGCCTATGGCATGGACGCGTTCACCGCCAATATCGGTGCCGAAGCGATCCGCGAAATGCTGGCCGCCATCGATCTGGAAGCCGAAGCAGACCAGCTGCGTGCCGATCTGAAAGAGGCGACCGGCGAACTGAAGCCCAAGAAGATCATCAAGCGTCTGAAAGTCGTTGAATCCTTCCTCGAGTCCGGCAACCGGCCCGAGTGGATGATCATGACCGTCATTCCGGTGATCCCGCCAGAGCTGCGCCCGCTGGTGCCGCTGGACGGTGGCCGTTTCGCGACGTCGGATCTGAACGACCTGTATCGCCGCGTGATCAACCGGAACAACCGCTTGAAGCGTCTGATCGAACTGCGCGCACCTGACATCATCGTCCGCAACGAAAAGCGGATGTTGCAGGAATCCGTCGATGCCTTGTTCGACAACGGCCGTCGCGGCCGCGTCATCACTGGTGCCAACAAGCGCCCGCTGAAGTCGCTGTCCGACATGCTGAAAGGTAAGCAAGGTCGCTTCCGTCAGAACCTTTTGGGTAAGCGCGTCGACTTCTCCGGTCGTTCGGTCATTGTGACCGGCCCCGAGCTGAAGTTGCACCAATGCGGTCTGCCCAAGAAGATGGCGCTCGAGCTGTTCAAGCCGTTTATCTACTCGCGTCTTGAAGCCAAAGGTCTGTCTTCCACTGTGAAGCAAGCCAAGAAGTTGGTGGAAAAAGAGCGTCCCGAAGTGTGGGACATCCTCGACGAAGTGATCCGCGAACACCCCGTCATGCTGAACCGTGCGCCTACCTTGCACCGTTTGGGCATTCAGGCGTTCGAACCGGTACTGATCGAAGGTAAAGCGATCCAGCTTCACCCGCTGGTCTGTTCCGCCTTTAACGCTGACTTTGACGGCGACCAAATGGCTGTGCACGTGCCACTTTCGCTGGAAGCACAGCTGGAAGCACGCGTCCTGATGATGTCGACGAACAACGTTCTGTCGCCTGCAAACGGCGCGCCGATCATTGTTCCGTCGCAGGATATGATCTTGGGTCTGTACTACACGACCCTGGAACGCGAAGGCATGCCGGGCGAAGGCATGGTGTTCGGCTCTGTCGAGGAAGTCGAGCACGCGCTTGGTGCCGGTGCGATCCACCTGCACTCCAAGATCAAGGCGCGGATCAAACAGATCGATGCCGAAGGCAACGAAGTGATGAAGCGTTACGATACCACGCCGGGCCGTATCCGCCTTGGCGCGTTGCTGCCGCTGAACGCCAAAGCGCCGTTCGATCTGGTGAACCGTCTGCTGCGTAAGAAAGAAGTGCAGCAGGTCATCGATACGGTCTACCGCTACTGTGGTCAGAAAGAATCCGTTATCTTCTGTGACCAGATCATGACTATGGGCTTCCGTGAAGCTTTCCGTGCCGGCATTTCCTTCGGTAAGGACGACATGCTGATCCCCGAAACCAAGTGGACCTTGGTGGACGAAACGCGCGAGCAGGTTAAAGACTTTGAACAGCAGTACATGGACGGCCTGATCACTCAGGGTGAAAAGTACAACAAAGTCGTCGATGCCTGGTCCAAGTGTAACGACAAGGTCACCGACGCGATGATGGGGGCCATTTCGGCCGAACGTCGCAACGATGACGGCGCGGTGATGGAGCCGAACTCGGTCTACATGATGGCGCACTCCGGTGCGCGTGGCTCGGTCACACAGATGAAACAGCTGGGCGGGATGCGCGGTCTGATGGCGAAGCCGAACGGCGACATCATCGAGACTCCGATTATCTCGAACTTTAAAGAAGGTCTGACCGTTCTGGAGTACTTTAACTCCACCCACGGTGCCCGTAAGGGTCTGTCGGATACCGCTTTGAAAACAGCGAACTCGGGTTACCTGACCCGTCGTCTGGTGGACGTGGCACAGGATTGTATCGTTCGTATGCATGACTGTGGCACCGAAACCGCGATCACGGCCGAAGCGGCTGTGAACGATGGTGAGGTTGTCTCTTCGCTGGCGGAACGTCTGCTGGGTCGCGTTGCGGCCGATGACATCCTGCGCCCCGGGACCGACGAAGTGTTGGTACCTGCGCAGACTGTGATCGACGAACGTCTGGCTGACATCATCGATGAAGCGGCTGTTCAATCCGCACGGATCCGCAGCCCGCTGACCTGTGAGGCCGAAGAGGGCGTCTGCGCCATGTGCTATGGTCGTGACCTTGCACGCGGTACGCTGGTGAACCAAGGTGAAGCTGTCGGCATTATCGCTGCTCAGTCGATCGGTGAACCCGGCACGCAGCTGACCATGCGTACATTCCACATTGGTGGTGTTGCGCAGGGTGGCCAGCAGTCCTTCCTCGAGGCATCGCAGTCCGGTAAAGTTGTGTTCGAGAACGCTCAAACCCTTGAGAACGCCGCAGGCGAGATCATGGTAATGGGCCGGAACATGAAGCTTGCCATCGTCGATGATAACGGCGACGAGCGTGCCAGCCACAAGGTTGGCTACGGGACCAAGCTGTTCGTCAAGGAGGGTCAGTCGATCCTGCGCGGCGACAAGCTGTTCGAATGGGACCCCTATACGCTGCCGATCATCGCGGAGAAATCCGGTATGACCAAGTTCGTCGACCTGACGTCGGGGATCGCGGTCAAGGATGAAACCGATGATGCAACCGGTATGACACAGAAGATCGTGATCGACTGGCGTGCAGCACCCAAAGGCAATGAGCTGAAGCCTGAAATCATTCTGGTGGATGCCGATGGCGAGCCGGTCCGCAACGATGCGGGCAACCCGGTGACCTACCCCATGTCCGTTGATGCCATTCTGTCCGTTGAGGACCAGACTGAAATCAAGGCCGGTGACATCGTTGCGCGTATCCCGCGTGAAGGTGCCAAGACCAAGGATATTACCGGTGGTCTGCCACGTGTTGCGGAACTCTTTGAGGCACGTCGCCCCAAAGACCACGCGATCATCGCCGAGATCGACGGGTACGTCCGCTACGGTAAGGACTACAAAAACAAGCGTCGTATCTCGATCGAGTCGTCCGAGGATCCGGATCACAAGGTCGAATACATGGTGCCTAAGGGTAAGCACATTCCCGTTGCGGAAGGTGACTTTGTCCAGAAGGGCGACTACATCATGGACGGCAACCCCGCGCCGCATGACATCCTCGCGATTATGGGTGTCGAAGCGCTGGCTGACTACATGATCGACGAAGTGCAGGATGTTTATCGTCTGCAGGGCGTTAAGATCAACGATAAGCATATCGAAGTGATCGTGCGTCAGATGTTGCAGAAGTGGGAAGTCCAGGACAGCGGTGATACCACCCTGTTGAAAGGCGAACACGTCGACAAGCAAGAATTCGACCAGGCCTGTGCCAAAGCGCTGTCCAAAGGCGGGCGCCCTGCGCAGGGCGAACCGATCCTGCTGGGGATCACCAAGGCGTCGCTGCAAACCCGCAGCTTCATCTCGGCGGCGTCCTTCCAGGAAACCACACGCGTTCTGACCGAAGCATCGGTTCAGGGTAAGCGCGACAAGCTGGTTGGCCTGAAAGAGAACGTCATCGTGGGCCGTCTGATCCCAGCCGGTACCGGTGGTGCGACGCAGCAGATGCGCAAGGTTGCGACAGATCGTGACAACGTGGTCATCGAGGCCCGTCGCGAAGAAGCCGAAGCCGCAGCACGTCTGGCCGCGCCAGAGCCTACAGCCGACGATGTTGTTGGTGGCGATGTCTTCGACAACGTTCCCAGCGACGACGAAAGCCGCAGCTAAGCCTAGGCTTGATAGCTAGCTAACAGAGCCCCCGCCGAGAGATCGGCGGGGGTTTTTCGTTGTGGGGCAGGGGGATGAAATAGCGTCGAAATTTTGCGCAGGTGGGCTGGTTTTCCACCGCGGCTTGCGCCAATGATAAGCCAACCTAACAAACTGAAAGCCACCCGATGTCGCCAAACCTTGCCGGAGCACTTTTCATGATGGGCTCTATGGCGGCCTTTGTGTTGAACGACACGATGACCAAAACCACGGGCGGGGCCGTGCCTCTGTTCCAGCTGCTGTTCTTGCGCGGTGTGATCTCTATCTCGTTGATCGTGATGCTATGGGGGCGGCTCGGCCCGATGCACCTGCGTCTTAGCCGGCGCGATTGGAAACTGGTCGCAATCCGGTCTGGTGCCGAAGTCGGGGCAAGCTTTTTCTTCGTGACCGCGTTGTTCAATATGCCCTTGGCGAACCTCAGCGCCATTCTGCAATCCCTGCCGCTGACGGTGACTTTGGGCGCGGCGCTGGTCTATCGCGAAAAGGTCGGCTGGCGGCGCTTCTCTGCGATCCTTGTGGGGTTCTTCGGCGTGATGCTGATCGTCAAACCGGGCACCGACGGGTTCAATATCTGGTCGATCTACGCGCTGATCGCGGTGTTCTTTGTCACCGTGCGCGACCTCAGCACCCGCCGTCTGTCGAAAGAGGTCCCGTCGATGACCGTGACCTTCGCCGCTGTGCTGGCCGTGACGGGGTTTTCGACCTTCGCGCAGTTCACCACGCCGTGGGCTCCGGTCTCTTCCGCGCATTGGGTCGCCATTACGGCGGCCGCGGTCTTTGTGCTGATGGGGTATTATTTCAGCGTGCAGACGATGCGGGTGGGCGACGTATCGTTCATCGCGCCGTTCCGCTATACGGGGCTGATCTGGGCGCTTATTCTCGGGTGGTTGGTGTTCGGCGACTGGCCGGTGCCGTCAACGCTCGCTGGGGCATCTATCGTCGCTGCGACGGGGCTGTTCACGCTCTACCGTGAGCGCATCACCACCCGCCCGCTGCCGCCGCTTTAACCTTTGGCAAAGACGCGGCGCACAGTGTCGATGTCGATGGCAAAGCGGTCCTTGAACAGGATCTCTTCCTCGGGGCTGAGTGGGGATAGGTCGACCGCCCGTGCATTCTTTTGGCGTGAATCGTTAAATCCATTGTGGCCGCGGACATACATTGCAGGGTCGGGAAAGCTCAGCGCAGGCATGAAGCGGGGCAGCTTGTCATGGGCAAAGTTCATGATCGTAAGTGGACACCCCGCGTTCACGAACATTGCCAACGCCGCGGTGTAGAACGGCCGGAACGACGGGGTCGCCGTGATATCATCCGCGCCGAACTCGGCCACGTAGCCCTTGTTCCAGTCAAGCGCGACGGATTTGTGCTGGACCAGTAGCGGGGCGGCGTCATCAACAGCTTTACGCAACTTGGCCACGAAATCGACCGCAATCGCGTCATCGTCATCAAAGCGGAATTGCACACAGGGTTCAGAGCGCGCGTGACGGGCCTTGTTCAGAATCTCTTTCATCACCTCGCGGTGCGGGCGTGGCGGCTCTACCACAATCCGCGCTTGGGGTAGGGGGGCGAGCAAGGCCTTTAGCCGTTCCAGATGGACTGGGGGAAAGCGATCGCCGACCAGCACGATCATTTCGAAATCGGGGTCTGTTTGCGCCCTCAGGCAGGGCAGGGCGACGGTTTCGAACAGGCGGAACCTTTCCTCAAGCCGCGCGGGATCATAAAGGTAGGCGATACGATCAGCGGTGGAGTCATGCCCGACCTGAAACCCGCCAAGCGCCGGATAGGAAAAGCGGCATAGCCCAAGTACCTGCATCGTGATCCGCCCTGTCCGAGTAATGTGGCATAAATATGCGCGGTAGCCGGGGTGTCTTGCAAGGTGGAATACCCGTTTGGCGTGCCGTGGGCGGCTTGGGGGCGGGGGCTGTTGACAGCGTGGACGACTCTGCCTATACGCCCCTTATCTCGGATGCGGGGGTCGCCCTGCTTTGCCGACATCATATCTACTGTGGTCACGATCCGGTCTACTGCTGACTCGATCCTCTGTTACCCCACCGCTTCGTTTTCCTCGGTACGGGAACGCTGCGGTGATTTTGCTTTGCGCCAGTGGTGTAGGGCGAAAGATAGGCTTCGTGGACGTGCGAAGTGACCGAATTTGAAACCGCACTGGGGTCCGCCCCGCTGCACCACTTATGTGAGCTAAACGGGGATAAAACCGGAATGCCAACGATCCAACAGCTGATCCGCAAACCGCGCCAGCCTAAAATCAAACGTTCGAAATCCATGCACCTGCAAGAATGCCCGCAAAAGCGCGGCGTTTGTACACGTGTTTACACCACCACACCTAAGAAGCCGAACTCGGCCATGCGTAAGGTTGCCAAAGTACGCCTGACCAACGGTTTCGAAGTCATCAGCTACATCCCGGGTGAATCGCACAACCTGCAAGAACACTCCGTTGTTCTGATCCGCGGCGGCCGTGTAAAAGACCTTCCCGGTGTGCGCTACCACATCCTGCGCGGTGTTCTCGATACGCAAGGCGTTAAAGACCGTAAGCAGCGTCGCTCCAAATATGGTGCAAAGAAGCCAAAGTAATTTGGGTCGGTATGGGATCGCGCATCGCAGATACACGATGCCGGATCCCGCCGCCCGCCATGTTTTCCCGTAAGGGAGTGAGCCGAGTAAGACTGAGCGCCGGACGATCGGGGTGCAATATGCACCAGACGCACTGGACCAAACCTGCCTCGGCAACTGACAATTAGGAGCTTTAAATGTCACGTCGTCACGCCGCTGAAAAACGCGAAGTACTGCCAGACGCCAAGTACGGTGATCTGGTTCTCACCAAATTCATGAACAACCTGATGATCGACGGCAAAAAGTCGGTTGCGGAGCGTATCGTTTACAACGCGATGAACCGTGTTGAAGACAAAATCAAACGCGCGCCCATCGAAGTCTTCCACGAAGCGCTGGACAACATCAAGCCGTCCGTCGAAGTGCGTTCGCGCCGCGTTGGTGGTGCCACCTATCAGGTTCCTGTCGAAGTGCGCCCCGAGCGTCGCGAAGCACTGGCGATCCGCTGGTTGATCAAAGCGTCCCGCGCCCGCAACGAGAACACCATGGAAGAGCGCCTTGCAGGTGAGCTTCTGGACGCTGTTCAATCGCGCGGTACTGCTGTTAAGAAGCGCGAAGACACCCACAAGATGGCCGACGCGAACAAAGCGTTCAGCCACTACCGCTGGTAATTCGGGCGGCATAAGCCGTTCCCGTCGCGTCCCACCCCGGGGCGCGATTTATCCGTTTCAGATATATTCGAGGAAGCAGCTCAATGGCACGCGACTATCCGCTCTCACGCTACCGCAATTTCGGCATCATGGCCCACATCGACGCAGGCAAAACAACCTGCTCCGAACGGATCCTGTTTTACACTGGTAAGTCCCACAACATCGGCGAAGTGCACGACGGTGCCGCCACGATGGACTGGATGGAGCAGGAGCAGGAACGCGGTATTACAATTACCTCCGCTGCGACGACCACTTTCTGGCAGCGCCAGGAAGAGCCAACAGCCGACGCGACATCCGACACCAAGTACCGGATGAACATCATCGACACCCCTGGCCACGTTGACTTCACCATCGAAGTTGAACGCTCGCTGGCCGTTCTTGACGGCGCGGTTGCTGTTCTTGACGCCAACGCCGGTGTTGAGCCCCAGACCGAAACCGTTTGGCGCCAAGCGGACCGCTACAAGGTTCCACGCATCGTTTTCGTCAACAAAATGGACAAAATCGGCGCTGACTTCTTCAACTGCGTGAAGATGATCAAAGACCGTACCGGTGCGACACCTGCGCCGATCCAAATCCCGATCGGTGCCGAAACCGAGCTGGAAGGCATGATCGATCTGGTTACCATGAAAGAATGGGTATGGGCCGGTGAAGATCTTGGCGCGAGCTGGGAACAACGCGAAATCCGTGCCGAGTTGAAAGACCTGGCCGACGAATGGCGCGCGCATCTGATCGAGACTGCGGTCGAGATGGATGACGAAGCCATGGAAAACTACCTGATGGACGGCGCAGAGCCTGACGTCGACACCCTGCGCGGTCTGATCCGTAAAGGGACACTGGCGATCAAGTTCATCCCCGTACTCTGCGGCTCCGCGTTCAAAAACAAAGGTGTTCAGCCTCTGTTGAACGCTGTTATCGACTATCTGCCATCCCCGATGGACGTTGTTGACTACATGGGCTTCAAACCAGGCGACGAGACAGAGACACGTAACATCCCACGCCGTGCGGATGACGACATGGCCTTCTCCGGTCTGGCGTTCAAAATCATGAACGACCCCTTTGTTGGCTCGCTGACCTTTACCCGCATCTACTCCGGTGTGCTGAACAAGGGCGACACGCTCTTGAACTCCACCAAAGGTAAGAAAGAGCGCGTCGGTCGTATGATGATGATGCACTCCAACGATCGTGAAGAAATTCAAGAAGCGTTCGCGGGCGACATCATCGCGCTGGCAGGTCTGAAAGACACAACAACCGGTGACACGCTTTGCGCCGTCAACGACCCTGTTGTTCTTGAAACAATGACCTTCCCCGATCCGGTTATCGAAATCGCGGTTGAGCCTAAAACCAAGGCTGACCAAGAGAAGATGTCCACCGGTCTGGCGCGTCTGGCTGCAGAAGACCCCTCCTTCCGCGTTGAAACGGATCTGGAATCCGGTCAGACCATCATGAAGGGCATGGGCGAACTTCACCTCGACATTCTGGTGGACCGTCTGCGTCGTGAATTCAAAGTTGAAGCGAACATCGGTGCGCCTCAGGTTGCCTACCGCGAGACCATCTCGCGCGAAGCAGAAATCACCTACACCCACAAGAAACAGTCCGGTGGTTCCGGTCAGTTCGCCGAGGTGAAGATGATCCTGATGCCAACCGAGCCAGGCGAAGGCTATTCCTTCGAAAGCCGCATTGTTGGTGGTGCCGTTCCGAAAGAATACATCCCGGGCGTCGAAAAAGGGATCAACTCGGTCATGGACTCCGGTCCTTTGGCGGGCTTCCCGGTCATCGACTTCAAGGTTGCTCTGATCGACGGTAAATTCCACGACGTTGACTCCAGCGTTCTTGCGTTTGAAATCGCGGCCCGTATGGGTATGCGCGAAGGCATGCGTAAAGCTGGTGCGAAACTGCTCGAACCGATCATGAAAGTCGAAGTTATCACCCCTGAGGACTACACAGGCGGGATCATCGGCGATCTGACATCGCGTCGCGGTCAGGTTCAGGGTCAGGACACACGCGGGAACGCAATCGCGATCGACGCACAGGTGCCGCTGGCCAACATGTTCGGCTACATCAACACGCTGCGTTCGATGTCGTCGGGTCGTGCGAACTTCACCATGCAGTTCTCGCACTACGAACCTGTTCCGCAGAACATCTCTGACGAGATCCAAGCGAAATTCGCGTAACTGGCGCGTTGCAATAACTGGGACGGCGGGGATAACCCCGCCCTACCCAAACCGTAGGGTGGGTGTTCAACCCACCGCCCAATTTGAAAACCAAGGAGGCCACCATGGCTAAGGCAAAGTTTGAACGTAATAAACCACACGTTAACATCGGTACCATTGGTCACGTTGACCACGGCAAAACCACGTTGACCGCGGCGATCACCAAGTACTTCGGCGACTTCCGCGCCTATGACCAGATTGACGGCGCGCCCGAAGAAAAAGCACGCGGCATCACCATCTCGACCGCACACGTCGAGTATGAGACCGAAGGCCGTCACTACGCCCACGTCGACTGCCCAGGCCACGCTGACTATGTGAAAAACATGATCACCGGTGCGGCGCAGATGGACGGCGCGATCCTGGTTGTGAACGCTGCTGATGGCCCCATGCCACAGACCCGCGAGCACATCCTGCTGGGCCGTCAGGTCGGCATCCCCGCCATGGTTGTCTACATGAACAAAGTAGACCAGGTGGACGATGAAGAACTGCTGGAACTGG
This sequence comes from Sulfitobacter sp. SBS6, assembly GCF_048285585.1. Classification (NCBI taxonomy): domain Bacteria; kingdom Pseudomonadati; phylum Pseudomonadota; class Alphaproteobacteria; order Rhodobacterales; family Roseobacteraceae; genus Sulfitobacter; species Sulfitobacter sp. SBS6. Next base: position 635,927 of record NZ_JBLWBA010000006.1, on the reverse strand, counting down.
TTGAAATGGAAATCCGCGAACTGCTGTCTTCCTACGACTACCCAGGCGACGACATCCCTGTGATCCCAGGCTCCGCTCTGGCGGCGATGGAA